>JAZLLI010000021.1:0-78610 GCA_045598085.1 Acutalibacteraceae bacterium
CCTCGCAATGACATAACCTTTCACTTCTTCACTATTCACTACAACTTCTTACTTCAAAAGAACCCCTATCGTCAAAATCAAAGATTTTGCCACTTCCCCCGAGGGAAGCTTTTTCTTTTGATTTTGTGCTGATTTTCAGAGGATAAGCACAGGATGTCGAGGACGCCATCCCCCATGGTGTTATCGTGCCATTTGTGCTACAAGTCGGGTATATTTGTGTGATATTTAAGAATATATCTCCTGTTTGATTCGGGATTGTCAATTTTCACCATTACTCACTAAACAAAAAAAGCCCTCCGTGATGGAGAGCTTTTCATTTTTCTGACGGTATTATAAATAATCCCAGTTGCCTGAGGGATACTCAGATTCCTCAATGCCGTCTTTGCCGATAACCTCATAAGGCTTATCAACAGCGAATGTGTAGATATTCTTATAATCTCTGCCAGCGGCAATTGCAAGTGTGCATTTATTTGAGTTATAAACTGAGCTCCAGAGAGCTTCAATTCTCCATGGATACTTAGGATGGTCATAGTCAAGCTTCAGGTAATTAAGAAGATCCATTGCTTCTTTCTCTGTGAAAATACCATTTTTTTCTTTGAGTGCTCTTCTGATAGCGTTTGTTCTGTCTTCACCGTGCTGTTCAACCTTGAATGAGCCAACATTCTTTGTGATGGTGTGGTTTGTAACATAAATACGCTCTAAGCCGTCATTCTCATAAACAGAGCCGTCAATTGAATATTTCTCACTGTTCTTTTCATAAACATGAAGCTCGTTGTCGATATATTCAACCATAACACTTCTGCCGCTCTTATCGGAAATCTGATAATGATAGCAACAATAAAGTGAATCGTGCATATTGCGTGAAGCAATGAACTCAACAGCTTCGTCAACATCAGCGCATGTGTCAAGCACAGCTCTCACCATTGATGTGGTTGTAATATCTGTTTTTGACGGGTCAGCCTGCTTTGTTGCCTTTGCTCTTATCTGCAAAACTGCAATGCTCAAGCCCTTTTCGTTGATACCGTCAACACAGCAGTAAGGTGCAAGAAGAAGCTGTGCAGTTTTCTTATCGTTATAAATGTTTCTCTTGTTGCCGTATGTAAGGAAGTTGTGGTCAACAATTGAAATGCTCTTGTAATATCCCTCAGGATGAGTCCAGAGTACAAGGCAGGGAGCAACCTTAAAGTCAAAGTTTCTGCCCATGATGTGGTCGCCCTCGGGAGTGAATGCGTCAAATGTGGAGCATCCGCCACCCTTTGCAGTGCCGATTGTGAAATCGCTCTCTTTTTTGCCAGAAAGCTTCACAATGTGCTTAATAAGGTCTGCGATTGTTGCTACGCCATTTTTGAGTAAGCCGTCAAGGTCGTAATCATTCTGATAATCGAGCATAAGAATGTTTTTATCAAGTGCTTTTGCAGAAGCTCTTGTAAGCTTTCTAAGCTCTTTGTTAGTTTTCTTTTCTGCCATAGTAATAACCTCATTCTGAAATTAAAGAGTTTTCATAATATATCTATAGAAATCAACTGCGGGTGCAAGGGTGTCAATATCCACACTCTCGTCATAGCCGTGAATGCTTGCCATCTGCTCGTCAGAGATTTTGAAGGGTAAGAAACGGAAGCAATTATCGCTGTTTCTTGAGAAGAATCTGCAATCGCTTGCCGCTGTCATAATATAAGGCACGGTTTTAACATCGGGATAAACTGATGAAACAGCCTTTTCAACCAGCTTGAAAGCATCACTGTTATAGTCTGCAATGCTTGACTGGAATCCGCCGTCAATAACTTCAACCTCAACATCATATTTTTTTGCGATTTTTCTGACTGCGTTGATGCTGTTTTCGCCACCCTGATGGTGAGAATATCTCATGTTACCTGTAACATATGCTTCCTGTGGAAGAACATTAAGTCCCTCAGAGCCTTTTGCGGTTGTGAATGCAAGTGTTGTTTTGAAAAGTGCGCCTGCAACAGCAGAAACAGACGGAACAACAGCCTTAATAAGTGGCTTGAAAAGTGATGCGTTGCTGCACACAACCTTCAGCGCACCGCTCATTGCAGGTGCAAGCCTTGTGAGCATCTCTTTGATTGTGGGGGACATCTCTGAAACAAAGATGTTTGACCTTTCAACCTCTGCCATAAATTTGCCAAGGCGAACAAGTGGAGTGTTTTTACCGGGGGTTGAGGCATGACCGCCGTTTGAGCGTGCAATGAATTTCAAATCTGCACAGCCTTTTTCGCCCATACCAACCATAGCATAAAAGCCCTTAACGCCTGCAATTGGCTCTTCAACAATCATTCCGCCCTCGTCAAGGATGAAGTCAAAACGAATGCCTCTTTTCTCAAGCTCTTTTGAAATTGTGTCTGCACCGAAGCCTGTTGTTTCCTCTGTGCAGGAAGATTCAAAATAAATATCTCTGTCGGGAGTGAAGCCCTCTGCAACAAGCTCGTCAGCAGCCTGAAGCATACCGAAAAGACCGCCCTTTGTGTCAAGAGTTCCTCGACCCCAAAGCTTGCCCTCAGAAACTTCACCGTCAAAAGGCTTGTGCTTCCAATCGCCAACAGCCTCAACAACATCGTGATGATTCATAAAGAGAACAGGCAGCTTGTCAGAGCCTTTGCCTTTCCATTTAATGAGCAGGCTTCCGCTGAAATATTCAAC
This sequence comes from Acutalibacteraceae bacterium, assembly GCA_045598085.1. Taxonomy (GTDB): domain Bacteria; phylum Bacillota; class Clostridia; order Oscillospirales; family Acutalibacteraceae; genus CAG-488. The sequence goes on from JAZLLI010000021.1 coordinate 2,656, forward strand.
CTCGCTAACTGCGAAAATATTTGGAAACAGCTCTTTCAGAAGCTCGTGGAATTTTTTGAACTTCTCTTCGTCAATGTATCCATAAACTGAAACAGTTTCACACCTTATCATCTTTGCTAAGGTGTCAACATATTTTTGTGTTCTTTCGTCAGCCATGATAACCTCCGCTTTCATTTTTTCTCAATTTTAAATTGTATCATATATGTAAGAAAAAAACAACATATTTAGAAATTTTATTTATTATTTATAAAGAAAAAGACAAAATAAATTTTTATTCTACAAAAAAATTGACAACAGCTAAATAATAATATACAATTTGTATAGAAGAATTTTTAATTCTTAAAAAAGAAATAAGGGTGAATTTTATGAAAAAGCTTTTTAACGCTTTGCCCACAGCAACAATTATTTTGCTGATTTTTGCAATAGTCAGCTGTATCTGGGGTTCAGACCAAAAGCGAATGGCAGATGTTGACGACAGCCTGCAATTCACGGATGTTTCAAGAATTTCTGATAATGACGCTTTTGAAAGTGATGGCTTCTTCACCACCGGCGCAATGAAGCTCATTTGTGCGCCTAAGGATGTTGACACTGGCGTAACAGCCGATGGTTATGTGCTGGCACGAACCGTTGAAATGTATCAGTATGCTATTTCGGGCGACAGTGTTGTCCAGAGTTTTTCAGATAGTCAGAGAAAGGATATTGAGGGCAAAAACGGTGAGAAATACGTCAACCCCTCATTTAATAATAAGCTGAAAACTGCCACATTTTTTGGCAATGTTGTTATGGTGGATACGGGTATCACCGTTGACGAAACATTCTTAAATGAGCTTTTTGAATCCCCCGATGGCTATAAAAATCTTAAATCTATGGACAATTTGAAGATTAAAGGCTACAAAAATATAGGCGATGGTTACTACACCAACGGCGACCCCGATAACTGGCAGGTTGGCGATATCCGCATTAAATATACATATCTCCCCGTTGATGCAATTAAAGAGGCAACTTTCTGCGGTAAACTTGACGGCGATATGATTACCCCTGAGGACGCAAAGTTTTCGTCTGTAAGCGCAGGCACAAAAACAGAGGAGGATGTTAAAAAAGACTTCACCTCTGACCATGGAAGCTCTGCTGACACTATGTTTACCCTTGCAGGCATTGAGGGCGTTATAGCGGCACTTGCCTATGGTTTGCCAAAATTAAAAAAGAAGTTTTTGCCCGATATAAAGCAGAAGCTCAATAACAGAAAAGGTTAAGGAGGGGTTAATGTGAAAAACAAATTACTTGCATTGATTTTTGCACTTGCCCTTGTTCTCGCTATTCCTCTTCAAGCATATGCCGAGTTTGGCGGCTTTGCAGGCGATACCGATTACGGCAGCGATTACGGCGGAAGCTCATTTGACTGGGGTTCGTCATATGATAATGATTATGACAACGATTATGATAATGACTATGATTATGACGATGATGACGACGATAGCTACGGCTATGCAACAACCACTTATTACTCATATATCTACGGCACACATACAGATGATAACGATTTTGGCGGTTACTATAACTACAAGGGCGATTTAATCTCACTTGGCACAATCAAAAGCGAAAACTATGAAAACGAAGCCAATTATTCAGCGGTTGGCGGCGCAATCATTTTAGCTGTTATCCTTACAATTATCACCATTGTTAAAAAGAGTGGCAACTCCAGCCCGTCATACAGTGTTCCCCGTGAGGAGGGTGCAATAGCAGAGAATACCGAGCCTTTAAGACAGATGAACACATACACCGCCATTGACCCCGAATTTTCTGAAACAGAGCTGAAAGAGAAAATCACAAATATTTATGTTCAGATGCAGGATTGCTGGCAGAACAAAAATATTGAATCTCTTCGCCCGTATCTTACAGATTCACTTTATGCACAGTATGACAGACAGCTTGATTCTTACAGAAGAAAGCACGAAACCAACTATGTTGACAGAGTTGCAGTTTTAGGCGTTAACTTCTCTGGCTGGAGGCAAGCAGGCGACAATGACTTTGTTGTTGCAACTGTCAGAACAAGAATTGTTGACTATGTTGTTAATGACGATACAGGCAAGGTTATCCGTGGCAGCGACACAAAAGAGAAGTTCATGACATATGAATGGACACTTAGCCGTAAGAGCGGTGTTAAGACCGAAAAAGACTCAGGCGGCACAAGAGTTATTCACTGCCCCAACTGCGGTGCTCCAATCGACATCAATAAATCTGCCAAGTGCGAATATTGCGGCAGCATAGTTACAGTTGATTCAACCGACTGGACAATTACTGAAATTAAGGGCATTGCTCAGCGCACTGTTGGCTAAACGAAAGGTGATATTTATGAAAAAAATAATTTCCGTTCTCCTCGTTATGGCGATGATGCTGTCAATTTCTGTTCTCCCTGCATCAGCCGTTTCAAAAAATAGTTTTGTGCCAAACTCAAAGGCGGCATCAATTCTGAAAGATTATTTCAGAGTTTACACAGGTGTTTCAGAAAATGCAGAGATTACAGTTGATTCTGCCCTTTTAAATGAAATCAGCGAAAACCGCTCAGTTGATTCCCTTTCAAAATCTCTTTCAACCTATGCATTTGTGAAAGCAGATGATATTGAGGATGAAACCGTTGCAAAACTGATTGAAGAAACAGACACAACAATCATAGTTCAGGAGGATAACACAGTAGAGCTTTACATTGCCATTGACCTTGCGAAGCATCCCGAAATCTTCAAACTCCCCGTTTTCAAAAAATATGTTGTGAATGTTGTTGATAACACCGCCCAGTATTATGCCCAGCACGGCTATGACCCTGCCGAAACAGATAAAAATCTTGTTTTTGACAGCTATGAACGCTTCGCAGGCGAGCTTGCTCTTCATATGGTGCTTTATAAGCTGTTCTCTCCAATTCAGAAGATTTTTTCAATTGATTTTGTAAACACCATTGTAAATAAATCGGTTTATGCCGAGATTAACCCCAGCGAAAACAGAGCCCCAGCGTGGTTTATGAAGTTCATCGGCTCAATGCTCCTTTTAGGATTTAACAGATAATTAAATTTCAGCACAGTTCATTCTGTGCTGATTTTTATTTGACAAAAAGTTATAGCCAAAGTATAATAGATTTGACAAAAATATGAGATGATATTATGAAAAAAATTTCGCTTTTTTGTAATTTTATTCGCAGCTTTATCTTTCAATGCTTTTGCTGTTAACGGTGAAGAGCCGTCATATATTGAGAATAAAGACAAGAACCCCATGACAATCACCGTGGCGGTGAAGCTTACAAGCGGTGAAACAATCAAGGCGAAGCGTGATGAAAGTGTTGTTCTTCCCAACGGCAGAAACTACGATTTGCTGGCAAACTATGATATTGGCGAGGATGGCACGCTTAACGATAAGGTTTATTTCGCATACTCAATTGCTGGTGTGGGCGATAACAAAATCGAAGTTACTCCCGACCGACAGAATATTAAAGACACATTCAAGGGCATTTTAAATAAATCAAAAGAGGATATGAAATTCGGCATAAAAATCCTCAAAGGCGAGGGCGAGGATTACACTAAAAAGGATGTAATTATCCGCCTTGTTTCCTACCCGAATCAGATAATAAATGGCGTTAAATATTATGCTCTTTTTGGTGAATATCTCAATGCGGTACTGATAGCTTTAATTGGCATTGCTCCACTTCTTCTTATAGCGGCAATTATAATAGTTGTGGCAAAATCCAAAAAGAAACGCAAAAATAAATAAAGCATAACAAAAAGGATATGAGAACAACACGCTCTCATATCCTTTTATTATTTGTTAGATATTATTTATGCTTTCTGTGCAAGCTCTTTTTCTTTAACTTTCTGTGTGGGGATTTTGTCTTTTGTGATTTTTCTGATAACAAAGAGAGTTATAAAGAGTGTTGCAAATGCAATTGGCAGGCAGATAGCCGCATTCTTAACAAAGCCTGCAAGAACATATGTTAAAGCAGAAATTACAAGAACTACCAAGGCATAGGGAAGCTGTGTTTCAACGTGAGCAAGGTGGTCGCATCCTGCGGCTGTTGATGACATAATGTTTGTATCTGAAATGGGTGAACAATGGTCGCCGCATACAGCACCTGCAAGGCAGGCTGAAATTGCGATAACTGTCATTTTTTCGTCAAGACCGATACCAACAACGATGGGGAGAATGATACCCATTGTGCCCCATGATGTACCTGTTGCAAAAGCAAGACCAACAGATACAAGATAAACAAGTGCAGGCAGGAATGATGAAAGACCTGAAAGGCTTCCTGAGAATACGCCTGAAACGAAATCGTTAACACCAAGAAGAACTGTGATTTCACTTAATGACCATGCAAAAATAAGAATGAGAATTGCAGGAACCATTGACTTAAAGCCTGCTGCTACAGATTCCATAAGCTCGCTGAATGAAAGCAGATCACGCATATAATAATAGATAATTGTTACACCAACTGTTACAAGTGCGCCCATACTTAAAGCAAGTGAAGCGTTGCAATCTGCAAAAGCGTCAATAAGTGATTTGCCCTCAAAAAGACCGCCTGTGTAAAGCATATATGAAATGCAGGAAACAATAAGAAGAATAACAGGGAGAAGAAGGTCAATGAGCTTGCCTCTTTCGTTTTCAACAATCTCGTCTGATGATGAATTAGGAGCGGGAACTGTGAAAACATCACCATTCTTTGCGTTATATTCGTGGAGCTTCATAGGACCGTAATCGAACTGCATAGCAGATGTAAAAACAACCATTGCAAGAGTAAGAAGAGAATAGAAATTAAAGGGGATTGCTTTGAGGAACATCTCAACGCCATTTACATTCTCAACATTTGCAGAAACTGCGGCTGCCCAGCTGGAAATTGGCATAATCATACACATGGGAGCGGCTGTTGCATCAATAATATATGCAAGCTTTGCACGGGAGATTTTGTTTGCATCTGTTATGGGGCGCATAACATTACCTGCGGTGAGTGTGTTGAAATAATCGTCAACGCTGAGGACTACACCGAGGGCGAATGTGGAAAGCATTGCAACTCTGCGTGAATGGATACGCTTGCCTGCCCATCTGCCATATGCCTTTGTGGCACCTGAACGGCTGAGGAGCGAAACGAGAATACCGAGAGTTACAAGGAATGTGAGAATACCGAGGTTACTGCTTCCTGACAATCCTGAAAGAATACCGTCAAGGAAAACTGACTCAAGGGTATCAATTGTGTTGAAGTGTGAATAAAGAAGTGCGCCCGAAACAAGACCAAGGAAAAGTGAAGAATAAACCTCTTTTGTTATGAGGGCAAGGATGATTGCAACCGCAGGGGGCAACAATGACCATGCTGTGCCAGTGAAGTCATAATTATCAAGAGCATGACCGTAAACAGCATAGCACAGACCTGCAACTGCAAGAACCAAAAAGGCTGACAGTGCTATTTTCTTTTTCATAATATGTATTCCTTTCTTTGGGCAGAAAAAAAGAGCCTGCCCGAATATTATCCGACAGTGCTCCGTAACTACTTACGACAGTGAAACACATATTCTGTGCAACCCCAGCAATTAACCCCTGCAAAAATCAATCGCTTCGGCGGCAAACCTCCCACATTCATGTGCTTGCAGGCACTGCACATCCCCAAAAGTGCAAAGAATATGGAGTGTTTTCCGCACCCCTGACTGAAAAATATTATACTTTTATTCACCATAAATGTCAATAGTTGTTCATTTATTTAATTGGTTAAAAGTTGATGACAAGTGAATCTTTGTGTGATATAATAAAAATAATAAATTTTAGGAGTGTCCGCATTGACAAAAACAATTGAAATGGCACCTCTTGAGGGAAGCACAACTTCATTCTTTCGCCGTGTGCAGGCAAAGCACTTCACATTGGCAGACAAGTATTTCACTCCGTTTATTTCGCCAACGCAAAATCACAGCTTCACCAACCGTGAATTAAGAGAGATTTTGCCGGAAATGAACGAGGGATTGAATGTTGTGCCGCAGCTTATCGGGCATAACGGGGATGATTTTCTCTGGGCAGCGAACGAGCTTAAAGCGATGGGGTACAAAGAAGTTAATCTGAATTTAGGCTGTCCCTCTGCAACGGTTACCAAAAAGAAAAAGGGTGCAGGGCTTTTAGGCGATATTCCTATGCTCACCGATTTTCTTGACAGGATTTTTGACTCCGCTCCCCTGCCGATTTCAATTAAAACGAGAGTTGGCAGATTCAATTTAAATGAAGCGGAAAAACTGGCAGAGATTTTTAGCCGTTACCCCGTTTGTGAAATGATTGTTCATCCCCGACTTGAAAAGGATTTTTACAAGGGTAATGTTTCAATGGATGCCTTTGAGATTTTCAAAGAAATTTTCGGCGAAAAAATCAGCTTCAACGGCAACATTTTTAACAGAAACGATGCACAGAATTTTTTCAATAATCACAGCGATGTAAACACAATTATGTGTGGCAGAGGGTTTGTGTGCAATCCTAAGTTAGCAGGCGAAATCAAGGGCGAAAATCCACTGACAAAAGATGAATTTTGTGCCTTTTATGAGGATTTTTATGCTGTTACAATTGAACGGCTCAACACTGAAACACAGCTTTTGCTTCACATGAAAGAATACTGGGCATACTGGAGCAGAATTTTTGTTGACGGCGACTTTTTAACAAAAAAGATTTTTAAAGCAAAGACAAAAAATGAATACAACACGGCAGTTCTGGCGGTGTTTAATTCAGGTGAAATCAAACCCCTTGCAGGGTTTTAAACAGGAGGATACATAATATGAAAAAGATTTTATCAGTTATTCTTGCGCTGGTGCTGTTATTGACAGGCACCATAACAGTGGCATTTGCAAAATCGGGCACAAAATACACTGTAATTAACCCGTATCAGAATGTTGATTGGGGCAACAGTGAAACTTACAAAGCCTGCCTGCACTGCCACACAATCGCATCTGACGGCAAGTGCGACATCAACGAATGGCTTGGTCTTTATTACGCTGACGGCTACGATATTATCGCCCTCACCGACCACGGCGTTATCAACAACGGCTGGAAAGAAAAGAGAAGAACCAACGGCATTTTTAATGGATTCAAGACACCCACTCCCCTTACAGAGGAGCAGTATGACTACTACACAAAGGGAATAGACAGAAACGGCAGAGGTATGATTGACATTACAGGCGGTATTGAGTGCAATATGGCTGTTGTTTCTAAAACCCATGTAAACGGATATTTCACCACCTACGGTCAGGGCGTTTGGGGCAAAGAGAATGACTACGAAACAGCTCCCCGTGAGATTGAAAAGGCAGGTGGTTACAGCGTGCTGAACCATGTTGGCGACTGGGTAAACTCAAACAATTTTCCCGAGCGTTCACACAAGGATTTTTACATTGGATATTTTGCAGATATTCTTACAAAATACAAAACCTGCCTTGGTCTTGAAATTATCAACAACACAGATAACTGCACAAGGGGCGACCGTGAGCTTTGGGACGAGCTTCTGCCAATAGTTATTCCCCAGGGCAGAAACATCTGGGGCTTTGCCGATGACGATTCAGAATACCCAGACGAGGTTGGCAGATCATTTGAGCTTTTCCCCATGAGTGAAAACACAGAAGAGAATGTTAAAGAAGCTATGATTTCAGGTGCATTCTTTGCGGCAAGCAAGTATCAGAAAACAACATCCCGTGAAAATGAAATCATTGGCGATGGACTTGTGCCCGTTGTTACAAACATCAAAATTGACGGCAACAAAATCACCGTTGAATGTGATAAAGACCGTGGCTGTGATACAATCCAGTGGGTTGCAGACGGCAAGGTGATTAAAGAGGACAACACAGGTTCCTGCTCATACACCATTGACCTTGGGGATTATGAAAATGACCTTGGCTGTTACATTCGTTTTGTGCTTAAAAGTGATGCTCACGGCGTTACATATTCACAGCCGTTTGAGCTTCAGTATGAGGGCAGAGCCGAAAAAGAAGCACCACATTCAATCCTTGTTGACGGATTTTTTTCAAGAATTTTCCGTCTGTGGTATCAGCGATTGGGCGTTGCACTTTTGAGCCTTATTGGCGAAAAAATCCTTGCAGCAATGAATGTTATACCAAAGGTTGCAAAATAAGGAGGTCAGATTATGGAAATTTTCAGAAGTATTGTTTATGTAATTTGGGCAGTGTGCGAGGTTATCCGCAACCTGTTTGTGTGAATGGAATATGTAGTAGAATGATAAATCAGAAGTTGTCAAGCTTTCTTGTAGAAAATAATGTCTTCAACATCCCGTCAGCCAAATTTAAAAAGCACTTGCATTAAGAGTAGATTGCCACGGCTTCTGCGAAGCCTCGCAATGACATTGTTTTGAATCGGTGCAAATTTCACCTCTTCACTATTCACTACAACTTATTACTTTAAACGGGTGTGGGTGTCCCGCCCACAAGTATTCATTAGCGAAGCGACTTCATTATTCATTCGTGCAAAAAAGCACGACAATTCCCAATTTGTCAAGCATTTCTGTAGGGGATGGCGTCCCCGACATCCCGTGGACCAAATTTGGAAAGCACTTACATTAAGAATAGATTGCCACGGCTTCTGTGAAGCCTCGCAATGACATTGTTTTGAATCGGTGCAAATTTCACCTCTTCACTATTCACTACAACTCATTACTTTAAACGGGTGCGGGTGTCCCGCCCACAATTATTCATTATTCAATATTCAATATTCATTCATGCCAAGCATAATAAAATCAGATTTATTGAACAAAAAATTTACCCGTCGAAGAGGAATCCTTTTCGGCGGGTGTTTTTTTATGCAATTGTTGTTTCTTTTGTATCAAGGTGGGCGGCGATAAACTGCTTCACCTTATTTTCGTAGCCGTCTTTATCCACATAATAGCTGAATGCGTGGATAGCGTCATCCACCCAATAGAAGTCTTTCTCTGTGGGGCAGGCATCATAAAGCATCTGACCGCACTCGAAAGGCACGAATGTATCGGCTTTTCCGTGAATGAAAAGAACGGGATTTTTGGACTTCGTCATATTCTTCAGCGGATTGCTTTCATTAAAGAAATAGCCTGCCTGCATTTTGCTCAAAACGCTTGCCATTGCAACAATCGGCTTCAGCTGAAAGCCAACCACATCTTTAACGGTGTTATTCATAACATACGGTGCGCTGATAAATGCACAATCTGAAATTATAAGCTTCACCTGCTTCGGTGGATTTTTTTGATTGCAATTGAGGGCAGTTGCCGCTCCCATTGAAATGCCGTGAAGAATGATTTCAACATCTTCGCCAAAATTTTCGATAATCCAGTTGACCCAAAGGAGGATATTATCGCTGTCAAATGTGCCGAAGCCTGCGTATTTGCCCTCGCTTCTGCCATGGGCGGTGAGGTCGGGCATCAGAACATTATAACCTAAATCGTTGTGGTAAAACGGTGCAATGTGGCTAAATTCATCAACGCCATTGCATCTGTAGCCGTGAACGCACAAAACGAAGCGGTTAGTTTTGTTTTCGGCAGGCAAAAACCAGCCTTTCATCTCTTCACCGTTAACGCTCATAAGTGAAACATCCTGCGGATTCATTGAGAAAAATTTTGCATTATTTACCTTGCGCCATTCTGCTCTTTCTTTGAGGATGCCGTCTTTAAACTCCTGCGGCTTTTTGGGTCTTTTAATGCCAATCAGGCAGGCGGCTTCTGCAACCGCAACAGAAAGTGCGGCCACACCTGCGCCTGTGCCTAAAATAACTTTACCTGATTTTTTCATAATCAAACGCTGAGAAGACCTGCGTCAATAACAAACTGTGAGCCTGTTGCATATCTTGCCTTATCGCTTGCAAGGAAGAGAACAAGGTTTGCAGTGTCCTCTGACTCAATCCACGGAACGGGAAGAAGGTTGCCGGCACTTGCCTCTGCAATTTCTTCGGGAGTTTTGCCTTCCATAGCGGCAAGGCCGTCATTCATGGGAGTATTAACGCCTGTGGGATGGATGCTGACAACACGGATGTTGTAAGGTGCAAGCTCGATTGCCCAAGCCTTTGTAAGACCTGTAAGACCCCACTTTGAAGCAGTGTAATGTGATAATCTGTTACCGCCACGAAGACCCATAACAGATGAGTTGTTGATGATAACACCGCTCTTCTTTTCCATCATATATTTAACAACACGGCGGGTAACGATGAATGGTCCTTTAAGGTTAATATCAATCATAGCGTCCCACTCTTCATCTGTCATTTCGTGAACTCTTGCATATGCGCAAATGCCAGCGTTATTAAAGAGAATGTCTATCTTGCCGAAAGCAGCGATTGTGCCCTCAACAGCGGCTGTAACTGCCTTGTCATCTCTTACATCGCCTGCGAAGATTTCGCATTTTGAGCCAAGAGCCTCAACCTCTTCTTTAAGAGTTTTAAGCTCGTCGCTTGTGCCAAACTCATATTTTGGATATTCAATCTTTTTTGCAACATCAAAAGCGGCAATATATGCGCCCTCTTTTGCAAGTGCTAAGGCTGTTGCTCTGCCCTGTCCGTGTGCTGCACCTGTGATAAATGCAACTTTTCCGTTAAATTCGCCCATTTTATTATTCCTCTACTTTCTTATTTTTGTCGTAACGGTACTCATAAAGTACCTCGTCAAGGTCAACCTTTGTGATTGTATTGAAAAGGTTTGTGGCATACATAATGCCTGCGAATGCGATTATTGTAACAATCTGCTCATCTGTGAACATTGCTTTAAGTCCGTCATAAATCTCGTCAGGGATATCGTGAGGGTCCTGTGCAATAGCAATGCCAAGGTCAAAGAGAAGCTGTTCTTTTTCGTCAAGCTGCATGCAACCAACATCTTCGCCGCTCTCTTCAAGAATTTTTGTGAAGAATGAACCGCAAACAAGGCACTGGTTGCCTGTTGAAATTGCATATGAAAAAATTGAAAGTGCTCTTTCACCAAGAACGGGAACAAGCTCATCATAGAGTGTGTACCACTCCATATATGCTTTGAAAGAGGGAAGATTATGAAGAAGTGTACGCTTCATATTTGTGATTCTTCCGTGCTTTGCAATCTGATCATCGTATTCATTTTTAACTTCCTGCGGGGAAGTTTCGTAATCCGTCATAGGTATGTAACTCATAACTGATTCCTCCTGTAAACTTTATGTTATCATTATATCATATACTTTATAAAAATAAAGCAATATTCTAAAAATTGTGAATTATTTTATCACAAGAAGTGATGCGGCAATAAGCATCTGCGCAATGTAATATGCGGTGATATAAACGCTTCTGACGGTGAGCGTGTTGAATCGTTTATCGTCAAAATATTTTATTCCAAGTGAAAAATCTGAAGCAACAAAAAGAAGTGTGCCCACACCAAGGGTGAGAACAGATTGCCAGCTGCCAACAGCAATACCGAGGTTAAGAGCTGAGGAGAACATTACATCTATCATAAGAGCATAAATTGCAACGGGAGCGGCAAGCTTTGAAAGCTTCACCTTTAAGAGCATTTTTGCCAGAACAAGTGCCACAAGGACAATTGCAAGCGGAACAAAGAAAGCTACACCGAGAGTTGCACCGATTTCTTTTGTCTTTTTGAAAAAGGCAATAATAAAGAAAATATGACCTGCAAGGAATGCGCATGCACCAACGATATTGACCGCTAATTTAAACTCTTTTGACTTGCCCTCAAGGAACGGGTCAGCGGTCAGGAAAACATCGCCAACCCAGCCGAGGGCAAGGGCGATAAGAATAAGCTTCTGATATGTGCCGCCAAAATCCGCACCCGAAAGGTAGATGTTAAAAACTGCAAATCCAACAAAAAGAGTGGAGCAAATCATCTTAATAAGCAAGGTGGATTTTTTAGTTTTCGGCCATCCGCTTTTAATAAAAGCAGGCACAAAAATAATCTGCAATAAACAAAAAAGTGCTAAAATAAAATACATAAAATTACCTCTGAAATTATTTTGCAACTGAAAGAATTTTCAGCGCATTTTTATAAAAGATTTTATCCTTTTCTTCCTGTGAAATGTCAAGGCTTTTCATTGTTTCAACAAAGCTTTTTACATCTCCCCACGGGTAATCTGTTGCAAAAAAAATTTTGTCTGCACCGTGGCGGATGACGATTTCTCTGCACTTCTCTGTGTATTTATTGAGCACATATGAAGTATCAAAGAAAACAGGCTTTGAAACGAGCTTTTCCATAACCTCATCGGGCAAATCGCACCCGCCCATATGAGCGAGGACAAGTTTATTATCAATGATGCCTTTGAGCTTCTCAAGCACATTGCAGACCATATCTGGCGTACAGCACACATCATCTGGGAAGCCAACATCCACACCTGCATGAGTAATGGTAACAAGTCCCCTCTTTGCCGCCTCTGACATAATTTTTATATATGCAGGTGAGTCAAAGTATTCGCCCTGATAATCGGGATGAATTTTAATTCCGAAAAGTCCTGCGGATTTTATGGAGTCCAGAATTTCCTCAACATTTTCACATTTGGGGTGAATTGCGCCTGCATAAAAAATGCCGTCTGTGCCGTTGATTGATGATGCCATGCGGTTGATGGAATCCACCTGCTTCGGGCTTGTGGCAACGGGCAAAATCACGCTATAATCCACACCTGCACTTTTCATAGTGCTTTTAAGGTCAGACAAAGTTGCCTTGCCGTGGGCAGTGATATTCGCCTTTTTTTCAAGGGAAGCAACTGCCTGCGGTGCAATTTTATCGGGGAAAATGTGGGTATGGAAATCAATTATCATCAGTTCACCCCCGCTTTTTGCGTTAGATTTAACAAAAGGATTATTATATAATTTATCACAAATGACAGTTTTTGTAAAGGGAATAAATTGCAGTTGTTATTATATCATCATTTGCCTACCAGTGCAATAGGAAATAGGTCTGTGCATATCTATTTGGAAAGAGCAAGCACTTCCTCTGCGGTGGGTGGTATCCAGCTGTCAACTATTCATTAAATTGTTGTAATGCAAAGCTGGCGAACGCAGTTCGCCCCTACGATGTTTACGATACAAATCAAGCGAATTTGTACAGAATTTAAGAATAGATTGCCACGGTTGCAATGCAACCTTGCAATGACACAATTTTAGCACGGTATTGTTTCACTTCTTCACTATTCACTACAACTTATTACTTCAAGATACCCCCATCGTCAAAATCAAAGATTTTGCCACTTCCCCCGAGGGAAGCCATTGTTTTGTACTTGCCGTGAGCGTAGATTGCCACGGATCTTTGAGCATCGCAATGACATTATCTGTTTATCCCCACAAAAAATGGCTATGAGCGTTTGCCCACAGCCATTCGTTTTTATTTTTTATGCATTTTCTGCTCGTCTTTCAGCAAGGTCTTTATACATCTGCTCTTTCTTTTCGCCCTCAACATCATACATTGTTTTGAGGAGGATAGTCTTGATAATACAGCCAAGTGCATATGTAAACACAAGGAATGCAAGAAGCCACAGGCAGGTGTTCATATAGTCGGGCTTCGCTCTCATTGTAACAACAAGGTCGCCCTCACGGCTTGATTCATAGCCAATCCAAACAAGCATATAGGGAATTGCTATCTGATACAGGTATGAAAGTCCCTGTTTAATCCAGCCGGGGATGATGCCCTGAACAGCTTCAAGACGCTTGCCTGACTGCCATTCAAGATAGTCATAATACTCAACATTGAAGTGTGATGTTGAAAGCTCGTTGATACCAACGCCGACACCGAAAATGAAATAGAACAGATAGAAGAACCACTTGTTCCATCCCTCAAAGAATACAAGACCAAGCTTTGCCTCTGCAAATGCTACAAAGAAAACAGCGGCGGCTGCGCCTGTGATGTAATATCCGCAGAATTTAAGGAGCTTTGTAGGCTCATATTTTTTAGAGATTTTTGCGGTGATAAGGTTGCCCACAACTGTGCCTGCGGCGGTGGGAAGTGTAAGCAAAAGGTTATTTGCAGAGCCAACTGTAATAGCGGCAAGGAATGTGCTGAATTTGCCAAGATTATAGAGTGTTTCTGCAAAGCTCATATACTGCATACAGCGATAATTTTTGTATTTGAAAAGCTGAATAAGGTCTTTGCTGATTTTTTCTTTTTTATTTGGCTGAACATCAATTCGCTCTTTACAGAAAAGACCACACATAAGGTTGCCGATTGATGAAACAACAGCGGAAACAAGTGCAAGGCGCATATACATTGCGGTTTTGTCATCGCTCAATTTACCATAAACCATTGTTGCAAGATATGCCGCACCGTAGCCGATATAATAGAACAACTGCCAGCAGGTGGCAATGAGCTTTTTCTCTTTGGGGTCGGGGGATACAACCTGAACAATATTCTGTGAAAGAACATTCAGCGTGTTAAAAACAGTTTGCGCCAAAGCGATTCCGTATCGCCAATAGGTCATTTTTTCGACTGACCAATCAGAGGGAACCCAGAAGAAAAGAACTGTCAGCACAAACAGCGGCACAAGGTTTATGAAATACCACTGGCGGTAATGACCGAGTCTTGACTTCCATTTCTGAACGATAATGCCTGAAAGGAACGAAATCAACAGACCTGCCAAGGTTGCGATTGTGGTCTGCACTGCGATTTTGTCGGCAACGCCCTTTGCGTTTACACCAGCGGGTCCATAATAAAGCTCGTGGAGGAAAGCAGTTGCAAGAGTACCCGTAAGTGTTGTGGAAAACATACCGCCGATTCTTGACATACCGATGCTCACATACTCAATGGGGGTTACATATCGTGTTTTCTGCAAAGAATTTGAAGCTAAAACTTCTTTTTGTTTAATGCTCATATAATCACCTTTTTACTTTTCAAAATAAATTGCGCCAGTCTGCGAATAAATAAACGGCGGCAGCTTGCCTGTATTCTTGCTGTGAAGAATTTTTTGCTCAACCTTACCATAAGCCGCACTGTAAAGTGGGTGCAGGTCATACTCAACCTGTGCAGAGATAAATCCCTCACTTTCAACAGGGAGCGTTACCGCAAAAGGCTCAGTGCTTGTTGCTTTATAAGAATATTTCAAACCGCTGTTATCAATTATTTTAAGGGTCTGATTCCTTTTAAGGCGATCAACACTGACAGTAACCTTTGTGTTGTTAGTGAGCTTCACAGTGTCGCCGATTATGCTGTCATCACTGGTGATATAAATTGTCTGCCCTTTCACGCTGGGTGAAATTGTGGTGTGGCCTGCCTTAATAGCGTTAAGGATAGCGTCCTGCGTACATTCCTCTGCGTAAACTCTTGTTACGGGGTTATCAAGGTGAGCGGTAACAATATAATCCATATGGAAATCGCTTCCGCCAACGGCAGGTATCTTTTTGCCTTTGCGCAATTCATCCTGCCACCATGCAGTGGCAATCATATTATCTGTGTGCTGAGGGCTGTTCCACACCTCAACGCAATCGACCTTTTCGGGTTCAAGGGGCCAATGCCAGCCACAGTTACTGCACATAGGGTGATTCATGCAGATAAACGCACCCTTTTCACGAGCCATGGCAATTTTTCTTTCCCATTCGGCATAGGATTCACATTTAAAGTTATCAATGGGTTCTTGAACGCCCCAGATGTTGGTGTGCCCCCAAGTGTCATCTGTCAGCTCCGTGCCGGGGATAACAAGCACCTTGTCGCTTTTAGGGATATAGTCGCAAAACTGATTGTGGTCTGTGATAATCAAAAAATCAAGACCGATTTTTTCAGCTTTTTTAACAAGCTGAGTGGGGGTCAGGTTCCCGTCTGAATGGGTAGTGTGCGAATGAACAACGCCAGTGTACCATTTTTTCATATAATCACCACTTTATTTGTTTTTTCTATTATATAAGGAAATTGCGTTTTGTGTCAATAGAATATGTGAAGTGGTGAAAAATTTTGTGGATAATGGCAAAATTAAAGAGTAGATTTGTGCAGAGTGAATTATGTTTATCTCTTGACTTTGGATACTATAAAAATGTAAAATTATACTATTAAATAAGAAGGAGTTGAATTTATGTTACTTGACGGATATTGGAAGAAGGAATTGAACGCTATTTCAAAAAGATTAAACTGGTTGAGCAAACATCCATATTTTTTCAATCAATCATGTATTGAACACAAAATAAATAAAGAGCTGATATATTCAACTATTATTATGAGAAAAATTTGGGAAGATGATAAGATCTTTGTAGAAAGAATCAAGAAAATATCATCAAAGAAAATCGATACAGAAATCTTAAATTATCAAGTACCTATAGCCAAATATAATCATATAGATGATGAAAAATTATTTTCATACGGTATGTTTTTAATTTGTGATTATGATGCAAAGAATTGTGAATTTATTCATCTTCCTTTAAACCAAGTTTGCAACCAAATAATCCATTCTTATGTATGGAGCATTATTCATAACTCTGCAAAGAAGCAAATTTATGGCGCAATTTTTGCTTCTGACAATTATAAAGAAACTGGTGCATACTTATTAAAAATTGATGATTGGATTGAAACTATTAACTTCGTAGTCAGCAAATGCTGTATATAAACCAACCGCCGAAGCGATGGACTTCGGCGGTTTTATAAATATTATCAACTATTCTCTTCTGTCTGCTGGGGGGATTCGGGTGGGGCGGGGGTTGGCACGGGTTCGGGTACGATGAGGGTGGAGCCATAGCGGAAAACTACGCTCAATGCGAGGAACGCAAGTCCAGCTCCAACTGACACAAAGCCCTCAACGGGAAGCTCGCCGGCTTCGGGGAAATACGCTTTTATAACGCCCAACACGATGCCTGAAAGAATCGCTGTGCCAAGTGAAACGCAGATTGTTACTATGCCAAGTCGGCGCATTTCGTCCGCTCCCCTTTCGGTGAACGGTGTGCCGTCTTTCAACTCATTTTTAAAATAATTCTCTGCAACTTTTGCAATGATTATTTCGCCAAAACACATTATAAAAGTAACTGCAAGGGACGAATACAAAACATCAGCTTTAAGGTTCTCGTCATTGCTTATTATGCCGTTGATTGTTACCTCGCCAGCCTGAAGTATTTCAGTGCCGCCAAAGGCAAACGCTACTGCACCGATTACGCAGCCAACTGCGCCGATGATGCTGAAAATAAACACGATTTTTGAAAGAATTTTGCCTAATCTTGAAAGGGTCTGAATTGTTTTTAAGCTTTTATTCATAATCATTCTCCTTTATTTTCTGCTGCATTTTTCACCATCAAAAGCTCTGGCAAAAAAATGCAGGTTTTAATTTTATTTTCTTTGACGGCTTCAACTGCTTCGTTAATTTCCATCCAGCGAACAGCTGAAACCTCCTCTTTTTGCAGTGTAAATTCATCTTCGTTTTTATCGCACCACATGGCGAAAACCCGTGAATACTGCCTGTCTGAAAACAGCTTGCCGTGAAAGACGCTATCGCCCTCAATTAAGCGGTTACCACAAATAAACAGCTCCGTTTCTTTTGCGTCAACGCCCAGCTCCTCTTTAAGCTCACGGATGGCAGACGGCACAAAATCCACACCGGCAGGGATATGACCTGCACTTGAAATATCGTAGCAATCGGGGAAAGAATCCTTATTTGAGCTTCGCTTCTGAAGCAGAACCTCGGTTTTGCCCTCTTTCTTTCGCAAAAGCCACACATGGGAAGTGCGGTGTCTGATACCCTTGGCGTGCGCTGTTTTTCGCTCCACAACTTCGCCAGTAGGGATGCCGTTTTCATCCACAATATCAAGTATTTCCATTGTATCACCCTCTGAAACATATTACGGTTTAATTATAGTAATTCCGCATTCACTTGTCAATGAAAATTGGCGACACTCTGACGAATATTTTTATTTGATATTGACGGGCAAAACTAAAATGCGTATAATAAAGATGTAAAATTTTTTAAGGAGATGATGAAAAAAGGCAGTGAATTACAGCACAATTTCTAATGTTAAAAATATATTTTCGGAGAAAAAATTATGAGTAAAAAAATTATATCTTTAATACTGGCATTTGTGATGATTTTTTCAACGCTTTCTGTTATGGCATCTGCCAAAAGCGTTACAGTTGCAACTGCTCAGGATGCAATGAAGCTCTGCGTTAAAAAGGAGCTTTACACATTCAAAAAAGGTACGCTTTACACTGACGGCAAAAGCAAGGGCACTGTTTATGTTATCAGCCTTATCGGCTCCAGCCGTAAGTGGGACAAGAACGACATCCGTGGGGTTCAGGTTTGCATCAAAAGCGGATTTGGCAAGGATAATATGTACCTTGATGCAGTTGTTGCGGCGGCAAAAAAGGATATTCCAAAAGATTCAAAGGTTGTGCTTGTTGGGCATAGCTTAGGCGGAATGATTGCACAGCAGTTTGCGGCAAACGAAGAGATGAAACAGAGATTTCAGATTCTTAACACGCTGACCCTCGGCTCGCCTTATATTGTTACAAAAGACCGTGAGGGCGACCTGCACAGAATGGTTGACAGTGCAGATTACATACCGTACCTCAGCAGTGCCATGATTGACAACTGGAGTGCAGGCAACTACACCAAAGAGGACAACGGCTACAAGGGCAATGCAAAAGCGGCGCATTATGATTCATACCTCACAGGCAAAGCGTGGCTGAAATATGATTGCTTCGGCATCAAAAACGGAACGAATAAGATTGTGTTTAAGTAATTGATGTTATTAGTTTATATTAAATAAGGGATTTGGGACTGTCGAATTTAGATGCAGAAAGGATTTTTCTCGCCCGACGCTGTATGCGATACTGCAAGGGCGAAAAAATTCTTAGAAAAGAAAAAGGATATGAACTTTGATAAATTCATACCCTTGTTAATTTTCTTTTCGATCTGCGCTAAAGGCGGCAGTTCCATTTTATTTCTGCCAGATTTTTACATAATCTACGATAAACTGTGTTTTGTAATCGTGGTCAAAGGTGATTTCATCGGGCAATTCAAGTGAAACAATGATTTCTTCATTCACATTGCAGGTGCCGTTTTCAAACGATGTTCTTGCGGTTTCAACACCGTTGATATAGAAAATATACTCGTCCTCGTTCCATTCAAGTCCGTAGGTGTTATATTCATCATAGATATTTTTGCCCTTGAAAAAGCCTAAGCAGCGGGAGTCAATATTTTCGGCATCATCATCGCCGCCATTGCAGTGAATTGTCTGCGAAACGCTGTTGTGAAGTCCCAGCTTTTTATTGCCAAACGGTGCTTCAAAGATATCCATTTCAGCTCCGCCGATACCGCCGTTGGATGTTTCGTGATTATACGGGTCAATGGGATATTCGGGCATTGTCCAGAATGCGCTCCAGATTTCGCCGCCGTCATTGCACTTGCAGCGGATTTCAAAATAGCCTTTGTTATATTTTTTTACAGTTGCAATTTTGCCTGCGTACCAGCCTGCGCCATACTCGCCGTTTTCAAGATATTCGGCAGTGATAACAAGATTGCCGTCTTTAACTTCAACCTGATTTTTGCCTGTGTAGCCTGCACGGCGGGTGCCAAGCCCACGGTAATACCAATCGTTTGTGTTGAGTGTGTCGCCCTCAAATTCTTCGCAAAAAACAAGGCTGTAGCCATCAAGATTTAAAGGCTGACCGAGGGGTGTAAGTCCCCTGTCTGCAATGCCGACAAACATTTCAAAAAATGCAATAATAAACGCAAGGATTCTCTTGGGGTGAAATCCGTTTGCAAAAATTGAAGTGAATACCTCGCCCACACGGTAAACCGCCGCTTTTTGACGGTAGGCAAACTTCATTAAATCCATCAATCGTTCGAGCATAAGAAAACCTCCTGAAACTGGTTAAAGAAATTATATCATAAAACCCAAATTTTTCAAATAAAAATCAAGAGATAGCTGACGGAAATCAACTATCTCTTTTTCTTAAAGCTTTTTAAATCTTATGCGGGTGGATTCCTCTGCAACATCGGTGAAAACTGCAAGGAGCTTTTCGGCATATTCGCCAAGGTTTGCCTCAGCCTCTTCAAAGTGGTTGAAGCGGATGTATCTGTCAAGGCAGAACTCCCACAGGCAGTCGGCAAGTGCATCAAGGTTTTTGCCGTAGTATTCGGGAAATCCTAACTTTTCGGCTATGTATTCGTGTGCCGTTTCTTTATCGGTCATTTTCTTTCCGTTTAATGTTATCTGTTTCATGGCTTCTCCTTATCAATAAAGCTTTGTGAATGTTTCGTAGTGATCTGAGGTGTAATAAATCAAGCCGTCATTTGAGAAAATTATGCGCTTTGCACCTCTTGATTTTGCGTTCATTGTGCCGATGTCGCACTCTTTATATGTTCTGCCCTTAACTTTCGGGAGCTTGCCCTCGTAGTTGCCAAATCGGTCGCCGCCGATACTGCACCCAGGGGCATAGTTCTTTAACGAACCACCGCTCCAGCCCATATCCTCCGCCTGCCTTTTGGTTATGTAGTTTGAGGGCAGATGTCCGAATTTATGGATGTAAAGAGCAACTTCATTTTTAGTGTCATATTTTCCGCTTTCAACAACCCTATCCCCTTGTGTGGTTGTCGTTTTCTTTTTATATGTTGTGGTGTTTTTTTTAGTTGTGGTTGTGGTGGTAGTTACTGTTGTTTTTTGAGTTTTCTTTTCGGTGGTCTGCGGTGATTTTGCAGAATCATCCTCTGTGATTATAGGCAGATACTCGGTGGTGTTTACCTCTTTTTTGTCTTTCTTGCTCTTTGTTACATCTGAGCAAGCGGGCAAAAGCAGGGCAATAATAAATGCGAGCAACAATGCCAGTATTCTTTTGGGCAATGATTTTTTCATATTATCAACTCCGTTCAATTTATTATAGCAAATGAAAATGGTTTAATCAATCAGCTTATAAAAATTTTTACAAGTAAATCATTAAAAAGCTGCCCCAAAGCTCAGTGCTATGGGGCAGTTTGATTTATATGCAGTTTATCATATTCATCCAATCCGCAAAGAACGGGCGGATATTATTGGGGCTCATCAAATCGCCGTTAAATGCCATATGGTCGCCCTTGTATGTTTCGGCAACATTCCATATGCCTGCGGTGATGTTGCTCTTATCAAGGTCTTTGAAAGGTGCGCTTGTGGGAGCTTTTGCAGAGATTGTGTTTACAAGTCCGTCATTTTCAAGCCACGATTCATCAACAACATATCCGTTGGGTGTTACGCCTGTGAGGCTTCCCATTTCGTTGGCAGATGAGCGGAAAAGTGATTCTGTCAGCTCGTTATCTGCGGTGTATGTTCCGTCAGCATTTTTTATTGTGGAGCTACAGGGAATTGCAAAATAATATGTGCAATTTTGTGTTGAAATTTTTTCGTTGATTTTCATTGCGTTGTCGATATACATATCGTATGCCGCACTGTCGTGATTTTTCACTTCAACATCGGGGTCTCCAAAGCCATATGCGGTGGTGCCGTTTGAGGGTGCCGCAAGGGTGGTGATGCTATAAATCCAATCTGCTTTGCCACCTGTGAAAAGCTCTGACAAATCTTTTGAATCTGTAACAGCCTTTTCCGCTTCGCTTCCGTTTGCCATAAGCTCTGCAAGAAGTCGAACTGTTACACCGCCAAATGAATGACCCAACAGGTTTATTTTATTCTCTGCTGACCAATCGGGAATAAGACGCTTCTTTGAGAAATCTTTGCCGAAGCGTTCATGACCGCAACGCTCGCTGTGCTCTTTGCCGTAATCTACCTTTGTACCCGCAAGCTGAGCATAAAGCTCACAGGCTCTATCCCACGCACTGCCCTCGGGGTCAACAGAAGCGGCATAGCATTTGAAGCCACGCTTATTGAGATTTTTTATCATATCGCCGCCGAACATTCCCCAATAGGGCATAAAGCGATATTGCAAATCGTAACTGCCCCACCCTGAAAGTCCGTGGCAATAGACATAGGCATAATCGGTGTTCCATTTTGTTTTATCAACTGAAATTTTTGAAACATTCAATGACGGAAACAGGAACATAATAACTGTCATAATAACACTGATGATTTTTGACATAAACTCACCTCGTTTAATTTTGAGATATTTCTCGTCTTTATTTTACTTTATCGCAAAATAAAATTCAAGGCTTTGTAAAAATTTTTCTTGCAAAGAAATAATCTGTTATTATTTAATTTTCACTTGACTTTTTAAATTAAATTGTGTACAATCCAATTGTAATAAATCTTTTGACTATTACAACAATTTATATTTCAATGTGCAGGAGGTAAATATGGGAATTTATGACTTTACAGTTAAAGATGTTAAAATGAAGAATGTTAATCTTTCTATGTACAAAGGCAAGGTTTTGCTTATTGTAAACACCGCAACGGGATGCGGTTTCACACCTCAATATGAGGGATTGCAGAATTTATATGAAAAATATCAGCCTTGCGGTTTTGAAATTCTTGATTTTCCGTGCAATCAATTCTTATTTCAAGCCCCCGGAAGTGAAGAGCAGATAGTTGATTTTTGCCAATCAAGATATGGTGTTACATTTAATCAATTTGCAAAAATCAAAGTCAACGGCTCAAAAGAAGAACCACTTTATACATATCTTAAATCACAGAAAAAAGGCTCAATCAAGTGGAATTTCACAAAATTCCTTATTGACCGCAACGGATGTGTTGTTGAAAGATATTCACCCAAAACGAAGCCAGAAGAAATTGAAGCAAAAATAAAGGAGTTGTTAAAATGAGATATGAATACACACCAAAGGGAATTTGCCCTATGGAAATAAGTTTTGATATTGGCGACAGCCACGAAATCACAAATATTGAATTTTATGGCGGATGCAACGGAAACTTAAAGGCAATCAGCAAACTTGTTGACGGCATGAAAGCAGAAAAGATACATGAGCTTCTCAGCGGAAACACCTGCGGTAGAAAGCCTACATCATGTGCAGACCAACTGGCAAAGGCAGTTATGGAAGCTGTTGCCAAATAAAAGTCTTTGTGATATAATATTCTCGGTGATATTATGGACAAAAATTATGATGCCTTAAAAATCGAAAATCAGCTTTGCTTCCCTCTTTATGTATGCGCAAAAGAGGTTGTAAAAAAATACAAACCGTTTCTTGAAAAAATCGACCTTACATACACTCAATATATCACTATGATGATTTTGTGGGAGAAAAAGCAAATAAATGTTAAAAGCCTTGGCGAACATCTTTATCTTGATTCGGGCACGCTGACCCCACTGCTTAAAAAGTTAGAATACAAAGGATTTATTGAAAGAAAACGAAGCGAGGCAGATGAAAGAAATCTGATAGTAAGTCTGACAGATAAAGGTGAAGCACTGAAAAAAGAGGCGGTTGATATTCCTTATCAGGTTGGCAAATGCTTTGAGCTTTCGCAGGAGGAAGCGGCTCTGCTTTATAAAATGCTTTATAAAATTCTCGACACTTTATAAGCCTTGTTTCGCTGAAATTAAATCAAAATACGCAATAAAAAAAGCCCCATTGTGAGGCTTTTTTTGTTATATTCCGTTATCTGCAATATTAAAATTTTTCATGCAATAATCATAAAGATTTTTTGAAACGACTTTAAGATAATGCTGATTTGTCTGCGGGTCAATATCTTCCATAAGCTTTGCATAACTGCCCGTTTTTGATGTATAAATTTGGCTGTATTCGTTCTCTTCTGTGAGCATAAAGCTGTTATCCTCAAGGAGCTTTGCGTATCTCTGTAATCCGTCATCGGGCGACTCATACATAATCAACCCCTCTTCAGAAACAGGCTCGTAAATATTCGCTTTTAAATTTAAATATGCGCCGCAATCGGGTATGTCTGTTCCGCTGTAGCACTTGACCTTTGCTTTGGCGGCTTTGGTGGTTGTGGTGGTAGTTTTGGGAGCCTTTGCGGTGGTTGATTTTTCTGTAAGAGATGAGGTTTGGGATGAAGTGGTTGTGTCGTTTTCGCCTTTCTTATCAGAAAGCTTGCCAGCCATAAAAGCGATAACCACCAAAAGGGCAACTATCACAGCCACGCAGGCAATAACGATTGTAGAATTGGATTTGCTTTTCTTTTCGTCCCCTGCTTTTTCAGCGCAATAAGGGCAGAATCTGCTGTCATCAGGGATTTCTTTTCCGCATTTTTTGCAAAACATATAAACGCCTCCTTTGAGAAATTATATCACAAATGGAAAAATAATTCAACTAAGAGGAAATTCTGCAAATAGTTCATATAAAAAGCCGAAAATCACTATGATTCCCGGCTTTTAATTATATAACTGATGCCTTGTTGAATTCAAAGCTTTCAACAGTATCTCTGACCTTAACAAGACCTGACTCAGCAGAATAAATATATATTTTGGGCAAGGCACGGCTCAAAAACAACGCAGAGCCTTCTGTAACAGAATATGCTCCGCAACGGCTGAAAGCAAGGGTACTGCCCACACCTGCACCATTAAGCGATGCTTTACGCACAAGCACATCGGCAACTGTGCAAAGACTGCCACACACCGACCAGAATTTTTCTTCCATATCAACAGGGTCAAGAACCTCAACAGGTGGAACCTGCATTGCCATGGTCTGCCCGTAATATTTAAGGTGATGTATTCCCCCATCGCAAATTGCATAGTTAATATTATGAATAATTTTGGTATCAACTATTTTGGTGAAATATGTTCCGCAGGATGAAGCAAAAAATCTGCCCATTTCTATACTTAATGGGTATTTCTTTGCAAAATCATTCAGAAGCGGTGCAACATCACTGAGAAGTGCCATATCGGTTTCTTCAGGATTTTCGCCAAAATAATCAGCGGCTATGCCAGGACCATACTCGACCATTGACGGCTCATAGCCATAATCTGCCTTGAGCATACAGAGGAATTTATCAAGTGTTTCAAGTTCTTTTTGAATGAAAACAGCTTTTTTCTTCTGCGTTCCGCAATAGTAATGGATGCCAATAATATCAACACCGCAATATGCCTGCTTCTGCGAAATTATCTTTTTAATGTCGCTGTCGTCCATGCCAAACTGATTGCCGCAGGAAAGGCGGAGAATGAGCTTAACCTTTTTGCCGCATTTCACTGCGCAATCGTTTATAAGATTAAGATGAAGCATACTTTCTGCTGTGAAAATGCCAACATTATCATCCATAGCAAGCTTTACATCCTGCACTGTTTTATTAACACCCGAAAAGATGATTTTGCTCAAATCAACACTGAGAGCTTCACATATTTTAAGTTCCCCCACACTGCACACTTCAAGATGAGTGATTTCTTTTGGCAGATACTTTATAAGAAAAGGATTTGCCTTTATAGAATAGCAAAGAGGGATTCCATGAAGCTTCTCAGCGGTTTTCTTTATTCTCAGTGAAAAGTCGTCAACATCAAAAACATATGCAGGTGTTTCGCCTGTCATATCTTTATAAAAGCTTTTCATAAATTATTCACCGTCTTGAATTTTTTCAATAAGTGCAACCATGCTGTCAACAGAATTGAAATTTTCGGGAATGAGGTGTTCAACGCCAATCATAACATCAAAAGCGTCAACAGCTTCGCTGACAATTGCAACAACATCCATTGAGCTGAGAATACCGTCATCAATAAGTGCTGTTTCTTTTTCAAAATCTACATCGGGTCTGAGTTCTTCAAGAATTTTCATCATTTCATCTTTCATAACAATAGCCTCCGTTATTTTATATATGTTTCTTTTATTGTCTGCATATCTGTTTTGCCGTTTGGAAGTTTTGGCATTTCCGTGAGCTTCAGAGTTTTTCTCGGGAGCATAAACTCAGGAAGCTTCTTTCTTATTTCAAGAGCAATTTCTTTTGGCGTTGCTTCGCCTGTGTAAAGAAGCATTATCTGCTCTTTTTTCTGATTATAAAGTGCAAAACATTCGCTAACATTTGCAACGGTCTTTACAGCTTCTTCAATTTCGTCAAGCTCAACACGATGACCGAGGTGCTTTATCTGCCTGTCTTTTCTGCCGTGAAATTCAAGTATTCCATCCTCACGCATAAGACCTAAATCGCCTGTTTTATATATCAGCTCCCCATAGCATTTATTCAGAGGATTCTGAATAAATGAAGCAGCAGTTCTTACAGGGTCGTTATAATATCCGAGGGCAAGTATGGGACCGCTGACGCAGATTTCGCCTAATTCGCCCTGCGGTGTTGCGGTGTTATCTTCATTAAGTAAGAAAACTGAGTAATTTTTATAAGGTATGCCTATAGGCAAAACATCTTCGTCCTCAACCTTGTTTTCAATAACATAATAGGTGCATGAAGCTGTTGCTTCTGTTGGTCCGTACTGATTAACAAACTTGGCATTAGGCAAATGCTCCTGCCAGATTTTAAGGTATTTGCACGGCATAACAGAGCCTGAGAAGCAGATTTTTTTAAGATACTGAGGTGAGCCGTATTTGAAAACGCCCATGGCTGTTGGCACTGTTAAGGCAGAAACGCTCCAGCCGATTGCAGTTATCTTTTTTTCGTTAAGAATATCAAAAAGCTTTGTTGGAATTGCGAAGCACTGCTTTGGAATGATGAACATTGAAGCTCCGTTTTTAAGAGGGAGATAAATATCTCTTATTGCGGCAATATAATCAAGTGGCGATTGATTGCCGAGGACATCATCCTCTGTAATATTCATCACCGCATCGTATGCTTCAATATAGCACATAAGGGACTGATGAGATGTTATTACGCCCTTTGGTATTCCAGATGAACCTGAAGTAAAAATCACATAAAGCGGATCTGTAATTTTTGAAAAACGGCGGATTTTTGAAAGCCTATTTTCGTCAATTTCTTTCTCTGCAATTTCTTCAGAAATAAGAACACGGCAATCGGGTGCAAGAGCCTTTGCTCTTTCGGCATTACCCTTATCTGCAATAATAATTTCGGGCTTTAATATTCCGATTATCTGATTAAGTCTGTAATCGGGCATTCCACCGTCAAGAGGAGCATAAAAGCAACCTGCATAAACAACACCAAGAAAAACTGACGGTGTAAAAGCGTGCCGCCCTGAAAGGACTGCAACAGGTCTGCACGGCGGTGTGTACTCTGCCAAAGCGGAGCCTATTGCCTTTGCCGTCCATAAAACCTCTGAAAAGGTTACGGCGTTTTGTGTATCTTCAAAAACTATCTTTTGAGGCAGACGCTTTGCCGTTTTTTCGAGCCACACAAGCACATTGCTATCCACTTTTTTCACCTCTCCGCAACAGTTTTGTCAATTATATCATATGAAAAATATGATTTCAATATAGCAAAATACAATTTGTATTGAAGATGTATTCATTTTTGATAAATGAGCCAATGAGTCCCCCAAAATATTTGTAAATCATTTTGGTTTCGGTCATAACAATTCTTAAAAAGCGAAGAGCCTTTTGCAAGACTCTCCGCTGAATTTATTATATTATTTAGGGATGTATGAGATTATCATTCTGAAAAGGCAGATGATAAATTCAATTATCTTATGGAATATATTACTGTTAAATTCTTCGTCAACAGGTTCATCAGAAGAAGCTGTTTGCTGAGAAATAAGGCTCAGATATTCGCTGAAATCTGCATTCAACAAAAGCTCGTCTGCTGTCTTAGTCTGGTCAATTTTGGAAATAAGCAAGCCTGCCTTTTGAAGAATTACAACATCGCTTTCGTTAATTGCGCCGTCATGGTTGCAGTCTGCCGCTTTATAAACAGCCTCGCCCACCTGTTCACGGGAAAGAAGTCCTTTCACAATGCAGTTGACAATAAGTGAATCTGTGCCGTCATACCAGCCATCACCGTTAACATCACCAAAAATAACTGTTTTATATGTGCGAACAACATTGCCGTTATAAAGAACCTCAACAGATGTGCCTGTTACAAGCTTGCCCGCAGAAACATTCAGCGTAACTCCGCTTGCAGGTGTAACATAATCTGTGATTGAATCTGAGCCAACGGCAATACCGCTGATAAGCTTGTTTTCGCTGTCTATCACGCCAGTGCCCTTGGGGGTAATATAATCGGTAACATTGATTTTGTATGACTTTGAAATTGATGAATTATAAAGGCTGCTGACAGTTATTGTAACTGCGCCTGCCTTTTTCCACATAATGTCATAATAGCCTGCACCGTTTGAAGAACCTGAAACAGTTGCAATGCTTTCGTCAGATGATGTTACAACGCAATCTTTCAGCGTGGCACTGTTGCCTGAATAGTTTGAGTAATCTGTTTCAACAGATATTTTATTGCCTGCAAATATGGGATTTCTTGGAGCTGAGCTCCAGCTGTTGCCGCTGACATTCCACCAAAGGCTGACAGATTTTGGAATAACGCCAGATTTTGTTTCACCGCATTTTGAGCAGGCAAGCTCTACATTGCCGTTATCGTCAACAGATTTAACCACCCAGTTGTGGCTGTTTTCTACTGTTGTAACATTTGTCTGTGAAAGGTCGCTAAGGCTGATTTCATAGAATGTTACCTCTGCGCCTATGTATGAATACCACATAACCTTGTTGCCGCAAACTATTGGGTCGCAATCAGAAAGGCTGCCGTTCATTGTGTAGATTTTTGAATTAACATTGCCATTGCCGTCAAGCTTGCAATAATAAACGGTTGTGCCAACGCTCCAGATAAGCATAAAGCTGTTATCGCTAAGCTTCACAAGGAACGGGTTGGAGGGATTTGTTTCACCCTCTGCGGTGTTTGTGATATTTTTTAATGTGATAGTGTTATCTGCTTTATTCATTACAGAAACATAAACATTGCTTGTTTTTGATGCATTTTCAACCTGCTCAATTGTTGTGCCTGCAACAAGATATGATGTGTCAGAAATTTCAAATCCGCCAATCTGCGCACCTGTGTAGTTATCACCAACAGAGCCTGCGAAGCTGAGCATATTATAAACACTGCATCTTGTGTAGTAACCTGGAACAAATTTACCAGTGCTGCAATCTGTCTGATATTTAATCAGCGCAACACTTCTCGGGTAAGCGTCGCCGTGGTCAACACCGATGATATTATTGTTTTCAACCTGAATGAACTGGTTAAATGAATGGCTGACATAGCCGTATGTGCTGTTCATAACTTCGGTGTAGCTATCGGTTACTGTCATATTGCTTGTGTCAACTTCAATTGTAACATTCGCCTGATGGTTGTATCCGTCAGATGATACATACATTTTGTGGCAGGTTCTGATAAGGATATATTTGCCGCATGAAGCAAATCTTGCACTGCCACCGTCAAAAGGAACAAAAGTGTTTGCACCAAAAAGTGAAGCATGACCAAGCTCGTTCCAGTTGGTGTCATATTTTGTTAAGCGATAAACCTCAACGCTGTCGTTATAATCGGGATTTCTCTGACCCGAAAGGATGTAATAATTGTTTCCGCTCTTATAGAATCCGCCAAAAATCGGAAGAGATGCAGAGATAGTTTTCTGCCCTGTGAGATTAAAAGAAGAGTCATAATACTCAACATAGGCTTTGCCGTCTGAGCCACTCTGAACACGCATAATCTTGCCGTCAGCGGTTTCGGTCAAATAAGAGCCGATAACCTTTGCCCAGTTGGAGGTATAATTATGACCGTTTACATTGCTCCCGTTTGGCACCTGACTGCAAAGCTCCTTTGCACTAACAGGCACAATCATCATTGAGATTATCATAACCACTGATAACAAAAGAGCCGCCAATTTTTTTGCATTTTTCATATAATCACCCCTGATATTTATTTAAAAAGATTATATAAAATTTTCACCGTCAACGCAATACGCAAATCGAACAAAAAACAACGGATTATTTTTATCTGTATACTTTATCCCAGTTAAAGCCCCTATGACACACTTGGAAGCTCTTGAAATGTTGCGATAAAATATGATATAATGTTGACCGCAAAAGCAAAAGGAGTGCTGATTATGACAAAATTTATTCTTGCAATTTTTATGGCGGTTATTTCGATTCTTGCGCCATTTAACAATGTGAAAGCTCCCGAAGAAGAAAAGGTGGATTTCAAGCCTGTTATCCGCTTCTCCGCTGTAAGTGATTCCCATGTTGAGATGCTTGGGGACAAGCGCACACAGAGGATTCAGAAAGCAATTTCACTTGCATATAATGTTGCCGCACAGGATGAAAACTACCCCACGCTTGATGGAATGATATATGCAGGCGACCTTACAGATGACGGACGCAGATTGCAGTTCCTTGATTTTATTGCCACAACAAACAAGGCTCTTAAAGACGAAACACAGCTTATGGCGGTTGTTGCAAAAAGCCACGACGGTTATGTATTTAAAGGTGGCACAGGCGAATATTTTGAAGGCATTTCGGGGCTTAACGCAGACTCTCACTATGTTATAAACGGATTCCATTTTATTGGAATTTCACGCTCAAAAAATGATGATGAGCATTACAGTGAATATCAGCGTGAATGGCTGAAAGCACAGCTTGACGAAGCCACAAAGGATGACCCTGAGAAGCCTATTTTTGTGTTCCACCATGAACACGTGGCAGACACAGTTTATGGCAGCCTTGCAGAGGACGGCTGGGGAATTGATTATTTTAAAGATATTATTGAAGAATATCCGCAGATAGTTCACCTTTCGGGGCATTCACATTATCCCCTTAATGACCCACGCTCAATATGGCAGGGCAAATTCACTGCAATTGGCACAGGCTCGCTGAATTATGCTGAATTTACCGTTGACGGAGTTAATGTAATTCACCCCGACAACTACAGAAAAATGGGTCAGGAATGGATTATTGAGGTTGACGCAGAAAACACCATAAGACTTCGTGGATATGATGTTTTAAGCGGAACACTTCTTTGTGAATATTACATCAACAACCCTGCGGACGCTTCACACAGACAGTTCACCCCTGCACAGCAGGAAGCCGCATTGGGTGCACCTGCATTTAAAGACGGTGCAGAGCTGAAGGTTAAAAAGATAGCTGGCAAGTATAAAGTAACAGCTCCTGCGGCAGAGAGCGAAAAGATGAATCCTGTATTTTTATACAGATTTTATGTATATAACGAAAATGGCGAAGAGGTCAGCTCAAAGTGGGTTCTTAACAACTACTGGCTTGCCGATACATACGAAAGCATAACCGAAAAGGTTAAGGCAGAGAAAGGCTGCACCATCAAGGTTGTTGCCGAAAACGCTTACGGAAAGCAGTCCGAAGCACTTGAATATAAAGTATAATTTATAAAAATTTATCCCCAATCTGTTGCAAATCAGGTTGGGGATTTTTTTGTGCACTTATAAAACAAACGGAGCAGGGATTATCTCTCTGCTCCGTATTTCTTATCATTTTAAAATAATATCTCTGCTTTCGGCAAGGTTTTCCATGCCATAAACAAAAAGTATCTGATTGAAGCTCTCTGCGTTCAGAAGCTGTGAAACGGGCTTTTTATAATAACGCAGGTCAATCATAACAATTTCACTGTAATTCTCTGCAAGGAACGGCACAAGGCAATGGGCAAATGAATCCTTGATTACAAGAAGCTTGCCGCCCTCATTACCTGTTTTTATTCTGACAAACGGATGATTGCCGTCAAGGAAAACTGTGTATTTATCGCTGCCTTTAAGGTTGTCATCAAAAAACATATTTCCGCTTTTTTCGGTGTTGCCGTCCTCAATCACAACCTCAGCCGCACCGTCTGATTTTTTGCTGCGCATAATCTTCATTGTGTCGGGCTTAGTCAGCGTATAAAGGGATGTTGAATATGATGTGCCGTAGAAATTTTCGGCTGTCTGAATATTAAAGCTATCTTCCTCTGCCGCTGTCAGATTCAACGCTTTGCAGATTTCGTTGTAGCCAATAAACGCTCCGTCGCAAGTCCAGTGATGGTCTGTTTTATAAAAAATCTGTTTATCATTTTTCTGAGCATTTAAGGCATCAGAAAGATTTATGAACTTCACGCTGTCTTTGCACTGTGAAGTTAACTTTTTAAAACATTCATCATCATTGTATTTAAGTGCGTTTTTCGGCAGATTTTCGCCGTAAATAAAGCCTTTTTCTGGCACTGCGGTAATCGCTGTGGGAATGCCCGTGCTTTTTGCAAATGCGGTGATTCGTCTGACATTTGTATCAAACCGATTTTCTCTATCAAATGGCTTTTCAATAAGCCAGCCGTCAGAGCCGAGGTAAATTCCGTTAGAGCCGTTGTTGCCCTTGGCAAGCTCAAAGTAGGAATTAAGACTTACAAGTACATTTCTGAACGGAGCGTGGTCTGAAAGATACTCCTCAAAATCAGAGGTAAACTTGCCAGAGCTGAGGGATTCAAAGCTGAATTTTGGAAATTCGGCAAGATACCGCTTTTCTGTTTCAGAAAAGTTTGTTTTGGGTGTGAAAATATAAAGAATCGCAACCGCAAAAACAAAAACAATAAATACGGCAGATATTAACTTTGATTTCATTTTATTTTTCATATCAGAATTTGAAGTAAAGGAAAGGATTGTAACTGTCGCCCACAATTGATGCAGTTGAAAAAACAAGAATCAGCACAATTGCAATTACTTCGGCAACAACAAAGCCTTTTCTTTCACGAAGTTTCATGTATGTTTTTCTTATTATCGGTGTTGACGCAACGCAGGCTGCGACAAGCAACAATATTGAACCCTTTATAATAGCAAGAGCGTCGGCTGAAATAAATCCGCCGCTGAAAAGTCTCGGTATGAATCCGAGCAGTGCAGAAAGTCCGCCAACATCGTCTGCAAAATAGAAAATAACCCATCCGAAAACGATGAAAAACAGCGAATAGATATGCGATACAAAAGACGGAAGCTTTTTAAGAACTTTAAGCAAGAACAGCTTTTCGATTATAAGAAGTACACCGAAATAAAGTCCCCAGAGAACAAAGTTCCAGCTTGCGCCGTGCCACAGACCTGTCAGCATCCACACGATTAAAAGGTTAAGTAGGGTTCTTGCCTTGCCACGGCGGTTGCCGCCAAGTGGGATGTAAAGATACTCTCTAAACCATGTGCCGAGTGAAATGTGCCACCTGCGCCAGAATTCAGTAATGCTCTTTGAAATATACGGATAATTGAAATTCTCAAGGAACTCAAAGCCCAGCATATTGCCAAGGCCACGAGCCATATCTGAATAGCCGCTGAAGTCAAAATAAATCTGAAATGAGAAGGCAATAACGCCTATCCATGCGCCTAAGACACCACCATTCTGTGTTTCACGAAGAGAGTCCCACAATGCACCCATGGGATTTGCAAGCAATACTTTTTTGGCAAGACCAAGAGCAAACAGCCTTACACCGTGTGAAAACTGCTCAATGTTTTCCCGTCTGTTGTCAAGCTGAATGTCAACATCTCTGTAGCGTACAATGGGTCCTGCAATAAGCTGAGGGAACAGCGAAACATATGTACCGAATGCCACAATATTTTTCTGAGCCTTTGTATCTTCACGGTAAACATCAATGGTGTATGACATTATCTGGAATGTGTAGAACGAAATACCGATTGGCAAAGGAACGCTGATTTTTGGAATATTCAAAAACGGCAGTGCAACATTGAGATTTTCAGTGATGAAGCCTGCGTATTTAAAGAATCCGAGTATTCCGAGGTCGATTATTACAGATAAAATCAAAATCAGCTTTTTATTATTTTTTGATTCTGTTTTGGCAATCATCAGACCTGCGATGTAGTTTATTACTATTGAAATCAGCATAAGAAGAACCATAACAGGTTCGCCCCAGCCATAGAACACAAGGTCAGCAATTAAAAGGAACGCATTTCTGCATTTTCGTGGCAGAATATAGTACACTGCGAGAACAATCGGCAGAAATACAAATAAAAATAATGGACTTGAAAAAACCGTTTGCCCTCACCCCTCTAAAAAAATTTGTTATGGTTTATTTAAAAAATCCGTTGTAAATCTCTGCCATTTTGCTCTGGTCAGCTGAAATAAACATTGCAACATAAGAGCCGTTAGAAACAACCTCGCTTGTGCCGAGGATGCTGAACTGCGCTGGGTCATAGTTTTTCATGCTGTCTTTTTGATAGTCAATGTGCTTATTAAGAAGATCAGCGATTTCTGTTGCAGAAGCATCATCAACAGCCTTAATGATAACAATTTCATCTTTGTATCCGCAAGCATCCTGCACGGCAACAAAATCTGCAACCTTATCTGCCTCTATGCCGTAATAATCAGTGAGGTCGTCCGCAACAAGCTCAACAGTTTCTTTTGGCATAGTAACGCTTTCGGTGATTTTCTGATAAACTTCTTTAACATTAACATCTGCGACTGCACTCTTTCCGCAAGCGGCAAGCATAGCAAGTACCATAAGAACAGCTGTGATTGAAAGTACAATTTTTTTCATTTTTATTTCTCCTCAACGCAAATTTTATTAAGATAATCTACCCATGCTTTGCAGCCTATATTTGACATATGAACGCCCTTTGCACCGGGGTCGCCACAATATGATCTGATTAAAATGCCGTTTTCATCTTTCATTGCTGAGGCAACATCAACATAGGTGTAGCTGTTTTCATCACAGAAAGCTTTCAGTGCGGCATCAAACTTGTTAATATTTTCGTTGCTGAATTTGCCGCTGTCAAAAAGTGCGGGGGTTACAGATTCAATATAAATATCAATATCGGGATTTTTTTCTTTAATTCTATCAGTGCATTCCTTAGCGTTTGCAATAGCTTCCTCTTCGGGATATATGCAGAAATCGTTCATTCCCAGCATAATGAACACTCTTTTTGCATTCATAAGGGCAAGTGCATCTTCAATGTGCATTTCTGTGCCGTTATATCTTGGGTGAATGGAGTTTGCCGCTCCGATTTCGGGGAGTGTGTTTGAATAGCTCATACTGCCCTCTGCCAAGAACTTTGCATTTCCAAGGCATTCACGCCCCTGATTTCTTTCAGATGTAACATAGTTTTTGAGTCCTAAGGTTACGCTGTCCCCTACAAAAACAGTGCCTTCAAAAAAATCATCAGATTCAGGTTCGGTTGTTACTTCGGTTTTTTCAGTGCTTTTTTCAGAAGTGCTGACCGACTGATTATTCTCCTTTGTAGTTTCTTGGTTTTCGGCTTCATCCCTACTGCTACAGCCAGAGAATAAAGTTGAAAAAATCAGTAAAACTGCAACTATCGCTGATATGTATCCTAATTTTTTCAAAATAACATCACTTTCCTTACTACTTTTCTTTGTTATTTCATATTATTTCATTATACCAACCGTAAAATGGTATGTCAATATGTGTCGAAAAAAAGTTACTCTATGTTCATAAGAAAGTAACCAAATGTAATAAAAGGTTACTCTATGTCATAAAAAGGCCGTTGAAAAACGGAGAGCCCAGCGTGTGAACTCTCCGCTTTTGTTTAAATCAGATTGCTTTTGGGATATATGAAATTATCACTCTGAAAAGGTAGATGATAAATTCAACTATCTTATGGAATATGTTGTTGTTAAATTCTTCGTCAATGTTTTTCTCTGCCACAGGTTCTTCTGTCGAAGCTGTTTTCTGCGAAATAAGGCTCAGATATTCTTCAAACACGCTGTCCCCTTTGAGGGAGCCTGCCTTTGTCTGGTCGATGTTTGCAAGAAGAAGTCCTGCCCTGTCAAGCAATGCAACATCATTATCGTCAACAACGCCGTCATGGTTACAGTCGGCGGCATACCACACTGTTTCGCCCACCTGCTCACGGGAAAGAAGTCCTTTAACAAGGCAGTTAACAACAATTGAGTCGGGTGCATCATACCATGAGTCGCCGTCAGCATCGCCATAAATTACAACAGTGTATTCAATCTTGCCTCT
Organism: Acutalibacteraceae bacterium; assembly: GCA_045598085.1. GTDB lineage: Bacteria > Bacillota > Clostridia > Oscillospirales > Acutalibacteraceae > CAG-488. Next base: position 38,278 of record JAZLLI010000021.1, read on the forward strand.
TAATGATGTAAGAGTAACAACTGAGCCTGTGCCGATTCTGTCTGTTCCGTCAGCTGTTTTAACTTCAACATCCCAGCCGTTTGCGATATATTTTTCCAGTGCCGATTTTGTATCGCCAGGGGTAAATCCGCTGATGATTTTTGCTCCATTTTCGGTTTCAAGTGTTTCAAAATCAGCCTCGTCAGTGAAAGGAGTTTTGCTGATATTCAGACACTCAACATTTTCATCATAAAGACCGCTGGTCATGCTGAGTTCTATATGTTTCCACTGCTCTTCTGTGCCAGTGAAACGCACTTTTTCAAGATTTTCGCATCCGAAGAATGAATAATCGCTGATGCGTGAAACGCTGTCAGGGATTGTTACGCTTTTTAGATTATTATTTCTGAGAAATACATTCTGGTGAATCCATGTAACGCCATCGGGGATAACCACATCACTGTCTGTGCCGTTATATTTAACAAGCACACCATTGTTAATTTCAAACACTGGTGCACCGCAAACTTCACAAACATCATTAACAAAACGATGATCTATAGTTTCATACACATAAAAGCTTTTGAACTGACTCATCATATTGCCGATTTTATCTTCATTGCAGGTGCGTATGTACAAAAGATTTGAACAGTTTGAAAATGCATAGGGGTTGATACTTTCGATACTGCCAGGGAGGGTTATTCTGCTAAGTGATGTACAGTTTGAAAAAGTATCGCTTTTTATAGTTGTAACACTGTTTGGAATTGCTATTTCTTCAAGTGATGAACAGCTTAAAAAAGCTCCCTCGCCAATATTTGTAACATTATCAGGAATATTTACGCTCACAAGTGATGAACAGGCATAGAACGCTCTGTTGCCAATGTTTGTAACACTATCGGGAAGTTTTATACTTTCAAGAGCTGAGCAACCCTCAAACAGGCTGTTGCTGATGCTTGTAATGCCGTTCGGGATGGTTGCACTTACAAGTGATGAACAGTTATAAAAAGCGTTTTTTTCGATTGTTTTTACGCTGTCTGAAATTGTAATGGTTTGAAGATGTCTGCAAAATGCAAACGCATAAGCGCCAATGCTTGTTACACTTTCGGGAATTGTTACACTTGTAAGAGCGTCGCAATAATCAAATGTATAAGGTTCAATTTTTGTTATACTTTCAGGAATTGCTATGCCCGTAAGTTTTGTGCAGTTGTAAAACGCATAAGAGCCAATGCTTTCAAGACCTTCGGGAAGTGTTATATTTGTAAGACTGCCGCAACCTCTGAATGCACTGTTACCGATGCTTTTAAGATTGTCGGGGAAATTTATGCTTGAAAGACCGTAGCAATTATAAAAGGTACTGTTTCCTATGCTTACAACGCTATCTGGAAGTGTTACGCTTTTTACAGTTCTGTTGCCGTTAAACACATTATCGCCAATAGCAGTAACACCATCGGGGATAACGATTTCACTGCTTGACCCGTTATATTTGGTAAGCATACCGTTTGAATCAATTTCAAATTCTGAAAATCCGCAAGCCGCACAAATGCCGTTAATCATTCTATGATTTGAGGTTACATATGTATATGTTCCAAACTGGCTCATTAAGGGGCTGACTTTATCGCCTTGGCAGGAATATACATATTTAAGATTAGGACAATCTTTAAAAGCATCTGTGCCGATACCTGTAACGCCTGCGGGAACAGTTACATCACGAAGATTTGTGCAGCCACGAAAAGCACCTGCATCAATATAGGTAACTCTTGGAGCAATCTCAACATTTGTAAGTGCTGTGCAGTTTGTAAATGACAGACAGCCGATACTTGTAACAGTGGTTGGCATTGTTACACTTTCCAGTGATGTGCAACCGCTGAACAGAGCATCAGAAACTCTTGTAATACCCTCTGGGAGTGTTACGCTTTCAAGTGATGTGCAACCGTCAAAAGTATATTTGCCGATGTTTGTAACGCTATCGGCAATTGAAATGCTTGCAAGGTTACTGCATCCTACAAATGTATAATTGCCAATACTTGTTATACCGTCCTCAATAACAACTATTCTGATTTCGGTATTTTTCAAGAATGGACTTTTTTTGCCAAGCCAGCCATCAGGAGCTGTGTAGTCGGGCATAGCACCACTTCCCGAGATTGTGAGCCTGCCTACTCCACTTCTGAATGTGTAGCTTATTGTGTCTGAAATTGTGCCCGTATTATCAAGCGCACTGGCTTTCAGCACAAGGTCAAGCCCTGCAGTTGGCACCGCTGAAATAATCATCAGAAGTGCTAAGAAAACTGCCATTAATTTTTTGGTTTTTTTCATTGAATATCATCCTTCCTTTTTTTATATAAAGCACTACAGTGCTTTTGTTACAATAATTTTTGTAAAATATGTACAATTATATTATAACATTTTTTACAAATAACACAAGTGAAGAGGTTGTTTGTTCACAGAAAGTTAACGAGTACAGGCTGTTTGGTTCTGTTATAGAAAGATACGGGAATTATTATCATTTGTGAGGTAATTTTCAAAAAGAAACTTGCCAATATCCGCTGTGAATATCGGCAAGTATGTTAGTATTTTTTAGCAATATGCAATTCGTCTTTAAACAAGATTGCACTTTTATTTTATTAACTTTAAAATATATGGTCTGATTATTACGAGGTTTATCCAGATTTTTGAAAAGAATTTAAAATACGGGCTACTTTCGTCATAGGTTTTGCCGTTATGGATAACTGAAATAACCTTTGCAAAGGCACTGTTTATATTCAGAGGACCTTCCCATGTTTGCTGTGCATCTCCGCACAGCCACATTTTATCGTTTTCAATTTTCATCACACGGTGCATAACGGCAACAGAATCCATGCGGGAATAAAAAACTATATCGCCTTTTTTCAGTTTGCCGTCAATTTTTTGTGCGGCTACGCTGTCTTTATCACTTTCAAGGAACGGCATCATGCTGTTGCCCTTAACCTTTAAAAAGACCGTTTCGCCCGTTGCTATCAGCGTTTTAAACATATTAAAATCAATCATTTTCAATCCCCAGCCTTAAAAGCTGCTCTTGAACCGACGACGGGTCAAGGTTACATTCAGAAATATATACATTTGTGAAATTCGTGATTTCTGATGCAAAAAGCACAGCTTTTGAGTAAAACTCACTATCCCATTTATTCACTATCATATTGTAATATACTTCTTTAATCGCTCCCGTAAAATCTGCTTTACGGGTTGAATTTTCTTTGGCTTTTTTCAGCACAACAATTGCTCTGACAGGTAAACTTTTTTTAATAAAAATATTGGAAGAGCCTGCAACAGGCAATCCGCACGCCATAAGGCTTCCGTTTTCAATATAAAGCCCTGCTTTATCACCATTGATTATTTTTGCGTCCAGCTCTTTTTGCCACATATCGGCACGGGTGGATTTGCCCGACCCAGACGAGCCTGTGAAAAGAAAAGCCTGTCCTTTATACTCAACCAGCGAACAGTGAAAAATAAACATACCCGAATCAAAGGCAATTTTTTCAATGCCAACTGAATTTAAAAGATTAACGCTTGTGTTGAAATATTCAATATATTTTTCATCACATTCGCAAGCGTATCCACCTGATGTTTTTTTAACCACTGCCGCAGGTGTTTTTAATAAAGGCATGGTGTATGTTTTAACAAGTCCGTCAGCTGTTTGATACACTGTTACACTCAGGGAAGTATATACAGGCTCACCTGTTGGTATTTTCGGCTCACGGGATTTTTTGAAATCGCACAGAATTTCGCCGCCGATTTCTTCACTTACAAATGGGCACAGCTGTTTTCCATCTTCAAAATCAAAATCAGTCTGAATTGAAATATGGGCAGTGCCGAAGCTGTAAGTTCTTTTCACAAAATCACCTGTTCTGAGTTATTGTTGCAAGAAACAATCCCGATTTAATAATTAAATCAATATCGTTTTCGTCAACAGTTCCGTTTCTGTTGCAATCTGCCACAATTGGCAGAATCTCTTTTTTATCTGTTACATTCATTTTTTCTGCAATTGCTTTTGCGATTATTGAATCCATACCATTCACCATACCATCACGATTAAGATCACCGTATAAACTGCCGTCATATTCATTAACTGCGCAGGATGAACATTTTCTTTCAAAACATTCGCCATTATCAAACCATTTAGAATAAAGATGGTCTGACGGATTTAAAACATTGCTGATTTCAAAATATCCGCACTTTGTGCATTTCTGATAATCGTAGCCGAATAAATCGCAGGCAGGAGAAATATGTGTTGATTTGAAATTATGAACACAGTTTGTTCTAAATTCAAAAGTGTTATCAAAAGCATAATCATGAAGAGTTGTGTTACTTGCTCCGCAAAGAACAAGGTTCTGATTTTTTTCAATGCCTGTGCCAAGCATACTGTAGCCGATTGCACGAGTGCCGAACACAGTTACTCTTGAATCAGAAACAACTGTTTTGAGATAATCGCAGTTAAGAAAAGCGTAGTTGCCAACAGTTCGGAGAGAATCGGGCAAATTTAGCTCTTCAACAGAACTGCAAGAAGCAAAAGCGTAATCGCCTATTTTTTCAATGCCCTCTTGAAGAGAAACTGTGATAAGAGCAAAGCAATTTTCAAAAGCGTTATTCTCAATTGTTTTAAGTGATGAGGGCAAAAATAATTCAGAAATTTCGGCACAGCCTAAAAAGGCACTTTCGCCTATACTTTCAATCCCCTCACCAAAAACAACACAACTTAAACTTTCGCATAAATTAAAAGCATTTTTGCCGATATATTTTACACTATCCGGAATATAGACAGCGACAACATCATTATTGAATGAAAAGGCATCGGCTATGCCTGTTATTCCATCGGGAATTTCAACTATTCCGCCCTTGCCTTTATAAGAAACAAGGATGTTGCCGACAGTCGCAAAATCATTGCTGTTATTTTTTAGCCACAATGTATCTTCAAAGCAGGATGCACCTATAAACTCAACGCTGTCTGAAATAAGAATATCATTGAGAGAAGTGCAACCGCTGAAAACATTCTGACAAAGCTTTTTTAGATTGTTGAATCTCACCTTTTGGAGGTTTGTGCAATTTAAAAAAGCGTAAGAAGAAACGGTATCAATAAAATAATCAGAAGAAATTTCTGTAATCGACTGATTATTTTTAAAGGCATCACTGCCAATAGAGGTGATGCTTTGAGTCAGACGAACCGCCTCGTTATTACCGTTATATTTTATTAAAATTCCATTGAGAATTACAAACTCGCTGGAGGAATTTTTCATCCAAAGAGTTTCGTCAAAAGCACGCTCCCCAACCTCTTTAACGGAGGCAGGGAGGTTGAAATTTGCCACTGAATTAAGTCCGTAAAAAGCGAAGCTGCCAATATTTTCAAGTCCGTTGTTTATAACCACCGACACTATGCCGTTTCTGAATCTATACCACGGGGTGGCAGAAGCACTGCTGTAATCATACATTCTGCCAATTCCTGTAATTTCAAGTTCGCCTGTGCTGTCATCATAGCCCCACGCAACGCCTTTGCCGCAGAAGCCTGAATCTTCAACCGCATTGCCCGAGACAGCCACAACCGCAGTTATAATGCAGAGTGAAACAACAATTGAAGCTATTTTTTTAACTATATTTTTCATCAGCTCACCGCCGCAAGAACAGATTCTTCGTCCACCTCAACATCTTTCACTTCAAGGGCATCAACATTCAGAAGTGTTGAAAGGAAATAATCAATATCATCAAGAACAACATTTGCTTTCACTTCAAATTCATCACAAAGTATTTTTGTAATCTGAAAAATATTTTTAAATTCACCAAGAGATCTCCAAAGCAAAATAGCAGTTTCGTTCATAATAATAAGGCTATTGTTTCTGAACACCTGCTCACCAGTGGGAATAAGAATATTTTTATCTGTAATCTGCTTGAGTGCAAAATCTTTTCTCGCCTTGTAATATTTCATTATTATCTTCCTTTCAAGTGAATTTTTATGAGCATTTCTGTATATGCCTTGTAATAAGCGCAAGTGTATGAGTTACGAATATTTTGCTCGGTAATATTTTCTGTTGCGAGCATTGCATAGCATCGTTTGCAAACAAAGCGATACTCACAAGTCTGGCACGCATCAAAATTTTTAACTTCATCAGCGGCTTTCACAGCCTGCTCCCATGCTGAATTAAAGCTTGTTTTGAAAACATTAAGTTCGTTTTCAGTGCTTTTCATTCCGCAAAAGCCAAGGCTGCCGTCTGAATGAATCCAATAAGAGCTTTTGCCTGCACGGCACGTTGTTCCGCAAAGGGTTTCATCGTTTTTTTCTTTTAAAGCGGCTTCATGCTTTAAGAAAACATCCTCGGCGTATTTTCTAAGCTCCTCCTCTGAATGAGTCAGATAATAAAGCTTAACTGCCGCCGCTGCCGCCTCTTCTGCGGGCAAACGCTCTTTGGTTTCACTTTCTGATGAGGGGAAAATATATGTGGTGGGTCGCACAGGCAGATTATTCTGCTGAGCGAAATGCACCATATCTTCCATTGCCATAATATTGCTTTTGACAAAAGTCATATTGAGGCTTAAATTAAAGCCATCTTGTTTTAATTTTTTAATATTTTTTTCAACATGCGAAAAGCCATCGCTGACACCACAAAGGTCTTTATATATTCTATTGTCTGTGCCGTAAAGCGTGATATTTATTCGTGAAGGGGGGGTAGTCTTCAGAAAATCAATTCGTGCATCGTCCAGCAGATACCCGTTGGTATTAAGCACTGAAACGATACCCTTACTATATATTTCCAAATATATTTTTTCAAAATTTTTGTGCAGCAATGGCTCTCCGCCTGTTATCAAAACATACAAAAGTCCAGCATCAGCCGCCTCATCAATTGCTTTTTTCCACTGTTCAAAAGAAGCGTCGGGTTTTCTCTCCCTACAGGAGTGCACATAGCACATCCTGCAGGAAAAGTTACAATTGGAGGTCAGCTCGAAGGTTCCGTTAATGGGGTTCCTTCTGCGGCTTGCGATGTCAAATAAAGCATTGGAAATATTGTAATTATTCACTGAATCACCGTCTTATGAATTAAAGAATGAATCGTATGGTCCGTGATAGCATGAGGAGGCACATGACTTATCACTGCTGAATACAATGCCGTTAAACTGCATTGAATCAATCGGCGTGTCAGGGCTTAATCCCCACTCTATAAGGTCCTCGTATTCGTTGGGTGCATTTGCCGCAATGCAGGCAACTGAGGTTGAGTGTATTGTGCTTCCACAACCTAATGCGTAATTCATATCAACCTCAAGGGATTCTGTAATTACACGAGGAGGTACATATTTTTTTGCTGCCATTGAACTCACTCCTTAAAACTTAATAAGATTGCGTAAGAAATTTATAAACATTGTAACTAAAGAGTTTATAACTGATGTTAATGAGGGAATCGGAGCGTTAGTATTTGCTGTTGTATCTGACTGGAGGGTAATCTCTTCAACGGCACCGTAAACATCACTGTTAATGCCATCAACATTAACAGAAGCTGTGTCGCCAGACTGACCGCCAGCGTTCTCACTTTCATAAGCTGTTACGCTGAAAGCTGTACCGCTTGGAATCATCATTGAAGCATCATTCAGCTTGTTCGTGTTGAAGCAACGGTTAAATGCAACAACATAATCAAGTATAAGATCACCTGTTGCGCTGTCAAATGTGCTGATAGAATGGCTTGTTCCGCTGTATCCTGATACATTCTTTCCGCCTATTTTAGCTGTTCCGTCAAAGCTGAAATCTGTTGTTCCGTCAGGATTTACAATAAGAGTAAATGTACCCTTGAGATAATTGTTTTTATCAATTACACCTGAATCTGAGCCGTCAAAGGTGTACTCAACTTTGTATGAGCCTGCCTCTGCTGATGTTTTGATGTTATTCAGTCTTACAGTGTCTGTATCAACTGTTGCAAATGGAGAACCTGTTGAACCGCTGCCAATTTCTAAAGTTGAATTACGGAGAATATAAGTTTTAGAAATCTTCTTATCCTTATCTTTTTCAGTCCATTTAAGTTTTTCCGTAGCAATTTTTGACTTTCCGTTGGGAGTTTCAAATTTAACTTCTTTTGTTTTAAGCGGAACATTTTCAAGAACTGCCTTGCCGTCTGCACCAGACACTGCTGATATGCCACCAGCGGTAACTATAACGCCCTCAATGGGAAGATTTGTATCTTCATCAATAAAGTCAAAGCAAAGTGTTGCAACACCGTCAAGCACAATTTCAGGCTCTGCACCAACAACAAGTGTTGCTGTTTCACCACATGAATCTGTAAGATTTTCTGATTCATAAGCTGTTATTTTGAATTCAGTTCCCTGTGGAATTACTGCATATGCATTTGTGAAGTAATCCGTGAATCCTGTAACATCAGCAAGAAGTGTAACCATATCTACTGTAATATCGTTTCCAGAAACGGTTACTGCGTTTGTTTCACCAGAATTTGAGCCGAATACACCCCATCCGCTCTTAGAAACTTGTCCAGAACCGTCAAAATCAAATGTTGCCGAACCGTCTTCGTTCACAATAATGTCAAGACCGCCCTGAATATTAACATAAATACCTACATATCCTGAACCGCCGCTTGTGCCGTCAAAATCATAATGAATTTTGTATGAACCTGGTGTTGTGTAAGGCTTAACATCTGAGAATACAACATTTCTGCTGTCTGCTTTCACTGTAGCACCTGCATTGTTGCCACTGCCGATTGTGAGGTCGAAATCGCTAAGAACAAAGTCTTCGCTTGCCGTGTGGTTTGTTGGGTCAAATCTAAGTGTTTTATCCTTAATGTTTGAAAGACCTGTGGGAGTTTCAAAGCTTACAGTCTGCTCACCAAGCGAAACATTGGTAATTTCAACCTTACCGTCTGCGCCTGATACTGCTGTCTGACCGTCAACCATTACCTTAACACCTGCAACAGGAGCATTTTTCTCATCTTTAAAGGTGTAGCTGATTGTTGCTTTCTGTTCAGATGTGATTTCAGGTGTTTCTCCGATTACAACATCCACTGTGTTGCCGTTCTCGCCCTCTGTGTGTTCATATTCATATGCTGTAACACTGAATGCTGTTCCATCAGGCATAATATGCGTCATATCGTTGAACTTATTAGAACCTGTTGTAAGAGAAAGAATTGTTGCATAATCAATTACAACGCCACATACATTGTTGTCGATTGATGCACCTGTGCTGGTTGTGCCGGATTTGAACTTAATACCGTTACCACCAACTTTACCTGAGCCGTCAAATGAATATTCAGCAGTTCCGTCATCATTTACAATAACCGTAAGAGTTCCTTTAAGGAAGTTATTACCATCAATTCTGCCTGATGTTGAGCCGTCAAAGGTGTATTCAACCTTGTATGAGCCTGCATCTGTGAATGTTCTTACATCCTTAATTGTTGCAGTTGTTTTTGTAAGCTCAACAGACGGTGTGTGCCATACTGTTTCGTGGCTGCCGATTGTAAGGTCAAAATCTCTGAGCTTGTATGATGCTGAATAATTCCTGTCTGTTGGTGTGAAGTTATGCTCTTCGGCATGGATATTTGACTTGCCGTTGGGAGTTACAAATGTTACTGTCTGCTCACCAAGTGAAACATTGGTGATAGTTGCTTTACCGTCAGCACCTGTTGTTACTGTCTGACCGTCAACAGTTATTTTAACGCCCGAAATGGGAGCACCTGTTGCTTCGTCTGTGATAGTATAATTAAGTGTTGCTTTATCAAGTGAAGTGATATGAGATGCCTCTCCGATTACCACCTCAGCAGGCTCACCATATTCACCTGCGATTGAAGCATCTTCATACTCGTATGCCTGAATGTAGAATGATGTGCCTGTTGGCATCATTGTTTTGGCATTTGTTACAACTGTAGTGCCGAAAATCTCGTTTAAAACTTCATTGTAATCTATCGAAAGCTCATCGTTTGTGATCGAAGCACCTGTAAATGTGCCCGATTTTGAAGCAACAGTCTTTCTGTCTGCTTTACCGCTTCCAACAAAGTTATATGAAGCAGTGCCGTCTGCATTCACAATAACTGTAAGAGTGCCTTTAAGGTAATATTTATCGCTCCAGTAGCCTGTATTTGCTCCGTCAAAGGTATAGGTTACTGTGTATGAGCCTGCGGGGGTAAATGTTCTGTAATCGTGGAACGCTGCGCCTGTTGATGACATTTCAACTGTTGCTGAGTGCCAGATTTCGGGAGCACTGCCAATTTCAAGGTCAATATCACGAAGAACGAACTCTGCAACATCGCCTGAGCTTGACTCTGAAACGCTGACAGTTCTTGTTCTTACAGATGACTTACCTTTGGGAGTAACAATATAAGCTTTATATGTACCAAGAGGAAGATCATCGCAGGTGAATGTGCCGTTAGCATCTGTTATTACTGTTCCAACAGTTTCGCCCTTGCTGTTTCTGAGGGTAACACTTACACCTGAAACGGGAGCACCGCTTTCGTCAACAAACTTATAAAATACTCTGCCTGCTTTTGCAAGGAATTTTGAATATTTAAGGTTTGTAAGAGCAAGAACTGCCGAACCGCTATTCTGAATCTTAATCTTGCCTGTTTCGCCGATTCCCGAATTTGCAAGGTCATAGATATAATACATTGCGGTGTTTGAATTAACTGCTATGTTCTCTCCACGAACCTTTGAGCCCTCAACACTGACCGTCATATTTGCAGCTGCTGAAAGACCCTTTGCTTCGATTGCAAAAAGTGAATTTTTAATAGTTGCGTTTGTTACATTAAACACAAGGGACTGACCCGGAGCAAGATAGATTTCGTTATTAGGTCCGATTGTAAGATGTGAATCAAAGTCTGTGCTTTCGCCATCAGCATTTTTCTCTGTACCGTACCACTCGTTCCAGTTATCATACATACCAATGAATCCAACTTCGCCACCAATTGTTTTTGAATTATAAATCATATCATATACGGGGGTAGCAAGTGCATTCTTTTCAAGAGCATTATAATACTCGTCTATGGTGTCATTTTCTGAATCCATTTCACCGTAAATGCCAAGAGGATTATAAACTCTGATACCGTCAACATAAACTGGCTTTGTTGTGCCGCCCTTTACAGTTACAGTGTAATATGCAAGCTCGTCATAGCGGAGGCTTACAACAGGAAGCTGATAGAGTGTATTGCCGTTATCGTTACGGCAGCTTACAGAGCGTGTGCCTGTAACAGGAGTTTCGGTTGAACCCTTTGAGCCATCTGGGAGGATTGCGCTCTTTGTTGCAGAAAATCTTACATTACCATCCTCAGCATCAGTTCTCATTATAACATCACAGCCTGTGCCTTTGAATGTAAATGTAAGCTCGTCGCCTTTCTGTGCTTTGTGGGCGGTGCCATCGCTGTATCCGAAATCGCTTTCATAATAAAGGTCATAGCCGTAATTTTCATTTTCGGATTGCTGTGTGCCGTTAACCGCAACAGCACTCACTTCGTTGCCCGAAGAATCGACAGTCGACCATGTTCCGTTATAAACAAGTGAAGAATCATATGTGCCGTCAGTGCTGTCGTTTGCAGAGAAGTTGTCCTCATAATAAACTATGCTTGCTGGCACAATGGTTATTTTTGCATAAAGTGGTTCATAAAAATCTGTATCGTTGGGATAGACTTTATAATAGAATACATCCACATCGTCAACAATCTTCATCGGCGTATAGGTTACTGTGCAGTTGCCTGCCCCCCATTCATTTTTCCAGTCATTGAGGGTCAGTATTCCGTATTTGCCGTAAGCCGTTGTTTCGGAATATCCCGCTTCATTATCGGGGTCGCCCGAAGTAATTTTTACATTTGCAATATTGGGCTTTGCCTCTGTTGCGCCTGTGGAATCAGTTGTCCAAACCCAGTCGTCCTGGTCAATAGCGAATGTTGTTGAAAGACCGTAGTCGATTACTGCGCTGTCATCATTGATTTCTGGCTCAAAGCGTGATACGTTTGTTGTTGAAACGCCCGAAACCTTAACTGTATGCCAGTGTCCACATCCGTCAAGACCGCACATTGTGCCTGTTTCACGAACCATAACTGTCATAAATCTGCTTGGAGCATCATCTGTTGCAAGATTTTCGGGAAGATAGAAATCATGATATGTTGTGGTTGCAGCGGGGCAATATTCGCCATAACCAAGGTGGCTCTTATAAGCGGTTGTTGAAGAATATGTTGTGCCAGATTTTGTGCTGTGATAAGGCATTTCAGCCCATTCCCAGTTTTTAGGAACGATCATATCGTCAATGTCAACGCCGTCATAGTATCTTACCTGATCATCTGTGTAGCCATACCACTGACCGCTTGTGTAATTTTCGCCGTATTTTTCTGTGATTACATTATCTTTAATTGCTTTTATTTCTGAATATGTTGTGTCTTTATTAAACTCTGTGCCCCAACGGGAATAAATGTTGCATGTGGGAACAGGGTTAATGATGTTCCATGAAGCGTCCTCATTTTCATCCTCCCATACAGGCAGGCTGTAGGATTCTTTATGGTCGATATACTGCTGAACGCTTTCATCAAAAACACCTGGGAAAGCATCTCTTCCGTCAATAAATTTCTGGCTTTCCTGTGTTTCAAAGAAATATCTGTTTTCGTTTGGAGCGGCAATGCCCATACTTTCAAGAGTAGCTCTCGGAACATAGCTGCCTGAATGTGATTTTGCGAATGTTCGCCAGTCATCAGAATATCTGTAATAGGCAGTGATTGCAGTTTCGTGAGCTGTGCCGCCGCCTGCATATGCACTGATGCTGATTTTTGCATCCTTTGCCATAAGGGCATAATACTCGTCAATATCGGTGATACCAAGAATTGACATATTCTTCTGAACCTGCGCATCGTTGGGGTCGCCAAAATCATAGAGCATATAAACGGCAACTTCCTGCTCGTTAATCTGCATACATTCTTTGATAGCGTCAACACCGAAATAGTCCTGAAGCTGTGCATCACCGTAAGGGCCATCGCCCATCTGATGAGGCCAGTTTTTGCCTATGCCTGTACCTGTTGTGGAAAATTTTTGGGCATAAAGTGTTGTGCCAGATAAAGTTCCGCTTGAAACGGTGCTGACATTGGCAAGATAAGGTGAATCCTGGAAAATCTTCACATTCATCATACCTACCAGTTTAAGTGAAAGGTCAAGTGCGTTTGCGGGGGCTGCGTTCCATGCACTTGCCACCATTGCAAAGCATGAAACAAGCATTGCAATTGTAAGAATAATTGCTGTTGATTTTTTGATAATTTTTTTCATGTTTTACCTCGCTTTCTCTAAAAGTTGATAATAGTTTTGTTGGGTTTTTCAAGAGGCAAAGTTTTTTATCTCCTCATCGTTTATTAAAACACATTTATAGAAACGCTTCACCAACAGATTGGTACTTTTCACGAAAAATATTTTAAATTTTTATAAAAAAGCCACAAGCAAATCCATCAATTAAAGATTGTTATCTGACAAAATTTGGTTAAGTGTCATATTTTCAAACTGATGATATATTTTTCTCTCTATGTACGGCAACAAATCATTATATGTATTATAAATCTTGTTTTCTTTGTCAAAATTTCCAAGAATTTCTGTGTTATCCTCAACAGCCCGCAGGATGTCCATTAAGCTCAATTCGTCTGTATTTTCGCAGATAAAAAAGGTGCTTCCCCTTCCGTTCTGTTCATAAAAGCTTACAAACCCGTTTTCAATAAAAATGTTTAAGATTCTTCTTGATGCTGTCATCGGTATATTTGTTTCCCACGATATTTCTCTCAGCATCAGCCCTGACTTTTTTTCTTTTTTTGCTTTTGCAAGGCAGAGCATAATTCTTAAAGCATAGTCAGTGTCCCGCTTAAAATACATTTACATTCACACCTTTCTTTTATAGTAATGTTCAAAAACTTTATCAATATCTTCGTCCGAAAAAGGCTTCATAATATAATCGTCAAAATCCACCTTTTTATCAAAATCATTTATTTCAAGAGCAGAAACAAAAACAATATATAAATTTGGCTTCAGCTTTTTTAATTTTTTTGCCAGATTTCTTCCGTCAGTTGTGGGTAGTAATCTGTCAATAAAAGCTATGTCAACAGAGTTCTTCTTTACATACCTTACCGCCTCACAGGGGTCATCAAAACACCCTGCTGTTTCAATATCATTTCTTTTGCTTATTACCCTTTTAAAGGCCTTTAGCATAACGGGTTCATCATCAATATAGACTATGTGCATTATTAAATCTCCTTCAGGATGTTTGGTACAATTTTACTACATATACAGAAACACAAAACCAACAAAAAGTGGCTTTTGTGTTTAGTTCAGACCAAAAAACAAAATAAAAAATAAAAGGGATTTAAGATTATAAAACAAAACACGGATATAAACCTTAAATCCCTTATTTTAATGTGATTTAATAAATAACAGAAGCTTTTCGGTCTGCACTAAATCAGCTTCCATTTTTAGTTGTTATAATAAAAGCTGCGCATAATGTCGCCAAGGATGTATTCGCCCCATGAATAATCGGAGAGAAATTCGCCATCAAACATCTTTTTGTCGTCAGTATTTTTTTCAAGGAAGTCGTAATAATCGCAATCAAACATTTCTCTGTTTATAATCTGACCACGGGATGTTGATATAAGCAGATTTTCAAGTCCGTTTTCTTTAAGCGAATCTTTAAGTCGCCTCAATGCGTTGTAATATACTTTCATCTGAACATTGCTGTGCTCTCTGTCCTCCCAGATGATGCTGTATATCTCTTCATTGCCGATTTCTTTGCCTCGGCGTGTAACAATAAGCGCAAGAATTTCTTTAGCTTTTCCTCTCAGCGGCACAGGCTGTCCGTCTTTATACACATTGAATTTGCCGAAGGTCTGAATAAACACTTCTTTCTTTTGCCTTTTCACAAGAAGTCGCATACGGTCCATCATCATTTCAAGCGTTTTTCTTGTGTACGGCTTTACAATGTAGTAATCTGCGCCGATGTCGTTAGATTCACGGATATACTCATCATAAGCCGACAGAAAAACAATAAGAATATCGGGATTGATTGCTCTCAGCTTTCTGCCAAGCTCAACGCCTGTCATATGAGGCATTGCAACATCAAGAAAAGCAATATCAATCGGGTTTTCCTTTGCAAATTCCAGTGCTTCAAGCGGAAACTCAAAGCTGCCAATAAGATTTAAGCCGTCAATTCCATCACTTAAACGCTTAAAGCTTTTTATCATTATAGGTTCATCATCTACTATTATTGCTCTCATAAATTATTCGTCCCCCCTGTAACATTTGTTCGCACTGTAACCACAGTACCTTTATTGGGTTCACTTTCTATTTCGACAGTTGCTTTCATCATCTTTTCCAATCGGAATTTAATATTCTCAATTCCAGATGAATCTCTTTTGCCTGTCTTTATTTCTTCTTCAACCTTTTTGTAGTCGAAGCCGACACCGTCATCAATGACCTGTATCACAACATTGCCATCCTCTTCAAATGTTTTAACCGTAACTGTGCCGCCTGCACTGCCACGGTGATAGATGCCATGGCGTATTGCATTCTCCACAAGCGGCTGTATGCTCAACGGAACAATCTTGAAATCTGACACTCCAATATCAGTTTCAATCCTCAGCTTATCACCAAAACGCATTTTTTCAATGTTGACATATGCTTTGATGTTCTCAAGCTCCTGGTCAAACGAAACAAAATTATCGTTAGACATTGAGCGTATGCAAGCTCGAAGATATTTTGTAAAGTCATAAACAAGGTCTGAAGCATACTGCGGGTCTTCAAGAATAATTTCTCTTATAGATGCAAGTGCATTATAAAGGAAATGAGGCTGCATCTGACTTGTTGAATTTTTAATTTTGGCTTCTCTCAGCTCGCCTGTAAGCTCTTTAATCTCTTTTTCGTTCTTGTGAGTTTCTGTTACATCATGAACAATGCAGAATGCGTGAACCTTATGGTCGAACTTATCTTCATAAAGATAAAACATTGTTCTGCATCTCAATTTACTGCTGACATTTGTTGAGAAGAAAAACTCAACCATTCGCTCGCCGTTATTATAGCGTGAAAGCAGATATTCTGAATTGTTAACCAAGTCATATCTTTCACGGTTTGGCACAGATGTATTTTCGCTTATCCACAGCATAAGGTCATCAAACTTCACGATTTTATCAGGTGCAACTCTCAGCTCATCTGGTAGATTTTCGCTGACATAGCGAATCTCTGACATATCAATCACAATTCCATCTGTAACATTTGCTTCCACAAATCCCAGACAGTTGGTTAGAATTGCATCACGATAAATCTCATTTTTATACTGGTTCTTGCTGATTTCCACATTTGACGCTTTGATAATTCTTCTCGCATTTCTTGTAAGCATAAGAAGTGAAAAAGCCGTCTGAACTATTATAACAATAATTATCAACGCAGCTAAATACTGGTATCGTTTCTGACTTTCTACTATATTTTTATAAGCTGCGGTCTTGCCCACCGAAACAAAAATACTGTATTGATTTATATTTAACGGCGAGTAAACCACATAAGTTGTTTCATCATGAAAAGCCTTGCACTTGCCTGCTTTTCTATTTTTTATATCAGATAAAAGTTTGTCAGTATCGCTATCACCGTTAAAATACTCAGTTATGTTATCGGCGCCTTTGATGGAATTAAATTTTTTATTGCCAAAAATAATATCTCCGTCTGAATCAGTGATAAACACAACAATAGAGTTATTAAATTCATTTGATTCAATTGCTTCTTCAACCTTTTCTTTTTTTGCACCTAAAAATGCCGCACCTGTAACCCGCCTGTTTTTAAATATGGGCATAACGAAGCCAAGGGCGTTATCCTCAATATCTTTATTAACCATATTTATCATTTTGTGCCCGTATTTTAAAGCCTGATCTGATTCGGGGAATACATCTTTTATACTTATGGTTTCATCATAGACAGAGCAAACGGTGTTTCCGTCAGCATCAGATAAACCAAGAATCACCAAATCGTTAGAATCTATATACATTTCAGAAATATTTTCGCAAAAAGCATCCTCGCCTTTTTCATCAATATAATTTATCATAGCCCTTAAAAGATTAAAATGATTCTCTGCAAAAATGTTTACAGAACGCTGACGGGAATCAATATTATTTTCAAGATGGCGATAAGTTGCTACATCAAGATTAGCAGTTAGTGAAAAATTTGCATATATAATCAAAACTACAACAATCGTAACTAAAACCAAGCCCCATATTAACGCTCTTATAATTGTAATTCTATCCCTCGTTTTCACTTTTTTACCCACAATATCACCCTCTTTAAACTTTTTCACATATTATACAATATAAATACCAATATTTTACCAACGAAATCTTAATTTATCTTAAATGTATCATAATCTATTTATCTTTGCAAGAATTTTTTTGATGTAATAATTACTATAACAGGCAAAAAAATTGCGGTAATGATAGAAATTAACTAAAAACAAAACTGACCCCGATGAAAATCGGAATCAGTTTGTGAGTTAAGTATCAAAAAAATTTTACGCTTCCATAATCAAGAGTGGCATTAGTTATCTTCTTTTTTTAACTTTTTGTTTTTGACTGCTTTTGAAATGAAATATGCCGCAACCGCACAAACCGCTGTGCTTCCGCCTGCAATTAAAGCAATATTCCCAGTTGTAATTGCACTGCCTGCAACATAAGATTTATCTGTATCATAGAAAAGGTAGATACCGCCTTTTCCGTCAGCATATGTAAAGTTAGCCTTTGCGTTTGTGAGATTCTGAGCGGATTTTTCACCAAAGAGTGAAAGTGCTGTTGTTTCGTTCGGAATATCTGCCTTAGCGTACTGTGTAAAGAAATCTGCTGTGATGGGCTTGCCTGCGGCTCTGTCTGTTGTGGTATAAAGTGCAACCCACTGCTTACCTACATCACCGTTTATATCGCCGAAATCTTTAAGAATTTCTGTTCTGCTGTCAGATAATCCAGCATCCTGACGGTTACACTTAACAGCCTCGTAATAAGTGAATACTTTTTCGCCGTTTTCGTTTATGCCCTCGTTAACCATATGCATGGGGATAGGTGTGAACTCTGTGTTGTAGAATTTCACTAAATCCTTATATGTCTGCCATGCTGAAATACCCGCAAGAATTAAAGAAACAGCAGTAAGTCCAAAGCTGATATAATGGAAAGCCTTTTGTAAAGACAGCATAGTTGCACCGTGAGCTATTGCGTCCTGATAACGATCAGGAAGTATCACTGCATCGTTAAGTGCATTAACTGCGTTATCAGCTTCTGCCACTTCGTCTTCCATAAAATTAACTACGCCATCAACCAAATCTCCGTCGAGTTCCCCTGCAATATAATCGGCTCTATAGGATTCTTTATTTAAGACTTTGCTCAAAATAAATGTTGTAACCGTTGCAGCCACTGAAACACCGAAAGCTGCATATAAAACCTTTGTTGAAGTTGAAATGCCGTCTTTAAACCAGTGGGTTGTGGCATCTTTCTCTGATGATGTCTGAAGCTTGTATGCATCGCCTGTCAGTGCAGCATCTTCGCTCAATATTGAGCGGTCGATGCCGTCATAAATTGAAATTGAGCCGTCTTTATCTTTTTGAGTGTTATAGATTTTCATAGCACTTTCAATTGATTTGTCATCGTTGATACCAATTGAAACTATTTGATAGAATGGTAAGAAGTCAAGGCAGGCACTCTGACCCTCTGTGAGAACTGAAACAAGAGGATAAAGCAAGTTTCTGTCCTCTTCTTCAAGCTTTAAATCTTCATCTGTGATAATATCCAGCAATGATACTTCGTCTTCGTCAACAAGAGTATCAAGTAACGCATACTGTGTGGCGGCTGTGTACCACGTTGCTATAGCGTTTTCATCTTTTTCTTTGAAATATGTTTCAATCTCTTCCTCAGAGCTTTCAAGTGTGATTCCTGACTCTGTATAGGTTTTGAGATATTCACGGTAAGCAGGGATTTTTTCTGCAACAATTTTTGCATCTTTATCATACAATGCACTGAGCGTTGTAATAGCTTTTGACGGGGGAACATTCTCTTCGTCAATGAGTTTATCAACCATCAAATCGTATGACGGAACATTCATATATCTTTCTGTCCATAAAGAATCGGCATCATCTGTAGCAAGTGCAATAATCTGTTCGATTGCAAGAACAGATGTTGCGTTGCTTTGCATAAGGATTGTTGTCATATCTGCGTGTTTCTTCTGCTCTGTTTCAGAAAGCTTTGCAAATTCTTCCTCTGAATATTCTTCTTTGATTTTTGCAAGGAGAAGGTCGCCCATATTGCGGTTTGTGTCATCATCGTGAAGCAGATTGAGCATATCGTGAGCGGCAACCGCACGAGCCTGTCCTTTTTTGTAGTTTGCTCTGTATTCTGAAACGGCAGTAATAAAATCAGTTATGAACAAACGGATGTCCGATTTCTGCTCTTCAAGAAGCATTTTGTAGTCAAGAACGCTGTAATTACCGTTCATATTCATAAGCTTCATATCGGTGATTGCTTTATCGGCATCTAATGTTGTTTTGTAGCCGAGATAAACTGCTCTTTTGTGAGCGAACATATCATCTGCACCATCATTGATATTGCAGTCGATAATTTTGTAGTTGTTATCTTTCAGCCACGCTTTTGCTTCGTCAGCGGTTTTGCCGTAGCTGATAACCATTTCTTTAACATAGCTTTTGCCCGTGAAGCTTACGGCAAATGCCTGACACGAAAGCTGTGTTGCACAGACGATGCTTAAAACAACAGCAATAAATCTTTTAATTATTGTTTTCATCGCCATTCTCCTTTTTAGCCTTTTTGTTTTTGACTGCTTTTGATATGAAATATGCTGCAACTGCACAAACTGCCATACCTCCGCCTGCAATTAAAGCAATATTACCAGTTGTAATTGCACTGCCTGCAACATATGACTTATCTGTGTCATAGAAAAGGTAGATACCGCCTTTTCCGTCAGCATATGTAAAGTTAGCCTTTGCGTTTGTAAGATTCTGTGCAGACTTTTCGCCGAAAAGTGAAAGTGCTGTTGTTTCGTTCGGAATATCTGCCTTAGCGTACTGTGTAAAGAAATCTGCTGTGATGGGCTTGCCTGCGGCTCTGTCTGTTGTGGTGTAAAGTGCAACCCACTGCTTACCTACATCACCGTTTATATCGCCGAAATCTTTGAGAATTTCTGTTCTGCTGTCAGATAATCCAGCATCCTGACGGTTACACTTAACCGCATTATAATAAGTGAACACTTTTTCATTCTTTTCATTTATGCCCTCATTCACCATATGCATGGGGATAGGTGTAAACTCTGTGTTATAGAACTTCATCAAATCATTGTATGTCTGCCATGCGGAAATACCCGTAAGAACTGCAGAAACAACAGTAAGACCTATACCGATTTTCTGTAATCTTTTACCTAAATGCCACTTATCATTTGTTTTACTAACCGCAGCATCAAATGCTGGGTTATTATATGTAAGGTCATTCTCAAGCTTATATTCACTTTTTATAAAAATATAATGCTTTTGAATATCATACAACCTATTAGCATCTATTGTGTAAGTTTTCATAACGGATTGGCTCCAAACAAATGTTGCAACTGTTGCAGCCACAGAAACGCCCAAAGCTGCATATAAAACCTTTGTTGATGTGGAAATGCCGTCTTTAAACCAGTGGGTTGTAGCATCTTTCCCTGATGATGACTGGAGTTTATACGCATCGCCTGTCAGTGCAACATCTTCGCTGTATATTGAGCGGTCGATGCCATCGTAAATTGAAACAGAACCGTCTTTATCTTTTTGAGTGTTATAGATTTTCATGGCACTTTCAATTGATTTATCATCGTTGATGCCAATTGAAACTATCTGATAGAACGGCAGGAAATCAAGGCAGGCACTCTGACCCTCTGTGAGAACTGACACAAGAGGATAAAGTAATGTTCTGTCTTCTTCTTCAAGCTTTAAATCTTCATCTGTGATAATATCGAGCAATGATACTTCGTCTTCGTCAACAAGAGTATCAAGCAACGCATACTGTGTGGCAGCTGTGTACCATGTTGCCATGGCTTCTTCGCCATTTTTTTCAAGGTAAGCGTCAAGCTCTTTTTCTGAGCTTTCAAGTGTGATTCCAGACTCTGTGTAAATTTTGAGATATTCACGGTAATCAGGGATTTTTGATGCAACAATCCTTGCGTCTTTATCATACAATGCACTAAGTGTTGTAATAGCTTTTGACGGGGGAACATTCTCTTCGTCAATAAGTTTATCAACCATCAAATCGTATGACGGAACTTTCATATATCTTTCTGTCCACAAAGAGTCAGCATCATCTGTTGCAAGTGCAATAATCTGTTCGATTGCAAGAACAGATGTTGCGTTGCTTTGCATAAGGATTGTTGTCATATCTGCGTGCTTCTTCTGCTCTGTTTCAGAAAGCTTTGCAAATTCTTCTTCGGAGTATTCTTCTTTGATTTTTGCAAGAAGCAGGTCGCCAATATTGCGATTGGTATCATCATCGTGAAGCAGATTGAGCATATCATGAGCGGCAACCGCACGAGCCTGTCCTTTTTTGTAGTTTGCTCTGTATTCTGAAACGGCAGTAATAAAATCAGTTATGAATAAGCGAATATCAGATTTCTGCTCTTCAAGCAACATCTGGTAATCAAAAACGCTGTAATTACCGTTCATATTCATAAGCTTCATATCTGTGATTGCTTTATCGGCATCTAATGTTGTTTTGTAGCCGAGATAAACTGCTCTTTTGTGAGCCAACCAATCGTCCGCACCATCATTGATATTGCAGTCGATAATTTTGTAGTTGTTATCTTTCAGCCATGCTTTTGCTTCGTCAGCTGTTTTGCCGTAGCTGATAACCATTTCTTTAACATAGTTTTTGCCTGTGAAGCTTGCGGCAAATGCCTGACATGAAAGCTGTGTTGCGCAAAGAATACTCAGAGCAATTGCGACAACTCTTTTAATTATTTTTTTCATTTTTCATTCTCCTTTTTTGACTTTTTGTTTCTGACTACTTTTGAAATGAAATATGCTGCAACCGCACAAACCACTGTGCTTCCGCCTGCGATTAAAGCAATATTACCAGTTGTAATTGCACTGCCTGCAACATATGACTTATCTGTATCATAGAAAAGGTAGATACCGCCTTTTCCGTCAGCATATGTAAAGTTTGCCTTTGCGTTTGTGAGATTCTGTGCAGACTTTTCGCCGAAAAGTGAAAGTGCTGTTGTTTCGTTCGGAATATCTGCCTTAGCATATTGCGTAAGGAAATCTGCTGTGATGGGCTTGCCTGCGGCTCTGTCTGTTGTGGTGTAAAGTGCAACCCACTGCTTGCCAACATCACCGTTTATATCGCCGAAATCTTTGAGAATTTCTGTTCTGCTGTCTGATAATCCGGCATCCTTACGGTTGCATTTAACTGCATCATAATAGGTAAACACTTTTTCACCATTTTCGTTTACACCATCATCCACCATATGCATGGGTATAGGTGTAAACTCTGTGTTATAGAACTTCACTAAATCCTCATATGTCTGCCATGCTGAAATGCCCATAAGGATTAAAGAAATAGCAGTAAGACCGATGCCAATATAAGTGGTAACATTATGTAAACGGTTCATCTTTCTTGCATGATCAAGTGCATTTTGCTCATAAAAAGGGGTATCAAACCATATATCTTCACTCATATCATATATACCTTTTCTCCCAAGATAGTCAGACTCCGCTTTATTTAATCTTTCAAGATTAGCAGAACCTTTCTTAAAATAATTATTCAAAATAAATGTCGTGATTGTTGCGGCAACAGAAACACCAAAAGCTGCATATAAAACCTTTGTTGAAGTTGAAATGCCGTCTTTAAACCAGTGGGTTGTGGCATCTTTCTCTGATGATGTCTGAAGCTTGTATGCATCGCCTGTCAGTGCAGCATCTTCGCTGAATATTGAGCGGTCGATGCCGTCATAAATTGAAATTGAGCCGTCTTTATCTTTTTGAGTGTTATAGATTTTCATGGCACTTTCAATTGATTTATCATCGTTAATACCAATTGAAACTATCTGATAGAATGGTAAGAAGTCAAGGCAGGCACTTTGACCCTCTGTGAGAACTGACACAAGAGGATAAAGCAAGGTTCTGTCCTCTTCCTCAAGTTTTAAGCTCTCGTCTGTGATAATATCAAGTAATGACATTCCGTCCTCGTCAACAAGAGTGTCAAGCAGTGCATATTGTGTGGCGGCTGTGTACCACGTTGCTATAGCGTTTTCATCTTTTTCTTTGAAATATGTTTCAATCTCTTCCTCAGAGCTTTCAAGTGTGATTCCAGACTCTGTATAGGTTTTCAGATATTCACGGTAAGCAGGGATTTTTTCTGCAACAATTTTTGCATCTTTATCATACAATGCACTAAGCGTTGTAATAGCTTTTGACGGGGGAACATTATCTTCGTCAATGAGCTTATCCACCATTAAATCGTATGACGGAACTTTCATATATCTTTCTGTCCATAAAGAATCGGCATCATCTGTTGCAAGTGCAATAAGCTGTTCAATTGCAAGAACAGATGTTGCGTTACTCTGCATAAGGATAGTTGTCATATCTGCGTGCTTCTTCTGCTCTGTTTCAGAAAGCTTTGCAAATTCTTCCTCTGAATACTCTTCTTTAATTTTTGCAAGGAGAAGGTCGCCAATATTGCGGTTTGTGTCATCATCGTGAAGCAGATTGAGCATATCATGAGCGGCAACCGCACGAGCCTGTCCTTTTTTGTAGTTTGCTCTATACTCTGAAACTGCTGTTACAAAATCAGTTATGAATAAGCGAATATCAGATTTCTGCTCTTCAAGAAGCATTTTGTAGTCAAGAACGCTGTAATTACCGTTCATATTCATAAGCTTCATATCGGTAATTGCTTTATCGGCATCTAATGTTGTTTTATAGCCGAGATAAACTGCTCTTTTGTGAGCGAACATATCGTCTGCGCCATCATTGATGTTGCAGTCGATAATTTTGTAGTTGTTATCTTTCAGCCATGTCTTTGCTTCGTCAGCGGTTTTACCGTAGCTGATAACCATTTCTTTAACATAGCTTTTGCCTGTGAAGCTTGCGGCAAATACCTGACACGAAAGCTGTGTTGCACAGATAATGCTTAAAACAACAGCAATAAATCTTTTAATTATTTTTTTCATTGCGTTTTTTCCCCTTCAACAAAATATGATGTAACCATTTTTTCACCTGACACTGTTAAAAATGGTTGTTATTTTTTTAACAATCAATACCTACCACCCTCCACTTTATCTATATATCTATTTTAGCATAATATGACTAACAATTCAACATAATGCTATAAAAAAAATACAAAAAACAACAATAAATTATCGTATGATACAAAATATTTGCTATAACCAACAAAAAATCGGAGAACTTCGTGAGTCCTCCGATAGTGAAATATTTATTATTGTCTTATAATTTGTTTACTTTTAATTCTTTGCGTGGCGCAACACGATAATATTTAACATCTGGATAACCGATAACCATACAAGTGCATACTTTGTAGCCTTTTTTAAGGTTTAGCATTGACTTGATTTTAGGGTTGATTTTTGCACAAGCTACAAAAAATCCGCTGTATAAAACGCCCAGACCTAAGCTCTCTGCCATTATTTCCATATAAGAGCTGGCAAGGCTTGCGTTGACATTATCCCTTGATGAAACCACAATAACCAAAGGAGCTTTTTTGAAAAAGAAATTATCGTCAATTTTCATATTACTCAAAAATTTTGAGAATTTCGAGCCAAGGTTAATACCTTTTCTAAAGGTTTTAACGCACAGATTTTCGATTTCATCCTGTTTTGTGTCAAGAATTGTATAGGCAACGTGCTGTGAATTGCCACCTGTGGGGCAATATCTTCCTGCCTCAAGAATTTTGTCTATTTTATCCTGCTCGATTTTCTGATTTTTAAACTGTCTTACTGTTCTTCTGCTTTTCATAGCATTCAGCAAAAGCTCGGGGTCAATATCAGTCATCGGTGTAATTTTTTCATCAGCACATTCGTAGCCTGCCATCTGAACGGCATTTACAGGGCAGATTGAATAACAATGCCCACATTCAATACAGCCCTCGCCTGTTTTTTCAGCTTTTCCGTTTTTAACAGAAATTGAAAAGGCAGGGCAATCCTTTGCGCAAGCTCCGCAGCCAATACATTTTTCTTTATCAACAATAATCTTATTCATTTTATCCCTTCTTACGCATCTTTTTAATTGGATTTTACAAAATTAAATGTTTCTTGTCAAGACTTTTTGCCGAAAAAGAAAAACGGAGAACCTTGAAAGTCCTCCGAAAAAAGTTATGATTTTGAGTTAAAAGAGCATTGACACATTTTTTAAATAAGTCCAAACTAAAACGGATGATTAACATCGGGTACATAGGGAGAGCAGCCAACATTAGTCATTTCATCTAAAAGCTTTATGTCCTGATCAATAAAATTAAAATCAGGTAAGAAAAAGTTTTCTTCCATATGTATTTTGCTTTTGGAGCGAGAAACTGGGATTACATTTTTTGATTGCAACCATTTCAGGCATATCTGTGCTGGTGAACACGAATATTTTTGTGATAACTGTAAAATTGTCGGATGTGTCAAAACAGCTCCACTGCCAGTTGGGCTCCATCCTTGAACCACTATTTTATTCCGCTCACAATAATCATATGTTTCTTTCGGAAACATTCCAGGGTGGAATTCAATCTGGTTTACCATCGGTTTTACAGATATTCCGCTATCAATCAATGCCTCAATATGGTGTGGACAAAAATTGCTTACTCCTATTGCACGAACAATTCCACTTTCATATAGCTCTTCCATTCCCTGCCATGTAGAAAGATTTATTTGCTTCCAATCTGGATTGGTAACTGGTTCAGGCCAATGAATAAGATATAAATCAAAATAATCCAATTTCATCAGCTTCAAGGATTTTTTGCAGGCATTTACAGTTGCTTCTTTACCTCTGAAGGTGTTCCAAACCTTGTTTGTTATAAACAGCTCTTTTCGGGATAATCCGCAACTTTTTATAGCTTTGCCAACTTGAAAATCATTTCCGTAGCTGTATGCTGTATCGATACTTCGATAACCGATATTTATTGCATCATTTACAATCTCTTTAATATCAGATGTCAAATTCCATGTTCCAAACGCAACATCAGGAATTTCAATATTGTTATTTAAAATTAAGTTGTTCATCAATTATTGCCTTTTTATTGTTTTATACTTTTTATATAAGTTTTGGTTTCGTTTACTTCCACTTCAAAATCAGCATATAATTTTGACCAATCTTCATATTCGGGCTGGTTTCTCTTGTCAGGAAGATTGTAATTATCCTGTATATACTTTGAAACAAAGTCTGTGTATTTCTCAGCACCAAATATATTAACATGACTATCGTTGTACAACTCAAACGAGTAATCCAAATTGATGTCCTTATAATAGTCATTAGTGTTAAGAAAATCAAATCCGTTTTCTTCAATAATCCGCTTCATATAATTATATTCCATTTTATGCTCTTTTTGCTGGCAATAAGAATGGACGATAAACAAAACGGTCATTTTTTCCTGTTTGCAATAATCAATCAAATCAAGAAACAAATCATTAACCTTTTCAGGAATCACAAGCTCGTCTTTTATTGCTGAATAATCAGTAAAATCAACTGTAGCTGTATCTTCAACAAAGTCAAACCCTTTTAAGGGATTTTTTGTTTTGTATGTAAAGCTGTCAATAGGTTCTAAAGACTTTGTCTGCACACAGTTATAAATCATATAACCAAAATTTGCCCAATTGGAGTGATATTTAATAAAATCAAAATAATATGGAATTCTTTCAGATTTGTTATCTATACTTGAATTTATCATATCAATTCTATTTTTTGAGTATTTCAGATGATCTACACTGTTTCTTATTGGAACTTCAGAATACATTGTTTCTTTTTCAGGATGTTCAGGAAGAGGCTCTTCACCATATTGAAAAGGACGCAGGTCAACAACCCACAATTTAGGCTGCTGAGTCTTTTTTATCTCTTTCATAAAGTATTTGATTGCCTGCGGTGTAATAGTGTTGTGTGCAAAATTATATGAAGTAAATCCATATTGATTCCATGCACGCAGCGGCACCCAATATGTATAGCAGGCACTTCCGCCTATATATACCATATCTAAAGAATCAGGTTCTTCGCCATAAAAGCCGTTAATATTATCTCTGTTAACGTCCATAGGGCGAGCAAGATAAGATAAAGGAACAAAAGAACACAACATAAGTACAATAATCACTATTGATAATATTGATGTAATAACCCTTTTAGTTGACATTCTTAAAAGCCTCCATAAATAAAGTCAGCAGCATTATATCCCGGTCCATATACTCCGAATAGTAAAATTAAATAAACTACTACACACAAGCACATAATTTGAAATAAAATCGGTTTTCCTTTTAAAGCCTTATCCAAGCCTTTTCCCTTTTTTTCAAAAGCATTTTCAAGGCAAAAAACAGAAAAAGCAAAAACCATAACCAGAGCGTCAATGATTATTTTTATTATGCCATCACTTATCATCAAACTATCATATATACTGTAAATTGGTGATAAATCTAAAATCCAGAACGGAGAGAAAATATTTCGGAGCATTTTTATGCTTTCAGCAACAGAAGCGGATTTAAACATTATTGCACCAATAGAATATATCAAAATCGTGCGTAACCGCTGAAAACATATCCAAAGTTTATTTTCGTTATTAAACTTAGATGTAATCTTTTTAAACAGCGGGCTGCACCAATCGCCGATAACAATCACTGCCCAAAACCATATGCCCTCCAAGATAAAATTCCACCAACCTCCGTGCCACAATCCCATGCAAAACCATAAAACAAGCATTGCAAGATGTGTCGGAACTTTTTTGGCAATCTTTTTTCCAAATTTTTTCTTGCAGGATTTAGTTAATTTCAGCCATGCTTTGGAGCGCAGCAACGGATACATAATATAATCACGCAGCCACAATCCAAGAGTTATGTGCCATCTTTGCCAAAATTCCTGAATTGATCTGGATGAGAACGGGAAATTGAAATTTTCAACCATTTTAACGCCAAAGCAATGAGCCGCACCTATTACAATATCCATACAGCCTGCAAAATCTGCATATATCTGAATCACATATAAAATCATTCCGATAAAAGCTATCGGACCTGTTTTGCCATATTTCACATCGAAAATTTTAGGCAGAATAATGGCAATATTTTCGGCAAGCACTAATTTTTTGAATGTTCCAAGAATAATTCTGATAACGCCTGATCGAATATTCTCAATATCAAATTTATGTTCGGCGTATAATTCTTTGCTTAATTGATTATATCTGCTTATGGGGCCAGATACCATCTGCGGGAAAAACATTGTATATAATGCAAGCTTAAAAACATTGGTCTGTGCTGTAGTAACATCCCAATAGCAATCCAGAATATAGCCTATTATCTGTAATGTATAGAAGCTGATTCCCAGTGCGGCAATCCAATGAGTTGACCATGAAACCTGAGTATTTGCAAATAAATTATGGATAACTCCTGCATTGCTTAAGAAGAAATTCGCATATTTTAAAGCGGCTAATATACCCAAGTTTACGGTTAAAGTTACCCAAAGCCAAATCTTTGATGATTTGACCTTTTCGCTTTTATATTTTTGAATTTTCAGTCCGCCATACCATGTTACAACTGTTGATATTACGGGGTAAAGAATTGTCCATGGAGTACCTGCAAAGCAAAAGAATAAAACACTTGATACAAGCAAAACACACCATTGATACTTTTTTGGAAACAAATAATATGCAAATAATGATATCGCCAATAATATATAAAAAGATAATGATACAACTGTCATATTTAACCTTCCTATAAATAAATTATTTATTGTTTAAAAAGCCGATACGCATTTTTCCTCTGCATACTTTTTTTCCGTTTTGATTTGTGATAACCACCTTGAGCCATATCACTTGAAAGTTTTCATCTTTTTGCGTAACAACACCTTTGACCGACAAGGTATCCCCAATATATACAGGCTTAACAAACTCTGTTTCAACTGTATGAATCAAGCTATATTTACCTGGCAGATAAACACCAGCCAAGGTTGACATAAAAGATGCTGTCAACAAGCCATAAACCACTCTGCCAGAGTAGCCTGTTTTTATTGCAAAATCATTATCATTATGCAAGGGGTTAATATCACCGGTAATTGCTTTAAACTGGTCCAGCATTTTTTCGTCGATCTTTACAGAAAAAGCCTCTTCATGCCCTATGCATAAATCTGAAAACAGATATGTATTCATTATACTTTTTCTAAAATGTCAAGCATTTCGCCAACATTTTTCATACCAAGAACATCTTTCATGCTGAACTTACAATTGAATCCATCTTCGATTTCTGAAATCAAAGTAATGTGTGTCAGTGAATCCCAATCTTCAATATCAGCAGCAACTGTTTCATCTGTTATAACGATACTGTCATCGTCAAAAACATCTCTGAAAATCCCTGTTACCTTCTCTAAAATTTCATTTCTAGTCATAGCCCTTTCCTCCGTCTATTATTTAATATATGTTTTCTCAGGTGAATAATCATCCACGCTAAGCATAAA
This sequence comes from Acutalibacteraceae bacterium, assembly GCA_045598085.1. Classification (GTDB taxonomy): domain Bacteria; phylum Bacillota; class Clostridia; order Oscillospirales; family Acutalibacteraceae; genus CAG-488. The sequence goes on from JAZLLI010000021.1 coordinate 67,892, forward strand.
CCTGTTGTTGTCAATTCGTTTAAATCCGTGCTTTGCATAAATATCTGCTACCATAGCATTTTTTGGTGTGGGAATATATTCCCCGATTATTAAATCAATGCCATGCTCTTTAGCAATAGATACTATGGTGTTTATTATATACTCTTCCATGCCTCGTTTTAACACTCGGCAACTCATCAGCCAGTTCTCTATAAACAATGTGTGCTCATTTTCTTTTTTCATAAGAAGCACACTTATAAGACCATGGTCGCCAAATTTATCACGAAGCATAAAATACCTTGTAATGTATTGTGGATTTGCTGCATAATCTGCAATATCCTTTTCTGTGCATCTTACAGTTCTTAAGTTAAACTGATTTGAACGCTGGGTAAGCTGCGCAATTCTTGGGGTCTGAAACTCGTCAAAAGGATGAACTTCAGCAACCATTTCAAGGCTTATAAGGTAATCGTCATATGAGCCAAAATTCTTCTCTGAATTGATTCTCTTCATTTCAGATTGATATTGCTCAGTTCTTGACTTATCAGATTCTGAAAATGATGCTGTTTCAAATAAATTTAACGATTTCAGATAACCAAGATAAAGTGATGGATCCTCAGGCAACTCTGGAACAGTAACCTGTGGTATAATATTTCTAACTAAATTTCGCTCAAAGGGATTGTCATCTAAAAATACGATACTATCCATTCCAATATTCAAGGTCTGTTGTATATACTGAATATTTGATGCCTTATCTTCCCAGTTTGCAACAAAAATCGAAAAATCATCAAGTTTTAAAATCATTTCAGGATGCTTCTCAAACGGTTCTTTTGCAATGTTTTCATTGTTCTTACTGCATACGCACAATATTATTCCACGTTCTTTCAAAGATTTTAACCATTTCTGTAAATCCTCAAAAGCGTGTCCAACACCTAATTCACCGATTTGAATACCATTTAATCCGTCATCACCAATAACTCCGCCCCAAAGGGTATTGTCAAGATCGCAGATAATACATTTTTTAAATTTTCCTTTTACTGCTGATACAATGTCAAACACATTCTTTGCAACCTCGGGCAATGCTTCGGTTGTAATCGGCATTTTTGCCGCATAATACAATTTATCATCTTTAAAATGATTTTGACCGAATGAAGCCTGAATACTGTTTAAATCAAGTAGAAACGCATTTTTTGTTTTCTGACAACCAAGCGACAGCAAATAGTTTAATTTTTTCACTTGAAAAAGGAAAGATTCGGATGTTTTTAAAGCATAGTTGCCAAAAACTTTGTTATCGTTTTCTGTGAATAAAAATTGAATTATATTTGTTTTTATGTTTGAATTTATTCTATTCCAATAGCCGATTATTTTTTCATACATATTTTCGGCAAATGACTGTTTGTCTGAACATCTTAAAAATGCATCTTCAAGCTTTTCTGTACACATAAAAATAACGACAAAATCAGGGGCTTTTGAATACAGTTCTGAATTATCGTCTAATATTTGTGCATCAATCAAATCATAGTCAGCATCTGTTAAATCAACAATCACATTATTGGTAGCAAAATACCCGCTGATTGAAGTTGCAAGATGCTGCGTTGCACAATCCCCCATAAGAAACATTTTAAAATCTGGTTGAGCGGCAAGAGCTTTTTTATGTTCTTTTTTTAATTTTAAAAATGAATATTCAGTCATTTTAGTTTCCTCTTAAAAATTCAATTATTTGCTCAGTTATTGAATGGGAATCTAACATATTCTGCTCAAGAACCTCCTTATGTGTTCCATATCCAGCAGCAAACTGATGGTTTAATCCAATTCTTTTGAATTTAGTCGAAATTGAGTTTTCTGCTAAAATTTCAGAAACAGCACTTCCAAGTCCTCCGATAATGCTGTGTTCCTCAACCGTAACAACATTTTCAAATTTGCTTGTTTCAGTAATAACAACCGATTTGTCAACAGGTGATATTGAGTACATATCAATTACTTTAGCACTGATTCCATATTTTTGTAACTCTTCTGCGGTTTTTATTACCTCAGATAAAATTGTTCCGTAAGATAAAATAAGAATATCATTACCTTCAACCAAAGTTTTACTGCCGCCGATTACAATATCATAATCTTCATCATATAGTTCTTGTTCTCCACCCATACCTATTCTTATATATACAGGACCAATATGTTCATACGATAATCGAATACATTTTGCAGCCATGCTCGGGCATGACGGAGTAAGTACAGTGAGATTCGGGATTGAACGCAATATACCAAGATCCTCTGTAGTGTGATGAGTAGGGCCCAATGTGCTCCATGCAAGACCTGTTCCCATGCCCACTATTTTTACATTGCGGTTTTGAATACAAACATCGTCCCTTATAAATTCCATAGAGCGATATGCGAGAAAAGCACCAGCTGTATATACAAAAGGAATTTTTCCGCAGCTTGCCATACCAGAAGCTGCCAGCACCATATTTTCTTCCGCTATTCCAAAGTCAAATATTTGCTCGGGAAGCTCTTGTTTGAATAATTCATCGTAGCCTGAGCCACTGTCTGCCAAAAGGAGCAGTACATCTTTGTCAGATTCCGCAATATCAAACAGTGTCATTAAGTATGATTTTTGCATTTTCAAGCTCCTCCTCAGTAATATCTAACTCTTTCATAAACACCTTTAATTCTCTACGATACGGCATTTTAAAATGCCAGTTAGGCTGATTTTCAACTATAGAAACACCTTTTCCTTTTACCGTATTTGCAATCACAACACGAGGAAAACCGACAGCATTTTGTTTCGACAAGATTTTTTTAAGCTCTTCAACATTATGACCGTCAACTACAGTGTCAACTTCCCATCCAAAAGATTTCCAGCGTTCTTCCCAACTTTCGATTCGCATTATTTCGCTTGTATATCCCATTTTTTGAATCTTGTTATCGTCAAGAATCACCACTAAATTGTCGAGTCCAAATTTTTTTGCAGACATAACTGATTCCCAGATTACGCCCTCTTCAAGTTCGCCATTTCCAACTATAACATAAACCTTTGCGGGGGAATGATTTAATTTAAGAGCCATTGCCATGCCAACGCCAACACCTAATCCATGCCCGAGCGAACCTGTAGCAACTTCAACACCAGGGCAATCGTTTGGATTAACTTCTCCTCCAATACTTTTTCCTGGTTGGCAGAAAGTAGACAGTTTTGCATCGCTTAAAACATTGATTTCGTTCAGCATAACATATTGCGCAAGTGATGCATGACCTTTGCTTAAAATAACACGATCCCTATCTTTCCAAAGAGGATCATCAAAATGATAATTTATAACTTTAAGCATATATAATGTGTACATTATTTCTGCTATTGAGAATGCCGAAGCTAAATGTGCTGTTTTTTGTGGATATGCTGTTAAAAACATTTTCTTCCTCAATCGCTTGAGTTCTTTTTCAGTATTATTCATATTACATTCTCCATTTAAACACAAAAACATTTTTATTCCATTATACTATAGCTAAAGTTCAATAATTAAACCGCCTCCAGTGTATTATATTACTGTTGTGTTGGTTTGTCAATGACATTTTACAAAGCTCAATAGTGCACAGTTATGAAGCATCTGTTTATGCAAAAAAGCAGAATAAATTCAGCCTGTTTTTCTAACACCCAAGGTATAAAACCGCCAGTTCAACCGGCGGTTTGCATGCCCCCTATAAGGGGTTATTACTAGCTTTGCCCCTGAAAGGGGCTTCTGAAACATAGCAATGCATTACATTTCCAGCAGCCGCTCACGTGCGGCTGTTTATTTTTGCTTATTTACTCTTGGCACCCGTAAACGGGTCAATGTATTCTTTGATGCTTACCTGATCTGCTATGTAGTCTTCTTCCAGCTGGTTCTTTATGTATTCTGCTATTACCCTTTTATTTCGCCCTACTGTATCTACATAGTATCCTCTGCACCAAAAGCTTCGCTTACCATATCAAATATCATCAGCGTACTCTTTTCCTTGAGATATCCCATAAACTGTGCTACACTTAAATGTGGTCGGAACATGCTTCTGCTTCTATTATTTCCACCCCTTTTTGTACGCTCAGCTTTCTCAATATTTCTCTTATATCTTTTTTCTCCTGTATTTTGGTGCAAATACTATATGATACTGGCATCTGTATGTTGAATGTGCGGATTTCTTTATTTCGTTACTTGTATTTTTAATTATATTCATAATTTTACCTCCATTACTTTGTAATGCATTGCTATTGCTTACATTGTAACTGGAGGTTTCTTCTTTGTCTATGGCTTCGGCTTGCTTTTAGCTCGCCGTATTTATTGTCGCACCGCTCGTTTACTTTCCCCCAGTAGAACTGGGGGGTATTTCCACGCATAAATGCACCAAGAAAAAAGCCAGGAACCTTAACGATTCCTGGCATTTTGGCATCAACACATGATTTTTAGAAAACTTATCGGCACTAAACATGTGCTGATAAACAAGATATATTTAATCACATTTCATTTATGCTATTTCAATATCTTCAATTCCTAAAAACTTTCTGAAGCTTTTATCAAAATCCAAATTCATATTGAACATATTGTTTATTACATTGAGGTGATCTTTTACGCCTTCATCATAAATACTCATTTTATGAAGTCGTGAATATGTATTCTTGCACTGTTCTTCAGCTTCTCTCAGCATTGTATCAATCTGATAATCTGTATAACTTGCAGCTTCATTATACTTTGAATTATATATAGCCATTTCTTCTTTAAGCATCTCTTCAATTTTATTTATCTTAAATCCAAAACGAACATTAAATAAATCAGCTTTTTGAAGGATAAGCGAAACCAAATTTGTGCATAAAATAGAGGTTATCATCTGAAATGGTTTTAACAAAAACTCTGGAATATGAGCTGTGTTTTCTATCATCTCAAACAACAATTCAATAACAACATTTGTAATTGTCATTGCGAAAAGATTTGTAACCGCATCCGCCTTTTCCAGCTTGCTTGTATTCGGAGTAGTAATAACCTTTACAGCATCAATTGTTGACATCAGAAGTTGTTTGGCAATAGAAAGGAGTTTTTTAACAGTTGCTTTAACCATATTAATAATTGTGTCAATAAATGTTTTCACAAGTGTTTTCAATGAATTTTCAGCTATTCCTCTGAATATATTTTTCAGTTTACTGTAAACATATCTTCCTATTCTTTTAGCAGATTCTTTAAGCTTATCCAGCAGACTATCAATATCATTCTTCTTGTTCTTTAAAAGCTGTCTCACCTCATAAAGGAACGGTGGAACAGTATAATAAATAAGCTGACCCGCTACAATTTTTCCGAATGGAGAATTAACAGAAAAATGTGAAGACTTACCATCCGCAGATGTCTTTGTAAACATATTGGTAAAAGAATCTTTTCCAATCTGTTTATAATCAGCATTTTTCAGTAACACCATACTTTCGGCATTCTGAGAATGTCGAATATTATCTTTTAACTTTTTCTTAACTGACTCGGGAACAGAAAAAGTTCCGTCTTCGTTCTTAACAAGATATCCCTTTTCAGCTAATTCTTCCTTATTGTTTGCATTTTCCCAGCGTTCACATGTTGCTTCTGCAATCTGACTTGCACTAGCCTTTGCTGTAGCATCATATTTCTTTTTGAATTCTTCATCAGCCAGATCGGCAATTTCTTTATTTGAAAGATTTGGATTTTTATCTTTAATTTCTGCTTTCAAATCGCCTTTTATTGACTTAACATCATTGGTTTTAAGTACTTTTCCTGTTTTGCTATCTACATAAACTCTAACATCACCCTTAGATTGATTAGCCGCACTATCCATCATAGCAAAATTATCAGCTGAATTCATAAGTGCTTTAAGTTCATTAACTCCTTCTTCTTTCAAGTATCTGGAATTATATGTTAAAGTATTTGCTGCCTGCACATGGTCAACCTGTTCACGACGCTTTCGATTTCCATTTTTATCCGTAACATACTCGCCGTCATTTCCAGTATATTCATCTTTAATATTACCTTCAGCGTCAGTTTTTGATTCGGCATAATCTCTTTTTCCGTTTTCTATCAAAGTCTGATCTTTGTAACGACCATTTTCTTTTTCAAACAACTTCTGTCTATTGTTTGCATCAGTATTTTCTATGTTACGAAGTGTTGACGATTTTCCCAATCTGTCAAAAACATCAGTATTCAGGCTTTCTCCAAGCGTATTAAAGAAATGTGATGTATCATAATCATTATAATTATACACACTTTTTCTCATCTCTGAATTATCGCCAAGAGGGTCATATTCATCTTCATATTTAAAATGAATTATTCTTCTTGCCATTTGGTCCACAGAAATATGAAAATCTGAAGTATTAAAACAGCTACGAACAACCTCACCTGCAAAATCTCTGGCGCAGTTTGAAACAAAGCTCGTACCCATATCATCTTTCATGATTTCAGCAGATTTTTGATTTACATTAGAAACCATTTCAAGATAAATCTGATTTTCATAATTTATCATTGCATTTCTTGTATCAATAACTTTTTTTAAATTGATATACTTGTCTTCCATCATATCACCTTCCTGAAGTTAATACTATACTATCCTCTAATTTTTTTGCTGAAGCTTTAATGCTTTGTTTTTGTTTATTAAAAGCTCTTCTCTCATCTAAAGTTATTTCCATATCTTTCATCATATCAGAAATAACCGTTTTCGTATAGAATCCGCAAATAAGATCATAGTATGCCACAGTGTTTTCAAAAAAGTTGTAGAATTTTTTATGTTGCGGATTTGATGATGTTTTTAATGATTTAATATCAAGCTTTTTATTGTAAAGTTCTGTTTTAATCTCATCCTCATCCTGACAAATAATTGTTTCTACAGCACTCTCTGCCATAAGGAAACAACAAACTGCATCAAATTCTGGAAAAATCTTTGTCTCTATCAATTCCTTTGTTTCATCAATACATCCCTGATAAATGCGAATAATATTACGAGCCTCTTTGATTTTCTTGAGTCCTATATCCTTATGATGCAGTAAATGGTCTATTACCTTTGCGTATTCCCAAATATTTCCTTCAATCGTTCTAATGTCGTCCTCAATCATTTTTTTATTGTCTCTATTTCTTTTGATTGTTTTAATTGCTGCCACCGGCAATCCAATTTCCGGCACAAGCAGCGTTAATACGGCATCCGCAGTCTTTCCAGCAGCACTGTTCTTTTTTAAATCTTCTTTTCCATGTATTGATATTTCTGATTCTTCAACCTTAAGATCATCGTAGCCTGATATAGGTGAAATTATATCTTCATTTTTTCCGTCAAAAGGAGTTATTTTTGTTATATTTCCAAACTTGATTAGGAAGTCTGACAATTTTTTTATTGTTCCGTACAAACCGCTTCTGCGACTATTTAAAACACTTATGTCATTGTTATATGAAGCATAGCTTTTATTTATTTCTACAATCATTTGATCATATTCTTCTTGGTATGTATTTTTTATATCTTCAAGCTCTTGCTCAAGTTGTTCTTTTGTTTCCATTAAAGTTTTTTTACCCATAATATCACCTCACAAATCAATATATAAATGAAACTTTACCGTTTTTAAAAGCAAATTTGTGGTTTTTACCTGTCAATTCGCTATGAACCGTAACATCATAGTTTTCCTCCGCATTTTGTTTAACGCTTATATGCCCGACAGGTGTAACAACATCATCAACTCTTATTTTCCCCTGCTCCTTTATAACAACAGGAATTGCCGTTGTATATCCTTGGTATGACACAATTACATTCTGTGTTCCAACCATATCAGAATCAAAACCGCTGATTGAAAAATCAGAATCATATGAATCTATCAGTTCACGTGTTCCGTCGTTATAAATAGCTGTGAGCTGCAAACCATCTTCGTCAAACAGCTCTCCGATTTCATATTCTAATTTTGGATATTTGGCAACATTAATAGCTAACAAAAATCTATCTGATGTGTTATTTCCATTAACCATTTCTTTGCTTGGAGAATATCTCGAATAAAAGCCTTCATTGGCTTTTTCCGACTTCAAGCCTTTTGTATCGCCTTGATCATCAGTTTTTTTCTTTTCCTTTGATAACTTACACAGTGCACACAGTGCAAGAAATGAAAAAAACAGCAGTGCTATTGAATGAATAACGAATAGTACAATTACTAATACCTTTGAATTGAACATATTAAGTTCTAAAATACGGTATAAACTGACTATAGCCCAAAGGTCTGCAACACCTTCTACTATCATTTCCCTTTTTGGATTTATATTACTGGTGCTCGTCATCATAATTAAACACACAATATAAATCAATATACTTACTAACAAATGAAACATATAAAGCTCCTCTTTTCTTTAATTATTTCAACAAGTTTGTCAACATAATATCGACTAAACTGTATCAACATTGCTAATACATCTCTGCCATTTTGTGGATTTCGGTTTTCATTTCGTCCACAAATTCATCTGGTGAGATGACTTTGACCCATGCGCCCTGACTTAAAAGCCACATTTTTATGCCGTCCCCATAGACCTCGGCTTCAAGCAGGTATTTGCCATCGTGGCAACTGATAATTTTTGATGTGGGCAATTTATCAAGCACCGCCTGCACTGATGGACCGCTGAATTCAAAGCGGATTGTGCGCAATTTGCCAGGCCACATAAGGAGTGATTGCTGCTGCAAAAGTCCCTCGTCATATTCTGGTGCTTCGTCTGTTGTGAATTTTTTGCGGTGCACGGTGATGTGCTTGATTCTGTCAACCCTGAAATATTTTGGCTTTGAGTTATCGCCGTCAACGGGGAACGCTATCAGATAAAAATAGTAATCCGCAAACATCACAGACACGGGGCGGATTCGGCAGGTTACATAATCACGGTTTTTTCTGTAATAATCCACGCTGATTTCTCGCTTTTCGTGGATATTATTAACCAGCTTCCACAAAAATTCCTGCACGCTGTCGCAATCGTGCTTGACCTCTGAATAATGGTAAAGCTCCTTTTTGACAAGCTCGGTGATAATTTTTCTATCTTCAACGGTTGTGAATTTTTTCAGCTTATCCACAATAGTCAGAAGCTCGATTTTTGAGAATGCCCTTGTGCCGATAAGCACCTCAAGAATTGCTATCAGCTCCTTGCTGGAAAGAAACTCATCAACATAAATATGGTAGCATTTATCCTGACTTGAATATCGAAGCTCCGTGTTGCCAACAAGCTCACGATGGTCTGCAAGGAAAGCCTTTAAATCGGTAATCGAACGGGCAACGCTTCTTGTTGATACCTCAAATTCTTCAGACAGCTTTTTCACTGAAAGGCTCTCGCCACGAAGCCCACGGAAGAAAATCGCCAGTGTCCGCTCAATTTTGCTGTCCAAAAAATCACCTTCTTTTGCGTTGTTTAGTATATTATAACATTTCATACCGACACACGGGTGTCATACTAAAAACATTTTTGTCTTTTATGCTCCAACTACATATAAATATAATACCATTTTAATTTTACCTTTTAAACAAAAATCTTGCTTTTGAACATCCGAAATTTAGTATGATTTTTTGTGCAATTAGCAAAAAACGGAGAACTTCCAGAGTCCTCCGTTAAAACAATGCGTTTTGGTAAAAATAAAAGTGTAATCAAAAGGGGAAGAATCCAGAAAGAGCTGACAAAAAATGGGATGCTGATGGTGAATAACTTCGACAGATAAATAAATAAAAAAATTACGCTAATGTAGCGTAATTATACAACAAAAAAATGTTATTGTCAATATATTATACAGCATACTGGAGTAGTATATATGAAACAGATTATTTATTATGATAACAAAAATATTATTTATAAACGCCTTAAAGAAATCCGCACAAAGCAGGGCATTTCTCAATCTGAACTTGCGGCAAAAATGCAGCTGATGAATGTTAATATGGATCAGCAGATGATAAGCAGAATTGAGAACAATCAGCGTCAAGTTACAGATTATGAGCTGGCGTGCCTTTGCAAGTGCCTTAATGTTTCAATCGAAACTATGACAGCGGGATTTTTTAAGGAGTAATTCCCCTACCATGCTCTTTTATTATATCATTCTACCCTGACACAGGTGTGTCATTCTAAAAAAATATGCAACAAAATGCCCATAGCAGAAGCGATTCTGTTATGGGTTTGGTTTTACTAATTGGATGGCGACGGCGTGTCGCCCATTTGTCGCCGACAGGAAGTGTTGCACTACAACAAAATTTGGTTTTCCTAACGCCTTGAGTGTTAGGAAGCAAAAAGAAAAAAGCCAAGAACCTTAACGATTCCTGGCTTTTTTTGGCAGGGGCAGAAGGACTTGGTCTCGTCTGCCGACTCGGTCGGTGCTTTTGAATGCTTCACATTCAAAGGTCTCCACCGAAGACCCGCACCCCTCGGCACGCGGTTTTGGAGCACATCTGAGTACGGAATAAGGGACTATGAAAAGCATAGAATTCTGTGCTTTTTGTGTCCAAAACGACGACGAAATGACGACCGCTCAAATAGAGAAAGTTTGCTAAAAATGTACTACTTGTCGTCTGCTGTTTGCTTACAGCATCTCATCTAACACATTTTATGTTTACCATATTTACAATATTTTCCAACACACAAATTATCTATTCAAATCAGCAAATACTTCTGCTACAGGTTTTCCTGATTTTGCATTTGCTTCTGATAATCCTTGCTTCATCATCTTGTCAAATGCCGCAGAATCCATTTCATCTTTTGCCAATGGAGCAGCAGGTATGGAAAGTGAAAA
>JAZLLI010000022.1:0-268992 GCA_045598085.1 Acutalibacteraceae bacterium
AAGCGCCGTCTGCATACGCTGAGAAAGTATCTTCCTGTTTCGGGCGAACGTTATACAAAAGAGCAGGAGGAAGAGGATTCCGAAATTCTTTTCTGGCAGATACGGCCTGAACCCACGAATATTATGCGCCTGGCGGATAATTTCAAAGACGCTATGCGTATTATGGGTGAAATCAATGAGCTTGAAAAGAAACTGCCTAAGCTTGACTGCGGGACCTGCGGCGCACCGTCGTGCAAGGCTCTTGCGGAGGACATTGTAAGAGGCTTCGCGGACATACATGACTGTATGTTCTATACAAGGAACGAATACGAAAAATCCCATGACCCGCACGCGGAAATGCTCAGGCAGATTCTTCCCGCACCGTTCAGAGCACGTAAGGAGAATAAAAATGATAAAAGTTAAGGATATATGCGAAAAAGGAAGCATGAAAATCCTCTGCGAGGGGGACGGCTTTGAAAGAGAGGTCAGCGGCTGTTACTGCGGCGACCTTTTAAGCTGGGTAATGTCAAGGGCGCAGGCAGGCGACGCGTGGCTGACGGTTATGGGTAATGTGAACGCCGTCGGTGTTGCCGCTCTTGCGGACACGGCGTGCATAATTCTCACGGAAAATGCCGCCTTTGACGACAACGCTCTTATGCGCGCGCAGCAGAACGGTATCACCGTTTTGCAGACAGAAAAAAACACATACGAAACAGCCGTTTTAATTAACGGAGAAATAAATTCATAATTATGTTTTTCAGATACGATTTTCACAATCATTCCTGTCTTTCGCCTTGCGGAGATAACGACATGACACCCTATAATTTTGTGAATATGTCAAAAATTATGGGGCTTGATATTGTTGCGCTTACTGACCACAACACCTGCCTTAACTGCCCTGCCGCCATAAAAGCAGGCGAAGAAGCAGGCTTGCTTGTTATCCCTGGCATGGAGCTTTGCACCAGCGAAGAAATTCATGTTGTGTGCCTTTTTGAAAGCCTTGATAACGCACTTCGCTTTTCAGAATATGTCAGGTCAACTATGCCGCCCATTAAAAACAGAGAAAAAATTTTTGGCGAACAGCTGATAATGGACGAAAAAGACGGCATCATCGGCAAAGAAGAAATTCTTCTCACAACTGCATCGTCAATCGGCATTTATCAGGTGCCGAAGCTCATGGAGAAATACGGCGGAGTTGCTTTCCCTGCACATATCAACAGAGCGTCATACAGCGTTATATCAAACCTTGGTGAAATCACAGCCGAAATGGGCTTTCACTGTGCAGAGCTGACACCTGACGCAAACCTTTCAGAATATGAAGAGAAATATCCCGATTTAAGAAATATGAGGATTCTTTATAACAGCGATGCTCACTATCTTGAAAATATCAACATGAACCCCAAGCATGTGGATATTGACGAAAAGTCCATAAAATTGGTAATTGATTATCTTAAAAAATAAGAAAAAAACACAAAAAGTTCAAAATAATCCATATTTAATCAACATATTGGCAAAAACTTTATTATATTAGCAGAAAAAAACGAAAAAGCACGCTGAAAATACAATAATTTATTGATTTTTTCAGCCGTTTATGATAATATTCTATGGTATCAAATTGTTTTGTTTTTTAACAATTAGTTAAAGGAGGAAAAAACTTAATGCTCAAGAAAATCAGCAAAATACCTTTCAAGGGCACTCCCGAGCAGGAAGCTCAGCTTAAAGCCGTTATCGAAGAATGCAAAGATGACAAGAGCCTCCTTATGCATGTTATGCAGCAGGCTCAGGCAATCTACGGTTATCTTCCAATCGAGGTTCAGAAGATGATTGCAGACGGCATGGATATTCCACTTGAAAAGGTATATGGTGTATCAACTTTCTACGCTCAGTTCGCACTTTCACCCAAGGGTGAATACAACATCTCTGTTTGCCTTGGCACAGCTTGCTATGTTAAGGGCGCACAGGGTCTTATTGATAAGGTAACTGAGATTCTCGGTATCGAGTCAGGCGAATGCACAGAAGACGGCAGATTCTCACTTGAAGCTTGCCGCTGCATTGGCGCTTGCGGTCTTGCACCTGTTCTGTCAATTAACGATGAAGTTTACGGCAAGCTTACAGCTGACCAGATCAGCGGTGTTCTTGCTAAATATCAGGCATAATTTATGCGTGAGCTTTCCCTCAATATTCTTGATGTTGCCCAGAATTCAATCTCAGCAGGGGCAAAGCTGATTGAAATAAACATCAGCGAAGACACCTGTGAAAACACAATGCTGATTGAAATTAAGGATGACGGCTGTGGAATGAATGAAGAAACTCTTATGAGTGTTCAGGATCCGTTTTTCACAACAAGAACCACAAGAAAAGTTGGGATGGGTATTCCACTTTTTAAAATGGCGGCAGAAATGACGGGAGGCAGCTTCGGAATAGAATCTGCTGTGGGAAAAGGCACCTGTGTTAAGGCACTTTTTAAAACAGACAATGTGGATTTTACTCCGCTGGGCGATATTGACTCAACTATCGTTACACTTGTTACGATGAACACACACATTGACTTTGCCTACACATTAAAAGTAGATGAAAGTCAGTTCACCTTATCTACATTACAGCTTAAAGAAATTTTAGGCGATGTTCCACTAAATTTGCCAGAGGTAGTGATGTGGATAAAGGACTATTTAAAAGAACAAACACAAATTATCCGTGGAGGTGCAGTATAAATGAAAACTCTTGAAGAATTACTTGCTATTAAAGCTAAAGCAGAAAAGGCAATGAATATCAGAGAAGAGGAAGGCGCAGGCACACGCATTGTTGTTGGCATGGCAACTTGCGGTATCGCAGCAGGCGCAAGACCTGTTCTCAGCGGTTTTGTTGATGAAATCGCAAAAAGAAATCTCAAAGATGTTTCTGTAAGCCAGACAGGTTGTATCGGCATGTGCCAGTATGAGCCTATCGTTGAGGTTTTTGAAGAAGGAAAAGAAAAAGTTACCTATATAAAGATGACTCCCGAAAAGGTTGCACGTGTTGTTGCTGACCATATCGTTAACGGTAATCCTGTTGTTGAATATACGGTAGCATCAATCGACAAATAATAAGGAGGAAACAAGATTATGTATCGTTCCCATGTTCTTGTTTGCGGCGGTACTGGCTGTACATCATCAAACAGCACAGCTATTATCGAAGCTCTTGAAAAGGAAATCGAAGCAAAAGGTCTTAAAGACGAAGTTAAAGTTATCAAAACAGGCTGTTTCGGTCTTTGCGCTCTCGGCCCTGTTATGGTAGTTTATCCCGAAGGCAGCTTCTACAGCGAAGTAAAGGTTGAGAATATCCCTGAAATCGTTGAGGAACACCTTCTCAAAGGTAGAATTGTTAAGCATCTTCTTTATGAAGAGACAACACAGACACCTGACATTAAATCAATTAACGAAACAAACTTCTATAAAAAGCAGAAGAGAGTTGCTCTTAGAAACTGCGGCGTTATCGACCCCGAAAACATTGAGGAATATATCGCTATGGACGGTTATCAGGCTCTCGCAAAAGCTCTTACAGAGATGACTCCCGAGGATGTTATCAATGTTGTTAAGGATTCAGGACTTCGTGGTCGTGGCGGCGGCGGATTCCCCACAGGCCTTAAATGGAGCTTCACAGCTAAGAACTCAGCAAATCAGAAGTATGTTGTTTGTAACGCTGACGAAGGCGACCCTGGTGCATTCATGGACCGTTCAGTTCTTGAGGGCGACCCCCACTGCATCGTTGAAGCTATGACAATCTGCGGTTATGCAACAGGCGCAACAGAGGGTTACATCTATGTTCGTGCTGAGTATCCTATCGCTGTTCACAGACTTGAGATTGCTATTAAGCAGGCAAGAGAATACGGTCTTCTTGGTAAAGACATTTTCGGTTCAGGCTTTGATTTTGATCTTCATATCAGACTTGGTGCTGGCGCATTCGTATGCGGCGAAGAAACAGCTCTTATGACATCAATCGAAGGCAACCGTGGTGAGCCCAGACCCAGACCTCCATATCCTGCTGTTAAGGGTCTTTTTGCTAAACCCACAACAGAAAATAACGTTGAAACATTTGCTAACATTCCTCAGATTATCCTCAGAGGTGCTGAATTCTTCAACTCAATGGGCACAGAGCGCTCAAAGGGCACAAAGGTATTTGCTCTCGGCGGTAAGATCAACAACACAGGTCTTGTTGAAATCCCCATGGGCACAACACTCCGTGAGATTATTGAAGACATCGGCGGCGGCATCCCCAACGGCAAAAAGTTCAAGGCTGCTCAGACTGGTGGTCCTTCAGGCGGATGTATCCCTGCTTCTCTTATGGACACTGAGATTGACTATGATAACCTTACAGCAATCGGCTGCATGATGGGTTCAGGCGGACTTATCGTTATGGACGAAGACAACTGTATGGTTGATATCGCAAAGTTCTTCCTCGACTTCACAGTTGATGAGTCTTGCGGTAAATGTACTCCCTGCCGTATCGGCACAAAGAGAATGATGGAAATTCTCGAAAAGATTACAAATGGTAAGGGAACACTTGAAGACCTTGATGAGCTTGAGAGCCTTGCTTCTTATATTAAAGACAACTCTCTTTGCGGCCTTGGTCAGACAGCTCCCAACCCCGTTCTTGCAACACTTCGCTTCTTCCGTGATGAGTATGTTGCTCACGTTGTTGATAAGAAGTGCCCCGCCGGCGTATGTAAAGCTCTTCTTAACTTTGTTATTGACGCTGATAAGTGTAAGGGATGCACACTCTGCGCAAGAAACTGCCCCGTTGGTGCTATCAGCGGTTCAGTTAGAGCTCCCCACACTATTGACTCTTCAAAGTGCATTAAGTGCGGCGTATGCGTAAACAACTGTAAGTTTAAAGCTATATCTAAGAAATAATAAAGGAGCGTGTCATTATGGAAATGGTAAATATTAAAATTAACGGCATGCCCTTCAGCGTGCCCAACGGACTTTCTATTCTTGAAGCTGCAAGATATGCTGGCATCACAATCCCCACTCTCTGCTACATGAAAGAGATGAACGAGATTGGCGCTTGCCGTATGTGCATGGTTGAGGTTAAAGGCGCAAGAAGCCTTGTTGCAGCCTGCGTTTTCCCTGTAAACGAGGGAATGGAAATTCAGACAAATTCTGAAAGAGTAAGAAAAGCAAGAAAAACAACTCTTGAGCTTATTCTTTCAACTCATAACCGCAAGTGCCTCTCATGCGTAAGAAGCACTAACTGCGAGCTTCAGGCTCTCTGCCTTGAATACGGTGTTGATAAGCCCGACCGTTTTGACGGCGCATCACCCGATTACGCATATGACGATTCAATGGTTCACATGGTAAGAGATAACAGCAAGTGCGTTCTCTGCCGCCGTTGCGTTGCAGCATGTAACAATCAGTCAGTATCTGTTATCGGCGCAAACGCAAGAGGTTTTGATACTCACATCAGCTCAGCTTTTGAGCTTAACATTGATAATTTTTCATGCGTTGGCTGCGGTCAGTGTATTGTAAACTGCCCCACAGGCGCACTTTATGAGAAGGACGACACTCAGAAGGTTCTTGACGCTATCAATGACCCCGACAAGTTTGTTGTTGTTCAGACTGCTCCCGCTGTTCGTGCTGCTCTTGGTGAAGAGTTTGGTTACGAAATCGGCACAGATGTTGAGGGCAAGATGGTTGCATCTCTTCGTCGCCTTGGCTTTGATAAGGTATTTGATACCAACTTCTCAGCTGACCTTACAATTATGGAAGAATCACACGAGCTTATCGAAAGAGTTAAGAACGGTGGCACTCTTCCCATGATTACATCATGCTCACCCGGATGGATTAAATATTGCGAGCATTATTATCCTGATCAGCTTGATCATCTTTCAACATGCAAATCTCCTCAGCAGATGTTCGGTGCAACCATCAAGACATGGTATGCAAAGACAATGAACATTGACCCTGCTAAGATTGTCAGCGTAAGCGTTATGCCCTGCACAGCTAAGAAGTTTGAGATTGGCAGAGATGACCAGAACGCTTCTGGCTATGCTGATGTTGATATTTCTATCACAACTCGTGAGCTTGCAAGAATGATTAAGGGCGCAGGCATTAACTTCAAGCTTCTACCCGACGAGCAGTTTGATAATCCTCTTGGCGAGGGCACAGGCGCAGCAGTTATCTTCGGTGCAACAGGCGGTGTTATGGAGGCTGCTCTCCGCACAGCTGTTAAGGCTCTCACAGGCGAAGATCCTGGCGATCCTAACTTCACAGATGTTCGTGGTATGGAGGGCGTTAAGGAAGCAACATACAATGTTGGCGGACTTGAAATCAAGGTTTGCGTTGCAAGCGGAACAAAGAACGCTAAGATTGTTATGGATAAGGTTAAGAGTGGTGAGTGTGATTACACATTTATCGAAATCATGTGCTGCCCCGGCGGTTGTATCAATGGTGGCGGTCAGCCTATCGTTCCTGCATCTATCAAGAATTTTGTTGATGTTAAATCTCTTCGTGCAGGCGCACTTTATAAGAATGATGAAGCAAGAGAAAACCGTTTCTCACATGATAACAGTGCTGTTAAGAGAGTTTATGATGAATTCTTCGGCGAGCCCGGCAGCCATGTTGCTCATGAGGTTCTTCACACATCTTATGTTAAGCGTGGACTTTACAAAGACTAATAACTGAACACAGAATTTAGTTATGTATCATAAATCACGGGTTGGATTTAACCGATCCGTGATTTTCTTTTTGAAATTCTTGTGTTATTTTTTGTGCAATCAAACAAAATCCATAAAATTTTTAACAAAATTATTCAAACCCCTTGTAAAAATCGTCTGTTTTTTGTAAAATAAATACATATGAAAACTGAAAGGAGTTTTTACCATGGTAAGTAAAGCAAAACTTGCTTATTACAGAGCATATCAGAAAGCATTTATGGTTGCAGAGTGCTTCTTTGATTGGAGCGAGCCTTATATTCTCAAAGGTGCAGGCGCAGTTAAAGAGCTTCCCGCACTTGTTAAGTCAAAGGGCATTAACAATGTTCTTGTTGTAACAGATAAAGGTCTTATGGGTCTTAATCTTCTTGCAGGCTTATTTGAGGCTCTTGATGCTCAGGAAATCAAATACACTGTTTATGACGGAGTTCAGCCCAACCCCACAATTGATAATATTGAAGAGGCTCGCCGTCTTTATCTTAAAAACAACTGCGAAGGCATTATTGCTTTCGGCGGCGGTTCACCTATGGACTGCGCTAAGGCTGCTGGTGCTCGTGTATCTAACCCCAACAAGCAGGTTGTTGACATGAGAGGTCAGCTTAAAATCCGCAAAAAGCTTCCTCCATTCTTTGCAGTTCCCACCACTGCGGGCACTGGCTCAGAAACAACTCTTGCAGCTGTTGTATCTAACCCCAAAACTCACGAAAAGAACGCTATCAACGACCCCAAGCTTCGTCCAAAGTATGCTGTTCTTGACCCTGAGCTTACAGTTGGTCTTCCCCCTCACATCACATCAACAACTGGTATGGATGCCCTTACACACGCTGTTGAGGCATATATCGGTCTTTCAAATGTAAAGGCAACAGAGAAGTTTGCTGAGGATGCAACAAAGCTCATTTTTGAGAACCTTGAAAAGGTATATCAGAACGGCAAGGATATTGAGGGCAGACAGAATATGCTCGTTGCTTCTTACTATGCAGGTATGGCATTCACAAGAGCATATGTTGGTTATGTTCACGCAATCGCTCATAACCTCGGCGGTCTTTATGGCACACCTCACGGTCTTGCAAACGCTGTTATTCTCCCCTATGTTCTTGAATATTTCGGTGAATCAGCATATGTTCGCCTTGCAAAGCTTGCCGACATCGCTGGTATCACAACAGCTGGTATGTCAACAGAAGATAAAGCAAAGCTCTTCATTGCAAAGGTTAAAGAGATGAACAAGAATATGAATATCCCCGAGCATTTCGATTTCATTAAGGATGAGGATATCCCCACACTTGTTGAAAGAGCACTTAAAGAGGGCAATCCTCTCTATCCCGTTCCAAAGGTTATGGACGAGGCAGACTGCAAGGCAGTTATCCTTAAAATCCGTGGCTTTTAATTAAAGTTTTGCGTATTGAACAAAAGTAAACTTTATATAAAATAATGTAGAAGGCAATTGCTTTTGAGTATAACGCTCATTGTCAATTGCCTTTTTCTTATTATCAAAATCTGCCAACCCTTTTTGGCTTTGCACTTATTATAAAAAAATAAAGCTATGAGTTTCGGCTCATAGCTTTTATTTTTATCTGAGATTATTTACCAAAAATGCCCGCAAAGAAAGGAATAACAATATCGTATTTCTTTTTGAGGTCGCTGCGTACACCAATGTTATTGAAAACTGAATAAATCTCACCAAGGAAGCGTGCAATCATATTCAAAGGATTCTGAATATATTTTGGATGTCCGCCCTGCTGTGTTGACTTTTCAATTGTGAACTCTGTGAAAGGCTCATCCTCACCAGAGTAATAGCTCTTAATAACAATCGAATCCTCAGAGAAATCAAGAATATTATAAATCATCTCTTCAGTGTCAACATACTTACCGATGTTTTCACCAACAGGAGGAATATCCTCAGGGTCAATTCCTCTCGGGTGGTTGATTGAACCAGAAACCATATAAACACTGCCCTTGGGGTCTGTTACCTTATCAATGTCTGCAGTTGAAAGAACAGTCTTCTTTCTGTAAACAACATTTGAAAGTGTGTAGTAGTGGCTGTGTCCCATAAGCACAAGGTCGATTGAAAATTCATCCATAAGAGGAAGCCAAATAAGGCGAAGAAGCCTGTTTTCGCTCTCTCTGTGAGGGATTCGCTGACCGAGCAGGTCATGATGGAACATTGCAACTCTCCACTTAACATCCTTGTTGGCTTTGATTGCATTTTTCATAAAGCGGTGATGATATGCACCGTCTGAATTGTTAGCGTCCATAACAAGGAAAAGTGTATCGCCCTTAACAAACCAATAATCGCCGCCGATGTAGCTTCTTACGCCTGCATCATCTGTTTCGGGGTTTGCGTTAAAATATTTGTAGTCAATATTCTTTCTGTCGTGGTTGCCCTCAAGGATAGCAACAGTTGTGCTCTTAGCATCCTTTGATGCAACATATCCGCAATATTCATCTCTTCTGCCAAGGGTTGCCTGATCGCCTGTTGAAAGGATAACAGAAACATCGGCCTTATCGTTTGCCTGTGAAATTATATCGGCAAATTTGCCAGACTGTTTCTCAATGCTGTCCTCACCGTCTTCACCGTAGCTGATGTGAACATCTGTTACATAAAGAGCAGAGAAGCTGTTATCTGCAACAGTTGAAAAGCTGTAAACAGATGATTTGTAGCCATCTGCATTGCAGGTGTAATAATAAGTTTCGCCCATTTCAAGTCCGCTGATATAAGCCTCTGCGGAATAATCGCCCTGAGGTGTTTCGGTAACAGAAGCGGTGAACTGCTTTGCATCTGCCATATCTTCGCTAAGGCTTATCTCTGCAAAGTTGCCGTCTTTGCTGTCAGAATACCATCTGATAGTTCTTTCACTTTCCGTCTGACCAGGGGCAATATAAATGCCCTTTTCAATATCTGCACTGTTGGATTGCCAGTATTCATTCCAGCTATCTGCGGCAAAAGCCGTGTTTGTGAAGCTGAAAAGAAGCACAAGGCAAAGCACAACACAGGTTAAACGCCTGAATGTCTTTTTCATAATAACTCCTCCAAAATATATTTAGGTTAATTATACCACAATCGGGTGAATTTTTCAATAAAAGAAAGTAGTGAAAAACCAAATCGGGAAATGCCGAAGCAAATCCCGATTCATTTTAAGTATTAAGTTTAGTCAGACTGGATTATTTAGCCTGCTTGCGGAGCATGTAATCATTATACCAATCAGCAGGATTGAATACCTTTGTATAGAGAAGGTTATCAATAACGTTATCGAGGTCGATGAGGAATCTGATCTTTGACTTGATCCACTCCCAAACTCTCTCGAAGAACTTGGGCTGATAGGGCTTTGCTGTGATGTTACCAGAAACACCGTAAACACCATATACATAGTTCTCTGCTGCGTACTCATAAGGATTCTCTACAGGCTCGCTGTTCTCGTCAACGAAGAATACAGGATAACCAGCATCGTCGCCAGCGTAAACGTTAACTGCAAGGGGATAAGTTGCAACATAGTTGATAACTTCCCACTCTGGAGAAACGTTAACCTTGAGCTTTAAGATTGTAATAGCTTCGCCGTTGAAGAAATACTTTGAGGGCATCTTAATGAAGCCTGAGATTACATCTTCAGCGTTGAGGTCATAATCCTCTGTGAAGATATTCTCAATGCCAGCTGCCTTTGCTTCATCTGTAAGCTCAACGCCTGCAAGAGGGCCCATGTCAACATCACCAGGATAAATAGCATAAGCTATATAAACTGTACCATTCTCTGTGATGTTTTCGATATCCTCAGGGAAAGGAAGGCATTTGAATTCAAGATCAAATACTGCTGTTTCACCGGGATTTGCTTCGATATCGTTTTTAACGCCAAAGCACATCTGACCTTCAGAAATCTCCATAGCTGAAACCATGAGAGGAACAAAAGAAAGCATCATTGCCATAGCAAGAACGATTGCTAATACTTTTTTCATAATACTTTTTCTCCTTTCGCACAAAGTGCAATATAATTTTGCAGAGTAAGACTCTACTGTGAGTAAATAATATCACAGTGAATTTATTTTATTTTTCTAAAAATGAAAAATAAAATCTTTTTTTGATAGAAAATCTGCTGTTATATTTGTGTAAAATAACCTACTATTACAACATAATGTGAAATTTTATAAACAATTGCTTGCATTATGGCGGTTATTTAATAGCCTGCATAACCGTATTTGCAATAATTGCCGCAGCCGATAAGCCTGTGCCGCCATTCTCTACAATAACAGCGATTGCATAGGGCGTTTTTTTGTTTTGAGAATAACCAACAAACCATGAATGCGGCTGACCCTCATCAATCTCTGCTGTGCCTGTTTTGCCGCACATCTGAAGATTCGGAAATCTGCCATCCCCGTAATAATCTGTAATATCAGAGCGGAGCATCTCTCCGATTTTTTTGGCGGTGGCAGGTGCAAGGTGTATATCTTCACTGACAGTAACCTTGGTGGGAACTTTAATCCCCTGCGGTGTTTCAATGTGGTCAATGAGGAAAGGCATAACAGCTATGCCGTCATTTGCAATACATCCCATTATGGTCATCATATGGTAGGGGTTCACAAGGGTTGTGTACTGACCGATACCCGCCCAGCCGAGGTCTGCCTTTGAGGCTTTTTTAACGCTGAACATTGATTTTGACGGGTCGGAAACTCCGTTAACAGAGAACTTTGTGTTAAATCCAAGCTCTTTGGCTGTTTCGGTTAATTTGGATTTGCCAAGCTCGAGGGCAATATCTGCAAAGGCACTGTTGCAGGAGCGGTTAAGTGCCTGCTGAAAATTGACCCTGTTATGAACATCATTGCAGATAACTGCGCCGTCTGATGTTTCATATTTGCCATCACAATCATATGTTCTTGAGTTAATATCGGGAATATTTTCAATTGCGCTGACAGCTGTAACAACCTTAAAAATTGAACCCGGTGTGTAAAGACCTGTAATAGCTCTGTTAAGATAAACGCCGTTATAAATGGGGTTATTATCAATATCTGTCGGCTTGTTTTCGGGGTCATATGTAGGGGCGGAAACCATGCAGAGGATTTCGCCTGTGTAATAGTTGTATGCGCAGACGGTGCCGTTTCTGCCGTTGAGGGCATTATAGGCTGTTCTGCACACCTGAGCGTCAAGGGTCAAATGAACATCGTTGCCTTTGCCATATTGAACGATTGAAGCGATACCGTTAATTGGGCTATAGCCTGCAAGTGTGTTTCTGAATGTATATTGCACACCTGTTGAAATATATCCGTTTAAATCGCCAACTGCGTGAAGCGTTGCTTTTCTGATAACAGAATCGCTGTTATATCTTCGCCTGCCGTCAACCGTTACTGCAAGGGCTTTATCGTTTCTGTCATAAATATCGCCAAAGGTGGAAACAGTTCCGTTTGAATAAAGATGCTGATTGGCTTTGTTGGTTGCCCATGATGAGCCGTGAGCAATAAAGCTGTAAATAAGAATCAGCAAGCCGATTGTGAATCCGCCAATAACGGCAAAAAGTGCGTAGGCTCTTTTGGTGGCGTTATCCATTTACACTGCGCCTCCTTTTAAAGCTGATGGGAATATCTTCGGGGTAAAGCGGATGGTCGGGCAGAATTGTTTTTGAAAGCTTGGGATAGGTATGAATATCTGCCGATTTAATAAATGCCAGCATTCCCCATGAGCAAAGCATACTTGTGCCGCCACGGCTGATAAAGGGAAGCGTAACGCCTGTGAACGGCAAAAGGTCGGTAACACCAAAAACATTGAGGGACATCTGGAAAAGAAGCATACCTGATGCGGCGCAAGCAACAATTGCATAAAATGCAGAGCGTGTGTTGCGTGCGGTTTTGATTGCGTAATAAACAAAGAATGCAAAGGTAATAACAACTGTGCCTGCAATAATGAATCCCCATTCTTCGCAAAGCATACCAAAAACGAGGTCAGTTGAAGCGGCATAAGTATATTTAAGCATACCCTTGCCGATGCCTAAGCCAAAGAATCCACCGCTGGCAGAGTAAATCAGTGTTCTTGTCTGCTGCATTCCTTTGCCATACATATCGTCCCAGATATGGCGGTATGTTTCAAATCTTGCGGCAACTGTCGATTTAAAAAATATAACCATTGCCGCACCTAAAACTGCTATGGCGCAAACGAGGGCAATTGTTCTTATATCGCCAGAGCGCATAAATGCAATAATCACAAAAGTGAAAAAGAAAACAAGTGCTGTGCCGAAATCTCGCATAAGGAAAAGGAATCCTACGCAGGCAATTGCAAAAATGATGTATTTTGTGATGCTCTTTGTCATCTGAAGCTTGTCAAGTGTAGCTCCGCCAACAAAAACGAATGCGATTTTAACAATCTCTGACGGCTGAATGGAAATGCCTGCAATTTCAATCCAGTTCAGCGTACCATTGGTTGTTTTGGCAAGAATGAGGTTGAGAATGAGTATGCCAACTGCACAAACAGCAACTGGAGTTCTCAATTTCATAACAATATCTGTTCTTCTAAGAATGGCAAGCATAATAAGATAAACTATCAGACCAAGACCGATTGCAATACCCTGCTTCATGGCGTAGCTTTCGCTGATACTGCCACAAATAATTATGCCGATGCCCGAAAGAAAAAATCCCATAAGCTCCAGCTCAAGGTGCCTTATTTCAAAGGCAACGCTTGCAATAATTGCATAAACCCACTCAACGAGGATATATGCCATAACCGTTGCGGCGGTCAGATATTTAAACTCACCGTCATCAAAAATAACAAAGGACGCTGAAATAAGCTGAAACAGCGTTATAAGGAAAAGGGGCGGGAACCAGTTAAAGGGTTTATCTTCACTGATTGTCATGCTTTTCACCTCCTGAAAAAACTTAGCTTTAGCAATTATATTATATTAAGGTTAAAAAATCAAGCAGTGTATTGTTAAAGTAATGTTAATGATTTATTGACTTAAAGGGTGCAGTGGAATATAATCATAATATATTGTAAGAAAAAGGAGTTTATTATGGACAATATTTTTAAAAAGTTCCCGATGCTGAAAGACGGCACGGAGGAAATATATGATTGCAGAGAAAACTGCTTTATGAAGCTTTATAAAGACACAACTGCCGCTGACTTTGAAAGCTATGTTGCACTGCTTAAGAATGACGGCTTCACTCTTTTGCAAAAGAGAGAGCTTGACGGCAACCTTTTTGCATCAATGAAAAAAGATGTGCAGGTGAATATTCTTTTCACCCCCTGCAACGGTGAAACAAGAGTAACTGCAAGTGAAAATGACCAGACACCCAATTTTAATAAAATAGATTGTGATGGCGACTGCACCACAACATTTTATGGCTTTGAGAATGACCAGGCTCTTATTGACTGCGGAATGTGCCTTTTGATTCAGTGCAAGGACTACAGCTTTTTTGTTGTTGACAGCGGTCATTACTTCCAGTTTAACGATAACGACAGAATACATAAATTTATGCGTGAACGCACACCCGAGGGGCAGAAAATTGTTATTAACGGCTGGTTCATCACCCACGCTCACACAGACCACATCTCAAAGCTCATTGATTTTCTTAAATACAACACAGATGATGTTGTGATTGAGGGATTTTATCAAAACCTGCTTTCAAGTGATTACGATATAAAAATCGACAACCACGAAGAGCTTGAAATGGCAGAGAAGCTTTTCAAAATTCTTGAAGCATACCCCGCCCCCGTTTACAAGCTTCACACAGGCATGAGGTTTTACATTCGCAATCTCGCTTTTGATGTTCTTGGCACTCACGAGGATATTTACCCCGAAAAAATCACCGACTACAACGATTCTTCCGCTATCCTTATGGTTGAAGCTGAGGGCTCAAAAATATTCATCCCGGGTGATGCCGCAGTTGCCGCCAGCGTAAGGCTTGAAGAGAGATTCACAGATGCACTGAAATGCGATGTTGTTCAGGTAGCTCACCACGGGCACACAGGTCTTAGCAAAAATCTTTATGAAAAGCTTATGGCAGACACAGCCGTTTTCCCCGTTACAAGAATTTTTTATGATGACGATATGAGCAAAAGAGAAGCTAACCGCAGAATTGCAGAAATTGCAACGCACAACCTTGTAACAGGTGATGGCACTGTTTGCGTTCCGATGCCTTATAGCAAAGAAACAGTTTACACCCTCCTCGATGAAACATTTGAGGATTTCGGCAAAATTGAAAGGCTCTGGAAATACACATACTCTGACGAAAGAAAAGAAGAGCTTTTTAAGCTGTTCCTTAAAAATGGCGGAGATGCAGAGAAAATGCTTATCCCCACAAGCAAATTCGGTTGGATAGAGCCAAAATAAAATGCAAAAAGCCCCACAGTTCAATGAGCTGTGGGGTTCGTTTGTGTATTAAGTTTATCGTTAAATCTTATTAACCAACAAGGCTCTTGAAGAAGTTGCCGATTGCTTTGAAGAATGAAACGATAGCCGCAATAATTCTTGCGAACCATGACATTGATGCACCCTCAACTGTTACGCTTTTTGTAACATCAGTAAGGCCGCTGCCGTTGCTGATTGCGCAGTTTTCAACATCAAGGTTGATGCTGTATGAGCCAGAGGGAACTTTGAATGTTGCTGTTGCAACTGTGCCAGCTGTTGAGTATGTTTCTGTGTTAGCATAGCTGATTTTGCCTGTCTTGGGGTTTGAAACGCCGCCTGTTACACCGTTAGCAAACTTGATTGATGTGCAGCTAACACCACTTGAAACAACAAACTTGCAGTCAAGTGAGTTGAATCCGCCGCTCTTGAGCTTGAGTTCATATGTAACTGTGTCGCCGCTCTTTGAAGTCTCTTCAAATGCAAACTTAGGTGCAGCTGTTGCTGCCTGTGCACTGATGAAAAGCACTGAAGCGGTGGACATAATCATAATCAAGCACATAACGAGTGCAACTATTTTTGATAATCTTTTCATAAAAAATCTCTCCTTTAAGTAATTTATGCAATTTCATTATATAATCAGAAACCAAAAAAGTCAACAACAAATCGCCATTTGGCTAAAAGTTGTTTGGTTTTTATCTTTTAAAAGTGAACGCAAACAGTTTTATTTCTATTTTCTATTGCCAATTTCACAAGTCTATGATACTATATATAATGATTTATTTTGATTTTCAGGAGGAATCAGCATGAAACATATTAAAAAAGCAGTTGCTGTTTTTATGGCTTTTGCTTTGCTGTTCGTTCCAACTGTTGCAGTGGCTGCTTCAAGCCATCCTGCGTCAGACAATTATCCTTATTCACTTGACGATATGTCAATTGTTTATGACGATAAGGACGAAAACGGCAACTATTATCCCCTTATTGTAGTACCAGGTATTTCACATTCAATAACATATGTTGTTGACAAAAATTATGACCAGTCAGCCGAGGCAGACCAGTCCCGCCCGCCTATTAAGAGAGATGCTTTTGGCAACGACCTTTCAGGCTCAACTGTTATTGTTGATATTCCTTCAACAATTCTTGCGGCGGTTAAATATTTCCTTGTTCCGCTTATTTTCTCTATTATTTTCCAGAGAGATATTGGCGTTGTAAACGGCATTGGCAAGGTTGCAGATAAAGCATTTGCACCTCAGCAGACGCTCCCTGACGGAACATTCGCCAACAACGATATTGGTCTCCTTGAATTTAAAGGCTCTTTTGCAGATTTTGCAACAAAAGACCCCGATAATCAGAGCTATATGGAAAACGAATGTGCTTACCTTTATAAGATTCTTCCTCTTAAAGCTGTAAGCGAAGTTATCGGCGAAGAGAATCTTTTCTTCTTTGCATTCAGCCTTTTTGGTGATGCAATGGAATCTGCAAGACACCTTGACGAATACATAGACTTTGTTCTTGAAAAAACAGGCGCAAAGAAAGTTAATCTTCTCCCCATAAGCCTTGGCGGCACAATTTTCACAGCGTTCTGCCAACAGTTCTCTGACACAAACAAGGTTAACACTATAGCAAACATCGTTCCCGTTCTTAACGGCACACAGGTTGTTACAGATATGTTTAACAGAACATGGGATCTTCGCCCCGAATTCTGGTACAGCGAGCTTTTCCCCATGGCAATTGGTGAATTTACAGAATATGGCAACCTTATTGGTCGTGTTGTGAATTTTCTTATCCGTGCGTTGCCTGCAAGCGTTAATGCCTCTATGGTAACAAGGCTTTATGAGGTTCTTCTTGACCATTTGCTTGTTAACACTCCGCAGATCTGGGCAATGGTTCAGAGCGAAGCTTACCCTGCCCTTGCAGATAAATACCTTGGTGATGATGCACACAAGGCTGTTAGAGCTAAGACAGACGCATTTTATGAAGCTCAGCTTAACCTTAAAGACAACATCAAAAAGATGGTGGATAACGGAGTTAAAATTGACATCATCTCTGGCTACAGCCTTTATGCAGGTGATGCAAGATACAACTTCTTCCACATCATGGGCAATTCAGATAAAGTAAACAGCGACGGCGTTATCAATGTTGAATCCACAACCCTTGGTGCAACAGCCGTTCTCCCTGGTGAAAAGCTCCCCGACAGCTACAAACAGGCTATTGAGAGCGATTACAGCTACATTTCACCAGACAGAGAGCTTGACGCTTCCACAGGCGCACTGCCCGATAACACATGGTATTTCTACAATATGCACCATGAGGATGCCGCAAACAATGCCCCTGTTATCAACCTTGCAATTGCACTTTTATATTCAACAGAGGTTGAGAATGTTCATTCAAATCCCGAAAAGTTCCCACAGTTCAACGGCAATTCAGATAACTGGTTTATCCGCCGCTGGAGATATGACAACATCAAAGAGCTTTATGCCGCATATGAAGCTGGCGAGCTCAGTTGGGACGATGCCACCGTTAAAGAGGCAGAGGATATTATTTATGACTGCGAAAGAGTTATGAAAGCAACAATTGCTGATGACGCTTTTGTAAGTGAAACAACACAGAGAGTCAACGCATTTTTAAGTGAATACGGCGGATTTAACGCTGAGAAGGTTGACATTCTTTATCAGAAACAGCTGCCCGAGCTTGCCACATGGGCAAAGATTCTTGACAAAGCAGTTACAGTTTCTGACAAACTTGTTTTTGCATTCTTTTCAGATAAAGCATATTCTGAATTTTATAAAGTAGTTTTATAAGGAGAGTAGATAAATATGAAAATTGCAATTTATGGCGCAGGTTCTCTTGGAACAGTTCTTGGTGCTTATATTTCAAAAGCAGGCGTTGACATTGACCTTATCACAAGAAATAAGGATCATGTTGATGCAATGAACGAAAACGGTGCACACATCATCGGCACAGTTGATATGACTGTTCCTGTTCACGCACTCACACCCGATCAGATCACAGAGAAATATGACCTGATCATCCTCATGACAAAACAGCTTGACAACAAAAACATTCTTGAAAATCTCAAGAAAAACATGAACGAAGGCTGTATCGTTTGCACAATGCAGAACGGTCTCCCCGAGCTTTCAGTTTCTGAAGTTGTTGGCGAAGATAACACAATGGGCTGCTCCGTTGCATGGGGTGCAACACTTCACGGTCATGGCGTTTCAGAGCTTACAAGTGAGCCAGACAGTCTTTCATTCGGTCTTGGCAGAATGAACGGTCAGATTGATGACAAACTTATGGAAGTTAAAAAAGTTCTCGAGCTTATGTGCCCCGTTGAGGTTGAGCAGAATTTCATGGGCGTTCGTTGGTCAAAGCTTCTTATTAACTCTGCATTCAGCGGTATGTCAGCTGTTATGGGCGGCACATTCGGTGATGCAGCAGAGCGTAAAGATTCAAGAGTTTGCTGTCAGGGCATTATCAAAGAGTGCATTGATGTTGCAAAAGCTGCTGGTATCAAAATTGAGCCTGTTCAGGGTAAAGACATCGTTAAGCTCCTTGACTTCAAAGGACCTATCAAAAAGAAAATTTCAAACTTCCTTATTCCTATCTGCATAAAGAAGCACCGTCTTCTTAAAGCAAGTATGCTTCAGGACCTTGAAAAGGGCAGAAAGTGCGAAATTGATGCAATCAACGGCGTTGTTTGTGCATACGGCAAAAAGTACGGCGTTCCCACACCTTATAACGATATGGTTTGCAGAATCGTTCACGGCATTGAGGACGGCAAATATACATACTCATTTGATAATGTAAAGCTTTTCGCTGCACTTAACAAATAATCTGATATAGGTATGCTGTGCTTATAGCATACCTATTTTTATGTTCTATTTTATGTTTGGTTTTCTAACATTTTATGTTGACTTTTCTAACTAACTTGTATATAATAGTTATAGATGAATAAAGTTAGGAGGCAACAGTATGAGTAAAATATCTGAAAAAATACGTCAGTTTAGAACCGAGTTACATCTTTCACAAGATTATGTTGCAAAATTTTTGAACATGAGTCGAACGACATATACTCAACTGGAAAATGGAAACAGGAAAATCACAGTAGATGATATCACAAATCTGTGTAATATCTTTGGTGTATCCTCAGACTCGCTTTTAGATTTATCAGAGCCAGTTAAACCAACAGCGGTATTTGCAAGAAGCTTTGAAAATTTAGACGAAACTGATCAAATGGAAATAATAAACTTAATACGATTTAAGGAACAAATGAAATCACAGAGGAATATTAAATGAGCTTTTCAAATGTTAATATTCAATATTTAAAGCCAGAAGAATTAGCTCAAAGGTATTTATCAAATCACTTTGGCGATCAAGCAATATCATATCCAATTAGCCCCTTTTTATTTTTAAATAACGAAGGGGTTTTATTTAAGTTGTTAAATTTAAAAAAATTGGAAGGCGTATATATCCCTGCTTCATCAGAAGATGATCTACCAGTTGTAGGTATTAACTTCAACAGACCAATCACTCGTCAGCGCTTTACTGCTGCACACGAACTCTGCCATCACCTGAAAGACTCTGATAAGCAATTTTCATGCTTATCAGAAAACTTTAGAAATTCTAAGACCGAACAATTTGCAGAACAATTCGCAGCAGCACTCCTTATGCCAATATCAGAGTTAAAAAAGCAAGTTGATCTGCGAAAAAATTGTTTGGGGAAAATCAATTTTGATGATGTGCTTGAAATAGCGGATTTTTTTGGTGTAAGTTTTGAATCTTGTCTTTATCGAATAGCATACAAGCTTAAAGCGATCGATGGCGACACATCTTCAAGCACATTAAAACACAGAAGTACGGAGTTTCATCCAGACAAAAAGCGCAAACAGAAGCATATGACATATGCCAATCTATATGCCGATTTAATAGATAACTATCGTGAACAGCTCTCTTTTGAACCTTCTAATTTTTCAAAGAATGTATTTCAAAATGAATATATTTACAATGACAGTCGCATGGAAGGACTAGATGTTACAATTGAACAAGCATCAGAAATCGTAACTGATTTGCGTTTAAATGCGCAGAATAGTGAATACTGTACTGAAAACAATGAATTCTATTTATCCATTGCAGGTCACTATTTAATGTACCAAGATATTTTTTCCAAAAAGCAAGAAAAGCCCATCAGTGCCTATGATACGATTATGTTAAACAGAAAACTTTTTTCTTGTTATCCTTATCCAGACTTTGGAGGAACATTTAGAGATTCAAACACATTAGTTTTAGGTGCAAAATTTGAAACTGCAGACTACTTTGATATCCCACAAAAAATGCAATCAGTTAACACCAAAATTGAAGAACTTTATCAAATTGTTGATTCTATTCCAATAAGCGAATTTATTAAAAATATAGCGGTAATCCATCATCAGTTAACACTTATTCATCCTTTCAAAGATGGAAACGGGAGAACTTGTAGAGCATTTATAAATTCTATGCTTGTAAAAGCGAAGCTTCCACCAATCTATATCAAAGTTGAAACAAAAACTGAATATATCAATGCATTGGCTTTAGCAGATGCTGAAAAAAATTACGATTA
This sequence comes from Acutalibacteraceae bacterium, assembly GCA_045598085.1. Lineage (GTDB taxonomy): Bacteria > Bacillota > Clostridia > Oscillospirales > Acutalibacteraceae > CAG-488. The sequence goes on from JAZLLI010000022.1 coordinate 20,579, forward strand.
TCTATTTGAATTGTTCTTCAAACAAATAATAAAATCAAGCATAGAACTTAGTCGATAAAAACATTAGCGGTTGCACAAATCTATACGCAACCGCTAATGTTTTATCTTTCTTTTTTCTTTCTCTTCTTTTTAACAATAATTATCACAACTGTTGCAACTACGGCGGCAATAAGAATATAAAGAATATTGCCGAGCAAATTCAATGCAAATTCACGGGCAAATGCGCCGAGATTATAAATACTGTTAAAGAATTTTTCTTTAAGCTGAGCCAAGAATGAGCCGTCTGATGTGATAATTCTTTCCTCTTCAGAAATGTTAAGCGTTACTGTTGAATAGCTGATAAGTGAATCATAAGATTTCTTTTGGCTCTTATAGCGTTCAGCCTCTGCTCTCACCTCAGAAAGTCTTGACTGAACCTCAATTGTTTCGCTGACGGTTTTGCAGTTTTCAAGAATTTTTAAAAGTGCTTTCTCTTCTGTGTCAAGAGCGGTGATGTGGCTTTCAACATCTGTGTAAGCGTCTGTTACATCACTTTTTGAAATATTCTTTTCCTGCACTGTGCCGATTTTATCCACACCTGCAAGGAATTTTTCAAGACTCTCTGACGGAATCCTTACAACAACAATTGCAGTTTTTGAAGAATAATTATTCTCTTCAAGGCTGTCTGTGTAACCGTCAAATTCGTCAATCTTTTTGCTTAAATCAGACATAAATTTATCGTAATTTTTAGTCTGAATATAAAGCTCTGCATTCTTGATAACCTTTCGGTTTGCTTCGGTTTTTGTCATCAGATTTGTGCCGTCAGCTACGCCATCGTATTCAACTTGGTCTGCACTTTCCTCTGATTTCATGTCAGCAGAGTAGCCATAGCTGTTTTCACTTTTAATGGAATCCGAGCTTACCTTGCCTATTGTCATACCCGAAACAGATATAACCCCCGCAACCAGCACAAAGCAGGCGGCAATTGCGGCAACAGCTTTAAGCGGGAACTTTTTCTTTTTCGGTGCATCTTTTTGGGTGTTCTGAATTTTTTCTTTTAAAGAGTCGGGAGCAGTGATTTCATCAACCGCTTTAATGTAATCATCTTTATTCATCATCAAATCCTCCTGTAAAATCTTTGCGCAATTGAGCTCTTGCCCGTGAAAGCCACGAAAGAACCGTGCCCTCTTTTGCGCCTAAAATTTTGCCGATTTCCTTTGCAGTGTAACCTTCATAATAATGAAGATAAATTGTGTTTCTGTAATTTTCTGGCAGAGCCTTTACCGCCTCTAAAACTGCATTTTCATCGCTTACAGGTTCATCACTCACAGGCTCATTCACAAGGCTTTCTGCTTTGATTTTTCTCTGCCTGTCGTGGCAAAGGTTGATTGTAACCCTTATAAGCCACGCTTTAAGATGCTCATTATCTTTAAAAGATTTTGAGCTGTTCAGAAGCTTTAAAAATACCTCCTGTGAAACATCCTCTGCGTCTGAGGGATTGCCTGTGTTATGTATTGCAACACGGTAAACGGTATCTGCATATTGATTGAAAGCGTAAGAAAAGGAATCCTCTTCTCTCATAAAAAAAGTCATGACTTGTTCCTCCTTTCACATATAAAACGAATGAAAGTTGTAAATTATTGCAGAAAAATAAAATTTTTATAATTTTTCTCTCTTATACAAAATCATTGCAAAAGCTACGGCATCATCCTCTGTTATTCGCCCATCACCGTTGAAATCCGCCGAAGCTTTCTGAATATCCGTAGGCTTCAGCGCACCTGTTCCAAAAAGCATAAGAAGCTCATAATCATCAAAATCCATATTGCCGTCATTGTCAATATCGCCTAAGCGTGCAATGGGCATGGATTTTTTTATTTTGCCGTTTTTATCAAGAAGATAAACAGAATCATTCTTAACAGAAATGTTACTGTTTTCAAACTGATCTATAATAAAGCTATCGCTGTCATCAACTATAACATTTGCAAGAATATTGTTTTTTATTTCATAAGTTGAGCTGCCTTTTAAGCTGAAATCGTCATTATCTGTAAACGCTTTGATGCACACATTGTTGTAGCCCTGCTCGGCACTGTCCTGCCATTCATCAAAGTTGCGATAAATTGTGAAATAGCTCTGCCCCACCTCGCCGTGGTAAGACCTTATGTGCGCACCGTCAAAGCCTGTTGGATATTCCAGTGGAATACATGCATCTGCACCAACGGTCGATTTAAGCGTTACCACCACCGCATATCGGGTGTTTTTATTCATAGAAACAGTGTCAGAAAGCGGTACAGTTTTATATCCTCTGTATTTCATAAATCCGCTTTCTGAGGAGGCAAGCACTCCGTCTGTGGGGTTGCCGTCAGCAGGCACATCAATATAAACATCAACAGTATAATTTATATCCTGCTGAACAGTATAAAACGAAGCGGCTTTCAGCGTTTCCTTGCCTTTTGTTTCAAATACATTCGCCATGGACATTGTGTCGCAGCCGTCAATATATGCCCAGCCTTTATATCCGAAGCCGTCATACTGATTTATGTTTTCATAGTTATCGGCACTTTCCATTTCAAATGTAACGAAATAAGAAAGAGAAGTGTCATAGTAAGACAGCCATAAATATCCGCTGTTGTTCTCTTTTGTTCCCCACGAATTTTTAACAAGCCATGCACCGTCGCCATCGGGGGTACGAATGAAATTATCCTTGCTGAAATTATCATCCCAGCCAACAATCACAACCGTGTGATTTGTATTCTTTACGCTTTTTTGAAAATAACAGGCTTCGTCATTCTCGTTATAATTTAAAAATGTTCCCGAATGATAATAAGACGCTGTTATAGAGCCGCAATCAAGTATCGCCTCTTTGATGCCGTTCATATCATCAGCGGGAATATATTTTGAATTTTGCAAATGAGCAGATGAATTATATCTTTTTTCTTCAGGGTAACTAACTTTAATAAACGGAATCCCGTCAAACGGTGCATTCTTTTCAAGCTCCGCACCAGACCACCTTGCAAGGGTAAAAACAGAACGGCACCAGTTACCGCCATCCGTAAAAGGATTTTCAGTAAAAATGCCGTCTCCAAAGGTGGGGTCAGTTTTACAATCAGAGAGACTTCTCAGCCCGAACCACGCAAGGTGAGCTTCGGAGTAATCAACGCTGATGTCTGCCAACCCGTTTTTTATCATACTTGTTTCCGCAGCAGAAATTGCCGCAAAGGCCCAGCAACACCCTGTGTTGCCCTGCGCTTTAACGGGCGTAACAATCCCGTCGTCCCTTGCGTCATATTTTTGAGGAAGTGTAATTGTTTCTTCTTCTGCACTGTCTGCGCAAAGCTGTTCCTCATCAACAGCCTCGCCGTTTTCATCAAGCAGAATGATGTCATTTCCATCCTCATCCATTGTGATAATTTGTAGCTTTGCGGGAAAATCTGCCCCGATGGGCAAGAAATTGAGGAAGGGAAAAAACCAAAGAATAACGCTGATAACCAAACTGATAATTTTTGACATTTTAACGCCCCCAACATAAATAGTAAATGTTGCCCTGACAAGATAAATATATCACGGTTATTGACTTTTATCAAGAAAAATTGTAAAATGTATTTATATAAGGAGGAATGTATTATGAACGAAAATAAAAAAACAGAAAAATCCTCAGCAAAGCTGGCAAGTGCAATCAAGGTTGCAGTTTCAGTTATTCTTACTATTGCTATTGCTACAGGCATCGGCTGGGCATTTAAAACAGCATTTGGCGGTGCAAAGCCTGCAATTCAGAAAAACAACGATAATGTTAAAATAAACGAAGAAACAGGCGCAGAAGAATACTATAGCAAAGACGGCAAGCTTGAATACAAAGTAAACAAAGAATATGCCGACGAAGAAAAATCTCAGATTGCAAGAGAGATTTATTCTGACGCTAACGATCAGACAAAAAAGATTGTTTATTATGCAGAGGGCACTAAGACTGTTGACCGTGTTGATGAATACGAAAACGGCAAGGTTGTTATTCAGCATAAATATGAGGACGGCAAGGATTCAGGCGAATACTGCAAGTTTGATTATGATAAAGACGGCAAGCAGACATCCGCTGTAAATTATGACAAAGACGGCAAAAAGCTTCTTGCAAAAGAGCAGGAATACAACAAAGACGGCAAGCCCGTTGTTTATGTTGAAACAGATGCCAAAGGCAATATGATTGCAAAAACAGAGTATAACTATGATAAAGACGGCAAAGAAACAAAAACTCTTTTTTATGATGCAGACGGACTTGTTGGCTATGTTGAATACGAATATGACAAAGACGGCAGAGTTAAGCTTATGAATCAGTATAAAGACGGCAAGCTTTATGATTTCAGAACATATGAATATGATAAAGACGGCACCTGCAAAGAAACAATTCATCAGCCTGACGAAAAGAAATAAGATTTAATAAAACTTCATAAAACAATAAACCCGCTGAAAAGATTTTCTCTCTTCGGCGGGTTGTTTTTTGCTTGACAAATTGGGATTTATCAAGTGCGTAATTTTTGCGTAGATTGCCACGGTTGCCAAGCAACCTCGCAATGATATTGTTTTGGCTCGGTGTAACTACAATCGGGTGCGGGTGTCCCGCCCTCAATTATTCATTAGCGAAGCGACTTCATTATTCATTATTCATTCGTGCCAAGCACGATAATTTTTGATTTATCAAAGCATAAAAAACATCCTTATCCACTGATTGGGAAAGGATGTTTTCTTTTATTTTTATTCTGCTGTTTCAGATTTTGCATTTTCCTCAACTGCTTCTGCAATTTCTGCGGTTTCAGTTGATTCTTCTTTTGGTTCGTTTTCTTCTGCACCAGACACCTTCCACAAATGGATAACGCCCTCATCATTGAGCTTCTTTATCATAATAAGCGTAATGGGAAGCAGGAAAAGACCGATAAATCCAAAAAGCTGAGTGCCGATATACATTGCCGCAATTGTTATAACGGGCGGAAGTCCCAGCTTTGTTGCAACAAGCTTTGGCTCAAGAACCTGACGGATAACAAGAATCACAACATAAATCACAATCAGACCGATTGCAAAAGGAACATTGGCATTAAGCAGGCTGTAAAGTGCCCACGGAATAAGAACCGTACCAGTGCCGAGAACAGGAACAATATCAACCACCGCAGTAATTGCCGCAATAAGAATGATATATTCGCTGTTATAAATTCCAATAAGCTTCAGAATATACAACCCGAGGGTCATTTCTGAAAAAGTAACAATCATTATTGTGCCGTATGCTTTAAGAAGCTGTTTAAGTGTGGAGAAAAGAATAACCTTGCTTCTTGAAAGAGCCTCGCTGTGTCTTGGTGCCATCTGCCTTTTAACAAAGTTAACCAGCATATCATAATCTGATGCCATAAAGCAGCTTGCAATAACGGTAACAAGTGATGCAACAAGCACAGACGGAATTTCTTTAACAACACTCCATACTCCGCCGCCGATTGGTGAAACGATAGATGAAATTGAAGAAACATCAATCTTGTCGCTGTTTGCCGCCGCCTGCATAAGAAGTCCTGCGGCTTCTGTTACTGTCAGCTCTTCAAATCTTTCAAGGGCACGGGTTACAGATGCGCTGATTCTTGCCTCAATAGCATCTGGCAAAACAGAAATTACATTTGATATCCATTTCTCAACATTAGTGATAAACGACGGGAAGTCCTTTACCCTTTCAATAAGGTATGCGATGAAATCACGGCAGGTTGTAACTGCCTTTGCACCAACAAGTGAAACAAGAGAAACACCGATAATCAACAAAAGCAAAACAAGAATTGTTGATGTAAGTCCTTTTAAATGACCTGTTTTTTTATAAATAGCGTTTGTAGGCTTCTGAACAATAACTGCAATGAAAAATGCAAAGATAAATGGGAAAACAATTCCGAAGCAATATTTCATAAACAGATAGGCAAAGCCTAACAAAATTGCAAGATAAGCGATATTAACTATCCTGCTGAATCTTCTCTGTGTACTTTCATTCATTAAAAACAACATCTCCAGTTAAATGTGAAAGCAACTTAGCTTCCGCTTATTTTTTCTCTGATTTTCTTAACATTTTCTCCCCCGACAAGCTTGATTACCTTTCGCTTCAGGGCAGATTTTATTCTTGTTTTCTTTGGCAGCCATGACTGAATAAAATGGTGAATTGCATAGCTGTTTTCTGTTATATAGTTTATGCCGTTTATATAATCATATGGGCTGAAAAATGTGCGTGGATAAATTTTTATATATCCGTCAACTGTCTGCTCACTGTCATCTCTTACAAGTCCCTTTTCTTCAAGAAGTCTTGTAAGCAGAATAACATTTGTGTCAACATATTTGCTTCCGTCCGCATTGAAATAATCGGCATTTTCATAGTGAGAAATATACTCAGAAAGCAATGGCGAATGTGGCTCTGCACCCATAACGCAGGTGCCAACAAAGGCTTTCTCTTCAAATCCTGTAAAGAATTTATCATCAAGGAAGCGGTCAAAGCTGCCCAACGCCTCAACATCTGTGTCAAAATAAATTCCGCCCTCTTCATAAAGAACCTTTGCCCTTACATAATCGCTGACAAATGCAAAGTTTCTGTCTTTATAAGCATCAGAGGCAAATTTGCAAGCGGATAAATCAAAGTTGTCCTCATTCCACTCTTTAATTTCATAATCGGGCAGATACTTTTTCCACGAAGCAATACATTTTTGTGTAAGCTTCGGCTTTTCACCTCTGCCAAACCAGCAGTAATGTATAGTTTTTTTCATATATTATTCCTCACAATATACCTTATCAAGGTCGCTGACAGTTTTTCTTATATCAAACTGCTGAATTTTTTCATCTGAAGCGGCCATTCTGACACCGGAATTGATAGCGTTGTTTATCTCCTCTGCCCACTTCTCTGCGCCAATTGAAAGAGGAAGATAATGGCTTCCGCCAAGGTCTGCACTCTTTGTAATTTCATCAGAAACAAAACATTCAAGTCCTGCCGCCTGAGCCTCAACCAGCACAAGAGGAAGTCCCTCAAACAATGACGGCAAAAGGAAATAATCGCTTGAATGAAGTATGTCTGCCACATCAGTTCTGACGCCCGTCATATTGATGTAATCAGCAACGCCCTGCTCCCTGATATAAGCTTTAACCTGCTCTTCCATTTCACCTGCGCCAACCCAGTTAAATACAAAATCCTGCCTGAGAGATGAAAGTGATTTAATAATATCAATCATAAACATAGGATTCTTCTGAGCAGAAATTCGCCCCACTGTTACAAGATTAATATTTGCATTTTTAATATTTTCAGCCTTTTTATCTTTATTATTGATAAATGATTGAAGTTCGATGCCATTGAATATTACCTGTGCATTTTTGGCTTTTTTATTATAAAGATAATCGTTCGCCTTATCAGAGCATCCAAGTAGAGTTGTTGCGTTTAACAAAATCAGTTTTTTCATTGCAAACTGATAAATCTTCTGAACTATTTTAAAAGCAACGCTTTTCTGCCCTGTGATAGCATATTGAGATGAAGAATTGTGTGCATGGCATATGCGCTTTTTTATGCCTGCTTTTTTTGCGGCACGAAGCACAATGCCGTTAAGCAAATCCATGTTTGCATGAACAATATCAAATTGATTCTCTCTGAAAACTTTTTCAAGAGAACGCATATAAGTGAGCTTCTTTTTTAAAGAATCCATATCGCATATGCGGATAACCTTTGCTGAAAGATCTTTAACCGTTTTTTCATGCAGGCAGGGAACTCCCTCGTCAATGGCAATTACAAAAGATACATCATATTTTGAAGTATCAATATGCTTCATAACATTGATAAGCAGTGATTCTATTCCATTTGAAGAAAGCCCGTGTGTAACATACGCAAGCTTGATTTTTGACATAATCTTCACCTCAATCTGGGTTTATTCAGTTGAATAAGCCTTTGAAAAACTCTGCAATAGCTTTAAAGAAATTGATGATTGTCTGGAAGAAAGATACGCCGCCCTGTGAAGGTGTGGGGTCTGAGCTTCCGCCAACAACGGTGAATGTAAGCTTTGCCTTTGAAAGGTCATGAGTTACACCATTTGAATGCTGAACAGAGTCTTTTGTAAGGTCGCCGTTTACAAAATTGTTAAGGTAAAGCTTACCTGTTTTATTTGTGGATGTTGCAAGGCTTTCCTGTGGAATTATAATCTCGCCTGTTGCGCCGTTTTTAGCATCTGCCTTAACATAGATGGGATATGAAACAATATCTTCATCAACACTTGCAACTGTTTTTTTATAGGTTGCAACATCAGGAGTCATAATTGCTGTGTAAAATTCGTGAGAATTTTTCTGGCTGTCTGACCAGCTTACAGGGTAGCCCGCTTTCTTATTTTTTTCAGTTACCATTGAGAATGGTACGCCTGTCTGTATATCGCAGATGCTTGTATATTTTCCCTTTGTGTTCCAGATATAATTGCTCTTTTTGGCAGAAGCAAAGATGTTGTTTGAGTAATAAACATTTGCTGAAAATTCGCCTGCATAATAAGCAGAGCCTGTTTTAAGGTGAATTGTTACCCAAACAACCTGACCTGGCTTAACCTCAATATTTGAAGTGCTTGCTGAGTTATAAACAGTGCTTCCGCCTTTTGTGAAGTTTGCCTTGTCATCTGCTTCAGAAGCGGCGGCATTATAAACGCTTGCCTTTAATGTCCATGTTGCTTTTGTTGAATCCGATGCGGCAAAAGCACCCATTGATGCAAAGGGAACAAGCATTGCCACAACAAGTAAAACTGCTAAAAACTTTTTCATAATAATTCCTCCTGTTTAAACTGTAAAGCTTATATATGTTCTGTCGTCAAAAGAGGCGTTACCCTCTTTAAGGCCTTTGGTTGATAAATAATCCTTATAGCAAAGTGGGTCTTTATCAAGAATTTCTGCAAGCTTGCGCTCGCTTTCTTTAAGAGTTGTTTTCAATTCGGGGTAGCCGTCGCTGGCAAGAACAACCTCGTCCCCCTCCAGCAAATAATATTTAACAAGCTTATCTGTTTCAATTTCAAATCCGTTAAGATTTACAATATCATATTCGGATTTTGTATTTTCAAGGAGACTGGCTTTTTCAAGGATAGGCAAAATAAATTCACGCCCTGTATCGTGAGCAATCAGTTCCTCCTCAGTTTTGCCACAGATTCTTTCAAGCTCAAGATAAAGTGAACGCATATTTGAAAGAATAATGTCAATTTTCTTTTCGTGGCTGAAAAGCTTGCCGTTGATTATGCACTGGCAATCGCCAAAAGACCATATTTGATTTCTCTTTCGGCTGTAAATTATAAGGTTTGCCTGAATTTTTTCGTTGCTGTTGTGAAGTGCCTCTTCCCTGCGCTCGGGTGTATAGCCATCTGCAAGGCACTGATTAAGAAAGTTTATTGCTTCTTCGCCTGTTGCGTCCGCAGGGAGCTTTGACATTCCCTCTATAATAAGCTCTTTTGCATAATATCCGCTGGTGTGTCCATCCCAAGTCCATTTGCCTTTTGATGTTACACCGTCAACAACGCAGATAAAATCATCGCTTACAAAAAGTCCGTCTTCACATTCCAACCCGTCCGCACGCTTTGAAATAATTGATTGTTCTTTAATGTTTATCATCTTTTTTCAGCTCCTCCGCAGGCTTTTTCATTGTTAATGAAATTCTGCCCTTTTTAGCATCAACTGAAAGAACCCAAACGGTAACAATCTGACCAACTTTCAGAACCTCACCCGGGTGCTTAATATATTTGTTGGTTATCTGAGAAATATGAACAAGTCCGTCCTGATGAACGCCAATATCGACAAATGCACCAAAGTCAATAACATTTCTGACAGTTCCCTGAAGCTCCATACCTGCTTTCAGGTCATTCATATCCATAACATCTGCCCTGAGAAGCGGTGGCGGAAGCTCATCTCTCGGGTCTCTGCCAGGCTGAAGCAGTTCCTTGACAATATCGTTAAGTGTGGGAACACCGATTTCAAGCTTCTTTGCAATTTTTTCTTCACCAAAGAAGCTGATTTTTTCTTTGAATCCCTCAAGCTGATTTTTTGCAGCATCTTTTTCTGTGTATCCGCAGATAGCAAGAAGCTCCTTTGCCGCCTTATAGCTTTCGGGGTGAACGCCTGTGTTATCAAGCATATTTTTGCTTTCGGGAACACGCATAAAGCCTGCGCACTGCTCAAAAGCTTTTGCGCCGAGCTTCGGCACTTTTTTAAGCTGTGAGCGTGATGTAAATTCGCCGTTCTCTTCTCTGTAAACAACAATATTTTTTGCAACAGATGAATTGATACCCGAAACTCTTGAAAGAAGCGCAGGTGATGCAGTGTTAAGGTCAACACCAACGCTGTTTACTGCATCCTCAACAACACCGTTAAGGGCAGATTCAAGCTCCTTTTTGGGCATATCGTGCTGATACTGACCAACGCCGATTGCCTTGGGGTCAATTTTAACAAGCTCAGCAAGTGGGTCCTGCAAACGCCTTGCAATTGAAACCGCACTTCTTAAAGAAACATCAAACTGAGGAAATTCCTCTGCCGCTAATTTTGAAGCGGAGTAAACAGATGCGCCTGCCTCGCTGACAACCATATATTTTGTGTCTGTATTAAGCTCTTTTAAAAGATTTGCTGTGAAAATCTCTGTTTCTTTTGAGGCTGTGCCGTTGCCGATTGCAATAATCTCAACGCCATATCTTAAAATGAGCTTTTTAATAAGCTCCTTTGCTTCCTTTTGCTTTGCCTCTGAATGGGTAATGTATGCAACGCCTGTGTCAAGCACTCTACCTGTTGCATTAACAACCGCAACCTTACATCCTGTTCTGTATCCGGGGTCAAGACCAAGAGCGGTTTTGCCCTTAACAGGCGGCTGAAGAAGAAGCTCTTTAAGATTCTGTGAAAAAACTTTAATGGCATCTGCCGCCGCTTTCTCTGTGAGCATTGAGCGAATTTCCCTTTCAACAGATGGATAAATCAGTCTGTCATAAGCATCCTGCCCTGCGGCACGGACTGTTTCTGTGCATGGTGAATTATTTGAAGTGATTGTTTCACTTTCAATTACATTTGAAGCCTTAACGCTGTCAAGTGTAACGCTTACCTTTAAGAAGCCCTCACGCTCTCCCCTATCAATTGCAAGAACTCGATGCCCTGCAATTTTGTTAACAGGCTGAGTGAAATCGTAATACTGAGTGTAAACGCTCTCTGCCTCTTCGTCTGATGCTTTTGAAATAACCTCGCCCGAAACTGTGAAAAGGTTGCGAAGTCTGCGGCGGATATTGGCATTATCAGAAATATCCTCTGCGATAATATCCATTGCACCTTTCAGTGCTTCCTCTGCTGTTTCAATGCCTTTTTCTGCGTCAATATATTCCTCCGCCATTTTGATTGGCTCCGGGGATTTTTCATTCTGAAGATAAATTGCAGCCGCTAAGGGTTCAAGTCCTTTTTCTCTTGCAACGGATGCTCTTGTTTTTCTCTTTGGCTTGAACGGGCGGTAAATATCCTCAATCTCTGCAAGGGTCTGTGCCTTATCAAGGCTTGCGGCGATTTCGTCCGTCATTTTTTCCTGCGATTCAATTGAGTTATAAACCTCTTCTCTGCGCTTGTCCAGATTTCTGAGATATTCAAGTCTTTCAGAAATTTCACGGAGGGTCTGGTCATCAAGTGTGCCGTGAGCCTCTTTTCTGTATCGTGCAATGAAAGGGATTGTGTTGCCGTCATCAATAAGACCAACTGTGTTTTCAACCTGCCACTGCTGGAGCTTAAATTCGTCGGTCAGTTTTTTAATAATGTCCATTGTGTGTTACCTCGTTTTTAATTGCCTTATGTCGTTGCCGTCAAACTGCAAAAGAACATATTCACTATAAATTCTTGATGCAATTCTCGGGGTGTAGGTACTTTCAAGATTTTCAGGCGAAAGATTTGTGCTGATTATTGTAGGTTTGCCGTCAAGAAGTCTTGAATTGATAATGTTATAAACTGCTGAAACTGTGAACTGTGTGCTGAATTCTGAACCTAAATCGTCAAGAATAAGCAAATCACACTGGAGCAGATTTTTTTCTGTATTCTGATACTCTTCTCTGCCGAATTTTTCATTTTCAAGCTTACTTAAAATATTCTGTGCAGAGCAATAAATTACGCCGTATCCACGCTTGATAACCGCCCCCGCAATAGCCAGCGAAAGGTGAGTTTTACCAAGACCTGTGTTGCCGTATAAAATTATGCTTGGTGATTTTCTGCTGAAATCCATAGCATAGTTTTTGCAAAATTCAAAAACGCTTTCCATTCTCTGACATGGTGTGATTCCGCTGCCAGAATCGGGGTAATATCTTGTGTCAAAATTCTGAAAAGTAAACCTGTCAATGGGGAATTTATTGCAAAGCCTCTCGTATGCTTTTGATTTAAGAAGGTTTTTATGACATTCGCACATTATACCGCTTACGAAGCCTTTATCCTCGCACTTTGGGCAGGTATATTTTACTTTTAAATAATCCTCGGGATAGCCGTTTTCTTTAAGAAGCTCTGCTCTTCTTTTCTGAGCAGAAAGGCTCGCCTCTTCAAGCATTTTAACATAAGAAACAGCGTCCTTACCCATGCCCAGTGCCTTAATAACAGAAAGTGCTGTCTGTGCCATCTGATTTTCTATTTCGGTTATTTCGGGGATTTTTGCTGTAACCTCGTCGTGATGTTTTTTCTGAATATTTTCTGCCTGCGTTCTTCTTTTTTCAAGCTCACGGCGTGCGGCTTCATATTCCTGTGTTGAGTAGCCCATTTTTAACTCCCCTCTCTTGGTTTATAAACAGGCAGCTGGTCTGCCCTCTTTTTAAATTCATCCATGTTATAAGATGTTGATTTAAACTCCTGCCCCTTGCTCTTTTTGGCAGGTCTTGATTTTTTCCATTCCTCTTTAAGTGCGTCTGCCTGCTCGGGGGTCATAATTCCCTTTTCATACCATGATTTCAGCACAGCGTCCATGTAGCTGAAGCTGACCCTTGTGCAGTTATCCGCCATAATTTCATATGCAAGGCAAATCATCTCAACGGTGAATTTATAATCATCCGTCCAGCGAAGAAGAAATTCCTCCTGCTTTGATGTAGGCTTCGGGTTCTGAATACCTGTAAATCTTGTAAATTCGCCCCATACCCTTGAGCAGGTTTTCATATCAGAAATAGCCTTGTCCGCCTTTTCGATGGTGTCTATTTCTTTCTCGCCCCAGCTTTGTGCAAGCTTACTCATATATTTATATGCAGGCTTGCCCGTTTCAACGCAATAGCTCACCAGCATAAAAATAACTTCAAAAGGCAATCCGTAGCTGTCGTGCATCATCACAAACGCACTCTGACCGTCATACCCCAATGTTTTTCCAAGAATTTTTTGAATTTCGTTAAAGAATTCTTCCATTTCGGGGGATTCACTGCATCTTTTGACAATCTGCTCATAGCTCGGTGCAAAAGACGGGATTTCGGGCAATTCTTTTGGTGCAGGCGGAGCGACTGTTTCAACTGCCTTTGCCGATTCTGGCATTACATCAGATTCAAGCACGCCAACAGATGACCAGTAAAGCAAAGCCTCCTCAACGGCGGCGGAGCTTTTGCCGATTTTTTTTGCAATCTGCGAAGCGTCAACGCTTTCGCCCGAATTTCTGAACATCCACAGAATTGTTTTTATCTGAACTTCGTTTGCCATTTTTAAATATTTATCTGCAATAACAGACGGAAGAACAAACGATTCTCTCAATAACGAGAAATTTATTTTATAACTCATTAAACAAAACTTTCCTTTATACAATAATTCAATTTTAATTATACATTATCTTTAAAGAAAATGGAACGCTTTTTTTAATATTCTAAGAAAAATTTTTATTGCACAACCGATAGTATTTAATAAAAAGAAGCTATACAATTCTTTCGTCAAAATAACAAACAAAAAATCAGCACAGCTCAAAAGAACTGCGCTGAAAATTGCTAAAATTTTATTTATTCTTTTCAAGAACAATTGCCTGTTTTCCAAGAAGCTCCCAGTGTTTTTTAAATGATGATTTTGAGAATTTTTTAGCGTTGGGGCTTTCATAAGGATCCATTACATAAACATAATCCTTGTCATATCCGCAAAGCACCATAACATGAGTGCCTTTCGGATACTCAAAATATTTGCCTGTGCTGTTAATATACCACGCATTAACCTCTGTGGGGTCATTCATATTGTATGTTGCCCACACTACCGCAGGCTTACCCTCTGAAACAGTTTTATAAAGTGTGTCAATAGTGCATCCTTTAAGATTTTTTGCAGTGTATCCGCCGCCACGCTGGTCGATTGCCTTTTGCAGTGCCTTTGTAATGCAGGGTGAAAACGCACCGTATCCCCTTATGCTTGAGCGGTAGCCGTATCTTGGATCGCCAACAAATTTTTCGTTTATGTCGGGTCCGTACCACTTGCCGTTTTTATAAACAAGATTTTCTCTGGGGATAATGTTTACCATCTGATCCATAGTGATGCTGAATCCGTAATATTTGAGAAGCATACAGCTTGAAGCCGCTTCACAGCCTGTTGGGTATGCGCTCATCTGATTAACATACGGCACTTTCATCATGTTAACGGTGATAGTGTATTTTGCACTTTTGTTTGAGCCGTCTGTTGTGGTGCAAGTGATTGTGGCAGTACCCATTGACTTTGCCTTAACCTTGCCTTTTTCGTCAACAGAGGCAATGGAAGAATCAGATGAACTCCATGTGAAAACATCACAGTAAGCCTCAGCAGGGGCAACGGTTGCCTGAAGCTGAACTGATTTGCCCATTGTAACGGTGTCGCTCTTTTTATTAAGAGTAACAGAAGTTGCCTTGATACCGCAATTTATTTTAAATGATGCAGAAACCTTTGGGTTTTCCTTTGATTTGCAGGTGATTGTGCAAGAGCCATTTTCAAGAACCTTTATGCTTCCAACATTGCTCACCTGTGCAATTTTTTCATTTGAGGATGACCATTCAACGCTTGTATCCTTTGCAAAAAGAGGATATGCCTTGCCAGTTGCCGTTATAATATCGCCTTTTTTGCAGATTGTGTCTTTTTTATTCACAACAACCTTTTTAACTGTGAACTCAACACCAACATAATATTGAAGAATCATCAGTGCATCGCTTGAGCCAAGCTTGCCGTCGCCGTCAATATCACCAACAGCAAGGATGTCGTCTGTCTTTTCCATTTCGCCAATTGAAATCATCAGAATTTCAAGAGCATCGGTGGAATTTACTTTTCTGTCTTTATTTACATCGCCGGGCTTTGGTGTTGCGGCATATGCGGTAATAGAACCTGCAAATGTTGAAGCAATCATAACTGCCGCAAGTAATAACGATAATATCTTTTTCATTTTTTCAATCCTCTGTTTTCAAAAATATTTTATCTTGCCAAAGAGAACATTACACCAACAAAAACACTCAAAAACATAATAACTGCAAGCGCAAGTGCTGTGATTCTAACGAACTTACTGTTTCCCATCATTTAACACCTATAAAGCCTTTCATATCTTCACTTATTTTATCGGTAAGAGCCTGTGCTGACTCTCTGTCCTTACCAACTGCGGTAACATAAATCTTAATCTTAGGCTCTGTGCCTGACGGGCGGATGATTGCACTGTTGCCCTCTGGAAGAGCGTATGCAAGTACATTTGATTTTGGAAGAGTGAGAACAGACTTTTCACCTGTTTCAGTGTCTGTTGCAACACTTGTAAGGTAATCGCTGACCTTAGTAACCTTCATGCCTGCAATTTCTTTGGGTGGATTCTCACGAAGCTCAGCCATGATACCTTTCATTTTGTCCATACCCTCTGCGCCTGCAAATGCAAAGTTAAGAAGTGTGTTCATATACATACCGTACTGGTCATATATATCATTCATTTTCTGATAAAGATTTTTGCCCTCAGTTGCCTTGTAATATGCTGCCATTTCGCAGATAAGTGATGCGCCGTTTACGCCGTCCTTATCACGGGCATGAATACCTGTAAGATAGCCGTAGCTTTCTTCCATACCGAGAATGTAGCGGTCAACCTCGCCCTTTGCTTCAAGCTCTGTTACAAGCTCGCCAATATATTTGAAGCCTGTGAGAAGATCATAGATTTCGCAGTTATATTTTTCTGCAACAGCAGAGATAAGATTTGTTGTAACGATTGTTTTGATAATTGCAGGTCTTTCAGGAAGTGTGCCCTTTGCCTCTTTGCATGAAAGAAGATACTGTGCAAGAAGAACGCCAACCTCGTTGCCTGTCATCAGCTTATACTCGCCGCCGTCATTAACAGCAATACCAACTCTGTCGCAGTCTGGGTCAGTTGCAAGGAGCAAATCCGCACCGATTTCATTTGAAAGCTTGATAGCCTCTTCAAATGCCTGTCTGATTTCGGGGTTGGGATAAGGGCAGGTGGGGAAATGTCCGTCTGGCTTTTCCTGTGTAGGAACAACAGTAACATCCTTGAAGCCCATCTCTTTAAGAACATGGCGAACAGGTTTGTTGCCTGTTCCGTTAAGGGGAGTATAAACAATTTTAAGGTCGCTGTTTTTGGTGATTTCGGGGTTGATGCACTCGTTAAGAACGGCCTTATAGAATTCATCATAAACATCCTGACCAATATATTCAATCATACCGTTCTCAAGACCCTTATCAAAGTCAAGAATCTTAACACCTGTGAACATATCAACCTTCTGCATATAAGCGTAAGTTTTTGCAGCACCCTCGTCTGTTATCTGATAGCCTTTCTGGTCATAGCATTTATATCCGTTATACTGAGAGGGATTGTGGCTGGCTGTGATAACAATACCCGAGCTGCAATTAAGCTTGCGCACTGCAAAAGAAAGCATGGGTGTAGGAACAAGCTCAGGGTAAAAATAAACCTTAATGCCGTTGCCTGCAAGAACCTCTGCGGCACTTTTGGCAAATACATCAGAGTTAATTCTTGAATCGTGTGCAATTGCGATTGAGGGATTTTCAAATGCCTCGTTAAGATAATCTGCAAGACCCTGTGTTGCCTGATTAACAGTGAAAACATTCATTCTGTTTGTGCCTGCGCCAATAACTCCACGCAGACCGCCTGTGCCAAATTCAAGGTTGCGATAAAATCTGTCAAGGATTTCGTCATCCTTATCTTTGATTGCAACAAGCTCGTCATAAATCTCTTTTTCATCCTTTGCCTTTTCAAGCCAAAGCTCGTAAAGCTCCTTAATATTATTCATAAAATCTCCTCCCGATTATTTCTTAGAATTTTCTGCGATTTTTTCAGCTTTCTTTTTTGAAAGCACATTGTTTTTCTTGAATGCTATCACAAACATTCCAAGCAATGCGCCTGAACTGCCAAGAATAAGGTCAACCATTGTGTCAACAAGACCCTCTTCAATATTAAAGGCAGAGCGTTGAAGGTTCAGACCATACAATCTGTCCATGGTAAATTCATAAAATTCCCAGCCAACCATAAGCGTAACAGAAAATGCAAGGGCAAAAAGTGAAGCCAGTGCAGGGCTTATGCGCTTATCCTTAGGTTGCCTTGACTGCATAATTACTGCAAATTCATATCCGCCCACAGCGGCAATGAAGCCGGCAAAAAAATGCTCAGGCAGGTCAATATAAGGAAATGTGGTGAATTTGTTGACAGTTGAACCAATTGCAACGCTGAAAGCAATAAAGCAATTCAAAAAAGTAAAAATGTAATATGGCACATATGTTATGAAGCTCTTGCCGCCAAAAAGCTGAAACATATCCCACAGGTGTGTAAATATTATGGCAAACATAGCTTCAAGAAATTCTGTTGTGTAGCCTAAAAACAGCATTGAAGCTCCCCAGATAAACAAAATCCCGCGGCAGACCCACCAGGTAATCTGATGAGATTTGGGAATAATTGGTATTTTGTTTAATTTTTTCATAAATTTACCACCTTAACTTTTGTATAAAATAAATATACGCTATTTTGTGCAAAAAATCAATAACAGAATCCATTTTATTGCCGCAATAAAAACTTTTTTAAAAAAATTCAAAAAATTTCAAAAAAAGTGTTGACAAATGTCTTTGTATGTGATATATTAGTCAAGCGTTGAGGCGCTGGTGTAGCTCAGTTGGTAGAGCAGCTGATTTGTAATCAGCAGGTCGGGGGTTCGAGTCCGTCCACCAGCTCCATTTTATTGAATAATGGGAGAGTTCCCGAGCGGCCAAAGGGAACAGACTGTAAATCTGTCGTCAGTGACTTCGGTGGTTCGAATCCACCCTCTCCCACCACTTAAAACTGTTGAAGCTTTGTGTTTCAGCAGTTTTTTGTTTTATATAGCTGTATTTCTGTAAAATCGTTCTAACGAAATTCTAACAAGCCCGCAGGCTTTTTAACAGTCAACGAGCTTGTTTTTTATTGCAAAATTCCATAATAACATTTTGTATTGACAACAAAGCTCGCTGGATATAAAATAAAGCCATACTTACAGGAGGTATTTTTATGAAAACGATGACAAAACCCGAATACGAAAGATGGACAGCCTCTACAAGAGATGAGCGTATGAAATGGTGGAGAGAAGCTAAATTCGGCATGTTTGTGCATTACGGACTTTATGCGATGATTGGCAGAAACGAATGGGCACAGGTTGACGAAAACATTCCGCCCGAAGAATACGCAAAGCTTGCAGATGATTTTCCCTATAAAAAAGGTATGGCTGAGGAATGGGTTAAGCTTGCAAAGGCTTCTGGTATGAAATATATTATTCTTACAACAAGGCATCACGATGGCTTCAGCCTGTGGGATTCAAAGGTCAACCCTTTCAATTCGGTGAATTACGGCCCGAAAGTTGATATTGTAAAAGAATTTACCGATGCTTGCAGAAAGCACGGCATGAAAATCGGTCTTTACAATTCACTTATGGACTGGCACAACCCCGATGCTTTTGAATGTATGTCAGATAAAGCCGCCTATGACCGCTTTATTGAATACACTTATGAGCTTAACCGTGAGCTGATGACTAACTACGGCAAGATAGATATTCTGTGGTATGACGGCTGTAATCCAATGCGTTCAGCAGAGGGTTGGGATTCAATCAGAAGAAATCAGATGATAAGAGAGCTTCAGCCTGAAATTATCATCAATAACCGCAGTTGTCTTGATGAGGACTACGGCACACCCGAAGCGCACATCACACCTATGGAGCGTGATTGGGAAGCCTGCATGACTTTTAACGGCATCAGCTGGGGTTATGTTAATTCTGAATATGCTGCAAGCTACAGCTACACTCCATCAAGAATCCTCACAATGCTTAACACCTGCGTCGAATGTGGCGGAAACCTGCTTCTCAACATCGGTCCGAAGCCTGACGGAAGCATTCCCGAAGAGGTTATCGACCCCCTTACAAGAGTTGGCGCATGGCTTTCAGAAAACGGCGAGTCTGTTTACGGTCTGCCAAGAGTTGAGGGCAGAATCGGTGGCAACGGCGTAACATACGAAACACAGAACGGCAACAATATTTATCTGTGGAACAGAATATGGTGCGGAGAACCTGAAATCGGTGTTGGCGGATATGTTGTTCCACCCGAAAAAATAACTCTTCTTGCAACAGGTGAAGAGCTTGAATTTGAAGCACTTGAGCACAGACTGATTATAAAGAATCTGCCAAAGGACTGCCCCGATAAGCATGCAGGTGTGGCAGTTTTCAAGCTTGAGTTTAAAGACAAACCGCAATACATATATGCGTCCCGCTATCCTCAGCTTCACGGCGGAGAGAAAAATCTTTAATAGCACGAAATACATATTATAAGGAGGATTTTTATGCTTACCAGAATTTTGAGCCTTTTGCTCGCCATTTTTTCTTTTTTAACCTTTAGTCCACTGTCAAAGTATGATTATTCTGACAAGCTCGGTGATGAAAACTACACGGGTTTTAAAGATTGCTATGCCGATTATTTTGATATTGGAGCGGCTGTTGGTGGATGGCACTGCAAGGATGCAGAAATTTCTGCATTTCTGCTGAAAAATTTTTCATCTCTGACGGGCGAAAATGCGTTCAAGCAGGCAGTTCTTAATCCTGCTGAGGGTGTATGGAATTTCAGCGAAGCTGACACCATTGCCAATTTCTGCCGTGAAAACGGTTTGAAGCTTCGTGGTCATTGCCTTGTTTGGGGATACCTTGGAAGCTGGATGACAAAAGACAGCGAGGGAAACCTTGTCAGCAAAGAGGTTCTGCTTCAGAGAATGCACGATTACATAACAACGGTTGTAACTCGCTACAAGGATATTATCCATGTTTGGGATGTTGTGAACGAACCTTTTGGCTACGATAAAAAAGACGGTGCATTTAAGCACAATGACTTCTTGACAATTTGCGGTGAAGAATACATCACAAAAGCCTTTGAATACGCTCACGAAGCAGACCCCACTGCGGTGCTGTGCGTCAACGAAACCACCGTTCTTAAAAAGCAGAAAAAGCAGGATTACTTGCTTGAATATGTTGAAAAGTGGGTCAACGAGGGTGTTCCCATTCATGCGGTAGGTATTCAGAGCCATTGGAATTTATGGGAAATCAATGAAACTCCCCGCCGTCTTCAGAAAGTTATTGATAAGCTTTATGAGATAGGCGTTGATATTCAGATAACCGAATGTGATATGCGCATAGATGCAAACAAGAATGATATTTTTGATACGCTTCCAAGAAACGTTGAGCTTCTCCAATCGAAGAAGTTTAACCAGATGTTTGAGGTTCTGCGCAAAAACAAAGATAAAATTTCAAGCGTAACATTCTGGGGAGTCAATGATAACCGTCCGCAAAAAACAGCTGATGGTGAAAAGTATTACAGGCACGAGCTTCTGTTTGACAGAGAGAGTATGCCGAAAAACGCATTTTATGCAGTATGCGATTTTTAACTTTTGCGGAGGGTGCAGATTTGCGCCCTCTTTTTATATCGCAAAATAACAAAACTATCATGCTTGCAACCTATTGATATAAACATTTTTTTGTGATAATATTTATCCAAAGTTATATAACAAAATCAAAGCATAAAGGAGTATATTCATATTATGGATAATAAAATTTTACGCTGCGGAGTTGTTGGTGCTGGCAGAGGTGCTGCTGTTGCGGCTTGCGGATTTGGCAACTCAAAATGCAAAATTGTTGCGGCTTGCGACCACAACGAAAAGGTTCTTGCTCACTGCAAAGAATATTTTGAATCATTCGATGTAAATGATGTGGTGTATCTGAACGATTATGACGAAATGCTCAAAATGGACATTGACGCTGTAATAGTTGCAACAGAGGCTGTTTATCATGTGCCGATAGTTAAAAAGGCATTCGAGGCAGGCAAGCACGTTCTTTGTGAAATTCCCTCTATCACAAGTGTTGAAGAAGCATCTGAATTGAGAAAAATTGTTTCAGCGCATCCTGATTTAATCTATATGGCGGCAGAAAACTGCTGTTACTGGGCATTCATTGAAACATGGAAGAAAATGCGTGAAAGAGGCGAATTTGGCGATGTTGTATTCGCTGAGGCGGAGTATCTCCACGCCATAAATCCCGAAGAGTTTTCACCCGATAATTATCCCGCAGGTCATTGGCGCACATATATCAATGCAATAAAATATACCACCCACGAATTAGGTCCGCTTCTTTATATTATGGATGACCGCTGTGTCAGCGTATCGTGCATGAATGCTGATATAGTGTATAACCCGTATTTCCCCAAGAAAAATTCCACCGCTATTGCAATTTTTAAAACAGAAAAAGGTGCAATAATTAAACTGCTTGTAAGCTTCGGCGCATACACAAGCTACGACCACAATTACCGCCTTTGCGGAACACAGGGTACCATTGAAACAGACAGACGAAAAATAGTTGACGAAGCTCACAGCTTTGCAAAGCTTGCAAGCATCCCAGGAACATTCGCACAGGAAATTGAAATTCCCGTAGCAACAGCATATCTTGACGAATACGGCAATGCAAATGCATTCGGACACGGTGGCGGAGATTCCCGTATGTTCTCCGATTTCGTTGACTGCGTTCTTGAAAATAGAAAGCCTGTTCTTGATGTTGATTTTGCAATCAAAATGTCCCTCCCAGGAATTATTGCCAGCCAGTCAGCAGAGCAGAACGGAATAAATCTTGAAATTCCGAATATTTAAATGGCATAAAACTGTGTTATACTTTTTTGAAAAAACTAATTTCAAAACGCTGAACCGTTCTACTGAATGATTTCCAAAAAGTTTGATTGTCCCTCAGGTTGACATTTGCAGAAATATAGCATATAATAAATTGAAGATAGTTTTACTTTAATTAAGTTTTCAAATTTTACAGAAAAAAAACTTGACTTTTTCCTGTAGTTTGGGCTATAATATATTTGGAGATAGACCTATTCTATCGGTGTGATTGACACCTTAATCCGAAATTGATGCAGTAGAATGGCTTGTGCCAGAAGGAACTGAGCGTTGGCGGACAACAAAAAAATCCGAAATTGATGCAGTAGAATGGCTTATGTCAGAAGGAACTGAGCGTTGGCGGACAACAAAAAAATCAATCATTAAAGGGAGCTACTTAATGCCACGGTGTTATTGGCTCTCTTTTATTTTGTAAAAAAATGGTTTTTTAAATAAGTGGGTGTAAATAATGACAAAAAAAGAAGCATTAGCAATTATCATAAAATGTGCTAAAGCATATAATAACAATCTAAATAATAAAAACCTTCTTTTTGTTGCAATTAATCAAAATAAAAAAATTTATACATTTGAAGTTACTTTTAATTCATCTAATTATTTGCATTTAACTGGAATAAAAAAGATAAAAGAAATAACAGGTAAAAATATAGCACCTCGCGACTTTTTCAAAAGATGCCTAAACAATAAGGTGAGTCTTGAAAATTTTGAAATAGCTAAAGATGGAACAACAGAATTAAAATTGAAGGTTCTGCCTAAATTAATTAGTCCAAATTTATCTGCAAA
Organism: Acutalibacteraceae bacterium; assembly: GCA_045598085.1. Taxonomy (GTDB): domain Bacteria; phylum Bacillota; class Clostridia; order Oscillospirales; family Acutalibacteraceae; genus CAG-488. The sequence goes on from JAZLLI010000022.1 coordinate 43,473, forward strand.
AATGATTGGTAATTTTGACGGTCGTAATATAAAATTATACACTGAAAGAATTACTGGTTCTACATATGGCTGTATAGGTTTTCGTAACAATATTAACGATCATTGCAACTATCCTAATACGGTATTAAATGATGATATAAGAAAAAATGTAGATCACGCCGACAGGATTCTTATTACATATAGAAAGGATATATCAGAAACATTATATTCAGAAATTGTATACAAAGCAAACGGATACGATTTTTCTGATTTCGAAGTTCCCGATTACCCATATCTTAAATTCGAATGATTTTCATAAATTTACATATATAATACTTAAAGGGGCTGTCGCAGTATAGACAGCCCCTTTGTTAATCTTCCTTTGTGTATTTCTGCCAATGGTTAGTCAGGTAGAAAATCATCATTGCTATCATTCTTATGAACTGGTCGGCATTAAGGCACCATCTGTATGCCACTGCGTCAGAATGAAGAACGGAAATCAATATGTAACTGAGAAGAACACGGAACACCCACAGGCTCACAAGTGATGCAATCAGCGGAGCCACTGAATCCCCTGCACCACGGAGCGCACCCGAAATTGTTTTGTGCGTGTTGATAAACGGCAAGCCCACCGCCGCAATCATTAAATATGCAACAATATCTTTATAAATTGAAACATCGTTTGTGAAAAGTCGGCAGATAAGATTTCCGCCAAAGCAGAAAATTAAAATCTCAATTGCAGAAAATATCAACGCCCAGATTTCAGAAAGCTTAAAATAATCCCGTGCCTTTTTTGAATTTTGCTCACCAAGGGATTTGCCAAAAAGTGAGGTTATTGCCGTACAGCAGGCATCACCGCTTGACCACGCAAACGCTTCAAGATTCTGAACTATCTGCAATGCCGCAATCTTCTTTGTTGGAAGCACTGAAATAATCCTTGCGGTGCACGTTGCGCCCGCCTGCAAAATAAGCTGTTCGCACGCAGATGTCAGACCGATACGAAGCATTTTGTGCTTTACCTGTGGTGCAAATTTCAAAGAGAAATATTCTCTTTTTAAGCTGAACCCCTTTTTATAAAGTGCAAAGAACAAACCCGAAAAAACAAATATTATTCCCTTTGCGCATACGGTGGCAATTGCCGCACCCTTAACAAACATCGGTGCAAAGCCCAGCTTGCCATAAATCAAAATATAATTTAAAATCACATTCATTCCGTTGCCTGTTATGTTATAAATCATCGGAATTTTTGTTATACCTTTGCCACGGAATGACGCTGTTATGCAAAGGCTGATTGTTTGAAAGAAGAAACCAATTGCATTGATTCTGTAATACTCTTTTGCGATTTCAAATGTTTCGCTTCCACCGCAGACAAAGCCCACAATCTGCGATGAAAAAATAAATGTAATCAGTGAAATTACAACACCCAAAATCACAGCAATTACAAGTGATTGCTGTGCGGTTTCGTTCACCTTGTTTTCATCTTTTGCACCAACATACCACGCAATAACGGCGGTTGTGCCAATAAAAAACGAAGTCATAACACACACAACAAGATTTATTATTGGCTGGCAAAGCGAAAGTGCCGCAACTGCAATTGTGGAATCTGGGATATGCCCGATCATTATATTATCAACCATAGCAAACATCTGATTAAAAATCACTTCAACTACAGTTGGAAAAAGTATTGTATAAAACGGTTTTCTGTCTAACTTTTTCATTAAAAAATACACCTCTTAATTGCTCCGTGTATTCTACATCAAAGTAACAAAAAAGTCCATATAAAATTATGACTTTTTACAAATTTTTTATTAAAAATACTTTCAATTTGTCTGATTGATTTTTTAAAAATAATATGCTAAAATGTCAAAAAGTTCTTAATGATTTTTAAGGAGGTTTTCAGATGAAAGTTATTGCATTCATTGAAAGCATTATCATTGCAATTTCGTGCTTTTTCGGAAGCATATTTAACCTGCCTGATAAGAATGTTCAGGATCTTATTGAGCAGAACGGCGGATTTATTTATGGTATCTGCCACCCAAATGAGGATTATGACACCCTCGCAGGTGCAGGACTTAAATGGGTAAGATTTGACATTCCCTGCCCCTTTGACAAAAACGGCAACATCCGCAACGATTATTTAAAATTTAAAGAGCGTTGCAAGGGCTATGCCGACCACGGCTTTAAGGTTATGGCAGTAACTCCGTACCCGAGAGATATTATTTCTGACATGGGATTCAACCCCATTGACGATATTGAAAAAACAAAAGAGATTGCCGTTTTCCTTTATAATGATTTAAAGGACATCGCAGGCGGATTCCAGATCACAAACGAAATGGGTCTTGTTGGATTTATGCACCCCCTTACTATTGAAGAAGCTGCCCTTTATATCGGCATTCAGCTTGAGGCAATCAGCGAAGAAAAAGCAAAGAACAATGACAGCTTCCCAATCGGATATAATTCGGCAGATTTGATTCAGGTCAGCCGTGAGCTTCACAAGCTTATGAAGCCTTATCTTAAATATTGCGATTATGTTGGCATTGACCTTTACACAGGCAATCAGGGCGATGCCAAACCAAAAGATTATGCAAAAAAAGTTAAAAAGCTTTATCGCATGACAGGCAAGCCTATTATTATTGAAGAGTTTGGCTTCTGGAGCGCAGGCGGAAAGAAATCAGCAGAAGAAAAAGCAGAAATTCTTGGCATTTACGGCTATTCCACCGAGATGGAAGCTATCGCAGACGGCGATAATTTTATAAACAAGCTTCCGTGGCAGTTCAGAAACACATTGAGCCTTGAACATCCCGACGAAGAGGCACAGTGGGCACAGCTTGTTTTCAGCAGTTATTCAAATCATTTCTATGGCGAAACATCAGAGAAAACTATAAACAACATTCCACACACACCAGACGGACAGGCAGAGTATTACAAAGCTGTTATGACCGAGCTTAAAAAGCTCAACTGCCTTGCAGGTATGATTATTTATTGTAATCAGGATATGGCGGCTTGCTTCGCCTGCGGTCATAGCTGGTGCCCATTTGAAACAAAGTGGGGCATCTGCACAATTGACGGCACTCCAAAGCCTGCATACTACGCAATTAAAGAAGTTATAACAGGAAATAAATAAGGAGATTTTTATGAAAAAAATTATTTCTGTATTGCTGATTTTTGTTTTGATTTTTTCTGTTGGCGTTCCTGTATTTGCAGCAACAAAATCATCACAAAATCAAGCGTCTGTTGTGGCAGAAAACAACGATTCTTTTATTAAAAAAATCGCAGTTAAAATCAAAGATTTTTTTAATAAAATCGGCGACTTTTTCAGAAAGCTTTTTGGCAACAAACCCATTGATGTTCCGTCTGAACCGCCCGAAAAAATTCTTGCTCCCCATGACGGAAGCGAAATGCACCTTGTGTGGAATGACGAATTTAATTCTGATTCAATCGACCGTACAAAATGGAATTTCCGTGCCAAAATGAATCAGAGCGACATTATAAACTCAACTGACGAACGCAATGTTACAGTGGAGGACGGCAACCTTATAATGCGCACATGGAAAGAGGACGATGGCAAATTTTCAACCAATACATCTGTAACAACTGACGGAATAATGAGCTACAAATACGGCTACCTTGAAATGTATGCAAATGTTCCTTTCGTTGATGGTTGCTGGCCGTCATTCTGGATGCAGTCAAAGGATGTTCACCGCTCGGTGGATTATCTTGCAGAGATTGATATGTTTGAAATTTATAACACTAAAAATGAGGTCAGCTCTGATATTCACAAGTGGTATTCAGGCGAAGAGCATTACCACGCAGGCGGCAGAAAATGGAGCTATAAATTTGCAAGAAGCATAAATCTCAACAACGAATATCATCTTTACGGCTTAGGCTGGACCCCAGAGGAAATTTATTTCACCGTTGACGGAAAGATTTATCATCGCTACGATTTATCGCAGGATTTTGGCGACAGGAACGATGGCATGGGCGGATTCCATGACCCTGTTTATATCATTTTCAACAACTTTATTTTCACAGAAAATTCTTCGTGGAAAAATCCCCCTGTAAACAACAGAACCAAATGGCCCATTACATATAAAATTGACTGGATTCGCCTTTATCAGAAAGATGGCGAGGGCGAAATTTTTGACGATTCAGGCTATTGATTAAATGCAAATTTATTATAGTGTAATTTAAAATTAAAGGCGGTAGGCTTATGAAAAAAATTATTTCCGTATTGCTGACAGTTGCGTTGATTATTTCTTTTGGAATTATTGCAAGTGCGGCAAATGCTGACGGCACAATCGTTTTTGCAAACGGCAAATCAGCAGAAAAAATTATTATCTCTGCATCTGCAACGGATTCAGAAAAATTTGCGGCAAAACAGTTGCAGGAGCATCTGCAAAAAATCACAGGTGAAAATCTGCCTTTGGCTCTCGATTCTGAAAGCATCACGGGCAACGAAATTGTTATTGGCAAAACAAACCGTAAAGAGTTTAATCAGAGCGAAAAAGCAATCGGCTTTTATGAAATTAAATCTGACGACAGCTCCCTTTACATTTGCGGAACAGGAAACAGCGGCACTCTTGACGGAGTTTATCGTTTCCTCAGCGACTATTGCGGATACGAAGTTTATGAAGCAAACATCACTTCAAATCCATCACTCGAAAAGGTTGATGTTAACGCTGACATCGACATTTCTTACACTCCGTTTTTTGAATACAAAAAGCTTGACACTATGAGCACAAATTACGCAGAATATGCCCGTGCTCATTCCCTTAACGGTTCAACTGCAAGAACTAATAATGAAAAGGGCGTTTATATCCCCTATCTTGGCACATTCTGCCATACGCTCTCAACATATTTTTGCAGTCGAGATAAATATTTTGCTGAGCATCCCGAATATTTTGCATTCCGTGATGGCAAAAGAGTCCCCGACCAGCTTTGCCTTACAAACCCCGATGTGCTTAAAATTGTAACAGACGAGGTGCTCTCACTTTTAAAGCGTGAGCATGACCCCGAAGCCGACATTCAGATTGTTTCACTTACACAGGATGACAATCAGAATTATTGCACCTGCGATAAATGCGCCGCACTTGATAAGGCAAATAATTCACAGGCTGGCACAATGCTCACCTTTGCAAATGCAGTTGCAGAAACTGTTAAGAATGCAGGGTATGACAACGTTGCAATAGACACATTTGCATATGAATACACACGCCATGTGCCATCTCAGGTGAAGCCTGCTGACAATGTTATCGTTCGCCTTTGCTCAATTGAATGTTGTTACGGGCACACAATTGATAACCCGTCATGCAAAGAAAATGCATCATTTCTTAAAGACCTTGAGGGCTGGAGCAACATCTGCGACCGCCTTTATATCTGGGATTATGTAAACAACTATTCTGAAACATTCTGCCCCTTTGCAAACTTTCAGGTGCTTCAGAGAAATGTTCAGATTTTTTATGAAAATGGTGCCAAAGGTCTTTATGAAGAGGGCAACTATTATATGGACATCTGCAATGGTGAATTTTATGAATTGAGAACATTCCTCCTTGCAAAGCTTATGGAAAATCCGTACCGCACAGATTTTGACGAGCTTATGGGCGATTATCTCAACGCTGTTTACGGTGCAGGCGGAGAATATCTTCATGAATACATCAACATAATTTCCGAACATTCTGTTACACGCACAAAGCATCTTCACATTCGCCAGCAGCCAAGAGCAGCTTTACCAAGGCTCAGAAATAAAGACATCAAACGCATTGATTCACTTTGGGCAAGTGCAAAAGCTGCCGCCGAAACAGAGGAACAGCTTAACAGAATTGAGCGCAGTGAAATCAGCTGGCAATACTGGAAATGCTCCAACTTCAAAAAGGAGTATTCACCATTCAGAGGATTTTATAATTATATGAGTAGCCACAAAGCATTGAGCGAAAAAATCATTGCCTTTGGCAACACCGCAGTTGGTGAGGGCGGAATAAAATATATCTCAACTCACCCGTGCCGAGTTCTTCTTTTCCCCTGCGATTTTTGGGAAACAAAGCATGACGGACTGTTTTATGACAAGTTCGATTCTTTCGTAGAAAAGCTCTATAACACACTTGATAAAATACATAACTGACAGATTAAACGGTTGCAAAAAAATAAATTGCAGCCGTTTATTATTTTTTGTTTTATCACATTGACAGTGATTTATCAATGTGTTATATTAAAAACATCGACAAGTTTCGTGTTTATTTGAAAGGAGTTTTTTTATGGCATGTTTCACCGCAACAGTGGCAGAGGCTGTTATTGTTACAGTTGCCGCTCAGATTATCAAAAAGAAAGAAAACAATTCACTTTCAGCTCACAAGTTTTCTAACGGAAACGCTGCATTAAAATCAAGTGAAAATGAAAAAATCAGATTCTCAAGAAAGCTTATGTGGCTTGCAAAGCTTCTTTGGGGTGGTTCATTCCTCCTTGCATTTGAGCATTTGTGGCATGGCGAGGTTGTGCCGTGGTTCCCGTTCTTAACTGCAATGGCAACCCCCGAATCCACAACGCAGATGCTTTCTGAAATTGCCACAGTCGGCGTTGCAATGGCTGTGCTTCTCACCGCAGTGTGGGCAGTGATGGTTATTGTTTCAAATGCAATTGAAAATAAAAAAGAAGTGCCAGAAACACGCAATGAGGAAAGTGCAGTATGACATTACTTCTCACAGTTTTTGCCGCAGTGATTTCAACCGTTGTGTGGTACACACGCCCTGCCAATGATAAGCTTTGCACTGGTGTTCTTTGCTGGCTTTTCTGGGGCGCATCACTTATGTGGCTGGTTGATGCCGTTTTTGAATACGCTGAGCTTAAAGCGGAATATTTTAACCCCGCCCCTCTTGATATGCTCAACGACGCATTCCTTGGCTTATCTGTAATTGCGTTGGCTCTTGTTGTGTGGGTTGTTACTCTTCTTATAAAAGACCCCAACGGCAAAGTCAAAGCGGCACTTAAAAATAAAAACAAAAAATAAACGGAGTTCACAATGAAAGAAGTTAAAATTCTTGAAATAAAACAGAGCGTTTTTGCCAACAACGATGAGCAGGCTGAGCTTCTGAGAAAAGAGCTTAAAGAAAAAGGGATTTTTCTTTTGAACCTTATGTCATCCCCTGGCTCAGGCAAAACAACAACGCTCACTAGAACAATTGAAGCACTTAAAGATGAATACAAAATCGGCGTTATGGAGGCTGACATTGACTCTGATGTTGACGCAATAACAATTGCAAAAACAGGCGTTAAATCCATTCAGCTTCACACAGGCGGAATGTGCCACCTTGACGCAGGAATGACAAAGCAGGGTCTTGAGGGACTTCAGACAGATGATGTTGATTTTGCCATTCTTGAAAATGTCGGCAACCTTGTTTGCCCTGCTGAATTTGACACAGGCGCATCCAAAAACGCTATGATTCTTTCTGTTCCCGAGGGGCATGACAAGCCACTGAAATATCCTTTGATGTTTTCAGTTTGCGATGTTGTACTTGTAAATAAAATTGATGTATTGCCTTATTTTGATTTTGACCTTGAAAAATGCACTGAGTATGTGCATATGAGAAATCCAAAGGCAACAGTTATTCCTATCTGCGCCAAAACAGGCGAGGGAATTGACAAATGGGCTGACTGGCTCAGAAATCAGATAAATGAATGGAGGGCTTAAAAGTGAAAGACGAATTTACACCAAATGCACCCGATTGTGCTATCCCCGAACCACCAAAAGAACCCCGTGAGCTGATAATGAAGCTCGGCAGAAAAATCACTGACAGATTGCCTGCAAAAATTGGCGGAGTAAAGCCCGAAGACCCCGAATATTATGGTCTTGATGCTCTTGTTACTGACGAGATGGCAGAGATTGCCCTTAAAATGAAAGTCAGAGACCCTATGACAATTGAGCAGCTTATGAAAGCAACAGGCAAAGATAAGGATTACCTTGAAAAAATCCTTTATGATATGAGCTATATCGGCCTGCTTGAATATAACTGGGAAAATCCGAAGCATGAAAAGCAGTATGTTTTGCCTGCATTTGTTCCTGGCAGTGCAGAGTTTTTTAATATGCGTTTTTCACAGATTGAAGAGAACCCTCAGATCGGTAAATTCTTTGAAAGAATGACATTTATGCCCCTTGAAAAGGTTACACCTATGGTACCTCCCGGAGGAGCAGGAATCGGTATGCACGTTATCCCTGTTGAAAAAGCAATTGAAGCAGAAAACACAAGCATTGATATAGAGCACATTTCATACTGGCTCAAAAAATATGAGGGCAAATATGCAGCAGGTATGTGCTCATGCCGTGCATCCCGTCAGGTTCTTGGCGAGGGTTGCGGTGATGATTTCAACGATTGGTGCGTAGGCGTTGGCGATATGGCTGACTACCTTGTTGAAACACAAAAAGGCAGATATATTACATATGATGAAGCTATGGAAATCTTCCAGAGAGCTGAGGACAACGGCTTTGTTCATCAGGTAACAAACATTGACGGCACAGGCAAGATTTTTGCAATCTGCAACTGTAATGTAAATATCTGCAACGCTTTGAGAACGTCTCAGCTTTTCAACACACCCAATATGTCCCGCTCCGCATATGTTGCACACGTTGCAAGTGAAAAATGCGTTGCCTGCGGCAGATGCGTTGAATATTGCCCCGCTGGCGCTGTTAAACTTGGTCAGAAGCTTTGCACAAAAGACGGTCCCGTTGTTTATCCAAAACACGAGCTTCCCGATGAAATCAAATGGGGTCCCGACAAATGGGATATGGACTACCGTGATAACAACAGAATTAACTGCTATGACACAGGCACTGCACCCTGTAAAACTGCGTGCCCTGCACACGTTGCTGTTCAGGGTTACTTAAAGCTTGCCGCTCAAGGCAGATATACAGATGCACTTGCACTTATAAAGAAGAATAACCCGTTCCCCGCAGTTTGCGGCAGAATCTGCAACAGACGCTGTGAGGATGCCTGCACAAGAGGAACAATTGACGAAGCTGTTGCAATTGATGATGTTAAGAAATTCATTGCACAGAAAGACCTTGATGCAGAAACAAGATTTATTCCTCAGATTATCGTTCCCTCAAACAGAGGCAGATTCACACAGAAAGTTGCCATCATCGGCGGCGGCCCTGCTGGCTTGAGCTGTGCATATTATCTTGCAGAAAAAGGCTATTACCCAACAGTATTTGAAAAGAACGAAAAATTAGGCGGAATGTTGGTTTACGGCATTCCCTCATACAAGCTTGAAAAAGATGTTGTTGCCGCTGAAATTGATATTCTTCGTGAAATGGGCGTTGAGTTCAAATGCGGTGTTGAAGTTGGCAAGGATATTACAATCGCTGAGCTTCGTGAGCAGGGATACAAAGCATTCTACATTGCAATCGGTTGCCAGGGTGGCAGAAAAGCCGGCATTGCAGGCGAAGACGCAGAGGGCGTTATGTCTGCTGTTGACTTCCTGCGTGAAGCTGGCGAAAAAGAGAAATTTGACCTTAAAGGTGATGTTGTTGTTATCGGCGGCGGTAATGTTGCAATAGATGTTGCAAGAACAAGCATCCGCTGCGGTGAGCAGAAAGTTTCTATGTATTGCCTTGAGGATAAAGACAATATGCCTGCTTCAGCAGAAGAGATTGCAGAGGCAACTGAAGAGGGCATTGCCATCAACTGCGGTTGGGGGCCAAAAGAAATCCTCACAGAAAACGGCAAGGTTACAGGCATTGTGCTTAAAAAGTGCGTTTCTGTTTTTGATGAAAACAAACGCTTTGCTCCTGTTTATGATGAGAACGACACAATCACAGTTGAATGCTCACATGTATTTATGAGCATCGGTCAGAGCATCGTATGGGGCGACCTTATTAAAGACACAAAGGTTGAGCTTGGCAGAGGCAACGGAGCTGTTGCAAATAAGCTTACATATCAGACAGCTGAGCCTGACATTTTTGTTGGCGGTGATGTTTACACTGGACCTAAATTTGCAATTGATGCCATTGCCGCAGGTAAAGAGGGCGCAATTTCAATCCACAGATTTGTTCAGCCCAACGCAAGCCTTACAATCGGCAGAAATCGCAACGATTTCATTGAGCTTGATAAAGACAACATCGTTGTTGACGATTATGACTCATCAAAGAGACAGATTACAGGCCTTAACAAATCAATCGACGCTAAAAAATCTTTCCGTGATGCTCATCTTCCCCTTACAGAGGAGCAGATAAAAATTGAAACTGCAAGATGCCTTGGCTGTGGTGCTTCTGTTGTTGACCCCAACAAGTGCATTGGCTGCGGTGTATGCACAACAAAATGCGCATTTGACGCTATTACTCTTCACCGTGATCATCCCGAATGCAGTGATCTTGTTAGAACAGAAGACAAATTCAAAAAGATTCTGCCCTATATGCTCAAGCGTGAAATTAAGATTAAGCGTGCGGCAAAGAAAAATAAAAAATAATGCACGAATTAGGAATTGTATTTCATATAATCGACTCACTTGAAAAGGTCGGCAAGGATAACGAGCTTGAAAAAATTCAAAGCGTTACCCTTGAGCTTGGCGAGGTTTCAAGTGTTATTGATGAATATCTTGGTGATTGCTGGCGATGGGCGGCAGATAAAAGTGAGCTTTTAAACGGTGCGGAGCTTAAAATCATTAAGCTCCCTGCCGTAACATTCTGCGAGGGGTGCCAAAAGACTTACCCCACCGTTCAGTACGGCAGAATCTGCCCTTATTGCAAAAGCGAAAAAACATATCTTTTAAAGGGCAACGAGATAAACATCAAAGAAATTGAAGCATATTAGCTTTACGGTCTTTAGAGCGGAGGGAACTCCACTCTGCAAATAAAAATATTGAAAGGACGAAAGACAATGTTATTCCACATCTACGGAGAAAACTCCGGCTGGCAGTTACTTGGTTGGCTGCTCGTATTCGTTGGTCTTATTCTCATCAATGAGTTTTCAAGACGAACAAAACTCGGTGGACTCTTCTGTTTCTGCATCCTTCCTGCGGCTCTTACAGCTTACTTTGTAGCTGTTTACATTGCAGCAGGCACAGGCGCTGAGTGGGCACTTAACAACCCCACTTATGTACATATGAACAGCTGGTTCCACTATGCAAAGCTTTACGCCTCAACAGCAGGCTGTATCGGCTTTATGATGCTCAAATATAAATGGGGCATCGGCAAAAAAGAATGGTTCAAACCATTCCCATTCGTTATCGTTGCAATCAACATCCTTATCGCTGTTGTAAGCGACTTTGAGTCAGTTGTTCGTGCAGGTTCTCTTGCAGGCGGCTGGTGGTTCTCATCAGAGGGCGTTTGGCTTTATGGCGGATGGTGGAACATCCTCAACGGCCTTGCAGGTATCATCAACATCTTCTGCATGACTGGCTGGTGGGGCATCTACTCATCAAAGAAAAAAGACGATATGCTCTGGCCTGACATGGTTTGGCTTTACATCATCGCTTATGACCTCTGGAACTTTGAGTACACCTACAACAACCTCCCCACACACGCATGGTATTGCGGTCTTGCACTTCTCCTTGCTCCCACATTCGCAAACTTCTTCTGGAATAAGGGCGGCTGGATTCAGAACAGAGCTAACACTCTTGCTCTCTGGTGCATGTTTGCTCAGGTTGTTCCTGCATTCCAGGATTACAGCGTATTCACAACAAAGTCATCAGTTTATCCCGTTGACTTCGATATAATCGGTGCTACAGAAGCTGTTGCTCCCACAAGTGCAGACCCCAGAGCACAGGGTATCGTTGCTATCATCGCTCTTGCAGTTAACGTTCTTGTTCTTACAGCAATCATTATGCGTTCAATCAAGGCTAAGAAGAATCCTTATACAAACGAAATCTTCACAGACCTTAAAGATTATCAGGTTGCTTTGGATAGAGCTGAATAATTTAAATTTTTCACAGTCTGACTCCGTTCTTCGGGGTCAGATTTTTTTGCAAAAAGAAATATATAAAAGCACCTCCCGTGGCGTTAATTTCTGCCATAGGAGGTGATTTTAACTATAAACTTTTATAAATAATATTCCTCTTCGCCTGAAACATATTTTTTGTAATCAATCCGCAGGAGCTTTTCCCCGTTAACTGTTTCTGTTCCGCTTCCGAATGCCATTCGCCCCATTGCGCCCACATAATTGATTGTGCCGTTGTGATTCACCGCCATGATTTCAGCATAATCTCTTTTGGCAGGTGCGATTCCATCACCAAAAGTAAAGCCCTCACTTTCTGCCGCCTGCAAAAACGCTTTGCCTGTTTCTTTGTCAGAGATATAAACATACACTCTGCCGTTCATTTCGCTTAAATTTTTAACTGTTCTTTTCATTTCTATACCTCTTTAAAAAATTTTCCATAAAGAAGAGCAAAAAGAAAAGCACCCATCGTCAGACAGGTGCAAAATAGTTTTATTATCTCACCCATCATTCAGCCTTTAGCACCTTGCCATATGGCAGGTTGCTGTGTAGTCCTCGGGGCTGTCCCTCGTACACTCTTTATAGGTTGACGGGATTATAGCACAGTATTATTATTCTGTCAAGTATTGCATTAGTTTTATCTGCATGACAAAATCATTTTATATCAGCCATAAACCGAAAGCAGGCAAAAAGAAACTGCTTTGCATCGCAAATACAGGTGAAAAAGCTGAAGAAATCAAGCTTAAAAGGAAAAGCGTGCGGGTCAGCCAAAACCTGCACGCTTCCCTTTTTAGATAGGAAGATTCTTTATTTTCTTCAGCCGTTCCGAAAGAAGCTCAGCTAAAACAACGCACACAGCATCTTTCAAAATAAATGGAATTGAAACCATCACAGCTGATGAAAAAAACGATGATTTTGTAAGGAATGAAAACCAGATTATTCCCGTTAAATGGCAAAGAATAATTCCGCCCATTCCTGTTAGAATTTTAAAAATTTTTCCGCTGATTTTTTCGGCAAATCCGCAGGAAAGAATAAGAAAAATAAATCCAAAAATGAACCCGCCTGTTTTGCCAAAAAGTGCCGCAGCTCCCCCGTTGAAATTTGAAAAAACGGGCACACCTGCAAGACCGATTAAAATATATGCAGTGATTGACATAAGGCTCTTTTTTGCGCCAAGGCAATAACCGCAAAGTGCAACGGCAAAGGTCTGCAAGGTTACAGGCACACCGTATGGCATTGGCACAGAAATCTGTGCGCTGACGCAGATAATCGCTGTAAAGACCGATGCCACCGCAATGGATTGAATCGTTTTTTTATTCTTCATAAATTAACTGTTAATAAGTGAAATGCTGATTGTGATTTCTTCAAGCACATCAAGCAGCACTCTTACTGTATCAAGTGAAGTGAACATTGTTACATTATTTTCTGTTGCACAGCGGCGAATCTGTACGCCGTCCTCATAATGTACTCCCGACATAATCGCACGGGTGTTAATAACATAGCTTACATAGCCCGAGCGGATTGAATCAAGAACATCGGTACTGCCCTCGCTGATTTTACCTCTTACTCTTGTGCGGATGCCATAATTTTTAAGATACTCCGCTGTGAGAGATGTTGCCTCAATATTGAAGCCCATATCATAAAATCTTTTTATAAGTGGCATTGCCTCAACTTTATCTTCATCTGCAAGCGTTACAAGAACTGTGCCATAATTCTGAAGCTTCATTCCCGATGCCACAAGTGCCTTATACATTGCCCTGTGAAGTTTGTCATCATAGCCGATTGCTTCGCCTGTTGACTTCATTTCAGGTGAAAGATAAGAATCCATCCCGTGAAGCTTTGAGAAAGAGAATGCAGGAGCTTTAACATACCAGCGTTTTCTCTCTTCGGGGTAAAGGTCATATATGCCCTGCTCACGCAGGCTCTTGCCCATAATCACAAGAGAAGCAATATCTGCAAGGCTGTAGCCTGTTGATTTTGAAAGGAACGGCACTGTTCTTGATGAGCGTGGGTTAACCTCGATAATATAAACATCATCATTTTTATCAACAATAAACTGAATGTTGAAAAGACCGATTATACCGATGCCAAGACCGAGCTTTTTGGAATATTCAAGAATTTTGCCCTTGACTTTATCAGACACGCTGAATGTTGGGTAAACGCTCACAGAGTCGCCCGAGTGAACACCTGTACGCTCAACAAGCTCCATAATACCGGGAACGAAAACATTTTCGCCATCACAAATTGCATCAACCTCAACCTCTTTGCCCTGAATATATTTATCAACAAGAACAGGTTTATCCTCGTCAATTTCAACGGCGGTTTTAAGGTAATGACGCAAATCTTTTTCTTTAGAAACAATCTGCATTGCTCTTCCGCCAAGGACGAATGAGGGACGAACAAGAACAGGGTAACCAATATCTGCCGCAGCCTTTATGCCATCCTCAATATTTGTAACGGCAAGTCCTTTTGGCTGAGGAATGTTAAGCGAAATAAGAAGTTTTTCAAAAGCATCTCTGTTTTCTGCTTTTTCAATGGCGGCGCAATCTGTGCCAAGAAGTTTTACACCGTAGTCCTCAAGAGGCTGTGCAAGATTGACCGCCGTCTGACCGCCAAGAGAAACGATAACGCCCTCGGGATTTTCAAGCGTGATAATATTCATAACATCCTCAACGCAAAGGGGTTCAAAATAGAGCTTATCGGATGTTGTGTAATCGGTTGAAACTGTTTCGGGATTATTGTTGATGATAATCGCCTCGTAGCCCTCGTTTTTGATTGTTTTGATAGCATGAACTGTGGAGTAATCGAACTCAACACCCTGACCAATTCTGATAGGGCCTGAACCTAAAACAATTATCTTTTTCTTTTGGGATACGATTGATTCATTTTCTTCTTCATAAGTTGAATAGAAATAAGGAACATAGCTCTTAAATTCAGAAGCGCAGGTGTCAATCATTTTATATGTTGGCATAATGCCTTTTTCTTTTCTCAAATCAAAAATCTTTCTTGATGTTGTGTTCCAGTAATCTGCAACAGCAAGGTCAGAAAATCCCATGCGCTTTGCTTCATAAAGCACAGAAAGGTCATCGGGAGCATTTTTAAGCTTGTTTTCCATCTCAATAATTGAGTTGATTTTTCTGATAAAGAAAAGGTCAATGCCTGTATTTTTAGCGATTTTTTCTTTACTGAATCCACGGCGCAGAAGCTCAGCAATTGCATAAACTCTGTCGTCTGTGCCGATTTTAATATAATCTGCCAGCTCCTCTGTTGAAAAATCATCAAACTTTTTCATATAAAGGTGATAAACACCAATTTCAAGTGAGCGAACAGCTTTTAAAAGGCTTTCCTCCGCCGTTCTGCCAACGCTCATAACCTCGCCTGTCGCTTTCATCTGAGTGCTAAGGCTGTTGTTTGCATCTGCAAATTTATCAAATGGGAAGCGTGGCATTTTTGTAACAATATAATCAAGTGCAGGCTCAAAGCAAGCCATTGTGTTTGCAAGCTGAATTTCGTCAAGGCGCATACCAACGCTGATTTTTGCCGAAACACGGGCAATTGGGTATCCGCTCGCCTTTGAAGCCAGTGCAGACGAACGGGAAACTCGTGGGTTTACCTCAATGAGATAATACTGAAAAGATTTTGGGTCAAGTGCAAACTGAACATTACAGCCGCCCTCAATTTCAAGTGTGCGGATAATTTTAAGCGCACTATCACGAAGCATATGATACTCTTTATTTGTAAGAGTCTGCGATGGGCAGACAACAATCGAGTCGCCTGTGTGGATGCCAACAGGGTCAAGATTTTCCATGTTACAAACGGTGATTGCGGTATCGTTTGAATCACGGATTACCTCATACTCAATCTCTTTATATCCTTTAACGCTCTTTTCAATAAGCACCTGATGAACAGGTGAAAGTGAAAGTGCATTTTTGATTAACTGTGAAAATTCTTCCTTGTCCTCTGCAAAGCCGCCGCCTGTGCCGCCTAATGTGAACGCAGGTCGAAGCACAACGGGATAGCCGATTTTCTCTGCAATTATATATCCCTCTTCTTCAGAGCTTACAACCTCTGAGGGCAAAACAGGCTCGCCAATGCTTTCGCAAAGCTCTTTAAAAAGTTCTCTGTCCTCTGCCCTGTTAATGCTCTCACTTTTTGTGCCAAGAAGCTCAACATCACATTCTTTTAAAACGCCCAGTTTTTCTAATTGCATCGCAAGGTTAAGACCTGTCTGACCACCAATACCTGGGAGAATTGCATCGGGTCTTTCTTTTCTGATTATTTTTGCAACATATTCAACCGTCAACGGCTCCATAAAAACCTTATCGGCAATTGAAGTGTCTGTCATAATTGTGGCAGGGTTGGAGTTGCAGAGAATAACTTCATAGCCCTCCTCTTTCAGTGCCATGCAAGCCTGTGTGCCTGCATAGTCAAACTCTGCCGCCTGACCTATAACAATCGGTCCAGAACCGATTACAAGAATTTTATTTATATCAGTTCTTTTAGGCATTTTTGTTTTCCTCCATCATAGAGATAAATTTATCAAAAAGATATGCGCTATCCTGCGGGCCAGGTTCGCTTTCAGGGTGATACTGCACCGCAAAAACTTTATCCTCCTTGCAGGCAACACCCTCTGCTGTGTTATCCAAAAGATTGATATGTGTCAGCTTTAATTTTGTTTTTTCAAGGCTCTCAACCTTAACTGCATAAGAGTGATTTTGTGATGTTATTTCAATCTTATCTGTTTCAAGATTTTTGATAGGATGATTGCCGCCTCTGTGTCCGAATTTCAGCTTGTATGTTTCTGCACCGTATGCCAAAGACAAAATCTGATGACCAAGGCAGATGCCAAAAATCGGGAATTTTCCAATGAGCTTTTTGGCTGTTTCAATCAGCTCCTTAACATCTGTGGGGTTGCCCGGACCATTTGAAAGAAACACACCGTCTGGAGCAATTTCAAACACCTTTTCGGCAGGAGTATTCCACGGCAAAACGGTAACATCGCAACCTCTTTCATTAAGTGAGCGAACAATATTCTGCTTCATTCCGCAATCAAAAGCAGCCACATGATATTTTGGATTTTCACATTTATACTCTGTAATTTTCTTTCGGCTCACACGGCTGACAGCATCGTGCGGAAGCTCCGTTTTGTTAAGCAAATCAACAGCATCTTCAACAGAAATATCTGTTGGTGTAATAAGTGCCTTACAGCTTCCGTAATTTCTGATTTCTCGGGTGAGCTTTCGTGTATCCACACCGCAAACACCTGTTATAGAATATTTTTCCATAACCTCGCTGAGGGTTTCACTGCATCTGAAATTTGACGGCTCATCGTTATTTTCACGGACTATCATTGCATCAACTGTTGGAGTTTCTGTTTCGTAGTCATCGTCTGCCATGCCGTAATTTCCTATAAGCGGATATGTCATAACAATGCCCTGACCTGTGTATGACGGGTCAGAAAGAATCTCCTGATACCCTGCCATGGATGTGTTAAAAACAAGCTCTGTTATTTTTTCTTTGACTGCTCCAAAAGCAGTTCCGCAATATTCAGAACCGTTTTCGAGGATTATTCTCATTTTCACTGAAGTCATTCTGAATCCCCTTTCTAAAATCGTTTTATGATAATAAAAAAAGAGTCTTTGAGCCAATAAGCTCAAAGACCCCTTTGCCTTTACAACTGAATTTTACACCTTAAAGAATTTTTTGTCAACCTATTTTTAATAGTAAGAAATAAACATTTAAAATTTAATTTTATATTTCTTCAAAATAAAACTTTTAAGGGATTGAAAATACATCTTTCTTAATATATAATTGTCAATGGAAAAGAGTTGGTTTTATGGCAAAAAGATACAAGCACACAGTTGTTATCGGCATTGACGGAATGGGCAACTTTAACCGCAATGCAGAAACGCCAAATATAGATTCACTTTTTGAGAACGGTGCAGTTACATATGACGCACTTTCAATGGACCCCACAATCAGCGCAGAGAACTGGGGTGCAATGCTCATTGGCTGTAACCCGTCTGTTCATCAGCTGACCAACAGCATTGTTGACAGATTCCCTTATGAAAACAAAGATATGCCAACAGTTTTTGCAAGGATAAGAAAAGAATATCCCGATGCTTACCTTGCCGCTTGCAGTAACTGGGACCCCATAAACCGTGGCATTATTGAGCAGGATGTGGGGGTTGATTTAATCACAGCGGACGATGACGAATTGCTCTGCGCAGAAATCGAAAAAGTTATTGAAAAGAAACCCGATTTTCTTTTCATTCAGTTTGATAATGTTGACGGTGCAGGTCATCATTTCTGGTATGGCACAGAGGGTCATATCAAACAGATTGAAAAGACAGACGATTATGTTCGCCGAATCGCAGAGGCTTATAAAAATACTGGCATTTTTGACGACACACTTTTTATCTGCCTTGCAGACCATGGCGGAATAAGAGGCGGTCATGGCGGCTACACAAAAGAGGAACGCTTTGTTTATTTTGCTGTTGCAGGCAAGGGTATAAAAAAAAGTCAGATGGGATTTGCACAGACAAAAGATGTTGCCGCCCTTGTGCTTTATGCTTTTGGAATTGACATTCCGCAGTATAAAAAAGCAGGATTTTCTTCGCAGATTCCCGACAATATTTTTACCCAAAAAGAGAACGATTATATTGCCCCTGCACCTATAAAAAATAACATTAAAACAAGAGTAACTCCTGCGTTCAGAAGTGAAAAAGGTCTTGCATCTTTTTTTGATGAAAACAGAATAAAGCTCGCAATGTTTTTTGATGATGAAGTCAAAGATGAAACAGGCAAAAATAAATTCACTGAGCACGGCACAATTAAATATTACAGCACAGGCGTTTTTGGTGCAAGAGCAGAGCTTGGCAAAACAGGCTATGCTGTTACAGAGGATTTGAAATTCAAAAAAGACAGCTTCACCATCGCTTTTTGGATTAAGCTTGACAGCTCACTTAACGAAGAAGTTTGCGTCTGCTCCACACAGGATTGGTTCTGGAAAAATCGCAGCTCCCGTGGATTCACCCAGACTTTTTGCAACGGTGATACACGCTTTTCTATTGCAGACGGTGATGGCAGACTGGAGCTTGTTACACCTTATCACGATGATGTTTCAGAGGGCTGGCTTCACAATATAACAGTTTTTGACAAAGACAAAAAGGAGCTTCGTATTTATCACAACTTTAAGCTTGTCAGAGTTTGCACTCTTGAAGGAAGGTACCTTTGTGATATGGATAACCTGCCCTTCACTGTTGGAAATGATGCCGCAAACCAGCACAATGATAAATATTTTAACTTCATTTTTAATATGGATGATCTGTTTATTTTTGACGGATCTTTCACAGAAAATGATGTTGAAAATCTTAAAAAATATTACGAAGAATAAATAAGAAATAGGGGAATTAGAATGCAATATTTAAAAATAAAGTGTCTAAAAATATATAATTATATTAAGAACATAATCAACTACATAAAATCAGTGATTTCCCTTATCAAAAGTTCGAGTTATTATCCAGAAGAAAAAGCAAAGAGTTTTTTATCTCAGTTAATTGATATACTTAAATGGAGAATAAAAGAAAAAGAAAGTAATCCTTTTTATAAAGCCTACGGGTTAGATTTGAAAAAAAACAAGCAAAAAACTCCAGATTATATTGGTTACCTATATTTTATGAATGCAAGGGATAATGCAAATAAAAAAGGAAACAAACAGATACTAAGAAACAAGTTTTTATTTTATAAATATATGAAATCTCAAGGGATACATGTTCCAGAGGTTTTTGCATACATAAAAGACGGAAAAGTATATAACACAGATGAAAAAGAAATTGATTTTTCGGAGCTAAGTGAACTGAAAGATTATTTTATAAAAGATATTGACGGAGAATGTGCATCTTTTGTAAAACATATTAAAGATTTCAATGAATTATCAGAAATAAAAAATAAAATATCAAACGGCAGTTATCTTATACAGGAGCGAGTATTTCAAGCAGAAAAAATGTGTCAAATAAATCCTACGTCAGTCAATACGTTAAGAATCGTTACAAAGATGTATAAGGGAAAACCATTTGTCTTTTCATCACTTCTCAGAGTCGGAACATCAAAAACAGGCAATGTTGATAATTGGGCAGCAGGCGGATTAGCAATAGGAATAGAAGATAACGGGAATTTAAAGAAATATGGTTATTATAAACCGAAGTATGGAACAAAAACAGATGTTCATCCTGACACTGGTATAGTGTTTAAGGATTTTACAATTCCAATGTTTGAAGAAGCCAAGGCATATGCATTGAAAGCACATGAAGTATTAAAAGATATGGATTCTATCGGATGGGATATAACCATAACAGAAAAAGGTATTGTGTTTATTGAAGGAAATGATAACTGGGAAATCACATTACATCAGATGTGCGATAAACCATTGAGACATCTTTGGGAAAGTACAATATAATGACAAAAATCTTAAAAAATATTATAACTTTTAATACAAGAAAGAGGTAAAAAAATGAGCAAAATGAAACCGCTTTATGACGGTATAAAACTTAACTGCACTATCGTCAGCGACACTCACATTGATGAAAAACATCCTATGCCGTGGCTTCCAAAAATGAGGATGAAATGCGCACTGAAAAACGCTAAAGAAAGTGTTGCCCCTGTTGATGTTTTTATGACAGTTGGCGACACAACATCCCGTGGCTCTGAAATAAACTGGAGCATGACAAAGGAATGTTTTGATAAAGTTCCCAATGCGGCAAAAAAGATTATCCTCCCTTTAGGTAATCACGACAGCTGGAATGATGACGGCTATGAAGCTGCCATTGAAAACTATAAAAAATATTATGAGCTTATCTGCCACGAAAAAAGAGAGAAGCCGTATTTTTCTTATGTTGTGAACGGCTATCACTTCATCTGCCTTGCAACAGACAGCGACTCGGGCTGTGATGCCGCCATAAGCGATGAAGAAATGCAGTGGTTCACTGACGAAATGGCAAAGGCTGGCGAAAGTGGAAAGCCTATTTTTGTTTTCTGCCATCAAAGCCTTAATCAAAAGCACGGCTTGCCAATCACATGGGA
The DNA here is from genome assembly GCA_045598085.1 of Acutalibacteraceae bacterium. Lineage (GTDB taxonomy): Bacteria > Bacillota > Clostridia > Oscillospirales > Acutalibacteraceae > CAG-488. The sequence continues at coordinate 64,451 of JAZLLI010000022.1, forward strand.
TAAGAGCGAAGAGTATTCAACCATTGACGAGGGCGGAATCGGTGAAAGATCTGATGAGATTGAAAAAATAATGAAGCAGTATAAAAATGTTTATTATTTCAGCGGTCATTCACACATGGGTCTCAGCGGTGAAAACTGCTTTAAAAAGAATGGCTATGCAAGCTTTGAAAAAGAGGATAATCTTAACCTTATAAATCTGCCCAGCCTTGCCTGCGGAAATCACCACGGTGAAGACAAATCTTTTTGTGTTGGACTTCAGCTTGAGGTTTATGATGACAAAGTTGTTATCCGCCCAAGAAACTTCAAAAAGCATAGCTTTATTAAGTCTGTTATGATAAGGAACGGAAAGCCTTATCTTGAAGAAAAAATATAACCCTTTAAGGAGAATCCCTATGGAAAACAAATTAACAGAAACAAAACAGTTTTCAGCTTTGGAAAAAGTTGTTTACTCTATTCTCGGCGCATTGATTTTAGGCGCAATGTGGCGAATGAGAGGTAGTCATGGCTGGGGCTCTGAATTTGGAGTTTTCACCTGCGGACTTCTTTTAACTGTATTTATTTATTCAGTTTTTAAACGCAAAACAAACAGCTCTTATTTTCAGATTATTGCGGCTTCAACTGCCTGCATGCTCACCACACCTGCATGGGGCACGCTTCTGCATCAGACATCAGGCTTCTTTGAAGTAAGCGTTAAAAATGACGCTTATGCAGGTGCTATGACAGCTGAATGCACTCCATGGTCAGGCGTTTTCATTATGCTTTGCCTTGGCTTTGGCACAATGCCACTTTTCCTTTTTATTCTTTCAAGACTTTTCAGCGATAAGAAATATTCACTTGTAAAATACATATCCGTTTTTGTAATTTTCTTTGCAGTTTTTTATCTTGCAAACGCAACTGTTTCACATCCGATAATCAAGCTCGTTCAGCCGGAATCAGCTGCCGCTTTTAAAAACGGACTTGTTGAAAGCGGAAAAGACGGCTCTGTGTATTCAGTTTATATGAAGCATTTTGCTGACATAAACTGGGCAAAGAAAATCCCCTTTGGCAGAAACTATTTCACAGAAATCACCGTTGTTTCTCACGCAATTGCTTCACTTGTAACAGCTATTGCAGTTCGCTTTGGCTTTAAAGATAAAGCAGGCGGAAAGATTATTTTCTGGGGAAGCACAGCATTTGCACTTGGCATCACAATTGCTAACATTTTCTTTGTTTTAGAAAGCAAGCTTTCTGTTGAAAAATATCCGTTCCTTGATGACGCATGGAGCTTCTGGGAATATTTCACAGGCTTCATTGCAGGTCTTATTCTTATGATTGTCCTCTTTGCAGTTAACAAAAAAATCCCTGACGAAGGCTTTAAGGATGACATTGTTCCATTCATTCCCGAAAAGGTTAAGGATATTATCCTCTGCGCATTTGTATTCGTTTTCGGCTTCGGTGTTTCAACTATCCGCCCCTTTGCCACAAGAGTTGACGATGCAGCACCTCTTTCCATTATTGTATGGGCAGTTGGCGGTGCAGCAGTCCTTGCGTTCGCAGTTCTTATGCTTCTCGGCAAGCTTCCTCAGATGTGGAAGCTGGACCCCTGCGGTGTTGCTGCAAGGCTCACAGCTGTTCTTTTCTCAGTTCATCTTTTCTGCTATATGCTTATAGGCTATGGCTCAGAGCTTCCATCAATACTCGTTCACATTCCTGTTCAGTATTTCATGATGGTTGTTGCACCCCTCACCCTTATCGGTTATCTTATTGCAAAACGCAAAGAAATTTTCACATCAACAAAAGAATAATTTTTGCGGTGCAGAGCAAAAAATCTGCACCGTTTTTTTGTTTAAAAATTATTAAAAATTCAAATAAAAATCTTTATAAAATTTTCAAAATATGTTATAGTAAATGTGTTATTTTTTGTGCTGATTCGGCGGTGATTTTTTGAAATGTAATGATGTAATAAATGAAATAAAAAGCTGGGCAAGTGTTGAGATTGAGCCTGCCAACACCTGCGACACAATTAAATGTGGCGATGGCGAAAAAGAAGTCAAAAAAGTTGCAATATCCATGTTTGCAACGCCCGATGTTGTAAATGAAGCCGTTAAATGGGGCGCAGAGATGCTGATAGTTCACGAGCCTGTTTATTATGAGCATATGGATAAAAACATTGACACTTTCATTGGCGAAGAAAAGAAAAAAATTCTTGAAAAATCGGGTCTTACAGTTTTTCGTTTTCACGATTACGCACACGCCATGAACCCCGACTTAATTTATGAGGGCGAATTGAAATATTCAGGGCTTCAGGGCAAGTGTGTTAATGGCAAATATTTTGCTGTAAATAATTTCATTCTTGATAACAAAATGACGGCAAAAGAAATTGCAAAAACCATTCAGAAAAATCTACACTTAAAGCATGTAAGAATCGCAGGAAATCCTGACGCTGAGGGCACAAAAATTTCTTGCTGTTTTGGCACTCCAGGGCATCTTGAAAGTGAACTTTTTGAAAACGATTTTTTGCTCACTGGTGAAATCTGCGAATGGCGCATTGGCGAAATGGCAAGAGATTATGCTCAGCTGGGCTACAACAAAGCTGTTATCGTTATGTCCCACATCGGCTCTGAAAGAGCGGGAATGATGCTTCTGAGCGAAAAAATGAAATCAGCTTTCCCTGCACTTCAAATTAAATATTTTGAATGCGGCGAAGTTTATAATTATGTTGATTGAGAGGAAAAAATATGAAATATTTAAGTTATGTAAACACAAAACAAGGCAGTGCTTCCCGCCACAGATTCAGTAACGGAAACACACTTCCACTTGTTCAGCTTCCATTTGGTATGGCTGCTTTCTGCCCGCAGACCTGCAATAACTACCGCTGGTATTATCATCCGCAGGATAGATCTTTAGAGGGTATCCGCCTTACACATCAGCCGTCCCCGTGGATTGCCGATTACGGCGCAGTTTGCTTTATGGCACAGAAAAATCCGTTGAAGCTGGATGGCGATGAAAGATGGTCAGGCTTCAGACCGCAGGATGCAGTTCTCACCCCTTACTATCTTAAATACAGGCTCCTCAAAACCCGTTCTGATATTGAGCTTGCCCCAACAGAGCGTGGCGCAAAAATAAAATTTTCTTTTGACGAAGAGGGCGACAATTATTTCTCTGCCCACTCTGTTAAAGACAATTATTCCTTTGAATATTGTGAAGATAAAAACACTCTTTACATCACAACCAACAACACCTCTGGCGGTGATGCTGTTGATTTTTGTGAATATGTTGTTGTGAAATTTCCCGAAGATTCTGTTGATGCAGATGGCATTATGATTCAGTCAGATGACGATGCTTTTTGCGGCAAAAAAATCAGCGGAGAGGACACTGCAATTCACATTAAATTAAAAGAAAAAATTACAGAAATTTCTCTTGCAACTTCTTACATTTCATTCCAGCAGGCAGAGTTAACTCTTGCCGCAGAGGTTGAAAACAAGAGCTTTGACGAAATAAAATCTGACGCTGAAAATCTTTGGGAAAGTTACCTTTCAAAGGTTGAAATCGAACCCACAGATGAAAAACAGATGAAGACATTTTATTCCTGTATGTACCGTGCGTTCCTTTATCCTCACAAGTGCTATGAGATTGACGAGGGCGGAAACGAAATTCACTATTGCCCACATGACGGCAAAACATACGCTGGCAAGCGTTACACCGATAACGGATTTTGGGACACATACAGAACAGTTTATCCTTTCTTTTCACTTGTTTGCAAGGATGAGCTTAAAGATATGGTCGAGGCATTTATTAACGAATACAAAGAAAGCGGTTGGCTTCCAAGATGGCTTTCAATCGGTGAAAGAGGCTGTATGCCCAGCACACTTGTTGACGCTGTAATTTGTGATGCCGCCACAAAAAATCTTCTTAAAGAAGAAACTCTTGAGCTTGCACTTGAGGGCATGATTCACCATTCAATTCACAATTCCGATAACAAAGATTTTGGCAGAAACGGCGCAGAGAGCTATTGCAAATTAGGCTATGTTCCATATGACGAGCAGAAAGAAAGCGTTAACCTTACGCAGGATGCGGCATACGGCGACTGGTGCATTGCCGAGATTGCAAAAATTCTTGGCAAAACTGAAATTGAAAAAGAATACAGAGAAAGAGCAAAGAATTACAAAAATATTTTTGATAAAGAAACGGGCTTTATGCGTGCCAAAGATTCAAAGGGCAACTTCCGCCCCGATTTTATACCAATCGGCTGGGGTCGTGATTACACCGAGGGTAGTGCATGGCAGAATTCTTTTGCTGTTCCTCACGATATTGAAGGTCTTGCAGAGCTTTATGGCGGCAAGGATAAGCTTATAGAAAAAATTGATGAGCTGTTTGCAACAAAGCCTGATTATGAAGTTGTTGGCTACAACTGTGAGATTCACGAAATCACAGAAATGGCGGCGGCAGACTTCGGTCAGTGCGCAATTTCAAATCAGCCAAGCTTCCATATTCCGTATATTTATTCTGCCCTCGGCAATGTTGAAAAAAGTGCATATTGGGCAGAAAAGCTTTGTAATGAAGCATTCTCTTTTGAAGATGACGGATTCCCCGGCGATGAGGACAACGGCACAATGGCTATATGGTACATTTTCAGCGTTCTCGGTTTTTATCCGTTCTGCCCTGGTAAGCCCGAATTTGTAAAGGGCAAAAAGCAGGTTAAAAATTCAAAAATTCTCGGCAAAGAATTTGATGCAGATAAATACGAAAGCGTAATCCCCTACAGCGAATTTTAAATAGATTCAAAGAAAAATACGGCTCGGTTCTCAAGGAACTAAGCCGTATTGTTTTATCTGTGTAAAATATTTTTTATTCTTGCGTTTACAGAAATCCAAAGACGCTTTACCATGTTCATAAGTCCGTCATTTTCAAGCGGAACATCTTTATAAGGTGTCATTTTAAGATATTTTCTGTAATGTCTTTTCATTGGGTGAAGGCACCACTTTTTCCACGGACGGAAAACCGCATAATGAACGATTACCGGATGTCGTTTACCTTCAACAAATTCTTCTTTTGAATAGAAAGGTTCGCCCCATTTTTCTACCATCTTTTTATAAGAAAGGAAGAATGCAGGCGTAATTACATGATATTTAAATGGAAGCACATACACCTTATCGTGAAGAACATGATTTAAGATTGACTGATCTGGAAAAGTAAGCGTACCTTTGCTTTCAAAGAAAAACTCTACAAATTTCTTTGACATCTGCTCTTTGCGCCAAACATCAAGATTTGCCACAAACATTCCCGAAGCAAAATATACGCCGTCAGTCAGACCTGCATCTTTCTTAGAAACAGCGAGTCCAAAATTAGGCTGATCAATTACTGCGGCAATAGCGTTATCGCCCATATCGCAATAATACATATCATGAATACTTCCCAAAACAGAAGTATCGCCATCAATCCACATGGCACGGTGCTCAGTTTCGGGCAGAGCCTCCGCAAGAAAAAGCCTTGTGTACATTTCAATTGTGAAACTACCTATAGGAACTTCGGAGTTGTTAAACCTTTCTTTAATATTGCTGAAATCAACAATAAAAATTTCACGGTTATATTTCTTAACAGTGTCAGAAAGCTTTTTTATGTTTTCTTCTGAAAGACCAACATTAAGAACATAAATATTTATTTTTTCCTCTTCTTTATTGTTTTCCATTATTGATACCATGGAAGCGGCAAGATGCCTTGCATAATTGTCATCAGACGAAAAAACTATATTCATCAAAACACCTCCAATTTTTTATCATTATATCATAAGAAAAATAATAACGCAACATAAAAATATCACAAAAAGAACCGACCTGTGCAAGATCGGTTCCTTTATCATTTTATGCCTTTGTGGCTGTTTTGTCGCCTTTTTCAGGGAGAATAAAGATGAAAACAAGTGAGCTTAAAAGGAGTGCAAAGGGATAATAAAGCATTGGGATAATATCAAAAGCTGAGATACTTCCGTCAAGAGCTTTAACTGCTGAAATTGCAACGAGCATCTGAGCACCGTAAGGGATAACGCCCTGGAAGATACAGGAGAATGTATCAAGAAGTGAAGCAGTCTTTCTCTTTGAAATGCCGTAATCCTGTGAAATCTCTCTTGCAATGGGGTTAGCCATAACGATAGCAACTGTGTTGTTTGCTGTTGCAATGTCCATAAGACCAACAAGAAGTCCAACACCAAGCTGACCGCCACGCTTGCCCTTGAAGAGCTTTTTGATTCCGTTAAGAAGTGCGTCAAATCCGCCATTTTCACGAATAAGAGCGCAGATTGCAGAAACAAGAACTGCAACCATTACTGTTTCAAACATTCCTGCTGCGCCTGAGCCCATGTTTGTAAGCAGGTCAAATGCCTTAACGCTGCCTGTTGCAAGCATAATGATTGAGCCTGAAACGATACCAACAAGAAGTGTAACAAAAACATTGATACCGATGATTCCGCCAATAAGAACGAGAAGATAAGGAATTACCTGAATAAGGTTGTATGCATGGTCAATGTTGCTGGGAATATCTGCACCGAAAGAGCGGATAAGGATGATTACAAGAGCAACAATTGCAGCGGGAAGAGCAATAGCGAAATTCTCACGGAATTTATCTTTCATCTGGCAGCCCTGACCGTTGCAGGCAGCAATTGTTGTATCAGAAATAAATGAAAGGTTATCGCCAAACATTGCGCCGCCCATAACAGATGCAACGCAAAGGGGCAGGCTGAAGCCTGAAGCAGAAGCCACTGTAACAGCGATAGGAACAATAAGTGTGATTGTGCCAACAGATGTACCCATTGCAGTTGAAACAAAGCAGCTTACAAGGAAAAGAACTGCAACTGCAAACCTTGCAGGGATGATTGAAAGCATAAAGTATGCAACGCTTTCTGCACTGCTTCTTCCTACAACGCCAACAAAAATACCAGCCTCAAGGAAGATGAGAATCATTGTGATAACATTTTTGTCGCCAACATCTTTGCCCATGATTGCCAGCTTGTCATCAAATTTAACCTTGCGGTTCTGAAGGCAGGCTGTGAGCAATGCAACAAGGAATGCTACAACAATCGGGATATTGTAAAATCCCATTTCAATTTTCAGAATGTACTCGAAAAGAATGCCCAGACCGAGATAAAAAACAAGAAATACCCCAATGGGCAAAAGTGCCGAGACTTTGCCTTTTTTCATAAAAAATCCTCCAATTTATACGAATTTAGAAGGATTTTACCATACAATAAATAATTTTTCAAGAAGATAATTCATATTATGTTGGTATTTCTTTCAGATAAATTATGTGATATACTAAAGTAAACTGTTATTCGGAGGGATTTCCTTGTATAATATATCTGTTCCACTGGTTCGTTTTGACGAAAATTTTGAAAAAAATATTTCTGAAGCAAAAAAGCTTGGGGCAAGCAGAATTTTGCTTTGCCCTGCCAGAGCCACCTCGCCAAAAGAAAAAATCGAAACTGAAATAAAAAGAATAGAAAAAAGCATAAAAATTTATAATGACGCAGGCTTTGAAACAGGCGTGTGGATTTCAACAATGGGGCACGGCGGTCCGCTTGTAGGTCTTGACTCTGAAAAAGAGCAGGCATACACCCCCATAACAGGGCTTCACGGCATAACAACCGAGGATTCATTTTGCCCGCTTGATCAAAAATTTTCATCTGCCGTTTGTGATTATCTTAAAAAAATCGCTCGTGCAGGTGCAAAAACAATTTTGCTTGATGATGACTTCCGCTTCTCTCACAGAGGAGATTGCGGCTGCACCTGTGCGCTTCACATAAAAGAATATGAAAAAAGATTGGACGAAAAAATCACCCGTGAGCAGATTATTGAAAAAGCGTTCACTGGCGGATTCAACCGCTACCGTCAGATTTATTACGATATGCTGGGCGATACACTAAGAAATTTTGCAAAAGAAATGCGCTCTGCCATTGACGAGGTTGACCCGTCAATCCGTTTCAGCCTTTGCAGTGTAACCTCCACATGGGATTGCGACGGCGCAGATTCCATTGAGCTTTCAAAAATTATGGCAGGCAAAACGAAACCGTTTCTTCGCCTTATCGGTGCGCCATACTGGGCTTCTGGCTCGTCAGAAAGGTCTGTTCAATACATTGCGGAGCTTGAAAGAATGGAGGCTCACTGGTGCAAAAATAAGGGCGTAGAAATTTTTGCAGAGGGCGACACTTATCCCCGTCCACGATTCAATGTTCCTGCCGCTTACCTTGAAATGTTTGACACTATTTTAAGAGCTGACGGAAATTTTGACGGAGCTTTCAAGTACGGCATTGACTATGTATCCTCGCCATTTTATGAAACAGGCTACAGCGAAAATGCACAGAGAAATTCCACTCTTTATGAAAAAATTGAGAAGCATTTTAATAACAAAAAGGCAGTTGGAATAAATGTAACCTGTCAGATGAAAAAGATTCTTCACAAAGAATTTTCTGACCCTCAAAAAGAGCTTGACAGCGTTTGGGATAACGAATTTTATCAGACAGAGCAGTTGATGCTCACTGGCTGTTCCCTGCCCTTAACTTATGAAAATGCAGATGTTACAATCGCCTTTGGTGAAAACGCAAAATACATAAGCAACGCTGGCAACGGATTTATAATTGACGCAGAGGGTGCAGAATTTCTTGAAAGAAAAGGCATCGACACAGGCATAAAAAATGTTGGCAAAAAAATATCTGTCCAAAATGAAATTTTCTTTAAAGAAAACGAGGTTGTTTATTGCGGAGATTTATCCACAGCCATTGAGATTTCGGCAAAAGAAAACGCAGAAATCCTGAGCGTTTTTGAAAGCGGAAATGAGCAATTCCCTGCAACAATAAAATACGAAAATGCAAGCGGTCAGAGGTTTTTAATTTTCGCTTGCAAATTTAATAAAGACAGAAGAATTTCAAATTTTATGAAGAACTATATGCGTCAGGAACAGCTCATAAGAGAATACAGCTGGCTGGCAAAGAAAAAGCTCCCTGCCGTCTGCAAAAAGCATCCCAAGCTTTATATTATGGCAAAGAAAGACGAAAAATCCATGGCGGTGGGCTTGTGGAACATTTTCCCCGATAAAATTTTCGACCCCGTTATCGAGCTTGACAAAAACTATTCTTCAATAGAATTTATCAACTGCACTGGCTCACTTCAAGGGGACAAAGTCATTCTTGACGGTAACATCCCTGCCTTTGACTTTGCAGGATTTGAAGTTTTTGAATAATTTTTTAATTCTCGGCAAACAATAATTTGCATTTATCACTTGTATGTGATATAATTTAAAAAAATGTCATTTTATGAGGTGATTCTTATGAATTTTAAAGAACTCATTAAAGACGCAGCAGAGCAGATTAAAGCCTGCGGCGACTTTGCAAAAGAGGGTATAACTCACATCTGCTCAGAATTTGGCCCCCGTGAATGTGGCAGTGATGCTGAGCGCAAGGCACAGGAATACATGGCAGATATGCTCAAAAACTATGCCGATGATGTTACAAGAGAAAAATTTGAAACAAACCCCAGAGCTTTTATGGCTTTCGTTCCCATTGCAGGCGGTCTTCTTTTAGGCACAACTGCCGCTAACCTTATTGGTGCATTCAAAAAGAACAAGGCTGCTGCTGTTTCAGTTCCACTTATCGGTGCGGCTCTTGGCAGTGTTGTTGGTGAATTTGCTCTTTACAAACAGCCTCTTGATCCCCTTTTCAAAAAGGTTGAATCTGGCAATGTTATTGCTGTGCGCAAGGCAGAGGGTGAAACAAAACGCCGTATAATCATTTCTGGTCATACAGACTCTGCTCCCGAATGGACTTATACATATAAGCTTGGCTCAAAGGGCGTTGTTTCTGTTGCAGGTTATGGTGTTGCAGGTCTTGTTTATGGCATGGCTTCAACAGCTGTTTCACTTTTAAGCAAAAACGATAAACTCAAAAAGGGCATGGCTCTCGGTCAGCTTGCATTTGTTCCCGGTTTTGCAAGCCTCTTTGCTTTCACAAACAACAAGAGATTTGTTGACGGCGCAAGCGATGACCTTTCAGGTTGCTATGTTGCAAACTCAGTCCTTAAATTCCTTTCAGATAACGATGTTCGCTTTGAAAACACCGAGGTTGTTGCACTTCTTGCAGGCGGTGAAGAGTGCGGACTTCGTGGCACAAAAGCATATTTCAGAGATCATCCCGAGCTTCTCAATGACGGTGTTGAAACAATCTTTGTTGGATTCGACACAGTTCGTGATGCTGAATATATGATGATTTATAAGAAAGACCTTAACGGCCTTGTTAAGCTTGATGATAAGACCTGTGAGCTTGTTAAAGCTGCCGCATTAAAGTGCGGTGAGGATGTTCCTTTCGGTGCAATTCCTCTTGGTTCAACAGATGCTGCTGCCGCCGCTGAGGCTGGCATTAAGGCTGCAAGCTTTGTTGCAATGGATCCCGCTCCTGCCCGTTATTATCACACAAGACTTGACACAGCAGATAATCTTCGCCCTGAAACAATCGCAAAGGGTGTTGAGATTGCTCTTCAGACTGTATTTGATTTTGACGAAAAAGGTCTTGACTAATCCAATAAAAATTGGGGGACTGTACCGCAAGGCACAGTCCCTTTTTTGTTGCTTATTTTGTTGAAAAAAGTATCGTTTCTCCCCTGTTCATTTTAACGGTGATTTTATCAGAAATCACTGTTTCTTTTTTCTCTGGAATTATCTGAGAAATTTCTTTTTCACCATAAAGATAAATTATTTTTTCGCCATCCGATACAGCGTGAATTGCAATGAAATTATTGTTCACATAAACAATATCGTTTGATTCACAATAAATTTTTATGCCGTTGTTTTCGCAAAAAGCTCTGAGCTCTTTAACAGAAAAACTTTCTTTGACCGCCGTTGACATTATGTAAGGAATTTTATTTTCTTTGCAAATGGAAAAGGCGGTTTTCATGTAATCCGTTTTTGTGTCAGACATAAAAATCACAGCCTTGTAATTTTTATAAACTTCATTGAAATCTGAAAGGTCATAAACATCATAAGGCGCACCCATAAGACCTAATTCTTTTCGCTGATTATAAATTACATTTTGGTGGGAATTATTCGTCATATATTTATAGGCACTTTCGTCAACAAACACAGCCAGTTCGCTTTTGCACTTTCGTTGCGGAAGGCTCAGACTTCCTTCATAAATCTTTTTATAAAGCGTCATTTCTGCCATAATGTTTTCGCTGTCAAACCATCCGCCCCACATATCAAACCACCAGAGAGCGTTGCCTTTTATGAGCTGTCTGCAAAAAGCCTTGCGAAGATTTTCTATGGATTCTTTCTCTGTTTCAGGTCCTTTCCAGATTGATGCTGCATAAACTTTTTCGGGGTCAAGAGCAGGGTCTTTTTCACAAATCAGCGTGGTAAGATTTGTTCTTATATCACATTCCTGAAAGCACATTTTTCCGTGAAGTCTTACTGAATCTGCAGGGTACATTTCTGTCCAGTCTGCGTCAGGATTTCTTGTGCCAATATAGGAACAAGGCGAGCAGATAAAGTCGATATTTTTATCATTCAAAAGCACCTTTAATGCGTGAGTTCCGTAAAGCGGTGATTGCACCTCAAGGGAATAACCGTAAAAAGTTCCAACAACCACATTGCCACCTGTTTCTTCTTTCACTGCCGAGGCAAAACCGCAAATAGCATCTGCAATTGCAAAGCTTGCATATTCAAGGAAACGGGCAAGGTTTTCATCATTGTGATAATTCTTTTTACTATTGAGCTTTGAAAGGTCGGGCAGTCCGCAAAAATCAAAATCGGGATAATATTTTTTAAGGAATTTTTTATATCCATTTTCGGCATTTTTGCAACAGCCTGCATTCAAATCAAAATGAAACCATTCCTCAGTGTTTCCCCCTGCAATCTGATAGCCTACAATGTGCGGCGCATACTTTGAATTGTTCACATAAGCTACAAATTCACGAAGCATTTTTTCAGCATCACTGCGCCACTTTTCAGAATACATCGACTCTCGGCAGGTTGTGCCGTCAGATTTTATATTCACTTCATTTGGGTTTTCCTGCTCCCACCAAACGGGCATACTGATATTCACACGGGGGAAAATATATGCGTCAGGGCACTCCTTTAAAATCCCTTCAACAGTCTCATCAAACAGTGAAAAATCGGGTGAATTTTTATCGTCAAAAATTCCTTTTTTAAACGGTGGAGTGTTGGCGGTTGAGTTAATCCATCTGCCCGAAAAAAGAACGGGAACTGAAAAGAAATTATACCCTGCATCTGCAAATTTTTTATAATTATTAAACTGCTCAAAATAAGTCATATATGCAACTGACGGATAAACTTTTTCGTTTATATAAAGGGCAGGTACTCCGCCACAATCCTTAACCTCTGAAAAAATGCCTTTGAATTTTTCCATATTTCTCGTAACCTCCCTGTGGGGTTCATAGTCTGCCTCTTTAAGTGTTTTTTTGAAATTAAAGCTGTAGCCAAACAGCGTGGAAAAAGTCAAAAACAGGCAGATTATTTTTTTAATAAACATCACGCCACCTCCACAAAAACAATAACACAATCTAAATTTATTTTCAATGTTTTATGTTGAATTTTTCTTTCAACTATGTTATTCTTTTTTATGAAAAAATTATAAAACGGAGGTCAAATATGCTTCAAACTATCGTTCTTTCTTCGCTCACAAAAGTCTTTCTTGATGAAGCTCCACAAGACAAAAATTTTTCTTGCTTCTCACTTCTTCAGAATGAATACGGCGCATTTCAAATTGCTTTAAAAAGTGATGAAAAAACTGAACTTAAAATAAAAATCGAATCATCTCTTGATGTTTCCTGCTTCGAGGTTAAAAACATTCCTGCTAAAAAAGTTTGCTCAACAGGTGATGAATATTATCTTCGCAAAGAGTCTGGACTTTTCCCCGATTTGCTTTGCGATTGCGATAAAATTATTGCAGATGAAAACTATCGAAGCCTTTGGTTTGAAATTAAAACAAGCAAAGAAAACTGCGGAAATTATCCTGTAAAAATTCAGCTTATTGACGGCGAAAAAATCGTAAGTGAAAACGCAGTAACCGTTGAGGTTATTGGTGCAGAGCTTCCCGAGCAGAGCCTTGTATGCACCAACTGGTTTCACACAGATTGTATTCATACATATTATGATGTTCCTGTTTTCAGCGAGGAATACTGGCGCATTACAGAGAATTTTGTCCGTGCCGCAGTTGAGCATGGCATAAATCTTTTGCTCACTCCCCTTTTCACTCCTCCGCTTGACACAGCTGTTGGCAAGGAGCGTCCCACCGTTCAGCTTGTTGATGTTACAGTTGAAAACGGCGAATACAGTTTTGGCTTTTCAAAGCTTCACCGCTGGATTGAAATGTGCAACCGCTGCGGTGTAAAATATTTTGAAATGAACCACCTTTTCACTCAGTGGGGTGCAATGCACACACCAAAAATTATGGCAACTGTTGACGGAAAATACAAACAGCTTTTTGGTTGGAAAACCTGGGCGGCAAGCAAAAAATACACAGAATTTTTAACTGCATTTTCAAAGGAGCTTATTGCTTTTCTTAAAGCAGAGGGCGTAGAAAAAAGATGCTTCTTCCATGTGTCTGACGAACCGTCAATGGAGCGTATCCGTGATTACGGCAAGCGCAGTGCTCTTATAAAAGAATTGTTCGGTGAGTTTCCCATTATTGACGCACTTTCTGACTTTGATTTTTACAAAAAAGGCATCATAAAAAATCCCATTCCCTGCATAAATTCCGCAGAGAAATTTTATGGCAATGTGCCAGAGCTGTGGACATATTATTGCTGCGGACCCGACAAGGATTTTTATCCTAACAGATTTTTCGGTATGCCGCTTCAGCGCACAAGAGTTCTCGGCTATCAGCTTTATAAATATAACATCAAGGGATTTTTACAGTGGGGTCTTAACTTCTGGTATTCACAGCTTTCCGACCATCCCATTAACCCGTTTGAAACAAGCGATTCTGACGGTGCATTCCCCGCAGGCGATGCGTTTGTTCTTTACCCCGGCGAGGGTGGAAAGGCACTTTCTTCCATTCGTTTTAAGGCTTTCAGAGAGGGGTTCCAAGATCAGCGTGCGCTCCAGCTTCTTGAAAAACTTGCAGGCAGAGAAGAAGCTCTCAAAATCCTTGAAAATGACGGAGAAATCAAATTCAACGAGTATCCTCATTCATCAGAATGGCAATTAAAAAAGCGTGAAGAAATAAACAACGCAATCAAAAACTTAATAAAATGAAAGGAAGTTTTTTATGACTTTTCTTGTAACAATTTATAGAGGAATTGTGAGTGCTTTTCTTGCAGTGATGCTCTTTTTTACTTCGTTTTTTTCAAGCACTCCCGTTCCAAATCCTGTGCCAAAAATTGCAGATGATGCAAACATCCGTGCGGTAACATTTAATCTGCGATACACAGGCTTTGGCAAAACATCAATTGCTTACCGTGCGCCGCTTCTTGTTTCTCAGCTTAAAGAAATTGATGCAGACTCCATGGGGTTTCAGGAGGCAACTCTCCGCTGGATGATTTATCTTGAAAAAAATCTGACCGACTATGATTATGTTGGCGTTGCAAGGTCAGATGGCAGAGTTCTTGGCGAATTCAGCCCCGTATTTTATAAAAAAGATAAATACACCGCTGTTGACTGGGGCACATTTTGGCTTTCAAAAACTCCCGAAAAAGCAGGCTCAAAAGATTGGGAATCAAATAATGTAAGGCTTTGCACATGGGCACTTCTTGAAAACAAACAGACAAAAGAAAGATATGTTCATCTTAACACTCACCTTGACCATGTAAGCCCCGAAGCCAGAGAAAATCAGATGAAAGTTTTGCTCACAAAGGTTAATGAATTTGTCGGCAAATATCCGATAGTTCTCACAGGCGATTTTAATGACACAGTTGATTCACCAATGTACACAGAAGCAACAAAAGTTCTTAATGATTCAAGTGTTCTTGCACCGATCACCGAGGATAAAATCACATTTCACGATTACGGTGAAAGAAGTGAAATAATTGATTTTATTTTTGTTTCAGATGATGTAACTCCACTTGTTTATCATGTTATTGATGACAAGGTAAATGACGCTTATCTTTCAGATCATTACGGAATTTATGTTGATTTAAAATTTTAAAATAAAGCTAAGATTTAACTACATATGAAAAAATGGTTATGAGAAAATTTGCTCTCTCATAACCATTTATTTTTATTGAATTTTAAATCAAAATCTGATTACTGCTTTGCGCCCTCATCAAATTTTTCAAGTGCTTTAACTGTTGCCGCATAGCAATCTGCAAGGCCTTCAATGCTCATGTTATCATAGCTGTCTTTGCGTGTATGATAATATGACTCAAGCTTATGGTTAAGACCTGTAACGCCTGTTGCTCTGAAGCCAGCCTGTGCAAATGCTGCTGAGTCTGTTGCACCGCCCATGGGGGGAACCATACCCTTATTGATGTTTACGCCGATTTCTTTTGCTGATTCATAGAAGAGGTCAGAAACATCTTTATCAGCCTTAACTGTGCCGTTAAGATCACGGTAGTTAACAAGGAGATATTTGGGGTCGTGAATTGTATCATATGAGAAGATGAAAGTGGGAACATCGTCAAACTCGCCTTTGTGAGCTTCGCACCATGCTTTTGCGCCACGAAGACCAGCCTCTTCTGAACCAGTGAGAACAACACCAAGCTCTGTGTTTTCAAACTCAATTCCCTCATCTTTAAGAGCTTTAAGAAGAGCGATACCCATGTAGCAGCCTGAAAGGTTATCGTTTGCACCGTCAACAACTCTTCTGTAGTTTACCATAAAGTAAAGACCAACAAGGAAAGGAACGAATGCAAGACCGCCAAGAGCCCATTTAAAAAGAGTTGTGCCAGCAGCGATTCCGCCGAAGCCGTTTGTTGCCATCTGAATGATTGCAAGGATAAGATAATAGAAAGCACCAGCGAAGCCGATGATTGCGTGAGATTCAAAGCCAACACCGCCAAGAGCGTAGTTTACAGGCCATTCCCATGCTGCATCAGGATGTCCGTTAAAAATAATGCGGCGCTTTGTTTCGCCTGTGCACTTTTTAATAGCTGTTACGTTATGACCAGTCTTTTTGGGGAAGAGCTTATCAACTGTCTTTTTGTAAAGGCCAAATTCAAGAATAGCAAGAGCAAGGCCAAGAACAACAAGGATAGCTGATGCAAGAGGATAGAAGAAAAGAAGAACAAATGCTGCAAGAGCAAAAGTAAGAGTGAAGAGCATCCAGCCATAGAAAGAACCGGGGTTCTCTTCAAAAGCTTCAACATCAGCTCTGTCGCATCCGCAGTCCTCTTTCAGAACCTTTGCCATGTATTCGCAAGCTTTCTTTTCGCCCTCTGAGCCAGGATCACGCTTGCCGAGATTTTTGCAGATATATGTAATTTCGTTAACCATATATTCTGCTGCCTGTGTTTTTTTGTCAATTAATGATTTCAGATTCACAAGAATCCCTCCCGAAAAAATTTCATATACATTTTACCAACCTTAAAATGTAATGTCAATAAAAATGAGTGCAAAATAATAAAAACTGGTAAATCCTACAAAAACAAGGCGGTACCTTCGTCAAAGAAGATACCGCAATATCGTTATTTTATGTTTAATACCAAATCCAACCGAAAAGAAGAATTATAATAAGCCACTGCCAAAATGTATAATTTACTACAATATCAGTTGTTCTAATGTTGCCATACGCATCAACAGCGTGAACAGATGTTTCTCCTCGATGTTCTCCACGAACCACACCATTGTCAGTAATTGTTGCAACATTCGTGTCATCTGAATAATATCTTACAGGAGTAAAGTCGGGATACTGCACAGTAAATGTGTCTTTAGCGTTCATATAGTATGTTTCAATTTTAGGTGTCCATACAGCATAAAGTACCGTGTTTCCTTTTATTATGTAATTTCTGTCGCAATAATATCTTGCTGTTGTTGCAGAACTATCCGTTGTCCAACCAACAAAAGTATACCCGTCCCTTACAGGCTGAGGAAATCTGATAGACGCATCCAATTCAACTGATACACTGGATGGTGAAACTGTACCGCCTTTAGCATCATATGTAACCTTACACATAGGCACTGATTTCCAAACCGCATAGAGGGTTATATTTTTTGTGGGTGTATAGCTTGCACCACAAGAATATGAGGCGCTTGTTGCAGAACTGCTTGTTGACCAACCAAGGCAGGAATATCCACTTTTTGAGGGTGTGGGAAGCGTTACAGATTTTCCCGATTCAACTGTTGCGCTTGATGTTGAAATCGTACCACCGTTTGCATTATAGGTTACAGTATATTTTGTTACGGGAACAGTACCACCAATTGTCAGTGAATATTCTTTACCTACCGTATGATCGCTGGTATAACGATCTTCAACTTTTATAAAATAAACATCTGAAATAGATGAATTTATATCTGGAAGTGAAACCGATTCAGATTCTGTTAAATCAATATATTTTGACGAAATTTCATTGTAGTTGCCGTTAGAATAATTATAAATAGTAACTCTCCAACCCCAACTATAATCGTTCACATATGTATGATTAAATTTTAAAGTTATTTTTCCATTTGATAAAGCTGTAATTTTATAATAGTCCTTATCATCAGATTTATTTATTACTCCACTATATGTTTTATTTGTCTGTACATTCGTTGCTGTGTAGTAATCGTTATTCAATTCTTTTTCATAATAATCAGTTTGTGTAAAAGATATTTCAATGCTATAATCTTTTCCTACCGTATGGTTACTCGCATAGCGGTCTTCAACTTTCACATAATATATTCCCGATGAAACTGCACCTATATTAGCAAGATCGATAGACTCAGAATTTGTTAAATCCACATAATACGATGAAAGTTCGTTATACTTTCCTCCTGAGTAATAATAAATTCCTACTCTCCATCCCCAACTAGAATCATTAAAATATTTATGCTTAAATTTCAAACTAACTTTACCAGTTGATGTTGTTGTTATTTTATAATAATCTTTATCATCTGTGTCATTTATTACACCATTATATGTACTATTTAGTTTTGCAACAGTCGCACTAGCAAACTCGTTATTTATCTCTTTTTCATAATAGTCAGTCTGTGCAAAAGCATTTTCAATACTATAGTTTTTTCCTACTGTATGATTACTCGCATATCGGTCTTCAACTTTTACATAATATACTCCTGATGAAACTGCACCTATATTTGCAAAACTAATAGATTCGGAATCAGTTAAATCTACATAAAACGAAGATAACTTCGTGTAATTACCATTAGAATAACAATAAATTGATATTCTCCAACCCCAACTATAATCGTCAACATAGTTGTGCTTAAACTTCAGACTTATTTTTCCGTTTGATGTTGCTGTTATTTTGTAATAATCAACATCGCTTGATTTACTCATTGAGCCACTGATTGTTCCATTCAAAGGCAAAGTGTTTGCCGTGGCATAGCTGTCATTCGATTCTGATTCTGTTGTTGCCGCATTTGCGCTAATTGCAAATATTGACATCATAAAAACCATTGCCAAAATTAAGCTTATCGCTTTTTTTACAATTTTCATAGTTTGTTATCTCCTTTAATATGTTAGGACAAAGTCCATTATTAAAATACCATAGTATTTACATATTGTCAACATTTATTGATACATTAGTATTGTAAAAATTGACCAAAGGATGATATTATGCTTAACCAAAAAATAAAAGAACTTCGCATATCTCATAGTATGAATCAAGTCGAGCTTGCCCATATGCTTTCTGTTTCAAAGCAAACTGTTTCAAACTGGGAGAATGACAATATTCAGCCCTCCATAGAAATGCTTTTAAAAATTGCAAGGTTATTTAATGTGTCTACAGATTATCTTCTTGGCAATGAACCCTTGAAATATATAAATGCTGATGGACTATCTGACAACGAAATTGCACATATAAATTTCATAATAAACGATTTTAAAAGATTGCATAAGGATGTTAAAGAACGGTAAAGGGCAACGAGCACTTTGCCGATTTTTGTTAATTAAAATAAATGCAGAAAGCTGTTACAATCTACACAAAAAATGCCTTATCTGTCGCACGAATTTTTGAACACATTATTCAGAAACTATTGAATATATATAATTTGTTTGATATAATATATCTTGTAAAATTATGCGAAAGGACGTGAGCCGCATGCAGAATGTTTTGCCCGAAAGCTACCGAATACCAACCTACCTGTTTCATCAGGGAACAAACGCAAGAGCCTTTGATTTTCTTGGTGCTCACAGGGTGGATGATAACACTGCGGTTTTTCGTGTATGGGCACCCAACGCAAAAGAAATAAGTGTATGTGGCGACTTTAACAGCTGGAATCCTGACGCAGATAAAATGGTAAGGATAACTGGCGGCGGAATTTGGGAATGTTTCGTCAACGGTGTGAATATTTTTGATAATTATAAATACCGTGTTGTTTCTGACGATGGCAGAGTTTTTATGAAAACCGACCCTTACGGATTCCACACCGAAACAAGACCAGACACGGCTTCAAAATTTTATGATATTGACAACTTCATTTGGAATGATAATAAGTGGATGAATGAAAGAAAAAATTCATCTGTTTATGAAAGCCCTGTGAATATATATGAGGTTCACGCAGGCTCGTGGAAAATGCACGAGGACGGCTCATTTTATTCTTACCGTGAAATGGCAGAGGAGCTTTGCGACTATGTGAAAGATATGGGATACACCCATGTTGAGTTTTTGCCCCTTTCTGAATATCCATTTGACGGCTCGTGGGGTTATCAGGTTACAGGCTATTTTGCCCCCACCTCACGCTACGGCAAACCAGAGGATTTAATGTATCTTATTGACCGTTTTCATCAGAACGGAATAGGTGTTATCCTTGATTGGGTGCCTGCCCATTTCCCGAGGGATGCTCACGGACTTTATGAATTTGACGGACACCCCTGCTATGAATATGCCGACCCTCGAAAGGGCAACCACATTCAGTGGGGCACAAAAGTTTTTGACTACAGCAGAAACGAAGTCAGGTCATTCCTTATGTCCAGCGCACTTTTTTGGATTGAAAAATATCACATTGACGGACTTAGGGTTGATGCAGTTGCATCTATGCTTTATCTTGATTATTGCAGGGATGATGACCAGTGGGTTCGCAACAAATACGGCGGGCATGAAAACCTTGAAGCCATTGAATTTATCAAAAAGCTCAACACTGTTATGTTCACTGAGCACAGCGATATTATGATGATTGCCGAGGAAAGCACTGCGTGGCCTATGGTGTCAAAGCCTGTGTGTGATGGTGGACTTGGCTTTAACTTCAAGTGGAACATGGGCTGGATGAACGACTGTCTTAAATATTTTTCACTTGATGGATATTTCAGAAAATTTAATCACAATAATCTTACATTTTCATTTTTTTATGCTTTTTCTGAGAATTTTGTTTTGCCAATTTCTCACGATGAGGTTGTTCACGGCAAGTGTTCGCTTATAAGCAAAATGCCAGGTGAATACGAAGAGAAATTTGCAGGTGTCCGCTCGTTTATGTGCTACCTTATGGCGCACCCGGGCAAGAAGCTAACATTTATGGGCACAGAGTTTGGGCAGTTTATTGAGTGGAATTACAAACAGGGACTTGACTGGCTTCTGCTCGATTATGAAAAGCATAAACAGCTTCAGGATTTTGTAAAAGAAATAAACGAATTTTATAAAGGAACTCCTGCTCTTTGGCAGAACGATTTTTCGTGGGAGGGATTTCAGTGGATTGTCAGCGATGACAGCGACAATTCTGTAATCGCTTTCAGACGAAAAGATAAAGAAAAAAATGAAATAATTGCGGTGTGCAATTTCACAAAAATCAAAAGAGAAAATTACCGCATTGGCGTGCCGTGGAATGGCACATATGAAATTATTTTTGACTCTGACGAAGCCCGTTTTGGCGGAAGCGGAGAGAACAAAAAAAGAACGATTAAAAGCGAAAAAATCCCGATGCATTCTCAGCAAAACAGCATTGCCCTTGATTTGCAGGGTCTTAGCGGTGTTTACATTAAGCTGAAAGAATGTAACGAAAAGAAAGATGACGACAATAAAAATATTCATATAGAGGAGGTTACGGAAAATGTCCCGTAAACACGAATGTATTGCAATGCTCCTTGCAGGCGGACAGGGAAGCAGACTTGGAATACTCACAAAAAACATTGCAAAGCCTGCCGTACCTTACGGCGGTAAATACCGCATTATTGACTTTCCACTTTCAAACTGTGTAAACTCTGGTATTTACACAGTGGGCGTTCTTACACAGTATCAGCCACTTGAGCTTAACGATTATATCGGCAACGGTCATGCATGGGACCTTGACAGAGCAGACGGCGGTGTTCACATTCTTTCACCTTATCAGCAGATAATGGGCACTGAATGGTATAAAGGCACAGCCAACGCAATTTATCAGAATATCAATTTCATTGACCGTTATGACCCCGAATATGTTGCCGTTCTTTCAGGCGACCACATTTATAAAATGGACTATTCCAAAATGCTCTCTTTCCATAAAGAAAAGAATGCAGACTGCACAATTGCAATGCTGGAGGTTCCGTGGGAGGAAGCATCAAGATTTGGTCTGATGTTTGTTAATGAAGACGGCGAAATCACAGAATTTGAAGAGAAGCCGAAGCATCCAAGAAGCAACAAGGCATCTATGGGCGTTTATATGTTCACATGGAAAAAGCTTCGTCAGTATCTTCTTGATGATGAAGCAGACCCCAACTCTGGCAACGATTTTGGTCATGATGTTATCCCTGCAATGCACAATGCAGGCGAGCGTCTTTTCGCTTTCCCCTTTGACGGATACTGGAAGGATGTTGGAACAATCGACAGCTTATGGGAAGCTAACCTTGACCTGCTTAATCCAAAGGTTGACCTTGATTTAACAGATACTTCATGGAGAATTTATTCAAAGAACCGTTCATCAACTCCTCATTATGTTTCTGAAACTGCAACTGTTCAGAATTCAATGATAACAGAGGGCTGCGAGGTTTATGGTGATGTTGATTTCTCCGTTCTCTTTTCTGATGTTACTGTTGAAGAGGGCGCAGTTGTTAAGGATTCAATTATCATGCCAGGCACTGTAGTTAAAAAAGGTGCAGTTGTTCAGTATTCAATTATTGCAGAGGATGCTGTGATTGAATCAAATGCAGTTGTAGGCAGACGACCTGAGGATATGGAAAACATCAATGACTGGGGCGTTTCAGTTGTTGGTGCAGGCGTAACTATCGGCGAGGGTGCTGTTGTTGCACCAAAAGAAATGATTGGTGAAGATGTGAAGGGAGAGAATGACAAATGAGAGGAAATAATGTTCTCGGTATAATTTTTCCGAATGTAGGCGATGATTCACTTAGCGAACTCACTTCACTTCGTTCTATGGGTTCTGTTCCTTTTGGTGGAAGATACAGACTTATTGACTTTCCCCTTTCTTCAATGGTTGATTGCGGAATGAGCAAAATCGGCATCAACACAAAGGGCAACTATCAATCCCTTATGGACCATGTTGGTTCAGGTAGAGCGTGGGATCTTTCAAGAAAAAATGGCGGTCTTATGATTATTCCACCATTCAACACCGCAGGTGCAGGCATGCACAACACAAGAATGGAAGCTCTCAGAGGTGCTATGGATTTCATTCGCCACTGTGATGAAGAATATGTTCTTTTAACAGACTGCAATTTTGTATGCAACATTGATTATCAGAAAATTTTTGATTTTCATATAAAAAACAATGCTGATATTACCGCTGTTTACACTAAAGGCACTGCACCCGAAACAACTGACCTTGGCTTTAGATTCAACGATGGCAGAATTGTTGAAGCTGAGTTTGTTTCAGATGAAGAGGCAGATTATTCAATGAATATTTACTTTATGCGCAAGGCTTTGCTTGAGCGTTTTGTAAATGAATCTGTCAGAACAGGCGAAAACGATTTTGAAAAAATGCTGATTATGGATAACACATCATCACTCAAAATTATGGGCTTCCCATACACTGGTTTTGTCAGAGTTCTTGATAACCTTAAAAGCTATTTTGATTCAAATATGTCCCTCCTTAAAAGCGAAAACAGAAAGGCTCTTTTTGATAAGAAAAGACCTGTTTACACAAAGGTTCGTGATGAAGTTCCTGCCATTTACGGTCTTGGCTCATCAGTTAAAAATTCACTTATAACAGACGGCTGTGTGATTAACGGAACAGTTGAAAACTGTATTCTTTCCCATGGCGTTCACATTGGCAAAGGTGCTGTTGTTAAAAACTGCATTCTTATGAATAACACATATATTGGCGATGGTGTTCACCTTGATTGTGTTATTGCAGATAAAGAGGTTGTTATTAAACCAAACAAGCGTCTTGCAGGCGATTTCTCATATCCCATATTCATCGGCAAAATGATAGTCATTTAAAAGGCTGGGTTCAAAATGGATATTAAATCAATTATTATTCTGGCAGGGTTCCTTGCCCTGTTTGTTATCGGCTATTTCACAGGCTGGTATTGCGATAAAAATTTCAGGCTCTTTTTGAGAAAGACAAAGCTTTCCCCTTTCAAGGCTCGAATTTATCGCTTCAGAGATTCTAAAATCGAAGAGGACAAAGGTCATGCTGTTGTATGCGTTAATTTTCAGCAGCTTGCATTTCTTGACCTCATATTGGGAATAATCTGCTTTTTATCAGTTTTTGTAACAAAAAGCAAGCTGGTTTTCCTTGGCTCAGGTGCGCTTATGGCGCTTATGGGTGCAATGTTAATTTTTCAGCTTTATATAAACACAATGAAATATAAAGAGAGAAAAAGTCAATCAGAAAAAATGGACGAAACAGGCTTTGAAGAATACAGAAGCACCGCCCCTGTTGCACCGATGCCAAAAAGCAGCCAGCCAACCAAGCGCACTGTTTCGGTTGTGAAATCTGAAGATACAAATACCGATAAAATAGATACCCTTGCAGGCGGCAGAGAATACCTTAAAAACAAGGGGCTTCTTGATGATGATGTTTTCGCTCCTTTTGTTTCAAATACTACAAGCAAATTCAGCGGTGTTAGCATCAGAGAGGATTTTTCAAAAGCCAGCGATATTTCATCAGGCAAAGAGATGCTCAAAGATATGATAGAAAGACAGCTGAAAGAAGAGCCTTTCACAAGCTCAAATAATTTTGAAAAAAGCGTCAATTTCTATTCAAAGAGCGGAGAAGAAGCTGATTCTACAGTTAAAGATGAAATTGATAAACATAAGCAGGAAATTGACCCCGAAAATCAGTTCAAAACAGTTAACAATTACTCTCCTGTAAGAAAGGATGATAAATAATGAAAGTTTTATATGCAGCAAGCGAAGCAATGCCCTTTATGGCATCTGGCGGCTTGGGTGATGTGGCAGGCTCACTTCCTCAGGCTTTAAGAAAAAGACTTATCGGCTGCCGTGTTGTTATGCCCCTTTATGATAACATAAAGCAGGAATTTAAAGACAATATGCAGTTCATCACTCATATTTCTGTTCCTGTTGCATGGCGCAGGCAGTATTGCGGAATTTTTGAAGCAAGAGCAGGCGGAGTAATTTATTATCTGCTTGATAATCAGTATTATTTTAAGCGAGACAGCATTTACGGTCAGTATGACGATGCTGAAAGATTTGCGTTCTTTTCCCGTGCTATTCTTGAAATGATTCCCGTTATCGACTGGAAGCCTGATGTTATTCACTGCAACGATTGGCAGACAGCACTGACACCCGTTTATTATTCAACAATGTATGCCGACAAAGCAGGCTATGAAAACATAAAAACTGTTTTCACAATTCATAATATTCAGTATCAGGGCATTTATGGCAAAGAGGTTTTAGGTGATGTTTTGGGCTTTGGCTCAGAGCATGAAAACCTCCTTGACTATGACGGATGCGTTAACCTTATGAAAGGCGCAATTGAATGTGCCAATAAGATTACAACTGTAAGCCCCTCTTATGCAAACGAGATTCTTGACCCTTGGTATTCTCACGGTCTTGATTCAATCCTTTCACAAAGAAGAAGCAAGCTTTGCGGTATCCTCAACGGCATTGACATTATAAATTACAACCCCGAAACCGACCCTGCACTTTGGAAAAATTACAGTGCGGCAGATTTCACCGCAAAAAAAGAAAACAAGGCAGAGCTTCAGAAGCTTATGAATCTGCCCGTTAAGGATGATGTTCCTGTTGTGGCAATGGTAACACGCCTTGTTTCACACAAGGGTCTTGACCTTGTTAAGGCTGTGGCAGATGAGCTTCTTCAGAACGACAACCTCCAACTTGTTATTCTTGGCTCTGGCGATTGGCAGTATGAAAACTTCTTTAAAGAGCTTGCAGGCAGACATCCCGATAAGGTTGGCTTGTGGCTTGGCTTTGTGCCGGACCTTGCACACAAAATCTATGCAGGTGCAGATATTTTCCTTATGCCCTCAAAGAGCGAGCCTTGCGGACTTTCACAGATGGTGGCTCTCCGCTACGGCACTATCCCCATTGTAAGAGAAACTGGCGGTCTTCGTGATTCTATTAAAGACAGCGGAGATGGCGAGGGCAACGGCTTCACATTCTCAAATTATAACGCTCACGAAATGCTCCACACTATCCGCAGAGCACTTGAGGGTTATGGCAACAAGGACGGCTGGAATATTCTTGTTCAGCGTGCGTTGGATAGTGATTTCAGCTGGGGGCGCTCAGCCAACGAATATATCAGACTTTACAAGGAGCTTACAAAATAAAAGATGAAATCATATTATATTTATCTTATCCGCCACGGTATGACAAAGGGCAACACCGAGGCGAAATACATAGGTCATACTGACGAGCCTCTTTCAGAGGAGGGCATCGCTCAGATAAACGAAATGAAAAGCAATTATGACTACCCTTATGCAAATGTTGTTTTTTCAAGTCCCCTTAAAAGATGTGTTGAAACAGCTAAGATGATTTATCCCTCTGTTAACCCAATTGAAATCGAGGGACTTATTGAATATAACTTTGGTGAATTTGAGGGCAAAACTGCCGCAGAGCTTGAAAATCATCCGCTTTTTGCAGATTGGCTTGCAGGCAAAGAGGGTGTAGCCGCTCCCTTTGGCGAGAGCAATGAGCAGTTTGCAAAGCGTATCGCTCAGACATTCATCAAGATTGTTGACAGTCTTCTAACCACAGGCACACAGAAATGCGCTATTGTTACCCACGGCGGTGTTATGAATGCACTTCTCAGCTTTTTCGGTTTGCCCGAAGCACCCATGCACGAATGGGCAACAGCTGGCGGTTGTGGCTACACATTAAGAATAACACCTTCTCTCTGGTCGCAGGCAAGAAAGTTAGAGGTTGTAAATCAGCTTCCTCTTATTCCTGGTGAAGAAGAGGCATCATCTTATGATATTGATGACGGATTTAACGTTGAAGATTATCTTTACGATTAAATAAAGGACACTTAAAGGAGACGAATATGAAAAAGTACAAAAATTGCTATACTGTAGGACCTTTTGAGCAGTTCACAAGAAAGGTTTATACAACAAACGAGGGTCTTTCTTCCAATCAGGCAACCGCCCTCACATTTGATAAAAAAGGTGCTCTTTATGTTGGCACCAAGAGCGGACTTTCACGCTTTGACGGTGAAACATTCAAGGATGTTGACCTTGGCGGAGAGAACGAAATCAATATGCTTTACTGTGCAGATAACGGCACTGTTTTTGCAGGCGCAGGCAACACTCTTTTTGAAATAAACGGCAAAAAGAAAATCACATCAGAATCATTCAACGCAAAAATTGTTGATATGAAAATTGACGGCGACGGCGCACAGTGGATTCTCACAGAAAGTATTCTTTATAAAAGAAACGCTGACACAAAAGCAGTTGAAATAGAAATCGGTGTTCCCGGTGATGGAACAAAGCTTGCCGTTCTTAAAAACAACAAAGTTTATGTTGGCACAAACGGCGGCGGACTTCATGCCCTTGCAGGCAAGCGTTGGCACTGGTCAGAGCTTATGGAGGATATGACAGGTCTTATCAGCAACACCGTTACCTGCGTTGAGTTTGATGCCGCAGGCAATGTATGGGTTGGCACAGACAAGGGCGTTTGCGTTTATGACGATAAGAGCTACTGGCTTGATTGCTTCGGCACATACGGTCTACCCGATGCTAACATCACAGGCATGGCTTTTGCCGATAACGGCGAGAAATTCTTCTCAACCACAACAGGTCTTATTCATCAGCATAACGGTAAGCTTTCATATTACGGCTACAAGCGCTGGCTTCCCTCACCCAACGCAACAGATGTTGTTGTATCAGCAGATGGCACTAAAATCTGCGTTGCCACAACAGACGGCATCAGCGTAATCGAAAAGAAAATTATGACCCTTGAAGAGAAGGCTGCATATTTCCGTGAGGTTGCAGAGAAATACACTGTCCGCAAAGATGGCTACAGCCTTAGCAGAACCCTTGCAAAATGCGGTGTTCTTGACGAAAACGAGGGATATGTTGGCAACAGCGATAATGACGGACTTTGGACAGGTCTTTATCTTGTTGGTCTTTGCTATGAATATGCCGTTACAAAAGATGAAAAAATTCTTGAAATGGCACGCCGTTCACTTAAAGCAATGATTAAGCTTACTACAATCACTGGCAAAGAGGGATTCACTGCAAGAGCACTCCGCTACTCTGACGAACCTCACTTTGGCGCATACAAGACCAACCCCGAATGGCGACTTATTCCAGACGGCACAATTGAGTGGCTTGGCGAAACTTCATCTGACGAAATGACAGGTCATTTCTTTGCGTATTCAACATACTATAATCTTTGCGCAAACGAAGAGGAAAAAGCTGAAATCAGAGAAGTTGTAAGAAAAATAATCGACCACATTATTGAAAACGATTTCAGACTTATCGACATTGACGGCAAGCCGACCACATGGGCAAACTGGAACCCCGATGACCTTAACAATGACCACAAATGGATTTATGAAAGTGGCACAAACTCTCTTGAAATCCTTGCATTTTTAAAGACAGCTGAGCATATGACTGGCGACAAGAAATATGCAAAAGTTTTTGAGGATTTTGCAAACAAATATCATTACGGCATGAACATTATGCAGTATAAAATTCCAGACGGTCATCTGCTTCATATTGACGACCAGCTTGATTTCATCAACATTATGACATTTATGAGCAATGTTGATGACCCTGCACTTCGCTCACTTGCCGCAATGGGTCTTACACATCACTGGAACGATGAGCGTGTTGAAAGAAATGCTTGGTTCAATGTAATTTACGGCGCTGTTACAAACGAAAACTGCGACCTTGATGTTATTGTTGACGAGTTGGTTGACTTCCCCCTTGACACAATTTCATGGGAAGTTTATAACAGCCACCGCACCGACCTTCAGTGGGATCACTCACCTGAAGAGCTTGGTATGTGTCCTCAGCTTTTCAGCCCTCTTGAGGCTCACGAAAGAAGAATCTGCAACAGCGACTGCAACCGTTTTGTATGCGACTGTGGCTGTGAAGATCTTCTCGATTCACACGAGGATGACAAACCCAGTGCAAGACCTATGTTCCCGGGCGTAAGCTGCAGCAAGGGCATGGATCTTGAAGTGCCCAACAACTTCTTCCTCCCATACTGGATGGCAAGATATTACGGAATGATTAAATAATCGGAAATCGAAAGGAGAATTTCTATTATGGATGACAGTCCAGGCAGTCTAATACTCAAAATTGCAATATTGCTGATACTTATTTTTGTCAACGCATTTTTTGCAATGAGCGAGCTGGCAGTTATTTCACTTAACGATAACAAAATTGAAAAAATGGCAGAGGAAGGCAACAAAAAAGCCAAAAAAATTGTGAAGCTTACAGAGAGCTCATCAAAGTTCCTCTCAACAATTCAGATTGGTGTTACCCTTGCAGGATTTTTAACATCTGCATCTGCATCAACAACATTTGCAAAGATGATAACGGACAAGCTGATGACAACACCTGTAAGGTCAATGGGCGAGAGCCTTATCAACGGATTTTCTGTTGTGATTGTTACAATAATTATGTCATATTTTTCGCTTGTTCTTGGCGAACTTGTGCCGAAAAAAATTGCAATGCAGATACCCGAAAAAATCTCTTTTAAAATCGTAAATATTCTGCTGTTTTTTTCAAAATTTTTCAGCCCCATTGTTAAGGTGCTTGCCGTTTCAACAAATGCGGTTGTCAGAATTTTAGGCTTCAATCCCCACGCAGATGAAGAAACCGTTACAGAGGAAGAAATCCGAATGATGGTTGATGTTGGCGGCGAAAAGGGCGTTATTGAAGATGTTCAAAAAGAAATGATCAACAATATTTTTGAGTTTGATGACCTTGACGCAGGCGATATTATGACCCACCGAACCGATATGGTGGCACTTGAAGTTAACGACCCGCTTTATGAGGTTATCGAAAAGGCTATTGCGGACGGTTATTCAAGAATCCCCGTTTTTGAAGACGATCAGGATAACATTATCGGTCTTGTTTATGTTAAGGATTTGCTTGAATATGTTGGCAAAGAATTGCCCGATAAATCACTTCGTGATATTATGCGTGAGCCGATGTATGTTCCTGAATCAAAAATCTGCGGCGACCTCTTTAAAGAAATGACAGCAAGCCACACGCAGATGGCAGTTGTTGTTGATGAATACGGCGGCACAGCAGGCATTGTTACCCTTGAAGATATTGTTGAGGCAATTGTGGGCAACATTCAGGATGAATACGATGATGAAGACGAAGAAATTTCAAAGATAAATGAAACCACATTCACCATTGACGGCATCACAAACACTGAAGAAGTCAACGAGCTTACAGGTGTTGAGCTTCCTGAGGGAAGCTATGACACACTGGCTGGATTTATCATAAAAGAGCTTGGCTTCCTGCCAAAAAAGGGTGAAACTTATGAGGTTGAATATAAAAATCTTAAATTCACCGTTATCAGCGTGGAAGAAAGACGAATAGAAAAAGTTAAAGTAGAAATTCTTCCAATCCCCGATGAGGACGAAGAACAAGACGAACAGTAAAGAAAAAGGCACTTCATTTTTGAGGTGCCTTTTTTAAATGTAAACTAAACTTTATAGACTTTTTTGTTTTTGCAATGTATAATTGACACGGGAGATGATAAAATGAAACACTCAAAAGAATTTATAATCACTGTGAGCATCAGCATTTTTCTTTTGATTTTTTTACCGCTTTCTATTGTGATTTTTAAATCAAAAATCCTTCTTTATTTTTATATTTTTCTGACTGTAATTTCTTTTATTTTAACCTGTGTTTTCGGCATAAAAAATATCATAAAATCCCGTCAGTTTTTTAAAGAAAATGACACCGAAAATCTCACAAAAATGTGGCTCAGTTTAAAGCTTTTTAATGTGCCTGTTTTCATTCTGAATTTTTTCTTTTGTGTTATTACATTCTCTTTTGGATTTATGCTTTTTCCGCTGAATATAATTTCAACAATCACAAATGTAATTTATGTTTTTATGTGCGTTATTCTCACAGAAAGTGTGGGTTGCTTTGCCATAAACGCATTGAAAAAAGCAGGCAGAAAAATTCATTCCGCCTGCTATGTGTTTCAGTTTATTCCATTCTGGGATGTTATCTGCACCCTTATTATAAAAGGTAAAGACCTACTGTAAGGAAGTGCAGAACTGACCCTGCAAGAACGAAAAAGTGGAAAACGCTGTGAAAATAACGCTTCTTTTTGCCAACATTATAAAGGATTGTGCCAACTGTGTATGCAATTCCGCCAGAAAGGAGAAGAATGGCGGCAGGCGCACCGTAATGCCTGTATAATGGCAAAAACTCAAATGCAATTAACCAGCCGATTGCAACATAAAAGATAATCGAAACATTTTTATATTTCAAAAAATCCATGGCATTAAGAGTTATGCCGACAATGCAAAGAATCCACACAACTGAAAGCAAAATGTAATTTCTTGTGGGGTAAATATTTCTTAATTCGCTGAGAAGAACAGGTGTAAAGGACCCGCAGATAAACACAAAAACAGCGCAGTGATCAACCACTCTGAATAATCGCTTTGTGTCAGAAACTTTTAAGCCGTGATACACGCCTGACATTGTGAATAAAAGTATCATCGAAAATCCGTAAACAGCACTTGCAAAAATTGCAATTTTATTGCCGTTTCTGATTGAAACAACAAGACAATAAATTAGCGCAAATAATCCAAACAATGTGCCTGCAAAATGTGAGAAAGAATTTATCAATTCTTCCTTGCGTGTGTAGTCGGGTAACGGGATGCTTTTAACCATAAAAATCCTCCTGAAAAATTAAATAAAATAAAGTGCAATTGTTAAATAATGAAGTATAGAACCTGCAAGCACAAAGAAATGGAAAACGCTGTGGAAATACGGCTTCTTACTGCCGATTCCATAAAGAATTGCACCAAGAGTATAAGCAACTCCACCGCCAAGCAAAAGCCCAACAGGTTTAACTCCAAAATTCATATATAAAGGGTAAAGTTCAAACACAATCAGCCAGCCGATACCGATGTTTCCTATCATGGAAATTACTCGGTATTTTTTTAAATCTATTGAATTAAAAACAATGCAGATTGTGCTGAGTCCCCAAACAACAGCAAACATAATAATGCTTTTAACAGGTGCATATTTTCTCACTGCGCAAAGAAGCACAGGGGTGTATGTTCCTGCTATTAAAATATACACAGCGCAGTGGTCAATAATCTGAAAAACTTTTTTGGCAATTGACACGGGAAGTCCGTGATAAATACTTGACATTGTGTAAAGAAAAATCATTGATAATCCAAACACAACACTGCTGAACATTGAAACTGCATCGTGATGCTTCAATGAAATAAAAACACAGCTCACCAGTGCAAATATGCCGAAAACTCCGCCTGCAATGTGTGAAATTGAGCTTACCATTTCCTCTGCCTTTGAATATTTTGGTAACGCTCTGT
The DNA here is from genome assembly GCA_045598085.1 of Acutalibacteraceae bacterium. GTDB lineage: Bacteria > Bacillota > Clostridia > Oscillospirales > Acutalibacteraceae > CAG-488. The sequence continues at coordinate 96,407 of JAZLLI010000022.1, forward strand.
CAATAAGTTTTGTCCTTGTCATAAATATACCTCCTGCCAACGGCTTGAATCTTTGCATTTATTTTACACCTGTGCAGGGAAAAAAGCACTCTATTGCTGTTTTTGCAATTCTACTATGCTAAAATGCCATTCTACTGGGGGTAGAATTGCTGTATATTCGTCAATTTTTTCTTGAATGAAGCGAAAATTCATAGTATAATATAGTCAGTCTATAAATGGAGTGATATTTTTGAAGAGCGAAGAAATAAGAAAAAATATTTCTCAAAATCTTATTAAATACAGAAATGCGTCAGGGCTTACACAATCCGCCATTGCGCAAAAGATAAATTACACAGACAAATCTGTTTCAAAATGGGAGCGTGGCGACGGCACACCGGATATTTTTGTGCTCAGCTCGCTTGCCGAATTTTACGGCGTAAAGGTTGATGATTTTCTTTCAGACGGGAGCGAAGCTCCTTTGCCGCAAAAGCCAATGCTTCAAAGAAAAAAGCATCTTTTAATCAACCTGCTTTCTGTTGGACTTGTGTGGCTTGTTGCAGTTACATTATTTTTTCTTTTGAATCTTATTCTCGGTATTCTTCATGCAGATTGCAGCCACAACGCAGTTGTTTTTATTTTTGCAATTCCCATAAGCGGAATAGTTCAGACGGTTTTTTCTGAATTATGGTGGAGCAAGCTTACATCGCTCATTGCCGTTTCAATTATAATATGGGGATGCGTTGCATCTGCATTTATTATGTTCCTTTCTTTCGGTCTGAATTTTGTTGGACGAGAGAAAATTTTCTTAATTTCTGCTGTGCTTCAGGTGCTTGCAATTCTCTGGTTTTTCCTCAGAAAAATCAAGCAAAAAGCAAAGGCAGATTCAACTGAATAATTTAATTTTTTTCGGCAACGCAAACGGCAATAACTGTCATATCGTCTGTGCGCTTGCCGATTTTTCTATCTGCGGCACATTGAAGGATGTGCTTTGCCAACGCACTTGCGTTCAGATTATTCCACGATTTCAGCTCGCTGAAAATCCAGTTAAATTTATCACCCGAAACTCCGTCAGAAGCAAGAATAATTATATCACCCTTGTCAATGTCAAATGAACTTTCAGACATATTCACATTGTCAAGAATGCCAATGGGCGTTGACTCCGTTTCAATCACAGATGTTTTTCTCTTTTTTAAAATGAATGTTGGTGCCGCTCCGCACTTAAAAACCTGCGCAGTTTTAAGCACAGGGTCAAGTCGCAAAAAATCCACCGTTGAAAAAGATTCGTCAGTGCTTTTCATCATCATGGCACAATTCACTGCGGCGGCGGCTGTTTTTTCGTCAAGTCCAGATTTAATAAGCGTGCTGAATGTTTCGCAGGTAAATGCGGAGTCAACTGCCGCTCTGCTGCCTGTGCCCATGCCATCACTTAAAAGCACAACCTGCCGTGAAAAAGAATCTTTAAAACAGCGGTAATAATCACCGCAAACATTTTTGCCCTCCCCTGCTCTGACAGCGGCGGCAATATTAAAGCTCAACCGCTCTTTCTGTTTAAACACAAGGTCATAAACATTTCCGCTTTGAACAAGAGTTGGAAAATCAAGCTCATAGCCTGTGTCTGTATTGAGTTTTTCTGTCAGTGCAGTTACACTGAAATTATTCTCAGGCTTCACAAAAGAAATATCAAAATAATCTCTGCCTGCTTTGTCAGTACAAAGTCGGGCATCTTTTATTTTTACCCCAAATTCTTCTGCCGAGGTTGCGCAAACAGAATCGTACCTTGACTCTTTAACTGCCACGCCTGTTGCGGCTTCGCAAGCCTGACCGATTATTCCGCCGAATGTTTTAAACTGATTGCCTGCAAGAGTCTGAAATCTGTTGATTTTATTGCCTGCGTTCACATTGGTGCAGTGAATAAAATATGCCTTTTTCATTTCTTCAAGAATCGTTTTGCTGTGGCAGCAGGTTTCGCTGAAATTCTCTGGAAAAAGAGAAAAATCGAGCTCGCCTGTTTCAAAAGATTTTGCAATTTTTGTAAAGCAAGGATTATCAGAATTTTTGATTTCATTTATGCAGCTGTCGCAGATTTCGCATTGACCGCACACCCGCTCTTTGGTTCTGACAAGCTCCGTTTTTAATTCGGGCATCATAAGCGGTTGAAGCGTTTTTCTCACAGCGTTTACACAGTCGCTGAGGGACTCCACTGCGTTTGCAATTTCGTTGGATTTTTCTCTGTCCGCTGTTCGGATTTTTTCTTTTTCTTCGGTGATAGCTTCTGTCAGTTCAAGCCTTTCTATTGGAATAATGCAATAGGCAATTCCTGCCGCCATCGCCGCAGGGAGAATCGGCAAAAACTCTGTGTATTCTCCAAACAAAAATCCAGCCGCACCGCAGGCGGAAACTATCAGTGCTTTTTCAAATTTATATTTAAACTCAATAAAAGAGCAAAGGCATCCGCAAAGGGCAAACATCACGCAGGTGAAGTCGATTTCTCCGCTCATGGCATAAACAAAAGCACAGCATATTCCCGTTGTAACTCCGCCGAAAAATCCTTTTATCTGCGAAAAAATCAGAATAGATAAAAAGAAAACAAAACAGCTCACAGCCTGTCCTGCAATGCCAAGGGTGCGAAGATGTGCGGCGGCAAAGGTTACTGTAAGAATAAGGCAGATAAATTTCTTTTCGTGTTCATCTGTTCTTCTTAAAAATGTACGGCTTTTAATCTGATTTATTGCTTCGCTGAAAACAGGAACAGATACACCGCAAAGAGCCGTTTCACAAACAACTGAAATAACTAAATCTGCACTTTTGCCCTGCGAAAGAAGAAAAATAAAATTAACCGTAAAGCTGCATATGGTGGGGCATAAAATTCTTAAAAGATTTTCTTTTTTCATTAAAAATGCCCTGAGTGCAATGTGAAGCGTTGCCGTTGAGGTGATTGTTATTGCAAAATAGCGGAAGCTTGTCAGCCCCGAATGAAAAAGAAAAATTGAAAGAATTGAGCCTGCCGCCGCTGAAACAGAATACAGTTCACCGCAAGAAGCGGCAAAGGACGCTGCAAACGGCGAGAACGAGCCGCCTATATAAGGCAGTGCAGAAAGGAAACCACCTGAAAAGTAAACGATATATTTAAGCGCTTTAGCTATTTTGCTGTCATTCACAAAACCACTCCCGTAATAAAATGTATTCTTTTTTGATTATAAAACTGCTTGAAAGAAAAAAAGGTCGCAAACCAGTTGTAAAAAACTATTGTAATTTGTCGATAATGTGTGATATAATAAGATGAATAATTATAGTTGGCATTTTTCTGTAAAAATCCCTTGCCAAAGGAGAAATCATGGAAAACAAAATCGAAAAAGAAAACAGCGATCTTATAATCGGCAGAAACGCTGTGGCTGAGGCATTAAAAAACAACAGAGCAATTGACACGCTCCTTGTTTCTAAAGGAGAGAAAAACGGTTCTCTCGGCAAAATACTCAGAGAAAGCAAAGAAAAAGGAATAGTAGTCAAAGAGGTTGACAGAAAGAAGCTTGACCAGCTTTGCTCGGGTGCGGTGCATCAGGGTGTTGCGGCTTATGCGGCGGCTCACGCTTATGCAGATGTTGAGGATATATTTGCCCTTGCAGAGGAAAGAAGCGAAGCACCTTTCATTATTATCTGCGATGAGCTGGAAGACCCGCACAACCTTGGCGCAATCATCAGAAGTGCAGAGGCTGGCGGTGCCCACGGTGTGATTATCCCCAAAAGGCGCAACGCTTCGCTGAATTATGTTGTTGGCAAAGCGTCAGCAGGTGCTGTTGAATATGTTCCCGTTGCAAGGGTTGCAAATCTTGCGTCAACTATTGAGGAACTTAAAAAGCGTGGCGTATGGATTTATGCCGCAGATATGGATGGCGAAAACTGGTGTCAGGCAGATTATGCAGGCGGTGTTGGACTTGTTATCGGCTCAGAGGGCAGAGGTGTCAGCCGTCTTGTTAAAGAGAAATGCGATTTCATTGTTTCCCTGCCTATGAAAGGCAAAATCAATTCGCTTAATGCGTCTGTTGCCGCAGGGATTCTGATATATGAGGTTTCACGGCAGAGAGCCGGAATAAAAGCAAAGGGGTGAGCTGATGGCTGATAATGCGGGTAGAAGCTGGTCAATGGATGAAATTGATATGCTGTTGAGCAGAACCAATAAAAAAGCGGATAACAAAAAAAGCGGCGCTTCAACTGAAAGCTCAGCCGCTAAAGTTCGTGCTGATAAAAAGGCGGGCACTGCTGTTAAATCAAGCACAAGAGCGCAGGCAGAAGCTATTAAAGGGCTTTTTGCAGATGAAGCAAATGATGTGAATGACGGTGGATTATCTGACAAAAATGCAAAGCAGAGAGTTGCAGAAGCTGTCAAAGGAATTAAAGAGGCTAAAAAGGCTAAACCTCAAAAGCCTCAGATGCGTGCGCAGAGCTTTGACGAGCCTCAGATTAACACTAAAAAAGATTCTGAGCTTTATGATTTCCGCAACAATTTCAGCAAAGAGCTGAATGAGGGCAACCTTAAAGCGGATTATATGGACAGCAAAACGAAGGTTGTTGAGCGACCAGGCTTTGTTGTTAAAAAAGGTAAAGCAGATGCAGGCGACGGCCTTGAGGGTGCTCCGCTGATTGTTGACGCTGAAAAAGCAAAAAACAGCAAAGATCTTTTTAAAGAAGAATCTGCTCAGACTAAAAAAGAGGATTTCAGCTGGTCTGACGATCAGATGAAGCTTTATGGCTTTGACGGTTACGGCGAGGTTAAGCCTGATAAAATCACAGAGGAAGAGGCAGAAAAAACTCTTCGCAAAAACCGCCGTGAAAAAATTGATAAATTCAAGCTTTTAGGCATTGCCGAAGCTGAAGAGAAAAAAGACGAAAAAGACTGGAATATTGAGAAGCTCTTTGCTTATCAGCAGACTTCTGCAAGAAAACAGCCCAAAGTTAAAAGAGTAAACAACGCTGGCTTTGAATACACCAACCCCAAAGATGTCAACAGAATACAGGGCAATATTGCAAGACTTAAAAAGACTTCATTTATCAGAATGATGATTTTTATCGGCATCACTGTGCTGATGATTATACTTAACATTGTTGCAGTTCTGACCGCTGGATATGACACAAAAATCTTGCAGACATTTGACCTTATTCTTCTCATTGGCTGTCTTGTCATTGGTATCGGTGCTATCAACAACGGCGTTATCGCTATACTTAAAAAAGAGCCAGATATAAGAAGCTCAATTGCTTTGGCTTCGCTGGCGGCTCTTGTTCAGAATATCTGTGCATACACAGGCAACTTTATTCTCAGCCATCATTCATTTATGATTTCAAGCTGTGTTGCAGGTGCTTTTGCGTTAAACGAAATCGGCGAATATGTTCGCCATTTAAGAACAGCGGACGCTTTTGAATTCTGCACAGGCAAGCAGAAAAAGAAGCTCTATTCTATTCAGGAAATTGAAAATAAAAGCGATAAATACGAAATTGGCAGAAGCCTTCATATGAACGCACCCGACATCAGATATTCATGCCGTGCGAAGTTTCCCTACAGACTTATTGAGCAGTGTGAAAGCAATGTTTCTGTTGATAAGCTCCAGTCAATGCTTCTTCCGTTTGTTATTGGCGGCTCTGCCCTCTGCGGACTGATTGGTGGTCTTGTTGGTAAAAATGTGCTCACAGGTGTTACTGTATGGGCGGCGGCAATGTGCGCCAGCGTTCCTGCTTTTGGCACGCTTTCAATTCAGCTCCCTATGCGATGGGCAAACAAACGCCTTAACAGCGCAGGCGGTCTTATTACAAATCAGAATGCTATTGACGATTTCAGCCACGCAAATTCAATTGTTATTGACAGCGCTGATCTTTTTGACCTTAACGAATGTAAAATGCACGGCTTCAAGCCTTTAAACAACATCCGTGTTGATGACATTATGCTTTATGCCGCCGCAATGGTTATCCGCTCAGGCGGTCCCCTTTCAAAGGTATTTGATCAGGTTGTTACAAAGCGTGATCTTCTCCCCGAGGTCAGCTCATTTAATTACGAAGAGCGTATGGGCATCTCTGGCTGGATAAACGGTCAGAAAGTTATTATGGGCAACCGTGATATGATGCGCCACCACAATTTTGAGCTTAGTGAAGACCTTGACGAAGAAAAATACAGCCATGACGGCAGAAAAGTTATTTATCTTGCAATTGCAAACAGCCTTGCGGCAATGCTTGTTGTAAGCTATGCGCCCAACAAAAAGCTTGGCTCATTCATTAAGCGTCTTGGTGATAAAGGTGTTACCGTTCTTGTTCGCAACACCGATTCAAATGTTACAGCCGAAATGATTAACCGCACATTCGGCAAAAGATTCAACAACATAAGCCTTATCAGCAGCACTGCAAACAGGGTTTATAAAAAATACAGAAACAGAGTTCGTGATAACACAAAGTCTGGCATTATCCATGACGGCAAGGCTCATTCATTTATGAGAAGCTTCACAATGTCTTATTCACTTTGCGGAACATTCAAAGTGTTGAATCTTGTTCAGCTTGTAACTGTATTCGGCGGACTTCTTCTTACGCTTATCCTTGCCCTTACAAAAGTTCTTTCAACTGTTGGTATGTGGCCGTTGCTTGTTTTCCAGCTTGTTATGACGGTTGCATCAATAATAATTGCCAGATTCAGAGGAATTTTCTGATACGGAGGAATAATTATGATTTTTAAAGAAACTTCTCCCATAGGCGGTCCCGTGGTTTGCGCTGTGGGCAAAAACTATGTTATCTGCATTCCCACAAACAAAGAAGTGCTTATCAAAGCAGAGATTGGCGACAAAACATATTGCTGCCATTCAAACGGCGTAAGGGTCAGCAGTGCAAAGGTGCAAAAAATCGTTGTGCCTATGTATGTGCTTGATAAAGAGAAACGCTACAAGCTTATTTATGAAGTTGTAAACAAAAGACTCCCCTATTCATGTGATAAACAACCTGCTGTTGTTGCCGAATTTTTCTTCAGACCTGTTGAAAAAGAAACTGACATCAACTTCTATCATCTTTCTGATGTTCACGGCAGTGGCAAAGCCGCAATTAAAGCAGGCAGCTTCTTTGGCAGAGATCTTGATTTTCTTATTCTCAACGGCGATATTTCATCAAGTAGTGATTCTGAAAAGGACCTTATGCTTACATATGAAATCGCTTACGAAATCACAAAAGGTGAAATTCCCTGCGTTATTTCAAGAGGTAACCACGACCTTCGTGGTAAATTTGCAGAGAAGCTTCAGGATTATATGCCAACCGATAACGGCAAATCATACTATACAGTAAGGCTCGGCTCAGTGTGGATGATGGTGCTTGACTGCGGTGAAGACAAGCTTGACAGCCACAAGGAATACTCCGGCACAGTTGCTTTCCATCCTTTCAGAGAGATTGAAAGAGGATTTATCAGCAAGGTTGCATCTAACCCCGCCAGTGAATATGCAGAGGATGGCGTAAAATACAGATTTGTTCTTTGCCACATTCCTTTCTGCCACAATGAAGACTCTGAATGTAAGGGTGAGCGTCCCTTTGACATTGAAAAAGAGATTTACACAGACTGGTGCAGAATGATTAAAGAAAACATTCAGCCTCATCTTTCAATTTTTGGTCATGTTCATCAGGTTAAGACTATTCCGCCCGAAAGCGAATATGACAACAAAGGTCTTGGCGGAGATATGATTCTCGGCGGCAGACCTGTTAAAAGAACAGGACTTCCCGATAAGATTGAAGGCACTGCTCTCACTGTTGAAGAGAACGGCATCCGTGTAAGATTTACAGATTCAAACGGAAAAGTGCTTGAAGATAAGAAACTTATTAAGATTTTTTAAATAAATCTTGACAAATAATAAATAAAGGTATATAATACCTGTGCAACAAAGCGGAACGAGTGTTCCCACCTACACGGTATCGTCCGATGCGGGTCAATAACAAACCTTTCAGGTTAACTATGTTTATTGATTTTCGCGGGCGAGGCATATCGTCCGCGTTTTATTTTTGGAGGTGCTTGAATATCAGTACGAAAGAACTTCAGATCAACGAAGAGATACACGACAAAGAGGTCAGAGTAATCTCAAACACAGGCGAGCAGCTTGGCATTATGTCGGCCGCCGAAGCTCTCAAACTTGCAGAGCAAAGTAATTTTGATCTGGTAAAAATTGCTCCGCAGGCAAAGCCGCCCGTATGTAAGATTATGGACTATGGCAAATACCGTTTCGAGCAGGCTAAACGCGAAAAAGAAGCTAAGAAGAACCAGAGGATTGTTGAAACAAAAGAGATTCGCTTATCTCTTAATATCGACACTCACGATTTTGAAACAAAAGTTGGTCATGCCACAAAATTCTTAAAGGCTGGCAACAAGGTTAAGGTTTCAATCAGATTCAGAGGAAGAGAAATGGCTCACCCTGAGCACGGTCTGGTAACAATGCAGAAATTTGCAGAGGCTTGTCAGGAATATGGAATTGTTGAAAAACCTGCTAAGCTTGAAGGCCGTTCAATGCTGATGTTCCTTGCAACAAAACCAACTAAATAAGTTATTATAAATAAGGAGGAAAAATCAATGCCTAAGATCAAAACCCACAGTGGTGCAAAAAAACGCTTTAAGATTTCTAAAAACGGCAAACCCATCCGTGCTCATGCAAATAAGTCTCATATCCTCAACAAAAAAACAACTAAGCGTAAAAGAGGACTTCGCAAGACTGCTGTTGCAGACGTAACAAATCAGAAGCAGATTAAGCGTCTTGTTCCTTATAAATAATAAAGCAAGCTAACTTAAAGTAAAATATATTTTGGAGGTAACTTAACATGGCTCGTATTAAGGGTGCAACAATGACCCGTAAGAGAAGAAATAAAGTTCTTAAATTCTCAAAAGGCTACTATGGCTCAAAGAGCAAACTTTTTAAAACAGCAAAACAGGCAGTTATGAAATCAGGTCAGTATGCTTACATTGGCCGTAAGCAGAAGAAGCGTGATTTCCGTCGCCTTTGGATTACTCGTATTTCTGCTGCTTGCAAGATGAACGGCATGAACTACTCAACATTCATGAACGGCCTCAACAAGGCAGGAATCACACTTAACCGCAAGATGCTTTCAGAGATCGCAATTGCTGATCCCGCAGCATTCACAGCTCTTACAGAAAAGGCTAAAGAAGCTCTTAAATAATAATCTATAATCACGCCCTTTTCATTGATTAGGGCGTGAATTTTCGTATGGAGTGAAATTAAATTGGAAAATATCACATCAAAAAATAACGATAAAATCAAGCTTGCCATTCAGCTTAAAGACAGTGCCTCTGCACGCAAAAAAGCATCTTCTTTTTTTGTTGAGGGCGCACGCCTTTGCTATGACGCTGCGGTGAGCAATGTTGATATTCTGCAATTCTTTTTTACTCCAAAAGCTAAAGAAAAATTTTATGATTTTTATTGCGAAATTTCATCAAAATCCAACAGCGTTTTTGAAATAAGCGAAGAAATCAGCAAAAAAATGTCGGACACTCAATCCCCTCAAGGTATGTTTTGTGTATGCAAAACGGTTGACAAAATCGCTGAAGCGGATAAAATAAATAGCAGGGGTAAATATATACTTTTAGAAAACATTCAGGACCCGTCCAACCTTGGTGCAATCAGCAGAACAGCTGAGGCTCTCGGCGTTGACGGTATGATTGTTTCGGGAGGATGCGATATTTATAACCCAAAAGCTTTAAGAGCATCTATGGGCGCATTCTTCAGATTAAATGTTATTAACTGTGATGATTTGCAAAAATTCATTTCACAGGCAAAGGCTCTTAAAATGACAGTTGCCGCCTCCACCCCGTCAACAGATGCAGTTGTAATCACTGATGTTGATTTTTCTGGCGGAGTTATCTCTATTGTTGGCAACGAGGGCAACGGAGTCAGCCGTGAAACAATGGAAAATGCAAGCATAAAAATCACTATCCCCATGGGCGGTCGTGCAGAGTCTTTAAATGCAGGCACTGCGGCGGCGATTATTATATGGGAGATGATGCGCCATGGCAGTTGAGCATTGGATACGCTATCAGTTAGCTTTAGGCGCAGGCTGCCGCAAAACAGGCGAAATGCTGGCATATTTCGGCTCCGCTGAAAATCTTTTTAAAAACAGTGAATTCGAATGGAAGCTATCGGGAATATTCACCTCTCAGCAGATAGCAAAGCTTAAAAAATCATCTCTTTCTGATGCTTATGAGGTTATGGAGAATTGCAAAAAGGTTGGCTGTAATATTGTAACGCCAAGTGATAAGCTCTATCCCCGTATGCTCAGAGGGCTTGACGATTTGCCTGCGGTGCTTTATTACCGTGGCGACCTCAGCTTTCTTATTCACAAAATCGCAATTGCAGTTGTTGGCACAAGAGAAGCTGATGAAAACAGCCTTTCTGTTGCCAAAAGTCTTTCATCTTCCCTTTGCCGTTCTGGTGCAATAGTTATCAGCGGCGGTGCATTGGGTGTGGACAGTGCCGCTCACACAGGTGCAATTGAAGCAAAAGGAAAGACGGCGGCTGTGCTTGGCAACGGATTCGGTGCAAACTACCTCTCTGTTAATGACGAGCTTAGAAGCGAAATCGCACAAAACGGTGCTGTTATAACAGAATATCCGCCTTTCACCCCTGCCATTGCAAGGAACTTCCCTATTAGGAACAGAATTATTTCAGGTCTTTCTCATGGCACGGTGGTTATTGAGGCAGGCGTTAAAAGCGGTTCGCTGATAACTGCAAACATTGCCCTTGAACAGGGAAGAGATGTTTTTGCCGTCCCTGGTAATGTTATGAGCGAAAAATTTAAAGGTGTTCACAAGCTGATAAACGATGGTGCAAAGCCTGTTTTCTGCGCAATGGATATTCTTGAAAGCTACGCTATAAAATACCCCTCGGCAATTGATATTGAAAAAATTGAAACAGAGCTTACAATGAGCAGAAGTGTTGAAAAAATCAACACCAAAACTGTCATTGAAGAAAAGAAAACGAATTTTCATCAGGAATCACTTCAAAAGGTCGCTGACCTTTCAAAGCTTTCTGAAGAAGCAAAAACGGTTTATTCCGTCTTTGGTGATGAACCTATACATATTGATGATATAATAAGAAAAACAGGGCTTGGCTTTTCAAGAGTTTTCAGCTCTGTAACTGAGCTTGAGCTGGCGGAGCTTATCGGCTCTTCAGCAGGCAAGCTTTATCACAAAATAAATAATTAGGATGATGTTTATGTCAAAACTTATTATTGTTGAGTCGCCTACAAAGGTTAAGACAATTAAAAAATATCTTGGCAAAGATTATGATGTTACTGCCTCCATGGGTCATGTAAGGGATCTCCCTGCCGCCCGTCTGAGCGTTGACATCAAGCATGATTTTGCGCCTAAATATGCAGTAATAAAAGGAAAGGAAAAGCTTGTCAAGGAGCTCAAGGAAAAGGTTGAGAACAGCGACGAAGTTTATCTCGCAACCGACCCTGACCGTGAGGGAGAAGCAATTTCATGGCACCTTGCCACACTTCTGGAGCTTGACACTGAGAAGCAGAACAGAATCACTTTCCACGAAATCACAAAATCAGGCATTGAGGCTGGTATGAAAGCCCCCCGTTCACTTGATATGGATCTTGTAAACGCACAGCAGGCAAGAAGAATACTTGACCGCCTTGTTGGTTACAAGTTAAGTCCATTTATTTCTCAAAAAATTCGCCGTGGTCTTTCCGCAGGTCGAGTTCAGAGCGTTGCAGTAAGGCTGATTGTTGATAGAGAAAACGAAATCAGAGCATTTGTTCCAGAGGAATACTGGACTCTTGACGCAAAATTCAACGCACCTTGCAGAAAGCTTTTTTCAGCATCTTTCACAGGTGATGAAACAGGCAAGGTTAAAATCACAAATAAGGAGCAGGCAGACAGCTACATCAAGCGGCTTGACGGTGCAAAGTACACCGTAACATCCCTTAAAAAAGGCACACGCAAAAAGAACCCCGCTCCCCCATTCATTACATCAACACTTCAGCAGGAGGCTTCAAGAAAATTAGGCTTCCAGTCTCAGCGCACAATGCGCACCGCTCAGGAATTATACGAAGGCGTTGACATTGAGGGTATCGGCACAACAGGTCTTATAACCTACATGAGAACTGACTCTCTCAGAATTTCAGAGGAAGCAAGAGCAGCCGCAAACGAATATATTAAATCAGCATACGGTGAAAAATATCTGCCCGAAAAGCCAAGATATTTCAAATCAAGAAGTAATGCGCAGGACGGACACGAAGCTATCCGCCCAGCTGTTCCCTCACTTACACCTGAAAGAGTAAAGAGCAGCCTTTCATCTGATCAGTATAAATTATATTCACTTATCTGGAAGCGTTTCATTGCTTCACTTATGGCTTCTTGTGTTCAGAACACTGTTAAGGCTGAAATCACAGGTGCAACAGAGGAAGATATGGCAAACGGCAAATTCTGCCTTTTCTCTGCCGCAGGTTACAGCATCAAGTTTGACGGATTCACAACTCTTTATGAAGAGAGCAGTGATGATGAAGACGAAGAGGGCGGCAAAAAGCTCCCTGAGCTTAACAAGGGCGATAACCTTAAGCTTAAAGAGCTTAACGGCAATCAGCACTTCACACAGCCCCCTGCAAGATACACCGAAGCTTCACTTATTAAAGCGATGGAAGAAAACGGCATTGGCAGACCAAGCACATATGCCACAATCATTACCACAATCACAAAGCGTGATTATGTAAAAAGGCAGGCAAAGCTTCTTGTTCCCACAGAGCTGGGCGAAGCCACAACAGGTCTGCTTAAAGAAAGATTCCCCAAAATCGTAAATGCAAAATTCACCGCACAGATGGAAACTCAGCTTGACGATGTTGGCGAAGGCAATGCCGACTATGTTCAGATGCTCCACGGCTTCTATGATGAATTTGACAAAACATTGCAGAAAGCCAAGGAAGATATGAAGGATGTTAAAATCCAGCTTGAAGAGGATGTTACAGACATCCCCTGCGAAAAGTGCGGCAGACTTATGATAATCAAAACAGGTCGTTTCGGCAGATTCCTTGCCTGCCCAGGTTATCCCGATTGCAAAAATGCAAAACCGCTTGTTACAAAGACAAATGCAAAATGCCCCAAGTGCGGTGCATCTGTTATTGAGAAAAAGTCAAAGAAAGGTCATACATTCTTTGGCTGTGAAAGCTGGCCCGATTGTGATTTTATGACATGGGATAAGCCCACAAACGAAACCTGCCCACAGTGCGGAAAATCACTTTTCAAGCGCAAGGGCGGTATCCTCGCCTGCCTTAACGAGGATTGCAAATTTGAGAAAAAAGCAGAAAGAAAGAAGAAAAAGGATGAGTGATGTTTTAGTTGTAGGCGCAGGTCTTGCAGGTGTTGAGGCTGCGTGGGCACTTGCCAACAGAGGTGTCAGCGTTACAATTGCAGAGATGAAGCCTGCAAAGAAAACCCCTGCCCATAAAACAGATTTATTTGCAGAGCTTGTCTGCTCAAACTCCCTTAAAGCAGAGCGTTTAGGCTCGGCGGCAGGTCTTTTAAAAGCTGAAATGGAGCTTCTCGGCTCACTTTGCGTTCAGTGTGCAAAAGAGACTAAAGTGCCAGCAGGCGGCGCTCTTGCTGTTGACAGAGATGCTTTCGCTTCACTTGTTACAGAAAAAATCAAAGCTCATCCCCTTATTTCAATAGAAACAAGAGAGGTTGAGGACATCCCTGAGGGCAATGTTATAATTGCCGCAGGCCCTCTTGCCTCAGAACCTCTTGCAGAAAAAATCAAGGCTCTTTGCGGTGGCAATCTTAGCTTTTTTGATGCCGCCGCTCCCATTATTTCGGCAGACAGCATTGATATGGAAAGTGCATTCACCCAGTCAAGATATGACCGTGGCGGTGAGGACGATTATATCAACTGCCCCATGAACAAAGAGGAATACGAGCTTTTTTATAATGAGCTTGTGAATGCACAGTCCGCAGAGCTTCACTCTTTTGATAAAAGAAAGGGTGTTTATGAAGGCTGTATGCCCATTGAGGTTATGGCATCAAGAGGTGCAGACACAATGCGTTTTGGTCCGTTGAAGCCTGTTGGGCTGAGAGACCCCAGAACAGGGCATAGACCTTGGGCGGCTTTGCAGTTGAGAAAAGAAAACGCAGACGGCACAATGTATAACCTTGTTGGATTTCAGACCAATCTGAAATTCGGCGAACAGAAAAGAGTTTTTTCACTTATCCCCGCCCTTAAAAATGCAGAGTTTCTCCGCTACGGTGTAATGCACAGAAACACTTTTATTGATTCCCCAAGGCATCTCAATGGCGACTTTTCATTCAGAGGCAGAGAAAACCTTTTCTTTGCAGGTCAGATGACAGGCGTTGAGGGATACATGGAATCTGCCGCCGCAGGAATTATGGCTGGCATAAATATGGCAAGGCGCACAAGTGGCAAAGATACAGTTATTTTCCCCAATTTCACAATGATAGGCGCACTCAGCCGATACATAAGCGATGAGAGCGTTACAGATTTTCAGCCGATGGGCGCAAACTTTGGCGTTTTGCCGCCCCTTAGTGAAAAAATCAGAGATAAAAAGCTTCGCTATGAAGCACTTTCAAATAGAAGTATGGAATACATGAGAGAGGAGGCAGTTAAAATATGAGCGATCTTAAAAAGCTGCAAAATAAAATCGGTTATCAATTTAAAAATGAGGCATATCTCGTGCGAGCTATGACACACACATCTTATGCAAATGAATGTGGCGGCGACCATAACAAAAGCAACGAAAGACTTGAATTTTTAGGTGATTCTGTTTTAGGATTCATCACCGCAGAGAATTTCTACATAAACTTCTCAAATCTCCCCGAGGGTGAGCTGACCAAGCTCCGTGCCGCAACAGTATGCGAAAAATCACTCAGTGAGTTTGCACTTGACCTTGGCTTGGGCGAATATCTTCTTTTAGGCAAGGGTGAAATCTGCACAGGCGGTTATGCAAGACCCTCTATTTTGGCAGATGCCTTTGAGGCATTGATTGCCGCTATTTACCTTGACGGCGGTATGGATGCGGCAAAGGGATTTGTTTTAAAATATGTTGAGGATGCTGTTAAAAAGCACCGTGGATTCAAAGACTACAAAACAATGCTTCAGGAGGTTGTTCAGCGCAACCCAGGTGAAGTTATTGAATATGCCCTTGTTGGCGAATCTGGCCCCGACCACGATAAACGCTTTGAGGTTGAGGTTCACCTTAACTCAAATGTTATCGGCAAAGGCGAAGGCACAAGCAAAAAGAAAGCGGAACAGCTTGCCGCTAAAGAAGCTCTGGAGCTGATGGGACTTTGAAGCACACAACTGTAGCACTTTTTGTGCCTCACAAGGGTTGCCCTCATCAATGCGTTTTTTGCAATCAAAAAAGTATATCTGGCGAAACAAAAAGCATAACGGCTGAGGATGTTCACCTTGCAGTGGAGCAGGCAGAAAAAAATCACACCGTTGAAAATGCTGAAATTGCGTTTTTCGGCGGCAGCTTCACCGCTATTCCAAAAGATTATATGCTGGAACTGCTGAAAGCGGCAGTGGTACATATTGACGGCAAAAAGTTTTGCGGAATCAGAATATCCACCCGCCCCGATGCTATCGACAGAGAGATTTGCGAAATTCTCAAAAAATATAAAGTTACCGCTGTTGAGCTTGGCGCACAGAGTATGGACGACACTGTGCTTAATATGAACAGACGAGGGCACACCTCCGCTGACATAAAAAATGCCATGGCTCTTTTAAAAGAATACGGCTTTGAAACGGGACTTCAGATGATGACGGGGCTTTATGGCTCAGACGAAAATGAAAGCATCAAAACCGCAGAGGAAATTATCGCTCTTCGCCCCAACACTGTAAGGATTTACCCCACAGTTGTGATTGAAAGCACTCCCCTTGCAGAGCTTTACAGAAGCGGTGAATATATTCCGCAGACAGTCAGCGAAGCGGCAGACATCTGCGCAAAGCTCATTTTGATGTTTCACAAAGAAAATATCAGAATTATCCGTGTTGGGCTTCACTCTGGCGGCGGAGTTGACGAGGGTTATGTGGCAGGTGCTTTTCACCCCGCTTTTAAAGAAATCTGTGAAAGCAGAATTTATTTAAACGAGATAAAAAATCAGATAAAAAAAGCAGGTAGCTATCTTGTGCTTATTCCGAAAGGGGCAACATCACAGGCTATCGGTCAAAAAAAAGATAATTTATTAAAGCTCAAGGCTCTCAATTTTGATTGCAAAATCAAAGAGTCAGAGGAGCTTTCAAAATATCAGGTACTTGTAAAGGATATTGAACATGATACTTAAAGCACTTGAAATGCAGGGATTCAAATCGTTCCCTGATAAAACCGTTTTTAATTTTAATAACGGCATCACCGCAGTTGTTGGCCCCAACGGCTCGGGCAAAAGTAACATCGCAGACGCTGTCCGCTGGGTTCTTGGTGAGCAGTCTTCAAAAAATCTCCGTGGTTCAAAAATGGAGGATGTTATTTTTGGCGGCACTAAAATCCGCAAGGCTCTCGGCTATGCAGAGGTTACGCTCCGCCTTGACAATAAAGACCGCTCTCTCAATTGCGACAGCGACGAGGTTGCTGTTACAAGAAGATATTACCGCTCAGGCGAAAGTGAATATTGCCTTAACGCACAGGCGGTGCGACTTCGTGATATTCATGAGCTTTTTATGGATACAGGTCTTGGCAGAGATGGCTATTCACTTGTAAGTCAGGGCAGAGTTGCCGACCTTATTTCTTCAAAATCGGGTCAGCGCCGTGATATGCTTGAAGAAGCGGCAGGCATCTCCCATTACAGATACAGAAGAACTGACGCTAACCGCAGGCTTGACCAGGCAGAAGAAAATATGGTTCGTCTGCGTGATATACTTTCAGAGCTTGAAAGCCGTGTTGGACCCCTTAAAATTCAGAGCGAAAAGGCTCAGAAATTCCTCGTTCTTTCTAAAGAGAAAAAGAATCTTGAAATCGGCTTGTGGCTTCACACAATCGAAAATTCCAAAAAAAGGCTGAAAGAGCAGGAGGACAAGCTCTCAATTGCCAACGCACAGTATGAGGATGTTGAGAATCAGCTTGAAGCTATCCGTGATGAAATGGATGAGGCTATTGAAGCAGGTCAGAGCATCAACCGCAAAATTGATGAAATCCGCAGAGAGCGACAGGAAAAAGAGGAGCAGGCAGCTCAGAAAGAAGCTGTTGTTGCCGTTGAAAAAAATACAATTGAGCATAACCTCAACACTGTTGAGCGACTTAAAAAGGATGTTTCTGACGCTTCAGACACAGAACATTCACTTGAATCGCAGATAAACGAGGGCGAAGTTTTCATTAACGATATTAACGCTCAGATTGCAGAGAAGAAAAAGGAGCTTGACAGCGCAAACGCAGAGATACTTTCTGTTAAAGCAGAAAATTCAGAATTTGCTGAAAAGTTGGCAGAGATTACACAGCAGATTGCCGACATCAATGAAAGAATTGCCGAGAAACGCATAGACGAAACCACCGCTGTTTCATCTATTGAAGAAATCAACGGTCGAATTGCAAATATTGACGGCGTTCTCACTTCAAGAAATGAATATGTAAATTCACTTAATGAAACTGTCAGCCAATGCTCACTGGAGCTTGAAGAGCTTAAAGAAAAGGCAAAAGAAATCGCCAACGCTGTTGCTGGCTATAACATGAGAGTTCAGTCAAAGAGCGAAAGAGCAGGTATTCTCAAAGCTGAAATTGACGATAAAACTCTTGAAATTCACCAGAAAACAGGCAGAATCCACATTCTTGAAGATATGGAAAAGAATATGGAGGGTTACGCTGGCAGTGTCAAGGCTGTTATTAAAGAGGCAAAGAACGGTATGCTCCGTGGTATTCACGGCACACTTTCACAGCTTATCAGTGTTGACACAAAATATGCCGTTGCTGTTGAAACTGCACTTGGCAACGCTGTGCAGAATATTGTTACCGATAACGAAAATGATGCAAAGCGTGCCATCAACTTCTTAAAAGATTCAAAGGCTGGTCGTGCAACATTCCTGCCAATTACATCTGTTAATGCAAAAGAATTTACCGAAACAGGACTTGATGACTGCTACGGATTTGTTGACATGGCAGACAAGCTCCTTGATTATGACAAGAAATATTCAGAAATTATAAAATCCCTCCTTGGCAGAACAGCCGTTGCAGAGGATTTGGACTGCGCAATTACAATCGCAAAGAAATATTCATACAGATTCAAAATCGTTACTCTTGACGGTCAGATTATAAACGCAGGCGGCTCAATGACAGGTGGTTCCCGTGGGCAGAATGCAGGTATTCTTAACCGAAGCAATGAAATTGAAAAGCTCACAGCCGCTCTTAACAAGCTTGAAAGTGAAAATGCAAGGCTTAAAGCTGATTATAAGCTGGCAACAGAGGAGCTTTCGTCTGCACAGGCAGACCTTGACGGTGCGCAAGCAGACCTTAGCCGTGTGCAGGAGGATATAATCAGAAAAGAGAGCGAATATGAGCTGGTTCAAGGTAAGCTGGACACTGCAAATGCCGCCCTTGAGGAGCTTCGCAGAGAAAAGGTTCGCTCAAATCAGCGTATCAATGAGCTTGAAGAGGCAAAAGAAGCAGCACTCAGAAGCATTGAAGAGCTGAACGGGCAGGCAAACGCTCTTAGAGAAACACTTGACGAAACATCTCAGTGGAGAGAAGAGCTTGAAAATAAAAAAGATGAGCTTTCTCAAAAAGAGGCTCAGATTAACCTCGCTATCCTTGCACTTCAAAAAGATGCACAGGCAAGAAGTGAAGCTGTTGAAATTCTTCGCAACAGAATGGAAAGCCACGAGGGCAGAGTTGCCGACCTTAACAGTGAGATAAGTGCTATCCTTGACGCTAACGCAGAGATTGAAGAAAAAATTGCACTTCTTCAAAATGAAGCGGCGGCTCTTCATAAAGAATCATCAGAAGCAAGCGAAGAGATTCAGCGTCTTACACAGGAACACACCGATTATGATGCAAAGGATGCCAAGCTTCGCATTGAGGAGCGAATGAAAACCGCAGAGAGAGAAAAAATCAGCGGTGAGCTTGCAAGACTTGAAGAACGCAAGGCAGCTATGGAAAAACAGCTTGATGATACAGTAAACAAGCTCTTTGACGAATATCAGCTGACCCGCCGTGAAGCGGAAGAATTAGATATTGTTATTGAAGATTATCAGCAGGCACAACGCTCTTTGCAAGATATTAAAAATAAAATCCGCAGCCTTGGCAATGTTAATGTTGGCGCAATTGAGGAATACGAAGAGGTTTCTCAGCGTTACGAA
Source organism: Acutalibacteraceae bacterium (assembly GCA_045598085.1). Lineage (GTDB taxonomy): Bacteria > Bacillota > Clostridia > Oscillospirales > Acutalibacteraceae > CAG-488. The sequence goes on from JAZLLI010000022.1 coordinate 115,699, forward strand.
TTTATGGGCGCACAGCTTGAAGATATTGAAAAATCAAGAGCTGAGCTTGATAAGCTTATAAAAGAGCTGACAGATAAAATGTCTGAACAGTTCAGAGAGCAGTTCCAGAAAATCAATACATATTTCGGTGAAACATTCGTTGAGCTTTTTGGCGGCGGCAAAGCAGAGCTTGTGCTTGAAAATCAGCTTGATGTGCTTGAATGTAACATTGAAATCAAGGTTCAGCCACCTGGCAAGAATGTTCAGAATATCGACCTGCTTTCGGGCGGTGAAAAAGGACTTTCTGCCATTGCGCTTCTCTTTGCAATTCTCAAGGTTTCGCCCTCACCTTTCTGTATTTTTGACGAGGTTGAGGCGGCTCTTGACGATGTTAATGTTACAAGATACGCAAAGTATGTCCGCAGAATGACAAAGAACACTCAGTTCATCCTCATCACTCACAGACGAGGAACAATGGAAGAGGCCGATGTTCTTTATGGTGTTACCATGCAGGAAGAGGGCGTATCAAAGCTTCTTGAATTAAAGACAGCCGAAATGGCAAAGAAATTGGGCATAGCATAAATTAAATATTAAACAAATAATAAAAAGATGATTATTAAAAGTGTTTTGCTTTTTTAATCATCTTTTTGTAAAAAAGGAAGAAATATGAATAAAAGTTTAGTTTTAAAAGGAAATCTGTGTGCGCTTTATTCCACAATTGTGTGGGGCACAACATTTATTGTAACAAAAAATCTTATGGGCAAATTCAACCCTGCTGAAATTCTTTTTACAAGATTTTTCATCGCATTTGTGGTGCTTCTGCTCATAAGGCTCATAAAAGGCAAAGATACATTTGAGGGTGAGAGAAGCAAAAAAGACGAGCTTCTTTTTGCAGGCTGTGGCTTAACAGGACTTTTCCTCTATGGCACGCTTGAAATTCTTTCAATGCAATACACCTACGCTTCAAACACAAGCACAATCGTTTCAACAAATCCGTTTTTCATTGCGCTTTTTGCAATTCTCTTTTTAAAAGAAGAGAAGCCGAGGGTGAATTTCTTCCTTGGATTCATCATTGCAATATCGGGCATTGCACTTATCAGCTTTAACGGTGCAACCCAGTTTGGTCTTAACCCTCTTGGTGATTTTCTTGCATTCCTGTGCGCAGTGGCATGGGGCGTTTACACAACGCTTGTTAAAAAGCTCTCTAACAAAGGCTACACCACAATGTATATCACAAGGCACACCTATTTCTGGGGTGCGCTGATTATGGCAATAAGCCTGCCTTTCTTTGGCATCAACACAGATTTCACAAGATTCACCGAGCCAAAAGCACTTCTCAGCCTGCTTTTCCTTGGTATTATCGCTTCCTGCACCTGCTTCCTTACATGGAACTACGCCACAAGGGCAATTGGCCCTGTTAATTCAGGAATTTACATTTATGCAATCCCCGTTGTTACAATCATCTTTGCGGCAATCGTGCTTCACGAAAGCGTAAATCTTCTCTCTGTGGCAGGCATTGTGCTTGTTGTTATCGGCACAGTGATTTCGTCCATCCGTAAAAAAGAAAAAACAGCATAAAAAAAGGCGGCTCAAACGAGTCGCCTAAGAGGGATTTTTATGAGATTGAAAGAATTGCGAAAAGCACGTGGTATTTCTCAGCTCAGGCTGGGAATGGAACTTAATATGTGCCAAAACACAATCAGCAGATACGAAACTGGTGAGCACGAGGCAGGTTACGCCGAACTCATTGCAATTGCTGATTATTTTGATGTGTCCATTGACTATCTGCTTGAAAGAACAGATAATCCCGAAATAAACAAATAACGGAGAAGCTCAATTACAGAAGCTTCTCCGTTTTTTTATTTTATTTAATTAGCGATAGATAATTTCTTCTCTCTTAGGTCCGTTAGATACCATTGTGATGGGAGCTTCGATTTCTTTCTCAATGAAGAGAACATAATCCTGTGCCTCTTTGGGAAGCTTGTCGAACTCTTTGATGCCTCTGATATTCTGCTTGAAACCGGGAAGTGTAACAAGAACGGGCTTTGCTTTCTTGAGAAGGTGTGTGTTGGGGAAGTCCTTTGTAACTTTGCCGTCAATCTCATAACCTACGCAAACCTTGATTTCATCAAGATAATCAAGGCAGTCAAGAGCAGTAAGAACAACCTGTGTTGCACCTTGGCACTCAATGCCGTAACGGGTTGCTACGCAGTCAAACCAACCCATTCTTCTGGGTCTGCCTGTTGTTGCGCCGTATTCGCCAGCGTCGCCGCCGTGATTTCTCATCTTGTCTGCTTCTTCGCCAAAGATTTCGCTTACAAATTCGCCAGCACCAACTGCTGAAGAGTATGCCTTTGTAACAGCAACGATTTCTTTAATTGCACCTGCGGGGATGCCAGCACCAACTGTGCCGTAGCCTGCAAGTGTTGATGATGATGTAACCATAGGATAAATACCATGGTCGGGGTCTTTAAGTGAGCCAAGCTGACCCTCAAGAAGAATCTCTTTGCCCTCTTTGATTGCCTTATGAACATAAGCTGTTGTATCTGCAACATAAGGAGCAATCATCTCTTTGTATTCCATAAGAGTGTTGAAAAGCTCATCAACATCAATAAGGGGTTTGTGATAAACATGCTCAAGAAGAAGATTCTTGATTTCGCAAACGCTTTCAAGCTTCTCTCTGAGCTCTTCAGGATAGAAAAGATCGCAAACCTGGAAGCCGATTTTTGCATACTTATCTGAATAGAAAGGAGCGATACCAGATTTTGTTGAGCCGAACTGCTTATCTGCAAGACGCTCTTCTTCGTATGTATCAAGTAAAACATGATAGGGCATCATAATCTGTGCTCTGTCTGAAACAAGGATGTTGGGCATTGGAACGCCCTTCTCTGTAACTGATGCAAGCTCTTTAACAAACTTGGGAATGTCAAGAGCAACACCGTTGCCTATAATATTAACTGCCTCGGGATGGCATACGCCTGAGGGAAGCAAATGAAGAGCAAACTTGCCATAGTCATTGATAATTGTATGACCTGCGTTTGCACCGCCCTGAAAACGGATAACAATATCTGCCTTATCAGCAAACATATCAGTGATTTTGCCTTTGCCTTCGTCGCCCCAGTTAGCGCCTACGATAGCTTTAACCATAAGGTTGCACCTCCAAAAAATATAGGTATTTGTCAAAAAGCATAATACCCGAAAATACTTGATAAGTATATCGCAAACAACAATAGCTTGTCAATAAAAAAATAGTATTATTTAAAATATTTGAGATTGATTTTATATTATAATTATGATAAACTGAATCGTAAGTTTTGAGAGGTGCTTTTATGAAAGAAAGAATTCATTGGATAGATATTTCAAAGGGAATTGCTATTCTCTGTGTTTTTATCGGTCATACAATTTCGGCGCCTCCGATTTTCGCTGACTTTGTCTATAATTTTCATATGCCGCTTTTCTTTTTCATGTCTGGATACTGCTTCTCTGCCAAAAGAAACACAAAAGATTTTATAGTAAACAAGTTAAAAACTGTTGTTTTGCCTATTTTCACCTTAGGCTTTACAGGTTCAGTTATTGTTGCGGTGCTTATGAAATTTCTGAAGCACGAAGAAATTCAGTGGAAGTGGCTTTTTCTTAACCCCATAATTCAATATAAAGATCACTGCCTCCTCTGGTTCCTTGCCTCGCTTTTTGTAGCGTTAACTGTTTTTTATTTCATTGTAAGGATTTTTAAAGACAAGTTAGTTCCCGTTGCCATTGTATCGATTCTTTTAAGTGTATCAACATTGCTTCTTGTAAAAAAGACCTTTATATTTTTACCGTGGAGCATTCAGACTTCTCTTATTTCTCTGATGTTCATTTCTGTTGGCTACATTATAAAAAAGACTTCGTTTTATAAAAAGCTCAATCGCATATGGGTTTTAGTTGTTGCTGCCCTTATATGTATAACCTCAAGTTATTTTAACAGAAGCATTTATGGCTTAGTTGAAATGCACTCAAACCGTTACGGCAATCCCCTGCTGTTTTATCTATCAGCCCTTGCAGGATGTCTTATGGTTATGTCTTTCTCTATTCTGATTGAGAAGAATTCAGTACTTGAATATTTCGGCAAAAACTCTCTCATATTCTATGCTCTTGAGCCTATTCAGTATTTTGCAAACTTCATAATTGCAACAGTCAACGCATATTTTGGATTTACATTAACCTTTCGTTTTTGTGTTATAGAAACTGCCTTTGCAATTGTTGGCATCTGCCTTTTAAGCTGTGTTGCAGCTAAAATTATCAATTCGTATTTGCCGTTTCTTATTGGGCAAAAACATAGCAAGATTGAATTGCAATAATTTTCATTTTATGATAAAATAAAAAAGCTCAGCGTAATGCCGAGCTTTGATTATTGTTTAATTGATTATTCAGCGGTTTTTTCTGCTGAAAGCTCTTCTTCAGGCTTTTTGTGTCTGTGAATAACGAAGCGGTTAAGAGGATATGTCCACAATGTGGGGATTGCCATACCGATAACCTTGATGATAAGATCCCATACACCGCCGATAAGGTTGTGGCTCTGTGCAAATGTTGTCATTGCAGAGCCAAGCCAGCCGTTGGCAAAGATTGTGAAGATAACCATTAAAACATAGAGGAATGTGCTCAGCGCAACATTTGAATCTGCCTTAAAGGTGATTTTGCGGTTCATAATGAATGCGATTGTGTAACCGACTGTTGTTGAAAGAACGAATGCCAAAAGATAACCTTTTGACTCAATACCAATCATATTAAGTGCAGGGTTTGTGATTTTCTGACCAAGAAGGTTTACAAATACAACATTGAGAAGAAGCATATGAACGCCTAACTCAACGAGAGATGAGCTTGCACCTGCAAATGTGAACTTAATAAATTTCCACAGTTCCTTATATTTTTCGGTGAAGCTGCCCTCTTTCTTTACTTTATCATTGCTCATTAAAATAACTCCTTTTTATTTAATGTGGTGAGTTAATTATAAAGCATTATTAAAAAATCGTCAATACTTTATTAAAAATAGAAAATAAAAAAATAACGAAGGGATGAAAAACTATGAAAACATTACAATTTAACAAAAATGGTAAATTCAGAATTCTGCAAATTTCTGATGTGCAGGATACAAAAGCAACATCTGTTGATACACTCAACTTTCTTGAAGCAGCTATCAGCGAAACAAAGCCAGACCTCATTGTTTTAACAGGCGACCAGCTTGATGTTGTTGGTCTTTGGGGCAAGGGCGAAAAGCTTAAAAAGAATGTTCACGATGCTATTATGGGCATTATGGCTCCCCTTAAAGCATCTGGTATTCCTTTCCTTGTAACATTTGGTAATCACGATTGCCAGACAGGTATGCCAAACGATGAGCAGGCTAAGATTTATGCAGAAATCGAAAACTGCATCTGCTTTGACGATATGAATGACGGCAGACCCGACGCAGGCACATACAATCAGCTTATTATGTCATCTGACGGAAGCAAGCCTGCAATGAACATCTATATGGTGGATTCAAATTCTTCTCACCCCACAGCTGTTGGCGGATACGATATGGTTCACGATAATCAGGTTGCATGGTGCAAGAAAAAGAGCCTTGAGCTTAAAGTGCTGAACGGTGGCAAGGCTATCCCCTCAATTCTTTTCCAGCATATCCCTGTATGGGAGATTTATGATGTTCTCAAAGAAGTGCCAAAGGGAACAAAAGGCTCACTTGCAGCATTCAGAAGCAGAAAAGGCAAATATTTTGCACTTGACGACGAAGCAGTATGGCAGAAAGGCACATTCGGCGAAACTCCGTCTGTTCCTGAAACAGCCAACCCTCAGTTTGACACAGTTGTTGAGCAGGGTGATGTTTTTGCAATGTATTTTGGTCATGACCACTACAACAGCTTTGTTGGCAGACTTAAAGGCATTGATTTAGGTTATTGCCCCGGTGCTGGATACAACACATACGGTCTTAACCCCCGTGGCGTAAGAGTTTTTGACTTTGACGAAAACGATGTTACAAATTATGAAACAAAGGTTCTTCGTGTTGATGATTTCTACAAGAAGCCTCTTTTTGAGCCTGTTAAGAATTTTGTTCTTATTAACGCTCCCTCAAGCCTTGACGCCGCAATTCCTTTCACGCTCAAGGTACTTCCTATGCTGATTGCAGTTATCGCCGCTTCAGTTATTCTTCATGAGTTTGTGCCCGTTGCCGTTGTAATTTTCTGGATTGCGGTTGCAATTTTTGCCGCAGGCTACGGTGTATTCTCACTTATAAGAAACTCTGCCGAAAGAAAGAAGCTTCTTTCAAAATTCAATAAAAAATAAGGAGAAATAAAAATGTCATTTTTTACATCAGACTGGCTTCTGACATTTGACATGAATGTCTATAAGCTGGTAGAGCATCTGTGGCTTCAGAATCCCGCCGCAGCCCGTATTATGGATACTTTTTGGACTATTATCACTCACCTTGGTGATGACGGAATTTTTCTGATTATTGTCGGTCTTATTCTTTGCATTTTCAAAAAGACAAGAAAGCTTGGCTTTGCCGCTCTTATTGCCCTTGCATTTGCTTCACTTATGAATAGCGTTATTCTCAAAGACCTCTTTGACCGTGCAAGACCTTATATTATGGATCAGTCAAACTGGGCAAGAGTTGCAACAGACGGCTGGATGTACACCATGCCCTTTGAAAATCTTAAAGAAACATCCGTTTCATTCCCCTCAGGTCATACTGCATCTTCATTTGCCTTTGCAATGGGTGCTCTTTATATCGACAAGAAAAAGGGCATTATCCCCCTCATTCTTGCATTCCTTATCGGTTTTTCAAGAATTTACATCCATGTTCACTACCCGTCAGATGTTATCGGCGGTATGATAACAGGTATCGTTTTCGGTCTGCTCGCTTGCGTAATCGCATTTAAAGTGTTTGGCAAGCTGCTTGATACTATCAACGAAAAGCTCAACTACAAGCTCTTCCCTCTTGACGAAAAGAAAGAGGACAAGCCTGTTGAAGATGTTACCGAACTTAAAGAAGAATTTTAATATCGGAGTGATACGCTGTGTCAAGAATCAAAAGATTTATTTATAGATGGAAAAACAGCTCCGTTAAAGAAAAAACGTTGTTGATTTCCATGCTGGTTTTGGGTCTTTATATTTTAAGCCCTATTGATATTCTTTCGGGCGTTGAAATTGATGATATTATCGCTTTCATCGGTCTTGCAGGTTCATATTTTGCGCTGAACGATAAAAATTCAGCCTATGTAAAAGATAATTTTGACGAAAAAAAGTCAGAAGAATTTATCGACCAGAGCGTAAAGCTTGCAAAGAAATATAAAAATAAACATAAGCAATAAAATAATCCGAGGTGGCTGTGAGCTTACCTCGGATTTTTATTTAGTATGTGCGAGTGCAGATTTCTTTAATTTTCTCTCTTAAAGCTATAAAGTCCTCAAAGGCTTCTGGCTTTTGTGAGGGATTTCTGAGAAGTGCTGACGGGTGATATGTGCCCATCATATAAAATCCATTTTTATTTATAAAAGTGCCGTGCTCTTTTGTAACTCTGAAATCGGGGCTGATTAACCTCTGCGCCGCAATTCTGCCAAGGCAAACAATAATCTTTGGTCTGATAAGCCTTGTCTGCTCTTTGAGCCACTTAATGCAAGCTTCCTGCTCTTCCTCTTTCGGGTCTCTGTTGTGGGGCGGTCTGCACTTAACGATATTTGCAATGTAGATGTTTTTGTTTCTGTCAAGGTCAATGGCGGCAAGGTATTTATCAAGAAGCTGACCGCTTTTGCCAACAAAAGGTTCGCCCTGCAAATCCTCCTGCTCACCTGGTCCCTCACCAATAAACATAACCTCTGCGCTTTCGTTGCCAACACCAAAAACAAGGTTGGTTCTGCCGTTTGCAAGGTCGCAGCCGTGGCAACCATAGCAATCGCCCTTTAAACTTTCCCAGTTATTATACATCGCCTTTGACCTCCTGAATATCCTTTTCAAGCTGTTCTTTCAGCTTCTGAAGTGAGCCGAACTGCCTTTCGGGTCGAAGAAATCTTACAAGCTCAACAGTGATGTCTTTTTTATAAATATCACCGCTGAAATCAATTATGTGCGTTTCAGAAAGTGCTTTTTCTGCAAGGAATGTTGGTCTTATGCCGATATTCGTAACACCCTTGTATTTTTTGCCGTCAACCGTAACCAGCGTTTCATAAACGCCAAATTTCGGCACTGCAAGGGCATCGTCAATTCTCTGATTGGCTGTGGGGAAGCCCATTGTTCTGCCCCTTTTGTCGCCATCCATAACTTCACCGCAAACGGCATAATTTCTGCCAAGCATCTGCGCCGCCTTTTGCACCTCACCATTGAGAAGATAATTTCTGATAGCGGTTGACGAAACTGTCATCCCATCAATTGAAACAGGCTCTGACACATTACATTCAATGCCGTTTTCTTTGCAAAGCTCTTTCAGTGTTTCGCTGTTGCCTGTTCCATTTTTGCCAAAGGAATAATTAAATCCGCAGCAGACAGCCTTTGCGCCCAGCTTTTCAATAAGAATCTTATTAAAAAATTCCTCGCAAGAATAATTCATAATCTCTTTAAAGCTGACCCTGCAAATGCCAAATCCCATTGCCGTCAGGCTTTTTTCAATCTCTGCATCTGTCATAAGACGGGGTAATTTTTCGTTAAAAAGAATTTCTTTCGGGTGTATATCAAAAAGCATAACCTTTGGTTCAAGATTATGCTTTTTTGCAGCTTTCATTGTGCTTTTCAGCACGGTCTTATGCCCGATATGTAAACCGTCAAAATTACCAAGCGCCACAGCACAGGCATTATTCAATTTTTCATCGGTCATAAAATCACCGTCAATCGTTTAAAAAATCATATGTAACCTTTGCAATTTCCTCTGCACGGTCCTCAAGGCAGATATGACCTGCGCCAGCCACCTCATAAAGCTCCGCACTGGGGAAAGCATCAAGCACCTGCTCTTTCATTCCGCCACGAAGAACCATATCTTTTTCAGCATTGATAATCAGAACAGGGCAGGTTACTTTATCTGTTTTGTCAAGCTCGGTTACTCTTACATCCTTTAACATATAGCAAAGACCCATGCCTGTGCCCTTTTGCTGTAAAGGAGCGGTAACTCCACTTAAATCATAATTTTTTGTATATTCCTTATTTTGTGTTGCGGCAAAAACCACAATACGCATAAGGAAATCTAATTTAGTCATTTTTTCAAGCACAAAATTCATCATCATGCCCAATGGCTTTGATGTAACAATTTTGCCTGCAAACGAGGGCATTGCCGCTGTTGGAGCAGGGCAAATAAGAAAAAGTGATTTAATATCTAAATCCTCTGCAATGTTGATTGCAACGCCGCCGCCCATTGAATGACCTGAAACAATCCATTCATTTGCAGGGGCAATGCTGAGCATAAGAGCCTCAACAAGCTCTTCCCTGTCGATATGATTCGTTTCAGCTGTTTCTCTTGTGGAATAGCCGAAGTTTGGCAGGTCAACGCAATAGCAATCGTAGCCTTTGCCGCTCATTTCCTGTGCCATATTCTGCCAAGAAAATGATGACTGACCGAAGCCGTGAAGCATAACTATTCTGCCTTTGAAATCGCCTTTATGCTCTGCCACTCTGTAATGAATGGTATAATCGCCCATTTCAAAAAACTGGCTGTTTGAAAAAGGCTTTTCGTCAGCTGCAAAGGCAGGCATAACAAATGTGAAAACAAGAATAACGCAAAGGATAGCTGATATTATCTTTTTCATATTAACCTCATTTCGCTCTGTGGAGCATTTTCATTCTCTGTTCTTTTGAAAGAATACGTTTACGAAGTCTCAGTGATGTAGGTGTAACCTCAAGAAGCTCATCGTCCTTGATAAATTCCATGCACTGCTCAAGGCTGAGAGTTGTGGGAGGAACAAGACGAAGTGCGTCATCACTACCAGATGCACGGGTGTTTGTAAGATGCTTTGCCTTACATACATTGCACACAATGTCCTCACTCTTTGAGCATTCACCAACAATCATGCCCTCATAAACATCAACGCCTGCGCCAATGAAAAGACGACCTCTGTCCTGAGTGTTGAAAAGTTCGTAGCCTGTGCTAAGACCTGTTTCGTGAACAACAATTGAGCCGTTCTCTCTTGTTTCAATATCTCCCTTATAAGGCTCATAGCCTGCAAAGAGCTGATTCATAATGCCGTTACCGTTTGTGTCTGTCATAAACTCTGAACGGTAGCCGATAAGTCCTCTTGAAGGAATCTTAAACTCAAGGTGAGTTGAACCGCCCTCACGGGTGCCCATATTTTCAAGCTCACCACGGCGTGAACCGAGCTTCTCAATAACAGAGCCAACATACTGCTCAGGAACCTCAACAATAAGAAGCTCCATAGGCTCGCAAAGCTGACCGTCAATTGTCTTAAAAATAACCTTGGGTCTTGAAACCTGAAATTCATATCCCTGACGGCGCATTGTTTCAATAAGAATTGAAAGGTGAAGCTCACCACGGCCAGATACCTTGAATGTGTCTGTTGTTTCAGTGTCTTCAACACGCATACTTACATTTGTTTCAACTTCCTTATAAAGACGATCACGAAGATTTCTTGATGTAACGAATTTACCCTCTCTGCCTGCAAAGGGGCTATCGTTAACAATGAAGTTCATTGAAAGTGTAGGCTCGTCAATTTTTACAAAGGGAAGCGGCTCAATGCAATCGGGTGAGCAAGCTGTTTCACCAATGTTAATATCTGTGATACCTGAAACGCAGATAAGGTCGCCCATTTCTGCTGTTTCAACCTCAACTCTTTTAAGACCCTCAAACTGATAAAGTCTTGAAATTTTAACATTCTCTGTTGAGCCGTCTGTTTTGCAAAGAACAACAGTATCGTTTCTCTTAACTCTGCCTCGCTCAACTCTGCCAACGCCGATTCTGCCGATATAATCGTCATAATCAAGGCTGGAGAAAAGAATCTGAAGAGGTGCGTCTGAATCGCCCTCTGGTGGAGCAATATGTTCAAGAATAGCGTCAAGAAGAGGTCTCATATCGCCCTCTCTTACGCTTGAATCAAGTGAAGAATATCCGTCCCTTGCAGAAGCAAAAACAACGGGGAATTCAATCTGATCCTCGTCTGCACCAAGCTCAATGAAAAGGTCAAGAACCTCGTCAATAACCTCGTCAGGTCTTGCACCTGGGCGGTCGATTTTATTAACAACAACAAGAACCTTTTTCTTTAAGCCGAGAGCTTTCTGAAGAACAAATCTTGTCTGAGGCATACAACCCTCAAATGCGTCAACAAGCAAAAGAACGCCGTCAACCATCATAAGGATACGCTCAACCTCGCCGCCGAAATCGGCATGACCGGGAGTGTCAACAATATTTATTTTTGTGTCTTTATAATGGACAGATGTATTCTTTGAAAGAATTGTAATTCCTCTTTCTCTTTCAAGGTCGTTGGAGTCCATAACTCTGTCCTGTACCTGCTCGTTATCACGGAAAGTACCGCTCTGCTTCAACATTTCATCAACAAGTGTTGTTTTGCCGTGGTCAACATGAGCAATAATTGCTACGTTTCTGATGTTTTCTCTCTTTCCCAAAATTTTCACCTTTTTTCACATAATATAACCTTTATATTGTAAAACAAAAGATTGGTTTAGTCAAGATTTTTTCACTGTAAGAATTAACAAAAATAGTAAAAATTTGCCGTATTCACACTGTTAGCATGAACACGGCAAAGGTTATAAATCGTCTGCGTCCTGTTCGGGGTAAAGGTCGTCCTGCGGATTGCCTGTGTAACTGCCTAAGACATCCACAGCATCATCTTCGTCAGCATATTCCTCCCACACGCCCAGCATATCGGCAACAATGGGGAAGTTTTTCTTAACATCATTTTTCGATTTCTTTCGCTTCATTTTTAATGCACCTCTTTTCTTTTTCTTTAATATTTTTCTCATAAATTTAAGCATTATTACAAATTGACAAAGCCCAAAATTCTGTTTATAATATATAGTGAAATATTTTAATGAGGTGCAAAATGGATAAACGAAATTTTGATGACGGATGGACTCCGACAGATTATGAAATATACACAGTTGAAGAAGAACCAAAGGTGGAAAAAGCAACACCAAAGCCTGCTAAAAAAGCTCTGAAAAAGCGCAAGAAAAACTCAAAAAGCAAAACGCTTGTTGCCACAATCATAACGGCAATTCTTGTTATTGCGGCACTTGTTGCAATTCTTGTTTTCTTCTTACCCAAGAAGCAGAATGTATATAAATTCTTCACAAACGAGGGAGCTACACAGACACAGACTGAGCCGACAATTGAAACTGTAAAGGTTACATTTCCCGAGGGTTACACAATCTATCAGTATGCACAGCTTCTTCAGTCAAAGGGTGTATGCTCAAAAGAGGATTTTTATAAAGCGGCAAACACTCCCGTTGAGGGATTGACTATCCCCACTGACGAAGAGCGAGTTTTCCTCCTTGAGGGTTATCTTTTCCCCGATACTTATGAATTTTATAAGGACGAGCCTGCCGAAAGCGTTGTTAAAAGATTTGTTGATAATTACAAATCAAAGGTAACAGACGAAATGCAGGCAAAGGCTGAGGAGCTTGGCTACACAATGGACGAAATGCTCACACTTGCCTCAATCATTCAGAAAGAATGTGATTACGGCATTGATGAATGTCGCAATGTTTCATCTGTTTTTCATAACAGACTTGCCGCTTCAAAAGACACTTATCTTGGCAGTGATGTAACATATTTTTATCTTAAAAATATGGCAGATTATTTAGGCGGAAGTGAATCGCCGAAGTTTGATAAATTCCTTTCACTTTACTACACTTATTCGGGATTCAGAAAAGGTTTGCCGTCAGGCCCTGTTTGCAACCCCGGACTTAAAGCAATTGAAGCAGCTGTTTCACCAAACGAAACAAACTATCAGTTTTTCCTTACAGATAAAGACGGCGTAAAATTCTATTACGCCGAAACATTTGAACAGCATCAGCAAAACTATCATCTTGCAGGATTGGACAAATAATTATGAAAAAAATATTTACTTTTTTACTGGCAATTTTGATGATTTTTTCTCTTGCATCGTGCAAAAAAAGCAAGCAGGAAATTACAGAACCGCCCGAAAATGACAGCGTAATTTATGAAGAAATCGGCAGCGGTAAAAACAGATTTTATCTTGAAATTGTCTTTGATGAAAAAGAGAAAAATTATCTTATTTTAACAGACGAAACAACGGTTGGCTCTGCACTTCAAAAGCTTGATATTATAAGCGGTGAGCAGGGCGATTACGGTATGTTTATCACAGCCGTTGAGGGCGAAGAGCATCGCTATGAAAAAGGCGGAAAATACTGGGCATTTTATGAGGACGGTCAGTATGCCTCAAAAAGCGTTGATTTAACAAAAATCGAAAACGATAAGGTTTATTCTTTAAAGGTTGAATAAAATGGAAGCAGCGAGTATTATTTTTTCAATAACCGAAATACTGGGCATTGTTGCCTTTGCCGTTTCGGGTGCAATGATTTCAATACACCGCAAGATGGACTTTTTCGGTGTAGTTTTCCTTTCACTTATTACGGCTCTCGGTGGCGGAGCTGTGAGAGATTTATTTTTAGGTGTAATTCCCCCAAGAAACTTTTTTAATTTTGCCCACCTTACCATCTCAATAGTTACTGCAAGCGTAATATTTATTTTAGCGCAGATTTTCAGAAGACCTTTCTTTAAAAATTACAAAAGAATCAATCATCTTGTTAATGTTTTTGATGCAATCGGTCTTGCATCTTTTGCGGTAACAGGCGTTAATCTCACCATTCAGAAAGGCTACGGAGATCACGAATTTTTTGTTGTGTTTATGGGCATTCTCACCGCTGTTGGCGGCGGACTTTTGAGGGATGTTATGAGCAAGCAAAAGCCTATGATTTTTTGCAAAAATATTTATGCCACAGCCGTTCTTGTTGGCACAATCGTTTATTATGTAATGATGCACATTTTCAAGCTTCCCGAAATCCCGTCAACAATTGCAGCATATGTTATTATTATTGCAATCAGGATGCTGGCATCAATTTTCCGCTGGGATCTTCCTGTTATAGAAGACCCCACGCAGGCTACTCAACAGTAACACTTTTTGCAAGATTTTTCGGCTTGTCGATACTGCACCCTTTAAGCTTTGCAGTGTAATAAGCAATCAATTGAAGTGGCAGAACAGACAGCGAAACAGAAAAAATATCTTCCGTTTTCGGAACATAAATCATCACATCATCTGCATCACCTTTGTAGTTTTCATCATTGGTGATGCAGATTATTTTTGCCCCTCTTGCCTTGCACTCTTTGATATTGCCTAAGGTCTTTGTGGCAACTGAAGAATCGCACACAACAGCCACAACAGGAGTGCTGTTTTCTATGAGCGAAATTGTGCCGTGCTTCAGCTCCCCTGCCGCATATGCTTCACAGTGAGCATAGCTGATTTCTTTTAATTTCAGTGCGCCTTCCATGGCTGTGCAATAGTCAAAACCTCTGCCGATAAAAGAACAATAATCTGTATTTTTTAAAAGCTCTGCCGCATTTTTTGCGTAGGAATCTTCTTTCAAAAATTCACCGATTTTTTCAGAAATTTTTGAAAGCTCAGTGCAATAATTTTTGTATTTTTCACGGTCAATTTTTCCTGCGGAATAAGAGAGCCTTATGCACAAAGCGTAAATCACCGCAAGCTGTGCGGAAAATGCTTTTGTTGTGGCAACGGCAACCTCTCTGCCTGCCTTTGTGAGAATGACACAATCACTTTCCTGCGCAATTGTGCTCAATTCGTTGTTGACAATTGAAACGATTTTTGCATTTCTCCTTTTGGCTTCACGCATTGCCGCCAAGGTGTCTGCCGTTTCACCGCTCTGGCTGATAATCACCACAAGTGTATTTTCGTCCGCCGAGGAGCTTCGGTTAATATATTCTGACGCAATAAAAGAAAACGCAGGGATATTTAATAATTTTTGTGCCGCATATGCGCCCACCACACCTGCGTGATAAGCCGAACCACAGGCGATAAATTCTATATGATTCAGATTTCTTATTTTTTCACGGTTCATTTTAAGGCAGCCTAATTTTATTTTGCCGTCAACAAGAATATTTTCAAGCGTGGCGGCAAAAGCGTTTGGCTGTTCATAAATCTCTTTAAGCATAAAATGCTCATATTTCCCTTTGCCCTCATAGCGTTGAGTTTCACGAATTTTGACCTCAGTTTTTCTGATACGGCACCCATCAATGTCAAAAACCTTAAGCCCGTCTTTTTTAATTATGCCAATTTCATTATCGCCTAATTTATAAATCTTTCCGCTGTTTTTATAAAACGCCGCCACATCGCTGGCAAGGTATCCCCCGTCTGCATCAACACCCACAAAAAGCGGGCTTGATTTTTTTGCGCAAAAAATTGTGTCGGGATAATCAGCGCAAAGAATCCCTAAAGCATAAGAGCCTTTGAGCTTCGGCATAATTTCACTGAGCGCACTTTTTACATCGCCCTTATATGCTTCTTCCAAAAGGAACGCTACCACCTCTGTGTCCGTTTCGCTTCTGAAAATATATCCCTTTTCTGTAAGCTCATTTTTAAGTTCAACATAATTTTCAATAATTCCATTGTGAACCACTGCAAACTTGCCGTCTGCACTCATATGAGGGTGGGCATTTTTTTCGTCAGGTGCTCCGTGAGTTGCCCACCTTGTGTGCCCGATACCAACTTTTGCCGTACTCCCCTGCGGTGCTTTTTCTTTAAGATTCGAGGGACTGCCCATTGTTTTATACATGGCTATTTCGCCATTTTCAAAAATGCCCATACCTGCGGAATCGTAACCACGATATTCAAGCCTTTCAAGCCCCTGCAAAATAACAGGAACAGCCGCCTGCACACCTGTGTAACCGATAATTCCGCACATAAAAAAGACCTCTCTTTGTAAACTGAATTGATTATAGTTTACGCAGAGAGGTTTAATTTATTCTGTTTTAATTGCCAAACATTATAAGCAAGAAGCCAGCCGCAACCGCTGAACCGATAACGCCTGCAACGTTGGGACCCATTGCGTGCATAAGCAGGAAGTTTGTCGGGTCAGTTTTTGCGCCCTCATTCTGTGCAACTCGAGCCGCCATTGGGACAGCAGAAACGCCTGCCGCACCGATAAGGGGATTGATTTTGCCCTTTGTGATAATATAAAGGAGCTTGCCAATCATAATTCCGCCTGCGGTTGAGAAAGAGAATGCCATCAGACCGAGGATAACAATCTTGAATGTTTTAAGCTGAATGAAATCTGCACCGTTTGCTGTTGCACCAACGCAGACACCAAGCATAATTGTAACAATATTCATAAGTGCGTTTCTTGCAGTGTCTGAAAGACGCTCAACAACACCGCACTCTTTAAAGAGATTACCCAGCATAAACATACCAAGAAGCGGAGCAACTGAGGGAAGAATAAGTGCAACAAGAGTAAGAACAACTATGGGGAAAATAATCTTTTCTGTTTTAGATACTTTTCTCAGCTGTGTCATTTTAACCTTGCGCTCTTTTTCTGTTGTGAGAAGCTTCATAATCGGTGGCTGAATAATAGGAATAAGAGCCATGTAAGAATATGCCGCCAAAGCTATGGGAGCTAAAAGATGAGCCGCCAGCTTTGATGCAAGGAAAATTGCTGTGGGGCCGTCTGCACCGCCGATGATTGCAATTGAAGCCGCCTCTGTTGGTGTGAAGCCAAGAAGAATAGCAACGATAAATGCAATATAGATACCAAGCTGTGCCGCCGCACCAAGAAGAAGGCTGATAGGATTTGAAAGAAGCGGGCCAAAATCTGTCATTGCGCCAACACCCATAAAAATAAGGCACGGGAAAACGCTGGATTTAACACCCACATACATTATTCGCAAAACGCCCGATTCATACCAGTGCGCCCCTTCAACAGCGTGGGCAGATTCTGAAATATCGCCCAGCATACCGCCTGTTGTGTCCAGCATAATATCTGCACCGGGGAGGTTAGCAAGAAGAATACCAAATGCTATCGGCACAAGAAGAAGTGGTTCAAACTTTTTGGCAATTGCAAGGTAAAGAAATACAAATGCAACGCCCATCATAACGAGATTCCTCCAGGTGAGCAGGTAAAATCCAGATGATTCCCACACACCTCTCAGAACTTCAACTAAAAGATTCATAGGCGTCCTCCTTAAATAACGGCAAGAACGTCGTCTGTATCAACTGTTGCGCCCTTTGAAGCAATAATCTGCTTAACTGTTCCGTCAACGGGGGCAACAATATCATTTTCCATTTTCATTGCTTCAAGCACAAAAAGAACATCGCCAGCCTTAACGCTCTGACCAACTGTAATATTTACAGTGAGGATACTGCCAGGCATAGGAGCTACGATTTTTTCGCCTGCAACGGCTGACTGACTGTTGCCAGCGGGGGCAGCCTGAACAGCAGGTGCGGCAGGAGCAGCAGGAGCCACAGGAGCAGGTGCAAAGCTTGCCTGCTTAACAGCTGTGATAGCAGCGTCTGTTTCTGTAACATCTACCTCATAAATTTTTCCGTTTAATGCAACTTCGTATTTCATTTTTCTTCCTCCGAAAGCTTAATAGAATTAAATCTGAGTCTGTTCAGCGGAACTCCACTCTGATGGCTGACAATTGCCATGATAACAGCGGCATCCTCCTCTGAAACATTAACAAGCTCAACGCTTCCCTCTGACTGATTTTCGGGCAGAGGAGTTTCTGCTGGCAAAACAGCTTTCGGCATTGGCTGAGGCTTTTTCTTTTCATTCAGCTTATCAAAAATTGTGCCCATGGATTTAACAAAAATTGCAAGGAGTCCGAGAATGAGGAACACTATCATAAACCCAACAAATGAAACAAGCAGTGTTCTGCTCGTGGTCATTTCAGCATTTGCGCCATAAATTCGGGTAAACACTCCTAAGAACTGCATTTTAACCCTCCTTAATCGCCTTTATGCTATAGGTATAGGTATGTCTTTCTTTTTCATCCCTTGCGTCAAAGAATTTCTCTGCAAGCTGTGGGAATGCAATATATGAAAGAACATCTTCATCGCTCTTTGCTCGTTTGCCAAGCTCAGACTTTGTGCTTTCAAATGCAGGTGCAAGAGTATCTGCAAATTTGCCTGTGATAGGCTCGTTATCGCCAAGAACAAGCTTTTTAAGCTCATCGCTTACTTTGCCCGGAGCTTTGCCGTATTCGCCCTTAACATAACTGCCAACTTCTTTAGAAATATTTTTATATCTTCCTGTGAGCACATTTGCTGTTGCCTGAACACCAACCATCTGGCTCATAGGTGTAACAAGAGGTGGATAACCCATATCTTCTCTTACTCTCGGCACTTCTTTGAGAACATCATCAAGCTTATCAAGCTTTTTCTGTGCTGTCAGCTGAGCCACAAGGTTAGAGAGCATTCCGCCGGGAATCTGATAATTAAGAGCATTTGTATCTGTTGCCATAACAAGAGGATTAAGAAGTCCTGTTTCAAGAGCCTTTGCTCTTACAGGCTTGAAGAAATCATTTACCTCTTTAAGCACCTTATCGTCAAGGTCAACTTCATAGCCAAGCTGACGGAGTGAGAATGCAAGTGTTTCTGTTGCAGGCTGTGATGTTCCGCCAGAAAGGCAGGATGTTGCTGTGTCAATAACATCTGCGCCAGCCTCAATTGATTTGAGGATTGTCATGTAAGCAAGACCTGTTGTGCAGTGAGTGTGAACAACAACGGGGATTTTAACCGTTTCTTTAATTGCCTTTACAAGGTCATAGGCATCCTGCGGACCCATAATGCCAGCCATATCCTTAATGCAGATTGACTGAACGCCCATCTCTTCAAGCTGTTTTGTGTATTTTGCATAATTTTCAAGTGTATGAACAGGGCTTGTTGTGTAGCAGACAGTGCCAGATGCGTGTGCACCTCTTTTAACTGCTTCATCAACAGCTGTTTCAAGGTTTCTGATGTCGTTAAGTGCGTCAAAAATTCTGATAATATCAATGCCGTTTTCAACGCTTTTTTCAACGAATCTTCTGACAACATCATCTGGGTAATGCTTATAGCCTAAAAGGTTCTGACCACGCAGAAGCATCTGAAGCTTTGTATCGGGGCAAGCCTTGCGGATTTTGCGAAGTCTTTCCCACGGGTCCTCATTAAGATAGCGCAGGCATGAATCAAATGTTGCGCCGCCCCAGCATTCAATTGAGTAATAGCCAGCCTTGTTCATAGTTGAAAGGATATTTTCAAAATCCTCAAACGGCATTCTGGTTGCTATGAGAGATTGCTGAGCATCTCTCAGCACAGTTTCTGTAAACTGAATTTTTTTCATTTTTATTACCCGTTTCTTTATATTTTTTTGAACTTACAATTAAAATTCCAAGTTCTTACCTACATATGCATCAAGCTCGTCAATTGAGATTCTTACCTGCTCCATTGTATCTCTATCACGGACAGTTACGCAGTTATCCTCAAGTGATTCAAAGTCAAATGTAATGCAGAGAGGTGTACCGATTTCGTCCTGACGGCGGTAACGCTTACCGATTGAGCCTGTTTCATCAAAATCAACCATATATTTCTTCTGAAGCTTTTCATAAACCTTAATAGCTTCGCCTGAAAGCTTCTTTGAAAGAGGAAGAACAGCTGCTTTGAATGGAGCAATAACGGGGTTAAGGTGAAGCACAACTCTTGTGTCATTCTTTGCCTCGTCAATAACTTCCTCATCATATGCTTCGCAGAGAACTGCAAGAACTGTTCTGTCAAGACCGTAGGTTGACTCGATAATATAAGGAATATATTTCTCATTTGTTTCGGGGTCAAGATAATCCATCTTCTGACCGCTGTATTCCTGATGCTTTGTAAGGTCAAAGTTTGTTCTGTTATGTGTGCCGTTGATTTCGCCCCAGCCGAATGGGAAGAGGAATTCAATATCGCAGGCTGCCTTTGCATAATGTGCAAGCTTCTCATGGTCATGATAACGGAGGTTTTCAGGTGCGATGCCTAAATCCTGATAATATTTCATGCCGTACTCTTTGAAGTAATCATAAAGCTCGCCGTCTGTGCCCTCTTTGCAGAATGTCTGAAATTCCATCTGCTCAAATTCGATTGTTCTGAATGTGAAGTTACCGGGGGTGATTTCATTTCTGAAGGCTTTGCCGATCTGACCGATGCTGAAGGGGAGTTTTGCTCTCATACTACGCTGAACATTCAAAAAGTTTACATATTCACCCTGTGCATTTTCGGGGCGAAGATAAATAACGCTCTTTGCATTGTTTGTAACGCCACGGAAAGTCTGGAACATAAGGTTAAATTCACGGATATCTGTGAAGTTGTGCTTACCGCAGTTGGGGCATGGAATTGAATGAGCCTTGATATACTCAAACATCTCTTCCTTTGTCATGCCGTCTGCATGAGCATCGGGGTCAAAGTCATCAATAAGGTTATCTGCTCTGTGGCGCATTTTGCACTCTTTGCAATCAAGAAGCGGGTCTGAAAAGCTTGCAACATGACCGCTTGCTTCCCATACTCTTGGGTGCATAAGAATGTCTGCATCAACCTCGAAGCTGTTTCTTCTCTCCTGAATAAATCTCTTTCTCCATGTGTCTTTTACATTGTTTTTAAGTCTTGAACCAAGGGGGCCGTAGTCCCATGTATTTGCAAGTCCGCCATAAATATCGCTGCCTGCAAAGATGAATCCTCTGTTTTTGCAGAGGTTGACAATTTTTTCCATTGTTTTATCTTTATTCTGCATAATTCGAAAACTCCCTCATTATAAAATTAAAAGAATTATACCCCATATCACAATCTAAGTCAAGCAAAGATTGGCAAAATTTTGTCAAATTCTGCCCTTGTCAATTTATCAAATTTTGACAAAAAAATCAGATAGTAAATCGTTGTTATTATAACTCCATAAGAATATTTTGCCCTGATTTTGTGCATATACCTTTATAAAAACAGGCATTATTCCTTTTATACAAAAGATTTTACCCGATTTCCAAAATATTTGACAAAAAAATATCGTCTTTTTTGTTTACATATTGAAACAAAAGTGATATTATATTAGTTGGTCAATTTTGATTATTGTAATCATTTTCGATACAAACAAAGGAGGACAAATAAAATGGCTAGAAAAAAATTAACCATGGATGGTAATACCGCCGCTGCTCACGTATCTTATGCGTTCACAGAAGTTGCTGGTATTTATCCCATCACCCCGTCCAGCCCTATGGCGGACTATGTTGACCAGTGGTCAGCACAGGGACGAAAGAACATCTTCGGCACAACAGTTAAGGTTGCAGAGATGCAGTCAGAGGCAGGTGCTTCAGGTACAGTTCACGGCTCACTGGCAGCAGGTGCTATGACAACAACCTACACAGCTTCTCAGGGACTTCTTCTTATGATCCCCAATATGTATAAAATTGCAGGTGAGCTTCTTCCCTGCGTATTCCACGTATCAGCTCGTTGCGTAGCTTCTCATGCTCTTAACATCTTCGGCGATCATTCAGACGTTTATGCTTGCCGTCAGACTGGTTTTGCTATGCTTGCTGAAACAAATCCTCAGGAAGTTATGGACCTCGGTGCTGTTGCTCACCTTTCAGCAATCGAAGGCAGAGTTCCTTTCATCAACTTCTTCGATGGTTTCCGTACATCTCACGAAATCCAGAAGATTGAGATCTGGGATTATGATGACCTTAAAGATATGTGCGATATGGATGCAGTTGCAGCTTTCAGAAAGAGAGCTCTCAACCCTGAGCGTCCTGTAATGCGTGGTTCACACGAAAATGACGATATTTTCTTCCAGCATCGTGAAGCTTGCAACAAGTATTATGATGCAATGCCCGAAATCGTTGAGAAATACATGGGCAAGGTTAACGAAAAGCTCGGCACAAACTATCAGCTCTTCAACTACTACGGCGCACCCGACGCAGAGAACGTTATCGTTGCTATGGGTTCAATCTGCGACGTTGCTGAAGAAGTTATTGATTACCTTACAGCTAAGGGCGAAAAAGTTGGTCTTCTTAAAGTTCGTCTTTACAGACCTTTCGCAGTTGACAAGTTTGTTGACGCTCTTCCTGCAACATGCAAGAAGATTGCTGTTCTTGACAGAACAAAAGAGCCCGGTTCAATCGGCGAGCCTCTCTTCCTTGATGTTGTTGCTGCTCTTAATGCAAAGGGCAAGAACGATATTCTCGTAACAGGCGGCCGTTACGGTCTTGGTTCAAAGGATACACCCCCTGCAAGCGTATTTGCAGTTTATGATGAGCTCAAGAAAGATGCTCCTAAGGCTAAGTTCACAATCGGTATCACAGACGATGTTACTTACCTTTCACTTGATGAGAAAGAAGCTCCCAACACCGCAGCAGAAGGCACAATCGAGTGCAAGTTCTGGGGTCTCGGCGGCGGCGGCACAGTTGGTGCTAACAAAGACTCTATCAAGATCATCGGCGACCATACAGACAAATTTGCTCAGGCATATTTCCAGTATGACTCAAAGAAAACAGGCGGCGTAACAGTTTCTCACCTTCGTTTTGGTGATAAGCCCATTAAGAGCCCCTACTATGTAAACAAGGCAGACTTCGTTGCTTGCCACAACCCCTCATACATCGAAAAAGGCTACAAGATGGTTAACGATGTTAAACCCGGCGGTGTATTCCTTATTAACTGCCAGTGGGATGCTGCTGAGCTTGCAGAGAAGATGAACGCAGAAACAAAGCGTTACATCGCAAAGAACAATGTTCAGCTTTACACAGTTAACGCTATCGACCTTGCTGCTAAGATTGGTCTTGGCAAGCGTACAAACACAGTTCTTCAGTCAGCTTTCTTCTCACTTGCTAAGGTTCTTCCTCCTGAGGAAGCAATCGGCTACATGAAAGAAAAAGCTCAGAAGTTCATGAAGAAGGGTATCGAAATCGTTAAGATGAACGAGGAAGCAATCGACGCAGGTGCTACAGCTTATGTTAAGATTGACGTTCCCGCAGACTGGGCAACAGCAGAGGATGCTCCTGTTGAAGTTAAGACAGCTGGTCCCGCAAAGCTTGTTGAGCAGGTTGAAAAGATCATGAAGCCCGTTGGTCATATGGACGGTTATGAGCTTTCAGTTGGCGCATTCGCTGACCATGTTGACGGTACATTCGAGCAGGGCGCATCAGCTTATGAGAAGCGTGGCGTTGCAGTTATGGTTCCTGAATGGAACGCTGACACTTGCGCAAAATGTAACAAGTGCGCATATGTTTGCCCCCATGCAACAATCAGACCCTTCGCTCTTAACGAAGAGGAAGTTGCAGCTGCTCCCGCAGTTCTCAAGAAGGCTCCCAAGCCCGTTGTTAAAACAAATTATGTATATACTCTTGCAGTATCTCCCATGGATTGTATGGGTTGCGGTGTCTGCATCGGCGTTTGCCCCACAAACTCTCTTAAGATGGTATCTCGTGAGAGTCAGGACGCTCAGCAGGAAGCATTTGATTACTGCGTAGAGAAAGTATCTGAGAAGAAAGAGCTTACAGAGAAAGTTACTGTTATTTCAAGCCAGTACAAGAAGCCTCTCCTTGAGTTCTCAGGTTCTTGCGCAGGTTGTGCAGAAACATCTTATGCACGCCTTATCACTCAGCTCTTCGGCGACAGAATGTACATTTCTAACGCTACAGGCTGTTCATCAATCTGGGGTGGTCCTGCTGGTACATCTCCCTACACAACAACTAAAGAAGGCAAGGGTCCTGCATGGGCTAACTCCCTCTTTGAAGATAACGCAGAGCATGGCTATGGTATGTACCTTGGTCAGAAAGCTATCAGAGCTAACCTCATTGAGAAGGTTCAGGGCATCGCTGCAAGCGACAAGGCTTCTGACGAAATGAAGGCTGCTTGTGAAGCTTACCTTGCAACAGTTGATGACGGCGCAAAGAACAGCGCTGCTACAGACGCTCTTGTTGCTGAGCTTGAGAAGTGCGGCTGCTGCGCATCAAAGGAAATCCTTGATCAGAAAGAATACCTTTCAAAGAAATCAGTATGGATCTTCGGCGGCGATGGCTGGGCATACGATATCGGCTTCGGTGGTCTTGACCACGTTCTTGCATCTGGTGAAGATGTAAACGTAATGGTATTCGACACAGAAGTTTACTCAAATACAGGCGGACAGGCATCAAAGGCTTCTAACATGGGTCAGGTTGCTCAGTTTGCAGCTGCTGGTAAAGCAATTGCTAAGAAGAGCCTTGCTGAAATCGCTATGAGCTATGGTTATGTTTATGTTGCTCAGATCGCTATGGGCGCAGACCAGAACCAGACACTTAAAGCTCTTCAGGAAGCTGAAGCATATCACGGTCCCTCACTCATCATCGGTTACGCTCCCTGCGAGATGCACAGCATCAAGGGCGGTATGACCAACTGCCAGGCAGAGATGAAGAAGGCTGTTGACTGCGGTTACTGGAATATGTTCCGTTACAACCCCTCACTCAAGGCAGAGGGCAAGAACCCCTTCACAATCGACTCAAAGGCTCCCGTTTCAGAGGGCTACAGAGCATTCATTATGAACGAGGCTCGTTACTCAGCTCTTACACGCTCATTCCCCGAAAGGGCAGAGAAACTCTTTGCACAGGCAGAGGATACTTCAGTTGCAAGATATGCACATCTCCTCAAGCTCAAGGATCTCTATGCTCCCGACGCTGAATAATTAAACTTTTACTTTCCCCTTTGGTTTTGCAAAATTCCAAAGGGGATTTTTTAAAATGCAGGAGGAATAATGATGGAAAATATTATCACAGAAAACATTGATATTAACCAGATTTTTGATTCTTTAGCAAACTATGCGGTTGTTGCGCTTATTGCTGCTACAATCACTTTGATTATTCGCATTTGCCTTTCAGCTAAATTCGGCTCAATTGCAAAGGATAAAGGCTACGGCTTCTTTGCACACTTTATTCTTTGCCTTCTTTTCGGTGCAGTCGGCTACATTGCAGTTTGTGCTCTTCCTGATAAAATCACCAGAAAAGCTATCAACAAACTTGCAAAAGCTCTCACCGCTCCCTATGAAGAGGAGCAGTATCCTCCGCAGGAACAGTGGCAGGGCGAAGAGCAGTGGAAAAACGAACAGCAGTGGCAGGAAAATCCTGAACAGTAAAAATCATTGCATAAAAAAAGACGGAAAGCATTCAGTGCCTTCCGTCTTTTTGTTTATAAAGTTATTTCAGAGATTTAAAAACATTCTCTTCAAATTCATTTGCAGTTCTTGCGCCTGCTCCGCCCTCAAAGGTGGAGTTTTTCATATATACGGCTGTGATTCTGTTCACAGGGTCAACCCAGAAATGTGTACCGTATGCACCGCTCCAACCAAATGCACCAACAGGGAGATTTTTATAGCTCTTGTCTGTAACAACTCTTACGCCAAGACCCCACTGCTGATTACCAGGCATAATATCTTTTGAAATGCAAGGTGTTTTCATAAGCTCAACGCTCTCTTTTGAAAGAACCCTTACCCCGTTAGAACCAATGCCCTCATTAAGAAGCATTTCTGCAAAGAGCATATAATCCTCTGCTGTGGAGGCAAGTCCGCCGCCTGCCATAAAATACTCTTTGGGGTTATTGCCAAACACACTGCCTGCAACGGTTTTTGCGTTCATCATCTGCTTGCCGTCATCCGTTCTGCTGTGAACGCTGATAAATCTATCCCACTGTGCGTCTGTTGGAACAAATGTTGTATCTTTCATTCCAAGAGGCTCAAAGAGGTTAATTTTAAGGTATTCGTCAAAAGGCATACCGCTTGAAAGCTCAATGATTCTTGCGGCAATGTCAAAGCCGATGTTGTTATATTCCTGTGATGTGCCGGGGTCAAAGCTCAAAGGCTTATCTTTAAGATAATCTGTAATGTATGCAATGCTTCTCTTTGCAACAGGAATCTGTGCATAAAGAATATCGCCAACTGCACCCGAGCATATACCGCTCATATGAGAAACAAGCTGATAAACCTTGATGCTGTTCTCTGCCTTTTTATCGGGAACAACCTTGCCGTCAACAATTTTGCCAACATACATATTGTCAAATCCGTCAAGGTAATCAGAAACATCTGCGTTAAGGTCAACCTTGCCTTTTTCTGCTTCCATAAGAAGCGCAACGGCTGTAACAGGCTTTGTCATTGAAGCAATTCTATACATTGCATTCTTTTCAAGGGGGATTTTGTTATCAATATCTTTGTAGCCAAAAACTCCGTCATAAACACGCTCGCCAAACTGATTAACAATAAGTTCTGTTCCGCCAACCTTGTTTAATTTAATATCGTTGTTTACAGTTTTTGTGATTCGGTTCTCTAACTTTTCGGGGTCAATAGCCTTTGCCTTTGCGCCCATTGATTCAATATAATCTTTTGTGTAAATTCCTGTTGAAGCGTGAACATCTTCTTTTTTGAAAATCTTGCCGCTCTTGCCCTGAACAAGGAAATAAATATAATTGAAGTTTTCGGGGATTTTTACATTGCCGCTGTTGCCAAGAACAATACCGCTCTTTTTTGACCACGGCTCTTTAATTGTGGTGAAATCAAATTCAAACTCCGCTGTTCTGTAATAAGCATAAACCTTTGGATTTTTAATATCCTTTGGAATATCAAAAGAAATAAGTGCTCTGCCGTCTGCCACATCAACGCTTGTGATTTTGATGTTGCCCTCGCCCATTCCGCTCTGCTCGTTTGCAAATCGCATCACCTCTGGCTCATACATTCCCTGATGCATTCCGTGTGAAAACTTTGGGTCATAAATAAGCGAAGCATTTTTCATATTTGCAACAGATGCAACGGTGATATTTGGCGTAAAGAACGGGTCAGAATCGCCATTCACAAAAAGCACTGGTGTTTCAACATCTTTAAGAAGCGGTGCAGGGTCCCACACATCCTTAACTTTCTCTGAAATTGGTCCAAACATTGACTGGCTTTCGTAGTTGAATCCACTGCCATAAACAGGAATGGCAAAAGAGAATCTGCTGTCATAACAAACCACAACGCTTGTGGCAACACTGCCCCATGAAATGCCTGTGATGCCGATAGTGTCTTTCTTAACTCGGCTGTCTGCTCTTAAAATGTTGTTGGCAAGAATTGTGTCAGAAATATAATAATAGAACCACTGATTTTCTAACGGCTCACCTACTGAGCGGAACTCGTCAATTGTGGGATGTGATGCAGGGTTCACCTCCCAATTACTGTTATCTTCATTATAATATCCGTCAAAGGGATGCTGACCGAATCCGTCAAAAGAGATTGCAGCGTAGCCGTTATCAACCCAATACTGAACCCAATCTGCACAGGCATGGCTGGCTCCGCCGTGAACCAATACCATTGCAGGCACAGGGGCATCTGCCGAAGCACCCTCGGGGAAGCCTATGTAAGCAAAAATTTCACTTGCCTTGCCGTTGTAATTTTCACCGTTAAAATAAACAGCTTCAATTCTGTTATCATCTGCAAAGGGCTTTTTTGCTTCGCAGATTTTCAGCTGGGGAGTTTTCTCTTTAACTGCATCAAACAATTTTTCAAGTGCCTGATGATTTTCATTTTTTTCACCAGCCAAAGAATCAGAGTAATAAATATCCATATTGTGAAAATCCTCTTTCTTAAACGATATTCCAAAAACAGAAAGTATCGCCATAATTAAACTTAAAAACAATGCGGTTATTTTTGTAAACATCAAATCACCTCAATTAAATTTTCACATTCATTTTAACACAAAAAATTTCTTTGTTCAACACAATAAAGGGCATATTGATTATTATTTATGATTGATTATAACTAAGCCTTATGATATAATGAATCCAAATCCCCCATATACAGGAGATGAAAAAATGAAATCAAACAAAAAAGAAATGGTGGAAAATGCTCATCCTAATAAAATAGGAATCAAAGAGGGCATGGGTTATATGCTGGGCGATGCAGGCAACCTGTTTGTGCTTACATATGTTTCCTCTTTCCTTAAAGTGTTTTACACCGATGTTTTAAAAATCGCACCGCAAAAAATTGCAAACCTCTTTCTTTTTACAAGATTGTGGGATGCAATCAACGACCCCGTGTGGGGCAACATTGTTGCAAAGCGCAGACCTGATAAAAACGGCAAATACCGCTCATACCTTAAATGGGTTGCGGCTCCCCTTGCAATTTCAGAGCTTCTCTGCTTTGTAAATGTCCGCTCTTTCACACAGAATGAAGCGTTGCTTCTGCTTTTTGCCTATGTAACATACATTGCGTTCGGTATGCTTTACACTGGCATCAATGTTCCTTTTGGTGCGCTTGCATCTGTTATAACAGATGACCCTGACGGCAGAACTCTTCTTTCAACCTTCCGCACAATCGGCGGCGGAATCGGCGGTGCCGCTCCATTGCTCCTTGCTCCGTTTATTATTTACAGCAAGGTTGATGACGGCAACGGCGGCACATTCAATGTTGCAAATGCAAACGGTATGCTGAATTTCGGCATCATCATGGCAGTCTGCTCGGCTCTTTTTTACTTTCTTTGCTTCAAAGGCACTAAGGAGCGTGTACCCTCTGCCGCAGACCCGCAGGTTGACATTAAAGCAACATATGGCGCAATGCTTAAAAGCCGACCCTTTATTGTGCTTGCTTTAACAGGTATTCTTATCAGCGGTCAGCTTCAGTTTGCTTCACTTAATCAGTATCTTTACAAAAACTATTTCTGCAACACAAACCTTTCAGTTTTTGGCACAGTTGCTCAATATCTGCCAATGGCAATTATGATTCCTTTTGTGCCGAAGCTTGTTAAAAAATACGGCAAAAAAGAGCTTAGCGGAATCGGTGCATTCTTTGCAGCTGTTGCGGCAATTCTTACTTATGTTTTGAAGCCAGCACCCGATCAGGCATGGATTTTTATTGCACTTCTTTTTGTTATCGGATTCGGCTATTCTTTTGTTTCAATAACAAACTGGGCAGTTGTTGCAGATGTTATTGATTATCAGGAATACAAAACAGGTATGAAATGCGAAAGTGCCGTTTATGCCGTTTATACATTTTGCAGAAAGTTAGGTCAGACAGCCGCAGACTACGGCGGACTTATGCTCCTTGCAAAAATTGGCTATGATTCAGAAAAAATGGCAAACGCAGGCTTTGTTTCAGGTGTCAGCGAGGGCATACTTACAATCTGCACAGTTATCCCTGCGGTAACATATCTTCTCATTTTCCTTTTGTATCAGTTCGCTTATCCGCTGACTAAATCAAAGCTTGAGCCGATTTATAAATATGTTCGTGAAACAAACGCATCAGCGTCATAAAATAAAGGAGAGATAACAATGAAAGAAAAATCACTTAAAATGCCAAAAGGCTACACCGCAATGTGGCTTGTTTTTTCAGCCGCCTACGCAATCTGGATGACATTTTTCATGAGCTTCCATGTTCTCACAAAGTATGAAACAGTTGGCTCACGAACAGTTGACGGCATTCTTCACAACGACATCACAGGCATGATTGGCAAACACTGGGCATACCCCATCTGGGTTATTGTATCAACCCTTTGCCTGCTTGCATTCATTCTTTATATCAAAAAGTTCCTTTATTCTGGTGAAAACACAAAGGGCGGCAAAATCTTCTGCCTTATCAGCCTTATTTTTGGCTGTGCATTCATCACATGGTATGGCTTCTTTAATGTAAGAGAAATTTTTGGCGAAGAAGCATCAATCACAGCCAGCATGATTGGACTTGAATATCCCTGGCATTTCAGAATGTGGGGCGTTTTCACTTCACTTTCAGTTTTTGTAAACACACTTTATATGTATAACAGATATGGCTACAACAGCCGCCTTGGTGTTACCCTTGGTTCAATCGGTTCTGCGGCAATTTTTGTAACAATCAACTGCCCATCTGCTGGTGAAGATTTACACCTTGACTCTGCAAGATGTATGGCTCACTGGTCAGGCGCATTGATTTTTGCAGCTTTGTGTGCCGCTCCCATGCTTCTCTTCCTTTTCAAAAAGACAAGAGAAAAAAATAAAAAATTCACAATTGCTTTTGTTTCATTCGGTGTTATCCTCCTTGCAATGCTCGTTCTTCTTGTAACAGTTGGCAAGAGCGGAACCATCGAAAATATCCCTGTTTGGGCAGCATACCTCATTTTCTTCCTTGCAAACTTCACAAATGTTTTTGAAGACAAAAAGCTCCCCGAAAAAGAAACTGTAAAAGCATAAGAGGTTTAGCGGAGGTATTTAATGAAAAGAATTTTATCTGCACTGCTTGCTGTGCTTATTCTGCTTTTTTCAGTGAGCATTTCACCCAGTGCCGCACCAAAAGAGGCTCTGCCTGTTTCAGCGGGGCTTGATGCGTTAAGAGGTCAGTTTGAATCGGGCGTTGCACCAAAAACAAACGGGTTCGCCCTTGATTATGAATACTATTCCCCTGTTGGTGAGGATGACACGGAGAAGTATCCTGTTGTAATTTTTCTTCACGGCATCGGTCATGGTGGCAAAAAAGGCTCTCAGTTAGCAGATAGTGGAATGGCTTACTGGTCATCGCAGGAGCTTCAGTCAAGATTCAGCGAGGGCGGAGCGTTCATTCTTCTCCCCCGTGCGCCCGAAAATCTGATGATGTTCTGGGGCGAATCTTTCCGTGAGCCATTAAGAGCTTTGATTGATGATTTTATTGAACAGCATAAAGATAATGTTGACACCACAAGAATTGCCATTTCTGGCTCTTCGCAGGGCGGTGCAATGATGTGGATGATGCTCAAAAATTATCCCGAATATTTTGCAACCGCTTTCCCCCTTGCATCAACAAGATCTCCCTCAACAAGCACCATTAAAAAATGCTCTTCAACTGCAATATGGCTTCTTGCAAGCAAGCTCGACCCAGTTGTAAACTACCATATTTCAACACTTACCATTTGGAACAAAATCTGCAAATATAACGACAACCCCGAAAATTGCAGACTTTCAACCTTTGGCAAGGTATATAAGCCAGACGGCAAAAGGTCATCAGACAATCATCATCTTGCAAGCGTCATCACCTATGACCTGCATACCCTTAATGATGAGCCTTACCCCGAAATGGTAACGGAAAACGGATTAGGCGAAGAGGTTGACCTCGCTGTTCCCGAGGGACTTATCAGCTGGATTTCATCTGTTCATTCAGATTTCACAGGTGAATCAACCAGCCCTAAAAAGCCTGCAAATATTCTTGAAATAATCGTTCAGTTTTTCAGAAACATTATTCTTGAACTGGTTCATATTTTCCAGTTTATTTTAGGTCTTTAATTTTCAGCTTGAATTTTATCATTTTTGTGATAGAATAATAATTTGTAAAAGAAAGAGTGTGCGCTATGAGTAAAAGAAGCGAAAAAGCGGCTGAGCTGTTTAAATCCGGCTACAACTGCTCGCAATCTGTTTTTGCCGCCTTTGCAGATATTTTTAATATGGACAACGAAACAGCATTAAAAATCTCGGCTGGTCTTGGCGGAGGCTGTGGCAGGCAGAGAGAGCTTTGCGGTGCGGTCAGCGGTGCAGTGCTTGCTATCGGTATGAAATACGGCACAACTGACGGCGAGGATGCTGAGGGCAAAAAGCTCTGCTATGAAAAGGTGAGAGAATTTTCTGACGAATTCAGAAAAACCAATCCATCAATTGTGTGCAGAGAGCTTTTAGGTCTTGACCGTAAAGAAGAAAGTGCCACACCCGAAAAGCGCACAGATTCTTATTATAAAAAACGCCCCTGCGTTCAGCTTGTTATTGACAGCGCAGAGGCACTTGAAAAAATATTAAATATTTAGGAGATGTTTTGAAATGGGATGCAGCGGTAATTGCTCAGATTGCTCATCTAACTGCAACAGCGGTGAAAAAGATATGCACATTGCGTGCAACGAATACAGCAAGGTTAAAAAGGTTATCGGCGTTGTCAGCGGCAAAGGCGGTGTAGGTAAATCACTTGTTACATCAATGCTTGCAACAGCTATGCAGGTTAAAGGCAATGCCTGCGCTGTTATGGATGCCGACATCACAGGTCCCTCAATTCCAAAAGCATTTGGTGTTAAAGGCCCTGCAATGCAGAATGAGCTTGGTCTTCTTCCTGCAAAAACAAAAACAGGCATTGAGGTTATGTCAATCAACCTTCTTCTTGAAAGTGAAGAGGCTCCCGTTATTTGGAGAGGCCCTGTTATTTCAGGTATGATTCAGCAGTTTTGGACAGAAGTTTTCTGGGGCGATGTTGATTATATGTTTGTTGATATGCCTCCCGGAACAGGCGATGTTGCACTCACAGTTTTCCAGTCAATCCCCGTTGACGGAATCGTTATTGTTACCACTCCGCAGGATCTTGTAACAATGATAGTTAAAAAAGCATACAATATGGCAGAGATGATGAATGTTCCCATCCTTGGCATTGTTGAGAATATGAGCTATCTTGAATGCCCCGATTGCGGCAAAAAGATTTCTGTTTTTGGCGAAAGCAAAATTGATGAGGTTGCAGCTTCAATGAATATCCCCGTTCTTGCAAAGCTCCCCATTAAGAGCGAAAACGCAAACCTTGTTGATAAGGGCGCAGTTGAGCTTGCAGAAATGAAAGAAATCAACGAAGCAGCCGACAAAATCGCAGAAATGCTTAAATAATCTATTGATTTTTAGAAGTATGGAAGGAATTTCATACTTCTTTTTTATTTGACACAACAGCCTTTTTTGTGATAGAATATGACATAATTCTTTAAAAAGGCGCATTTACTATGAAAAAATTCATCGCTTTGTTTCTGGCGATTATTATGTGTATGGGGATTTTCGCTGTGCCTGCTTCGGCGGTAACTTACAAAGATTCTTTCCCCAACACTCACAGAAACACAGGTAAAAATTTAGCAGACTTTATTGCTGTTTCAAAAACACAGCTTGGCTACACAGAGCTTAACACAAAAACAGGCAAGCCACTTGGCACTAATGAAGATAACGGTTACACAAAATACGGTGCATGGTTTGGTGCGCCAACTATTGCGTGGTGTGCATTTTTTGTTGCATGGTGCGCAAATCAGGCTGGCATCAGCACCTCGATTATTCCACGAATCGGTAACTGCGAAATCATGACAAACTGGTATAAAAATAACGGCAGATACCTTTATGCAAACGAAACCTCACCCCGAACAGGCGACCTGATTTTTTATAACTGGGGCGGCGGCAAAATTGCACAGCATATCGGCATTGTTACAGGCGTTTCGGGCAATTATATTTACACCGTTGAGGGCAACACGGGAAGTAGCTACGGCTACAGATGCGAAGCCAAAACCCGCACCCGTGGGGCGAATTACATTATCGGCTATGCCCGCCCTGCATATAATGACGCAAAAACCTATGTTGGCTCTTATTCCTTTGCAGAGTATGCCGCACAAAAATACAAGGCTTATCAGAAATACGGCACTTCGTATGGCGGCGGTTCTTACGGTAAAACCGCACAGCTTGCAATTATCACAAGCAAGGCAACAGAGATTAAAGCAAAATCTGCAATTCTCAACGGCAGAATTGAAAATTCATCATCAAAGGCAATTGCCTATGGCGGATTTTATTTTGGCAAAGACAAAAACAAAATGTCAATCTATGGCGAATACTACGGCTCGACAAAGAAAACCATAAACCTTTCAATGGATATTTCAAAAAGATACGGTGAGCTGGAGCCTGCCACTACATATTACTATTGCGCATACGGAAGCATTAACGGCGAAGCGTACAAAGGTCCTGTTTATAGCCTGACCACTGTTGATGACCGTCCGCAGATGATTGTTTTAAGTGATGAAGAGTTAAACCTTTCTGTTGGCGAAACTTATGAGCTTTTCTCTGCTATTCTTCCACTTGAAGCGGAGGGTGCAAAAATCAAATGGAGCACCAGCGATAAAAATATTGTTACAGTGAAAGACGGTATGCTCACCGCAAAAGACACAGGTGAAGCAGTTATCACCGCAAAGACAGATTACGGCAAGGCTGAAAATTCATGCAAGGTCAAGGTTACGCTTGCACCTGTAAATGCTGTTTCGGCAGAGATTGTGTCTGACAAAGAAATTAAAATCAGCTGGGAAAAAGATAATTGCCTTGAAGCTAACGGATACGAAATTTTCAGAAGCGAATCGCCCACAGGTGATTTCAAAAAAATCGGCAAGGTTGACTCTTCCACAACTGAATTTATCGACAAAAAAGTTAAGTACGGCAGATATTATTATTACAAAATCAAGACCTTATGTTTTTTTGAGGATTATGACAGCGAACTGAGCGTAAAGGCTGCAATCAAAGCCGCTCCACTGACCCCTGTTATTGACTCAATCAAGCAAAAAAATTCGTCATTTATAATCAGCTGGGGCGAAACAAAAGGCGCAGACGAATACAGAGTTTACCGCTCCCTTATGCCCGAAAGAGGATATTCACTTATTGGCACAACGAAAGGCACAGAATTTGTTGACAACGATATTCTGTATGGCAAAAAATATTATTATAAAGTGGCTGCCGTTAAGGGCGAATATCAAAGCGGATTTTCACAAAGCCAATCAAAAGTGGCTGAAAAAATCACAATTCAAAAGCCCGACCCGTTGATGGAATATATTTTGAAATAAAAAACAAAAAGAGCTATCTGATTCAGTGTCAGATAGCTCTTAAATTATTCAGATATTATTCCCACTCGACACCATATTTCTTAACTTTAACAATTTTGCTTAAGAAATGTGGTCTGCGGGATTTGTTTTACCTGTATTACTCCAAAGACTTGGGCTATCCAAATTTTTGTTGCCATTTTGTTGCCGTAAGTATAATAACACATAATAAATTATATTTCAATACTTTAAATCGGTAAATTTTATATAATATCTGAAATTTTATGAATTTTCACAAATAATTTAACTACGCAAGTTAAGAAAAAACAATATGTAGATTAATATTACAAATTTCACAATATATTGTGCATAAATAGAAAATAATATTTATGTTGGCAAGTTAGATTTTAACAGCAACTTTTTATTATAATTATAGCGATTTTGTTCTGCGTGAATAGATGGTTGCTATTCTACGCTCATCTTCCAGGGCTGTAAAAGCGCTGCATAAAAATATACCTATAAATGAATATTATACCCAGAGCGATCTTTACCATGGAGCGGTTCGAGTGGGCAATAATCTTCGTCAACGACTACGCTACGCAAAAGAAACGGAAGTTTTTTGCCAAAAGTTTGATACAAAGATCGATGATTTTGATACGGCGATGGAGACGATAAAAGAGCTTTTGACAGGCCGTTTTTGAAAGCAATAGATAGTACATAAATTACAAATATTTAAATATGAAAAAGCATGAAAAATGATTTATTAAAAGTGGCGGAACTTCGGCTTCGCCACTTTTATTATATACATTCATTATAAAAGTAATTACTATTATTGTATTAAATAGTTTGACAAAAGTAATTACTTCGTGATATAATAGCCATAAATTATCTAAGGAGGTGCACCGATTGACAGAGAAAAATCCGATTTTGCCTGATTATGAATCGGTAACTCCATTTCTAAAGGGGCAAGCATCAAAGATATTCAAAAACGTTGCCGACAATGACAACGTGCTGATTGTTCAAAAACAGAACAAGCCACAAATTGTAATTATTTCATATGAACGATACAAAAAGCTTGTTAAAGAAGGGGCAGATATATAATGACACTTAACGATATACTTAAAAACACGAATTATGATGATACACTTTTCTCTGAAGATGCAATAATGTATATTGATGAGTCTATATTTATAAAAACAGTTAAAGGCAAAGAAACACCTTATATTATTTGTCAAAAAAGAGGTAAAGCAATTTCTTTAAAGCCGGAAGAAGCTATACGACAGCTTTACCTCTATAAGTTAATCCATGATTACAATTATCCTGCAAGCCGAATTGAGGTGGAATTCCCAATTCACTTTGGCAGAGAAGTTAAAAGAGCTGACATTGCTATAATGGACAAAGATCGTCCTATGGTTCCTTATATCATTGTTGAGCTCAAAAAGCCTAAACTTACAGACGGCAAAGAACAGTTAAAATCATACTGTAATGCCACCGGTGCGCCTATTGGCGTTTGGACAAATGGAGAACAAATTTCATATTACAATCGTAAAGATCCAAATTATTTCGAGTCAATCACCAACATTCCTAAAGCTTCTGAAAAGCTCAGTGACATTATCAATGAAAAGTTCACCTATGAAGATTTGAAAAAGATTGATCGCATCAGTCAGCAAAAGCGTTCTTTGCGTTCTCTTATTCAGGAAATGGAAGATGAAGTTCTTGCAAGTGCCGGAGTTGACTCTTTTGAAGAGATTTTCAAACTTATTTTTGCTAAACTTTATGATGAATTGGTATGCGAAAGAGATCCGAATGCATATTTGAAATTCCGTAATTCGGGAGACACTGACTTTGAATTAAAAGAAAAAATTCAAGGTCTGTTTGATGATGCCAAGAAAAAATGGGAAGGCATTTTCACCGATGAAAGCAAGATTCTGCTTTCTCCTTCTCACCTCGCGGTTTGTGTTGCCACATTACAGGATATCAAACTGTTTAACAACAATCTTGATGTGGTAGACGATGCTTTTGAATACTTGATGAGCAAGGCGCAGAAAGGCGAAAAGGGCCAATATTTCACGCCGCGCTATGTCATTGATATGTGCGTGAAAATGATGAACCCGTCTGTCAACGATAAGATCATCGACACAGCCTGCGGCAGCTCCGGATTTACCGTCCACAGCATTTTCAAAGTTTGGAAAGATATTCGCCGCGAAAAGGGATTACCAGAAGGCGAAGGATTTACGGCTGCACAGCGCATCCCAGAAGAAACAAATTTTGTGCGTGACAATGTTTTTGCCATCGACTTTGATGAAAAGACCGTCCGTGTTGCCCGTACCCTAAATCTGATTGCTGGTGATGGGCAAACAAATGTCCTGCATTTGAATACGCTGGATTTTTCCCGCTGGAATGAAATTACGAAGCAGGAAGATTGGAACGACACCTATAATGAGGGCTTCAAGAAATTAAAAAAGCTGCAGCCGAAAGGTAGCAGCGATTATAGCCAGTTCCAGTTTGATCTGGTCATGGCGAATCCTCCATTTGCCGGAGACATAAAAGAGAATACGATTATTTCCCGTTACGAGCTTGGTAAAAAGCCTAACGGCAAATGGCAGAATAAGGTTGGCAGAGACATTCTCTTTATCGAGCGCAACCTGAACTTCCTGAAACCCGGCGGACGTATGGCAATCGTCCTCCCGCAGGGGCGCTTTAACAACAGCAGTGATAAGGCTATCCGTGAATATATCGCAGAACGTTGCCGCATTCTCGCCGTTGTCGGTTTGCACGGAAATGTATTCAAACCGCATACCGGAACAAAAACCTCAGTTCTGTTTGTTCAGAAGTGGAACGATGAACTGTGCCCAAAGAAGGAAGACTAT
Source organism: Acutalibacteraceae bacterium (assembly GCA_045598085.1). GTDB lineage: Bacteria > Bacillota > Clostridia > Oscillospirales > Acutalibacteraceae > CAG-488. The sequence goes on from JAZLLI010000022.1 coordinate 153,067, forward strand.
CCGATCTTCTTTGCGACGATGCAAAAGCCCGGCAAAGATAACTCCGGTGACAAGATTTATCTTGTTGATCCCGAAACAGGCCTTCCTGCTTTGGATAAACATAATCACTTAATTGTCGATCACGATCTGTTCCAGCTTTCCTATATGAAGCAGGACAGGACAGAGACTTTGCTTGAGCCGGGCATAGCGGAAGCCTTTGCAGAATTTGCGAAAAAGGAAGGTTTAAGTTTTTTTCGATAAGCCCATCCGTTGAACCTTTCAATGAAGCCAAATACAAGGCTTTGATGGATGGGCTGGAATGCAGCGAGATAAATAGATCTGAACTGGAGCGGACATTACGAATAGACTCAGAATTCTATTCAAAGAGTGCAATTAAAGTATCCGATATGCTCCAATCACGAAGCCATGATTTGCTAACAACATTTGTTAATGTTTCAGACGGCAATCACATGGGTATTAGTGATTATTTTATCGATGAAGGAGTGCCATATTATAGAGGACAGGATGCTGGTGCATTTTTCATTGAGAATAGCAACCCCATTTGCATCGACAAAAAAACATTTGAATTGCCAGTTATGAAACGCTCACACTTAAAGAAAGGCGATGTTATACTTTCGATTGTTGGAACAATAGGCTCTCTTTCGCTGGTATATAGTGATAAAAGCGCTACTTGCAGCTGCAAGTTGGCGATACTTCGCCCTAAAGAAGGAAAGAATGCCGAACTACTGGCAACATTCTTAAGAGGGAAATACGGTCAAGCACAAATTACCCGATTTACCCGTGGTGCAGTCCAAAAGGGCCTAATTCTTGAAGATATGGATCAACTTGTCGTTCCGATTTTTGGGGATGGAATCGTTGAAGCAATTAGAAATGCCATTCAAAGCGCATATCAAATTCAAGAGAAAGCCAATATCTACTATAGAGAAGCACAAAGAACACTTGTGAACTCTATCGGTTCGATTTCGGTGCCAGCCGAATCAGTTTCAGTGAGAAATATTTCGACCTCGTTCTATACTACAGGACGTCTTGATGCAGAATACTATCAGCCGAAATATAACGAATACCTCTCCCTTATCGCAAACTACAAAAATGGTTATTCAATAATCAAAGATGAGTTTCTTCCAATAAGAGAAATCTGCGATAGAAGTCTGGCAGAGTATCAATACGTTGAGATTGGCGACGTGGATATAGGCACAGGGTCTGCGTCTTATAACACTATTGCAACAGATGATTTGCCGGATAATGCTAAGATAATCACGCAAAAGAATGATGTCCTCGTTTCGACAGTACGCCCAAACCGTGGAGCCGTAGCAATACTGGAGGATGACGGCCTGCTCGTAAGCGGTGCGTTTACTGTTTTGCGCGAACAAGGGACTTATAAAAAAGAAGTTTTGCAAGTTCTTTTACGCCTCCCCCTATATCGTGATTGGCTGCTTCGCTATAATGTTGGCACTTCATATCCTGTAATCAAGGATGACGATGTGCTAAATATGCCGATTCCTTTATTTGAGGATGCCGTACAAAATGAGATCGCCGCCAAAGTTCAAGAATCCTTTGCGCTTCGCACCCAGTCAAAGCAGCTGCTTGAAAATGCAAAGCAAGCAGTTGAAATGGCTATTGAGCAGGGAGAAGACGTGGCGTTGGAATGGCTGAAAATAAACGGAGGGATAATGTAATGCCGAGCTATAAAGACTGGATTAGGAAAATTGATATAGACATAGACTATTTTGCTGCATTTATCAAAGCTTGGATTGCCTTTAACTCCTGGTATCGAAGTGAGTATACCGAAAGGACAGACCGAGAAATTATTGATAAAATCAAAACTCAGAACAACCATTTCAAAGGATATATTGAAACACTGTTGGATCAAAACAACACATCTGACGAGTCCATAGCGTTCAAGGCCAATTTGGACAAGCTTCAAAATGCCCTTGTTTCAGCAGCAATTGTAACACAAGAACGCAGCGGAGCTACTCAACAAATCTTGTTTTCACAAATAGCAGTAAATAATCCCAAAAATACAGTTGAAGAGGACTATCGATACACCCATTACTCAATCAAACGCACGAATGCTAAGACAATTACAATTGTTTCAAAGAAAGGTGATCCTACAACGGAATACTTCCGCTTTGAACAGGAGGTATATGACGAAGCCTCATTAGATACGCATCCTGATTTTGCAAGGCTTGGTCTTGAACAAAAAGGCCAATGTAAGGCATTTTATAAGGAAGTGTGTCCGTATGTCACAGAGAGCATCGTGAAAAAAGATCGAGACAATAAAATTGTCTTTATCACTGAAAGGGCAAAAGTTAGCAGAGGAATCATAGAAGTGCTCTATCTGTTGAGGTGCTCACTAATGCACGGTGAAGTTTTTCCGGATCAGAATTCTATTGAAGTATATAAATACGCATATTACATACTTGCTGCCATTTTGAAAAACCTGTTATGATTGAGAATAAAATGAACTTCCTATTATTTGAAGACAATGAGTTAGATATCCTATTTGAAGTTATCAATAAGCTTCAAATTTGCTTTCATCCTATTTACGCAAGGGAAGGTAAGTTTTCTGCGCATGATGTTTTCGATCTCCATGCTGCGGATAAAGACGTATGCATCATTGCGGATAAGAATCTGGTCTCTCCAATCTGTGAAATAGCAGTTAATGGAAAACTGAAAGATCCGGTTCGCATGCAAAAGGTTGCGATTTTTGTTACGTGGAGCAAATATCTAAATGCACGGCTGACATGTGGAATAGGGTTGCTCGAAAATGATACGGCAGGATTAAGTACCGCATCAGGAGAAGAAAATCGGTTGCAGTTTCTTCATGGTGTAGATAATATACCTGCTATGATTTGGAAAGACATAGCTTTTGGTTACAAGGATTGCGTTCCTCAGGAGCTATTGTTTCATGATAAAGTAAGCAACTCAAAAGATTATAAGTTTGACGATAATCTATTGTATTTATGCAACGAGGTATCTATCGTAAAAATAGTACAGCTTATCCGTCAATCTGGAATGAAACCGATTGAAAAGTTCCTTTCATTTATGGAGTGGTATACAGACAATTTAGACATGGCAGAAAGTATAGTTGTATATGCAGCATTAGTGTTTTCAAACACACCACATGTTGCGCAGCCCAAAAAGGCCCACAGTGTACGTTTTGTTGATGTCGAAAAAGGAATAAAAAATCAAGCGTGGGACATTACATATATCACAGCTTGGAGCATGCAATACTATAACGAAACAAAAGATGCTAGTTGGATGTTTGCAACAGACGACATTACTCAAAAAATGATTGTGGTAAACACTATTCCTCCCGGGGAATGTGAGAAGGCTATTAACGCTATTTTTTGTACTAAAGCGGAAGGCAAAAAACTAAGCAATTTTAGTATCGCCAAACTTGGGGATGCGAGAGTTCGTCCGTTTGAAGGATTGAAGAAAGTTGAAAAGGTCGAAAAAGTAAAGCAACTTCTGGATGCTGAATATGATTTATTAAAAACCATGATTCAGTAGAAAAAGTGGCGGCGAGGATTCATTCCCCGCCGCCATACATCTGTTATGCGTAGATCAGGTCATTATTGATGATTTCCATTGCCGTTTCTTGTACGGCGTTCATCCGCTGCACCCAAAGCATTTGATTTTCCGCTTTGAGCTGTTCGGTTACGCCTTCGGCTTTTTCCATATCATTTATGAGGCGAATATACATAGCCTCTGCCTGCTCGCTTATATCAGCAAGATAGGTTTGAAGTGTGCCGTTCATCTGCATGATTTCAACTACATCTTTCTTGTATTCAAGAAGATAACGTTTATGACGAATACCCCATATTCCGATTTTTCTGTTTTCTTTTTCTGGCGGTAAAGCTAAATCGGGTATAAGGTAGTCTCCCACCTGCGTATATGTTCCACCGTTTTTCTCAAAATCTGATATTCTTCTTTGCATATTTGTTTTCCTTTCTTTCATTTTTATGTACCGATACAGTGCTGTTTTTGACGATTATTTTTTTATTTTCGCTTAAATAACAGCACCGCATTATTCTTTGCTGACCGAATATTTTTGCTTTAAAAGACTCTATCGGATGTGTGTTTTGCTGTGATTTTTAGATGCCTTTGCCTGTGTCAAAATCTCATCAACCTTTCGGCTTCCGATAATTTTTCGCAGGAACTTATAGTCGCTGAACTGCTTTTTATAAAACCCGATATCCTCTTTAAGCCGATCAATTTCTTTATACAATCGGTCATTCTCATCGGCAAGTTTTATATTTGCAATACGCCACCTGTCAAAATCTTTTTTAGCATTCATATATCTTACAATTACTTCTTTTACAAGACTTTTCAGCTTAGCTATAAGCGGTTCTGCGTATTTCGTTTTATATGTTTTGGCTGACATGATAGGCGGAGGTTCGGGAAGTTGATATTCCTCTTCTTCGTCAAATTTTTTTGAAATTTGAGTTATCTGTTCTTCTGTTTCGGTAAGATGCTCAATCTTTTTTGAAAGAAGTTCTGACTTAATTTTCTTGGATTTGATTTCAGATTCAAGCTGAGAAACCTCCTCAGAACGCATCTTTTTCTTGTAATCGTAGTCGGATAAATGTTCCTCATGCGTTCCTTTCTGTTCCCATTCAACACCGTATTTTTCCATAACTTTCGCAAGCTCTTTCTTCTCGGAAAGTACCCATTGATTCCATTCGGTGTCGTGTTTTCCGCTGCCGATAAAGCCTTGATTTGCTAATGCCTGCTTCAAAGAAACTCTCGTTTCAAGTCCCCGTTTACTGCCGTTTGTAAACGGAACAAAGTCAATATGCAGGTGCGGGGTTGACTCATCAAGGTGCATATGAGCGGAGAAAACACAGAGATTAGGATTGCGATTTTGGAACCCGTTATAGTATTCATTAAGTATGTTTTTTGCAAGCTCACCGTTCTCGGACAGGCAATTCATATTGTCCATATCACCGACCTGAACAATGATTTCATGAAACCGTTTTTCTTGCTTGCCCGTTCTGATTTTCTCGTAATAGTTTTCTATTTTTCTGTCATTACGGGTTTGCTTATCATTATATTTTTTCAGAGCTTCATCAAAAAGTCTGTGATAAACTTTCTTTATCGGCTCGTTGCAATATTCAATATTCAGTCCACTGCGTTCGGGATCTGTGTTCTTCGCATTGAACTTTCTGCTGTTGTGATTGACCGATCCCTTGCCAACCATTATGCTTATTGATCGCCTTATAAAAATCTAACCTTTCTTTTATATAAATTTTAACCGATAAACGGTTTTGTTACTTTTGTCAAAAGTAACGCAAAAGCACTTTCGACAGATTGTATCCGTCAAAAGATGCTGTTGCGGTCTCCGACGGGGCGTTGCGCTGTCTGCGGACAACGCTTCAAGCCAAATTTACCGCTATAAAAGACAGCAATAAATTCGGCTTGCGTGACAACCGTGACACCTGTGACGACTTATGAGAGGTGTGTTATAGGGTGTCACGGTTGTCACAGTTGTCACGAGGAAGGTTCGATTAAGGATAATTTTATTAACCTTCCGCTGTGATTCCGTATGCGTTCGTAGCTGATCTTGTAGTCATTTTTCAGTCGTGATGAGAGAATATTCAACTTCATTGAGATTGAAATCGGAGTTAATTCCGTTGCAATTTGCTCTCTTAATTGTGTTGCCGTTCCGCTCCATGCACCGTTATTTTCAGATAATAATTTCTTTATTTCTTCCAGAAAAGGATCGGGAGGGGACTGCCATAATTCGGTTTCAACCCGTTCCAAATCCCAAGATAATGTTTCGGGATTTCGGTTTAAATAGAGTTTTTGATCCTGTTGATCACGCCCTGCAATAGCAAGAGTTGCGGCATTTGAAGTGCGGTTTTCTTTCTGTAAAAGGAACGCTCCGTCAGCCGCACCAAGCAATCCGTTAGTGCCTGAAATCATATCAAATTTATCATCTGCGTGCTGTTTTCTGGTATGATGAACGGTGATTATACAGATGCCGAATTCGTCTGCAATAGATTTTATTTTTGCAATTATTTCATAATCATTTGCGTAACTGTAACCTTCTCCCGACGATTCACGAACCTTTTGCAGGGTGTCAATAATAATCAATCCGAGGTTGGGATGTTCCCGAATAAACCATCTGATTTGTTCATTAAGGCCACCGCCGATTTGCTTTGACGACACTGCAAAAAACAGATTTTCAGTACTTTCAACGCCAAACATATTAAATAATCTCTGCTGTAATCTTGCGTAAGTATCTTCAAGTGCAAAGTATAAAACGGCACTTTTTTTAACGCTGAAATCCCACAACGGAAGACCTGTTGCGACATGATAAGCTATCTGTACCATAAGAAAACTTTTACCTAATTTAGGTGCGCCTGCGAAAATATATGTTCCCGGAAAAAGGAGTTTATCGATTATCGCAGGCTTACTTTCGTAAACATTTTCATACAGCTCTGTCATTGCAATAGTTGGAAGAAAATTCGGATTGTTAATTCGTTTAAACTCTCTTGTAAGTTCCTCTAAAGTTTTCTTTTGGGTATTGCATTCGACATTATTTTCTGCTATACTAAAGTTGCTTTTAGAGACTGACTGTCCTTCATCTGCGCCAACAGATGAATTAAGGACGGTCTTTTCTTTTTCATCAATCATTATGTTTCCTCTTTCATACCGTATAGTGTAACTGTGATTAACTTTATTATTTCAAGCAGTTCATCACTTGTTTCACTTGCGTTATTGATTTGCTTTAATTCATCGAGCACAGCGGCAAGCTGATCTCGCAGAGCCTTATATACTTTCGGATTACCTTGAACAACAATATCACGCTCAAGGCAGCGGCGATAACAGTATTCCTGCTTCTGAAGTCCGGAAATTTTAACAGCAGCGTTGAGTGCTTTATTTTCTTCAGGTGATACCCGAAATCCCACAGTAATGCTTCTTAAACGATTATGATTATCTACATATTTTGTTGACATATCAGAATGTTTCCTTTCTTAAATCACTTAATTTGTCTGCCATTTCACTTTGCGTTGACGGAAATAAATGTGCGTAATTATAGGTAATATCAATGCTTTCATGCCCGACACGGGATGCTATTGCCACAGCCGAAAATCCCATTTCAATAAGCAAAGAAATGTGTGAATGGCGAAGATCATGAACTCTTATACGCTTTACTCCCGCAAGAGTGGAACCTCGTTCCATTTCCTTGTTCAATCCGCTTTTCGTCAGTTCAAACAGTCTTTCATGTGGCTCTACATAATAAAGCTGATTGATATAGTCCTGTATTTCTTCTACAAGAAAATCAGGCATTTTTATCACTCGATTACTTTTTGCCGTTTTCGGATCAGTGATAACATCACGCCCTTTCAGATGCTGAAATGATTTTGTGATGGAAACCGTTCCCTTGTTGAAATCGAAATCAGCAGGAGTAAGAGCCAGCAGCTCACCTTCACGAACACCGCACCAGTACAGCATTTCAAATGCGTAATAGTATCGGGGCTTGTCCATCATTACATCAGCGAATTTACGGTATTCTTCCTGTGTCCAGAACTGCATTTCTTTGTTTTTGGATTTACCCATATTTCCGACTTTTGCCGCAGGATTTGCATTTAAGCCATAGTATTTTACTGCGTGATTAAAAATCGCACTGAGCTGATTATGCAATGTTTTAAGATATACGGGCGAATATGGATTTCCCTTTTCATCCTTATGGTTGATCATTTTATTTTGCCATGCGATAACATCTTTAGGCTGTATATCGCATATTTTTTTGCTTTGAAAATACGGCAAAATTTTTGTTTTGATGATTTGCTCTTTGGTGAGCCATGTGTTTTCTTTAATACGGCTTTTTACATCTTCAAAATAGATTTCTACGAAGCTTTCAAATAACATATCAAGATCCGCTTTTGACTTATTAAGCTGCTCTCTTTCCCAGGCCTGAGCCTCACGCTTCGTTTTAAAGCCGCGCTTTTGTGTTTGCCTTTTGTTGCCCTGCCAGTCAGTGTATCGAAACACTGACCGCCAGGTATTGGTTGAATCGTCTTTGTAAACAGCCATTTTATTATCTCCTTTCTGCTGTATCTGTTTGCGAACCATAGCACATACGTTCCATGAAATATTTTTTATTTACACGACCTGAAACTGTGATTATGCCTTTGCTTTCCAATTCTTTATTCAACTGCCTTACGAGTTTGTATGCGTAGGATATTGAAACATCTAATTCTTTTGCCACATCATCGACCCTCAAAAAATTGTTGCTTGCCATGTGAATTTCCTCCTTTCTCTATTATTTATATTAAACAAATATGTTTAATATATCGCTATTATACTAAACAAATTTGTTTATGTCAAGTGGCTTTCTGTAAAAATATTAAACTTTTTTGTTTTAGTTGTCTTGACGAATACTAAACATATATGTTATACTTAATGTACTTAATTAACTTTGGAGTGATAATAATGGCTATCGGTGAAAGAATTCGCTTTATTCGTAACCTGCGTGGAATGACGCAGAAATATCTCGGCACGCTTGTCGGCTTCCCGGAAAAGACAGCCGATATTCGTATGGCACAGTATGAATCGGGAAAAAGAACACCAAAGTCAAATTTAACAGAGGAACTTGCCAATATATTAGATGTTTCAACAAGGGCGTTGAATGTTCCTGATATTGACACAGAGCTTGGACTTATGCATACTCTTTTCGCATTAGAAGATATTTACGGATTTAAAATAAATAAAATTGACGGTGAAATATGTATTTCTCTCGATAAAAACAGGGGAATGTCGTATATCTCGTTAGATGAGAATTTCACGGCATGGTATAACGAAGCACAGAAATATCATAACGGTGAAATCACCAAAGATGATTATGATAAGTGGCGCTACAACTATCCAAAGTTTGATATAGACAGCGGATTTGTCAAATTACCCTCTCAAAAACTTAGTGATAAGATGATAGAATCGTTCAAAGATTAATTTTTATAAGGAGTATAACCATGGATAAAATAGTTCCTGCATTTGAAACAACATTGTTTGATTCAACCTTGAGTGATGCTTGCGTTGAAATGGCTGAATTGGGTATTGATAGTCTTTTAGATGATGGCGTTTTTAAGAGTGTACCCATTGTTAGCGTTTTAGTTGGACTAGGTAAAACTGCTCAAAATTTACATGATAGAAACTTATTGAAACAGACAATTAAATTTATTAATACATTCAACGAGAAATCAATCGCTCCGGCTAAACTACAAAAATACAAAGACCATCTTAATAGTAATTCAAAGTTTGCAGAAGAAGAATTGGGGCGAGTACTGATAATATTAAACTCAAATGTTGATTTAAAAAAATCAGAAATATTAGCACGTTTTTATCGAGCTTATATTGAAGAACAAATAAATTGGGATACTTTCTGCGAATTATCAGAGGTTACTTCGCGTATGTTTGTTTCTGATATAAAATTATTATTTGATATATACAACAAACAAATTTCTGATACTATGCAGTGTCTTGCATATCAAGCTGATAGACTAATATCTTTAGGTCTTTTAGATTCTTCGATGAAATCTATGAGTATCAATAGCATTAGTGGTAGCCATACACAACTATATATACAAACTAATCAACTTGGAAATTTGTTCTGTGAAACAAGTAAATAAAACAAAGAGCTACCTGACTTAAAAATCAGATAGCTCTTAGTTTTTTATTTAGAATAATTCAGATGTTGCCAAAATGTTGCCGAAAGCTGTTTTCAGAACTCAAAAGTCCAGTATTATCAAGGCTTTTCGGGGTTTCAGCTATTATTCCCACTCGATTGTGGAGATGGGTTTTTCAGACATATCGAAGAGAACACGGTTTACACCGGGAACTTCTTTAACGATTCTATCACGGATTTTGAAAAGCAGAGACATTGAAAGCTCGGGAACTGTTACAACAACTGCATCAACTGTGTTGACTGCACGGATTACAACTGCCCAGCCCATGTAACGCTTTCCGTCTTTGATACCTGTTGACTTCATATCGGGGATAGCTGTGAAATACTGCCATACAACACCCTGAAGTCCTGCCTTTGCAAATTCCTCACGAAGAATTGCGTCTGACTCTCTTACTGCCTCGAGTCTGTCTCTTGTGATTGCGCCTGTGCAACGAACACCAAGTCCAGGACCTGGGAACGGCTGACGATATACCATATTATCGGGAAGTCCAAGCTCTTTACCAACAACACGAACCTCATCCTTATAAAGGAGCTTAACAGGCTCAACAAGTCCTTCAAAGTGAATGTCCTCGGGAAGTCCGCCAACATTGTGGTGAGCCTTTACGCCATCACTTTCAAGAATGTCGGGATAAATTGTTCCCTGTGCAAGGAAATCAACATCATCAAGTTTTCTTGCTTCTTCTTCAAACACACGGATGAACTCTTCGCCGATAATCTTTCTCTTCTTTTCAGGCTCTGCAACACCTGCAAGCTTATCAAGGAAGCGGTCAACTGCGTCAACATAAATAAGGTTTGCATCCATCTGATTGCGGAAAACCTCTATAACCTGCTCGGGCTCGCCTTTACGGAGAAGTCCGTGGTTAACATGAACACATACAAGCTGTTTGCCGATAGCTTTGATGAGAAGTGCTGCAACAACTGAAGAATCTACGCCGCCTGAAAGTGCGAGTAAAACTTTTTTGTCGCCAACCTGTGCTTTAATAGCCTCAACCTGCTCATCAATAAATGCTTTTGCAAGCTCGGGTGTGTTGATTCTTTTCATTGAATCGGGTCTTACATTATTATCCATAGTTTTATCCTCCAATTTATTAAAAGATACAACAATATTATACAATAATCGCCTTTATTTTTCAATCACAAATTAAAATATTGTGCGAATTTCTCAAAATACTGATTTGTTGATGAATAAAAAAGCAAGGAACCTGATTCATTCAGATTCCTTGTTTTTTGTATGGCATTATTTAACTGTGATGTATGCTCCGCCGCCTGCGTTAAGCTCCATTTTGAAGCTCTTTGTGTAGGTCTTAACCTCATTCTGATAATAAACAGTTGCAGTTTTACCCTTTGGAACATCAAATGTGAACTTTGCATTCTTTTCTTTGTTAAGCTCTTCCATATTTGCAATTACATAAGCCTTGCTGTCGTTTTCGCCTGCGAATGTGCCAACAAGCAGATGATTGAGAGATTTAACATTACCTCTTTCAGATAAAACCTCGCAGTTAAGTCTGCCCCTTGTGAAGCCAGCCGAGCCGATTGTGTTCATAAGATATGTGCTCTTATAATCGTATTTGCCAAACTCCTCTTTAAAGAGCTTAATATAATCGTTAACCTCTTTAACAGCATAATATGTGTCGGTAGGTTTGCCGTCTGCACCAATCATATGAGAGTCAGTGTCCCACCAACCATCTCTGCCATAAAGTCCATAGATAATCGTCTTTGCACCAAATGCAAGTGAAGCATAATCCTGCTGGCTGATGTCTGAAACCTCATCGCACCAACGCATATCCTTGCCCTCTGCGCCGTCTTTTGTAAGACCTGCGGACTGCGGAATAACCCACAAATCTCTGCCTGTTTCTCGGCAAGCCTCTGCAAGAATGTCAAGGTTGCGAATCCAGTTCTGGTCAGTTGATTTAGTTGTTTTGCCGTTGCTTTCCTGCACAATTCTGTATGGATAAATATCAACGCAAATGTAATCTGTTGCAACTGTGTTGATGTAATCTGAAGTGTAGCTCTTATAACGGCTCACAACATCTGTGAACTGGTCTGAGAATGGAGAAAAGATTTTTTTGCCGAAGCTAAAAGTGTCAAATTCGGTCAGCTGGTCTGCCGCCGCATATGAGGGAAAGAGATTAACAAAGGGGATTTTGCCCTCGTATTTGCTATAATATGCGTCAACGCTTTTGCCAACATTGCCATAAACATCTGACCACGGCTCGTCAATAACATTATCGCCCCAAAGAGCGGGATGGTCTTTATAATCGGCAGGGTCTGCATCAACATATTTCTGTGTTGCATCGTCTGTCATATTGGCATAGCAATATGGAAGATTATAGTTTGATGCAATAATGCCAACGCCATATTTTTCGGCTGTGTCAAGATACTGCTTATTAACTGAGCCTGCAACGATAAACTCAATACCTGCATCCTCGCAATACTGAAGCTCATCTTCTCTTGAATAATATCCGCCAATAAGAATACCGCTGTTATCGAAGCAATACTCTTTCTTTTCAGGTTGAATAGGTGTGCCCTCCGTGTAATTGATAACTGACGGATTAACGCCCGACAGTGCAAAGAAAAGTGCCATAAATAAAGCTGTGATTTTTGCTGACAGGTTTACCATAATATCCTCCTCTTAAAATATAAATTTATCATTAAAGAGATTATTCCGCCTCTTCAATAATTCCGTGATACCTTGCAAACCAATAAGGATGAGTGAAGTTTGTGCATGGGCGAAGCTCCATACCCTTATCGTTGCCTGTGCTTGGGAATACATTATATGCTGTGGGGTCAGATGACTCGCCCAATACTTTTTCAGCGTATCCAACAACACCGCTGTCTGCAATGAAGCGGTTGCAGTCATTATCAATAATTCTTCTTTCGTGTGCGCTCAAGGGTGAAACAAGCTGAGGAATCATACCCATTTCTACAGGGGTCATATCCCATTCAAGGTCTGGGCGGTGGCTGTTATAAAGAGACCACGCAATCTGATCCATAGGATAATCAACAAGCTCGTCAATTGATTCATCTGCATCAAACATTTCGCCTGTGGAAGCACCGTAAACAAAATTATAAAATGCGTTACGCTCTGCCTTTTCATCATTCCAGTGATAAGAAAGACCCATTGAGAAAATCGCACGAAGCTGAGGGTCAGTTGTGTATCTCATAAGAAGTGAAATCATAAGAAAATCGTGATTATCATCAATGTGGCAAAGATGACCGTCAAGAATACGATACTGCATAAGGTTCATTGCATAATGCTTATCGTCTGCAAGGTATCTGAAAACCTTTTCGTATTTTTCATCCCCTGTGATGTGATAGCCAACCTTGAGGAATGTAAGCATCTGCAATGAATTTGTGCCTTTTTCATACATCCATTTCTGGTCATTGTTTAAAAGGTCGGGGTTCCAGTTTGCCCATGTTGTGGGAACGCCGTCTTTATCCACAAGGCGGAAATTATTCTCTATAATATGGTCAAGAATTTCTGAAACTACCTTTTTAATAAGTTCTTTATCTTCATCATCTGCCACAAGGTCAAAATAATTTGCGTAGCAATAAAAATGGCCAACCATTTCGTCAGATGATGTTTCGCCAAGCCATTCAAGCTGATTGCCCTCTGCATCTTTTTTGATATGCCATTCGTGCCTTGCACCTGTGCCGTAGCCGACTTCATCCTCGTAGCGAATAGCTCTTGCGGCAAAGCCCTTGATTCCTGTAATCTCAACGAGCTTTATCATAGCAAGCAGTGAACGCTTTGCCATCGCTCTTACTTCTTCATTTTTTGTGCAGGCATATTCAAAGCAAAGGGCAGCGGTGTAAAGTCCCGTTCTGTGTCCGTCATTATCAGTTGAGTCAACATAGCCCTCGTCAAGTGAAACAACTCCCTCGTGTTCAAGGATTCTTGCAAGCACATAACCGTCTTTTTTCACATTATATTTCTCTGTGATTTTTCTTAATTCAATTGCCTTTTCTTCAAGAGTCATCATGTTCCATGTGAACACGCTAAGTCCTGAGTCTGTGCCAACGCAGATTTTGCCGTCAACAGAAATCGCAACGCAAAGAGCATTCTGACTTGGGAGCCAACGCTTATATCCGTAATAAGAAAGTCTGCCGTTATGCTGGTGAACAAGACCAGTTGATGTGGCAAAATATTTGTCGCCATTCTTTTCAATAGCAATATCGTTAATAAATGCTGAGGGAAGTGATGGAATTGTTTTGGATGTGAGCCAGTAATCATTATCATCATGAACGCACATTCCCTTATCTGTACCTGCCCAAATGTTGCCCATAGGGTCTGCATAAAGGCAGTTGACAGTGTCGCTTAAAAGGTCAGTTGTTTCTGCTTTTAATTCACACCAATGCCAACGCTTACCAACAAGTGAATAAAGTCCGTTATCAGCTGTGCCAACATAAACTCTGCCGTTTTTATAAGGAATAAGGCACTTGCCCTCACCGGGAACACCAATTTTTATATCCCATTCAGCTTCATTTTTAAGTCTTTTATAAAGAACAGTTTTTGTAAGAATCCATAAGCCGTCATCCTCGCCCTGTGCAAGTGCAACAACTGAGGATGAAAATGTAATAGAATCTGCAACCTTACCATTTTTAAAAATAAGCAAGTCTTTGCCAAGACCAACATACATATTATTATCTTTATCAAAGAAAAGAGCAGAAATCTGCTTTTCTCCACATTCGGGAACGCTTACAAATTTATCACTTTCAAGCATTGCAAGACCTTTGTCTGTCCCTGCAAAAAGAATGCCGTTATTATCAAAGCAAACAATTTTGATGTTGTCTGAATTTAAGCCGTTATCGCAAGTGAAAACTTCTCTTGTGAGCTGAGGAAATTTGCCAACTTTATATGTTGTGTAATGTTTAGCCATAATACGCTCCTTTTATTTTTTTCTGTTATCCTGCTTCACGCCATATCTTGGATATTTGGGGTCTGAATAAACAGAGGTAAAGCTATCGTCTGAAAGAACCTTTGCCGCAACATTAAGTGCCTGATCGTTATACGCAATGCCGTCATGGAACTGATCTTTGAAATACCATACTGTGTCGGGAAGAATACTCTTTGAAGCGTCAACAATTCCGTCTGGTGAAATATATCTACTGTCCCTGCCCTCTAAATCAAGGGTTTTGCCCATAGGTGCAAGCTCTGCACCTAAAGATGCAGATGATGTGTTGATAACACCGTCTGAACTCATATCTGTTTTAACTATCGGCATAAGCTGAAGTCCGTAGCCAACTGCGCAGAAAAATCCAACGCCGTCTTCTTTCATCTTTATAACATTCTCGGGGAACGCTGCCTGTGCTTTATAATATCTGTCTGCCTGCTCTTTAAGCTCTGAGAATTTTTCATCACAAAGATATTTCTTTGAAAGTGCCTCATATTTTTCGGGTGGAATAGTTGCCCACATATTTCCGCAAGGAAGCACAACAGCTTCATTAAGAGCCTTGAATGCAGAAATAATCAGCTTTTCGCCAAGCTTTTTAGGGATAAGACCCATAATCTTTTCAAGCATATCGGCTGTTGAGCGAGGGAACATAAATCTAACCAGTGAAAGGGCATTTTCAACATCAATATCCATATCAATAAGTGATGAAATAATTGGTGTTCCCTGAAGTGCAGGCACGATATACATTATTCTTTTAATATCCTTGTAGCCGTAAGCGTCAAGATATGCAACAGACATTGCACCGCCAAGGCTTATGGGGATAAGATTAACTTTATCGCAGTTATGCTTTGCCTTAACCATTTTAATAAAATCGTTAAGGTCAGATGCAATTTTATACGGCGAACCAAAAGAATTGAATGCAAAGAAATACATATTCTCTTCTTTAATCACATCACTTAAATGCTGAACGGGCACCATTCTGTATATGTAGCCACGCTCTGCCTCTGTGCATTCTGCAAGGCTCTGGGGGTAATCCACAACACGCACATTGTTTTTCATTGTGCCATCCTGCTTTGTGGCGATTGGGTCAACAATATCTTTTACAACCTCTTCCATTCTTTTGCAAAGTCCAAGGTCATGCCTTAAAAGAATTGACCTTATCATTGGGAACTTGAGCTTTTTAATAACAGCGTCTGTGTCAACATCAAGCTGCCAAGCCATTTTTATTTTTTTACCCTCGCTATCCAGCAGTTCCATTTTTGACTGCCCGATGCCGGGGATTATTATGCAGGGAGTATAACTCATATAAACATCCTCATTTCGACTTTTTTGGCTAATTATATCACGCAAATTTGTATATATCAACAATTAGTGAAAAAACTGTTGCTTTATTATTTGTTATTTGTTAAAATATGTCTGAAGTATGCAATTATTTAAAATGGAGGGTTATTTTATGGCGAATTGCCCCAAATGCGGCAGAAAGCTGCATATATACGATTGGCGACCTGAATGCCCCGGTTGTCATGTAAACCTTGTTTATTACAACTCAAACGAAAATTTGCTTGCAGAATCAGAAAAAGCAGAGATTGAGCACGCAAAGAGCCAACCCTCTATTGACAGGGCAAAGGCGGCATTCTTTGGCTCAGCGCCTGCGATTATCAGAATTGTGCTGTCGCTTTTGCCAATTGCAGGTCTTTTCCTCCCTGTTTGTATTTTTGACGGGAGCAAAAAAGTAACCGCTATTGACATTTACAATTTTATCTCAAAGGCAGATATTGGCGCACTTTTTAGTGGAATAACAAAAGGTGATGTTTTCCCCGTTTCAATCGTGTTGCTTCTTCTTTCAGTTGTGATGATTCTTGTTTGTCTCGGTTGCCTTGTAATGTCTTTAGGGCCTCACGGCAAACAGAGAAATTTCATTCTTAATATGATAATGCTCCTTTCCGCAATCGGTTCAGCTTTAACATTTGCTTTTTCAGATGTGAGCAAATCCCTCCCCGCTTATAAAACAGGCAAGCTCGGTGTTGGCATTTTTGTTTACATAGGTCTTATTGCAGTGCTTCTTGTTTATAACCTTTACCTTGCTAAAAAAGGATTAAAAATAAAACACACACTTTGCCTTATTGGCGGACTTCCCAGTGATGAATATTTCAAAATGGTTGAAAACGGTGTCAGTGAGCTTGAAATCCGTAAGAGAATGGTTGAAGCACTGACAAAGATGCAGGACGAAGTAAGAGCCAAAGCCGCACAGGAAGAGAAAGAGGCTCTTAAAAAAGCCATGGAAAGAAAGTAATCGGGGAGGTGCAGATTTATGGATATTAAAGAAAAAATCACCAGCGAAGCCGAAGAGCTGAAAAAGGTCAATGACCAGCTTAAAGAGCTTGTTGACGTTGACAGACGAGTTATTCAAAGAAAAGAAACTCTCGGCTATATGTTCTTTGACGGAAGCCGTGGATTTAACATTGACGGACACAAAGACCTTTTTAACGACAGTATTCTTAAAATCAGCCTGCCTCTTCAGTCGATTTATAATGTAATCGGCGGTATATGGGATATTGTGGATGACTTCATTGTCAGCGCAGTTATTGAAAAAACCCGTACCCGTTGGGGCAAGTTCATCCCCTATATGTTTGCAGGCGGTATCCCCTACGCAATCGTTGCCACAATTTACTGGCTTCTTCCCGTTATCTTTTCACAGGCACAGGTTGATAATTTCAGCTCTATTCCAAAATTCGTTGCATTCTCACTGATTGATATGGCAATCGAGATGCTGGGCAATTTCAGAAATGTTGCTATCGGCGGATACATTTCCACCATCACCCCCTACCCGTCAGACAGGCGAAGGCTTCTTGCAATTTCAAGCTATTTCAGCATTATTTATTCAAGACTGCCCGACCTGCTTGTTGAGTTTATGCTTGACTTCATAAAGAACGGCCTTGTTAAATCAACAAAATCAACTGATATTCTTATTAAAAAATCACTTATGATTGTCGGCCCCGTTACAACTATCCTTTCAGGTCTTATTGTATCGTGGTACACAACCATTGCCAAAGAGCGTGTTCACCAGCGCATTGAGAAACAGAAGATTACAGAGAGCCTTAAAATTGTTTTCACAAACAAACCGGTTCTTATGTATATGCTTTCAAATGCCCTCGGCTCATTCGGCACAGGTCTTACAACCAACGATTATTACCGTCAGGTTCTTAACATGACCACATTTGAAACAATTGCAGGTATCCCCTCATTCTTCTTTGAGCCAATCGGCTTTGCAAAGTATAATCAGCTTGCCGCAAAATTCTCAACAAAATCTCTTTATATGATAAGTCAGGTGTTTGCAAAGAGCTTCTACATTCCCCTTTTCTTCTACGGTTTGGGATTCAAAACAAAGAACGGCAAATACTTCTTCCAGGGCAGAATACCAATGCTCCCCGTTACCGCTTTGTGGGAGATTATCTATGCCTGCTTCTGGGGTGTAAAGAGCATTTCAGGTTCAGAAATCGGCAACGAATGCAACGACTACATCGAGTGGAAATGCGGATACAGAAACGAGGCAACTCTCTCTGCCGCAAGCTCGCTTATGTGCAAGATTCCTGCAAGAATCAACGGCATTTTGCAGCCACTTTATAAAAAATGGATTCACTACGACCAGACAGCATACACCGAGGGCAGAGAACAGCCACTTGGCGCACAGAAATGGATTTTTGCAATGGCAACTATCATCCCCGCTTTCCTTGTGCTTTCAAGTATGATTCCTATGTTCTGGTACAAGGTTGATAAGAATACACGAGACAGAATGTACCGTGAGCTTAACGAACGCCGCACAATGATGGCAAATCAGATTAACAAGGCTCACGAAGAGGCAATGCAGGTTGCAGAAACAGTCAGCGAATAATATGAAATTCAGATTTAAAAATAAAGAATTCACCATTTTACAGGTGAGCGATGCGCAGGATATTCAGTATGTCCGCAAAACAATGCTCCATATGCTTGATGTTGCATATGACAGGGTGAATCCCGATTTAATCGTTCTCACAGGCGACAACATTATGGGCAATCACCTGCGTGATCTTCATCCCCTCAACAAAATCAAGGTTAAAACAAGAGATGACGAATACGAGGGAATGAAAGTTGCGCTGAATCACCTGCTTGCACCAATTGAGAAGCGTAAAATCCCCTTTGCCATGATTTATGGCAACCACGATGATCTTAACGAAATCACCAAGGACGAGCAGGCGGATATTTATCGCACATACAGCTGTTGCGTTGGGCTTAATAACGAAAACAACGGTCTTGACTGCGACACATACAATATCCCCATTTACGGCGAAAACAGTGATGAAATAAAATTCAACCTGTGGATGCTTGACTCTTCGTGGCTCGACCATGAGCAGGATAAAGTCTTTGGCTATGTTAAAGAAAATGCTGTGGAATGGTACAAAAACAAAAGCGAAGAATTAAAAAATGAAAACGGTGGAAAGCCTGTTCCGTCAATTATGTTTCAGCATATTCCGCTTATTGAAACGCTCCAGCTTATTGAAGAATGTGATAAAAAGCACGGAGTGAAAGGCTCTGACGGAAAATATTATAAGCTGAAAGAGGAATGTAACGGCGTTATGGGTGAATACCCAAGCGTTGTGAGCAAAGATACTTTTCAGTTTGACGCAATGAAACAGTGCGGCGATATTAAAGCGGTTGTTTTTGGTCATGACCACCTTAACTGCTTCACCGCTACGGTTGACGGCATAGATTTCATTCAAAGCTCCTGTGCTTCTTTCAGATGCTATGGGGATAAAAACAGAGGCGTTCGTGTTATCACAGTTTATGAAGATGGAAGCTATGAAACAGAATTTCTCACTTACTTTGATTTATGCGGAAAAAATGTTGTTAGCGGTTTCAGATATATCTGGGATGCCGACAATATGATTCCCGTAAAAATAGCAATGCTTTGTGCGGCTTCGGCTGGCGCAGGCGTTGCAATAAAAAAACTCATAAAAATTTTTAATTAAGGATGTGTAAATATGGATCAGAATCAAAGACCACACAGCCGAGAGAAAAAGGTAGGCAGCGGCTCTGCTGATGTTCATGTTAACCACAGTGTTGGCAGTTCAGGCCCCGTTGGCTCTGGCGGAAGAAAGCCATCCAGCTCATCAGGTCGTGCATCTTCTCCCATTCCTGTTTTCGGCGGCGGCTCAGGCAAAAAGCTCAGCTTAAAGAAAATTCTCATTATTGCGGCTATTGTTCTTGTAATAATGTTTGTTTTCAAAAAGATGGGTGGCGGTGGACTTCTCACCGATATGGGCGACCCGTCAGCTCATGTAAACAATGTTGGAACATCTTCTTACTCTGATAGTGCTTCTTACGCTTCTTATTCAAAGCCAGACTACTCTGTTTCAAAGCTTGCCCGTGCAAAGAAATATACTCCTGTTGGCAACGGTAAAGACACCGTTACAGTTATGGTTTATATGTGCGGAACAGACCTTGAATCAAAATATGGCATGGCAACAAAAGACCTTAAAGAAATGCTTTCAGCACAGATTTCTGACAAAGTTAATGTTATTGTTGAAACAGGCGGATGCAAGCAGTGGAAAAACAGCTCCATTTCTTCATCAAAAAATCAGATTTTCAAGGTTCAGACAGGCGGACTTAAAATCCTTGAAAAGGATGCGGGCACTGCCGCAATGACAGACCCTCAGAACCTTGCAAGCTTCATTAAATATTGCGATAAGAAATACCCCGCAGACCGCAACATTCTTATTTTGTGGGATCACGGCGGAGGATCACTTGCAGGCTACGGCTATGACGAAAAGCATCCATCAGCTTCTTCAATGCCCCTTTCAAAATTCAACTCTGCACTTAAATCTGCTAATGTTGATTTTGATTTCATAGGCTTTGATGCCTGCCTTATGGCAACACTTGAAACAGCTCTTGTTTGCGGTAACTATGCAGACTACCTTATCGGTTCAGAAGAAACAGAACCCGGTACAGGCTGGTACTACAAAAACTGGCTCACTCAGCTTTCAAACAACACATCAATCTCAACAGTTGATTTAGGCAAAACAATCATTGATGATTATCAGGCAGCTTGCGCTTCACAGGCTGGTGCAACAATCACCCTTTCTCTCACAGACCTTGCAGAGATGGCTGGCACTATCCCCGAAGCATTCCGTGATTTCTCAACATCAACAAACAAGCTCATTTCATCTAATGATTATAAAAAAGTTTCTGATGCCCGTGCTGGTGTTCGTCAGTTCTCCGCTCAGAACAAAATCAATCAGGTTGACCTTGCCGACCTGGCTCAGCGTGTAGGCACTAAAGAGGCAAAGGCTCTTGAAAATGCAATTCACGGCTGTGTTAAATATAACAGATCAACAATGTCTCGCTGCAACGGTCTCAGCATTTTCTTCCCCTATGAAACAACTTCAAATGTTAAGAGTGCAGTTGCATCTTTTGAAGCTATCGGCGTTGATGACGAATACACAAAGTGCATCAAGTCATTTGCAAGCCTTGAGTATGGCGGACAGATTGCAGGCTCTGCTTCACAGATTCCTGATATTTCATCTATGGGCGGCGATCTCCTCGGTTCACTTATTCAGTCATATGTTGGCGGCGGCTCAACATCAACCTCACCTCTTGCATCTCTTGCAGGTGCAATGCTCGGCGGTGGCGGTTCATCCTCATCATCTTCATCGCCCCTCGGCTCACTTGCAGGCAGCCTTTTAACTGGCGCACTTTCTAATGCAACAGGTGGTTCATCCTCACAGTCATCATCTTCTTCATCACCTCTCGGTTCACTTGCAGGCAGCATCTTAGGCGGACTTGGCGGTTCATCATCTTCTTCCTCTGGCGGACTTGATGTTGGTTCACTCGCAAGCCTTCTCACTGGCTTTGCAGGACGCAGTATGCCAGCAGAGCTTGATTGGGTTGACACTGACCTAATTGCAGAGAATGCAAAAGATATTGCAAAGAACTGCATCAACCCTGCCCGCATTGTTGCAACAGAAAAAAACGGCAAAAAAGTTCTTGAACTTGACGACAGTGAATGGAACCTTATTCAGACAGTTGAACTGAATGTTTTTGTTAAAGATGGCAACGGCTATATCGACATGGGTCTTGATAACACATTTGACTGGGCGGACGATAACAGCATTGCTCTTGACTTTGACGGCACATGGCTCACATTAAACAACAAGGCTTGCGCATACTACCTTGTTTCAGATACTCAGCAGGCAGACGGAAGTTGGAAAACAGTTGGCAGAATCCCTGCAAGACTTAACGGTCAGTTTGTAAATCTTCAGGTTGTCTTTGATAAGGCTAACCCAGACGGCATTGTAACAGGTGCATATCCTCTTTATGAAGATGCAGAGATTGATGTTCAGGCAAAGGGCAACATCGAAATCAAAGCTGGCGACAAGATTGAGCTTCTTTGTGATTACTACAGCCTTGACGGTAATTATTCAGAAACATACACTCTCGGTTCAACAATTACTGTTCCTCAGAGTGGTCTTTCACTTATCAACCTCAAGCTTAACTCAAGCGATGTCAGCGCAACATACCGTGTAACAGATATTTATGGCAACAGCTATTGGGTATCTGCTGACTGATAACAGATAATATTAAAAGCATGGATTTTGACAATTCAGAATCCATGCTTATTTTTATATAAAAATAATGGCTGCGGAAAATCCGTAGCCATTTTGATTTTAATTAACCTACTAAGCCTGCCACACCGTAAGAAACTGTTGCAACAATAATGCCTGCCACAACAACGCCTATTGCAATCACAGGAAGTGCTCGGCTGATTTTTAAATCCATAAACGCCGCCACCAGTGCGCCTGTCCATGCGCCAGTTCCGGGCAGTGGAATTGCCACAAGGAGGAACAACCCAAGCAGACTGTATTTTTCGATTTTATCACTGTGCTTGTCCGCTTTCTCTTCCATTTTATGTACAAGCTTATCAAGAGGCTTTTTCTTTTTCATTAAGTCAAAAACCTTTCTGATAAAAAGCAAAATAAACGGTATCGGGAGCATATTGCCGATAAAGCAATATGCAAATGCTTTCCACCAGTCAATACCAAGAAAAGTTGCCGCAACAAGCCCACCCCTGAGCTCAAGCACAGGGAAAAGTGATATTATAAACGCTATAAGCTCACCGGACATTTTTCCGCTCCAGAGAGCAGCCAATGACTGTGCTAAATTCATTGCATTCCTCAAACTTTCAGGTTATTTTTTGCGATGTATTCAACTGCCTTATCAAGAATTGCGTGATCATTCTCAAATTTAAGGCGTGTTTTTGCTTTTTCATAACCGAGCCAAACATAATCTTCAATTTCTTCTTTTTGGATTATTGTGTTAGTATCCTCAGTTGTTGCAAGGTAGATATTCACGCTCTTTTCAACCTTGCCCTGAATACTGTATTGTGATTTTGTAACAAAATCGGGCAGAATGTTAATTCTGATCCCCGTTTCTTCAAGGACTTCTCTATAAGCTGTCTGCTGGTCTGTTTCGCCCTGCTCCACATGACCTTTCGGAAATCCCCAATGTGCGCTTCGTTTGTTTTTGATTAAAAGGAATCTTGTCATTCCTCCAATTTCTCTGAAAACAACTGCGCCACAGGAACGCTCATAAAGGCAATCCAACGAATAATCTCTGTTTTTAAGGGCAAATTCCATTGCCGACTTAATATCAATGTTAATAAATCTTGTGCTCTTAGGTGCAACAACTATGTAAACACTATTTTTATCTTTATAGTGCAGCACCGCTATAACTCTGCCATCAAAGCTGCGAACAGGGTGGCTTATACCCATAATATAAGCCCCTTTTACTGAGGAATTGAAGTGCTTACTGCCTTCAACCTGACCAAAGTTAAGGTTATAGGTAATGTTTTCTTCAGCGTTGTGGGAATTGATGGGATGAGTTACTTTCACACGAACATATTTCCCAAGCATGTTCATTCTCCTCCACCCTGAATAATCAGGGATATTTACGAAAAAACAGTATATAACATACTACTTCCGCATCATACGACATTTATATTATACAGAATTTTTAGTCAAATTACAATACCTAAATAGAACAAAAATGTTTCATTGGAAAAATATATTCATAAAACGCATAAATTTTGATTACGGTTGCTCTGAAAGCGGTGATTCTTCACGGATGCTTTCAAAATCAAGCAGATTGTTATATTCAATATATTTGCATCTTATATCAAAAATCTCCCCTGCTTTTTGTGCGGGCATCATCAGCTGATTTTTAAGTCGATAAACCTCTGCGCCCAAATCAAAATCATCACCGTCAACCAAAGCGTATCTGCTGCCCTCTTTAAAAATTGCAGTGATGTCAAACATCTCTATCAGCACTTCACCCTCTGACTTCTCAACTTTTGCACCAATATACTGGGCAAGTGGTGCAAAAGGAGCATACCATATGCCGTCTTTCAATTCACACCTTGTGCCACGGGCGCAGATATGGGGCATGGAGCCTTTATATGCCATTTTTGTGTCATAATAAACAGGCGGAAGCGATGCAGGTGAAATTGAGTCCGCATCTTTATCAATCACCAAAACATCTGCCACACGCTCGTCGTCAAGCATTGTTGTTACCTTGATTTTGTTTTCGTTAACCTCAACAAGGGCATAAACAGCCACACCCTCCTCCTGAGTATAAAAAGCGGTGTGCCACATTTTTCTTTCGTTTGCGTGCCTACCACCAGAGCCGTTACCGCACTGATAATGAATTGTACCTTGCGAGGGCTTTTCAAACATTGCATCATCACGGATTGGATATGTTCTTGCAAAAGAATGCTCGTGTCCCTCAAAAATAAGGTCAAGGGATTCAACCGCCTTTCTCAACCACGGATAGCCGTCATCATTCTGACCCTCGGGAATGGCAGGATAAATTGGAAAATGATATGTGCCAAGCTTCCATTTTTTATCTGAATTTTTTATATCTTCCTCTGCCCAGTCGCCCACCTTTTGTGGCTCATTGATGCCCATAATGCAAAAGTGAACATTGCCGTAATCAAAAGAATAATTCTCTGTTTCAAATCCTTTCGGTCCGTTCTGAGGGTAAGCAAATTTAAACTGTTCATCAAAAAAATCTGCATGGTCAAGATAAAACTTGCCCTTTGGCGGATACGGCAGATATTCCTTAAATCCACGGTTATCGTGATTGCCTGTTGTCATCATATATGGCACAGATTCAATCACGCCCTTGAAGCCGCCAAACATACCGTTCCACTGAAGCTCGTTCTGCCCGTCATCGCAGTTATCCCCTGCTGTGAGAATGAACCTTATATCGGGATCTCTTTTAAGTGCGTTTTGAAGCATCTGCGTAACAGGTGTGTAATCAGGATTTTCCCACGGGTCGCCAACCTGCTGGTCAGAAATAACCATAAATTTAAAAGATGTGCAGTTTTCCTCCTCCGTTGTGAAAGAATACTCCTCACTTCGGTAGCTGTCATTTCCGCAGGTGTAATAATACTTTGTGCCCGCCTTTAAATCTTTAAGGCAAGAAGTGTTAAACTTGCTTACATCAATATCGCTTTCAATCACACGGCATACAGCGTCTGCCCTCTTTGCTTCTTTGCCCTCTTCGTGATAAAGCACATAGCCGTTTTTGCTTTCGGCATCTGTTCGCCACGAAACAGCCATCTGCTTTTTTGCATCACCGCAAAAGCTGAGCATAATGTGGTCTGGTGCAGTGGTTGAGCCTTTATCTGGTTTTATAAAATTCTTGTTTTCTTTCAACATATGTATCATCCTTCCATAAATATTTTATCATTGAGAAAAATTCGTGTCAATATCAATATTTTATTTGTAAACTTTCAATAGATTTCAAAAAAACACTTGTAAAAAAAAGAGAAATAGTTTACAATATACTTGTTATGCTGTATATACAGCAAAGACTATAGGAAAAGGATGAAAATTATGGCTGATAATAATCAGAACAAAGCGGAACAGTACCGTAAAGAACGCAAAGAGCGTCTTGCAAAAGCCGCTAAGAAAAACGCAAAGAACATCGAAAAGAAAACCGCAGCTCGTTCAATAGTTAAGAAAGTTGTAGCTATTGTTCTTGTTGCAGCTATCGGCATTTCCTGCTTAGGCGGAATCCTCGATTACGCTGGCGTTTTGCAGTCAATGGCTCAGGTTGGCTATGTTAAAGACGAACATATTTCATTTGCAGAGTACAAATACTACTTCTTCAAAGTTTATAATGAATTCTTTAATCAGGAATATCAGTATAAATATTACGGTTACAGCACTGGTTCAAATTATGACACTTCACTTGCTCCCGACAAGCAGACATCAACAACAAAAGATGAAAACGGCAACGACATCACTTGGGTAGAGTATTTCCACAATCAGGCAGTTGCAGTTGCTCAGATGTACCTTGCTTATTATCAGGAAGCAAAGGCAGCAGGCCTCAAGCTTGACGCTTCTGAAGAGAAAGAAGTTAAGGACGCTATCGAAGATATGCGTGAGCAGGCAGACAAGGCTGGCAAGCGTAACGACAGCGACACAAACAAGGGTTACTCACTTAACGCATACCTTCGCAATCAGTATGGTAACGGCGTAACAGCTGGCTTCATTAAGAAACAGCTTATGAAAGAAGCTCTTGTAAGAAAGTATTACAACACTCAGATTGACACTCTTAAAGAGGGTTATTCAAAAGAAAAGGTTGACGAAATCTTTAATAAAGATAAGGATTCATACCTTTACACTGACCTCCGTATGTATCAGTTCAACTTTGAAACTCTTACAGCAGAGGATGGCGAGAAAGACAAAGACCTTGCAAAGCGTCAGGAAGAATCTGACAAGAAAGTAACAGCAGATGCAAAGGCAATGTTTGAAGCTGTTAATGACGAAAAGTCATTCGTTAACTTTGCAAAGAAGCTTAACGCTAAAGACACTTCTTATGATGCAGACGCACAGACAATGGTTAAATCTGCAAAGAAAGCTTCTGACGGCAGCTCATCAACAGCTCTTGATTCAATCAATGAGGATCTTGCAAAGTGGGCATTTAAAGACAGCACAAAGAAGAATGACAAGAAGCTTATCGAGGTTAAAGAAAACGATAAGGTAACAGGTTACATTGTTGCTCTTATGGCTAACCCCAAGCATGATGTTGACACAGTTTCTGTTCGTCATATCCTCTTCAAGACAGTTGACGATAACAACCAGCCCCTTGCAGACGATAAGATTAAGGAAGCAAAGCAGAAGGCTGAAAAAGCTCTTGCAGACTGGAAATCAGGCGATGCAACAGAAGATACATTCGCTGAAGCTGCAACAGACCTTACAGAAGATACAGGTTCACAGTCAACAGGCGGTCTTTATGAGAACATTCTCCCCGGTCAGATGGTTCCTCAGTTCGATAGCTGGTGCTTCGATGCAAGCCGTAAGACTGGCGATTGCGAAATCGTTGAAACATCATACGGTTATCACATCATCTATTTCGTAAGCAAAGACGGTTCTTCAAAGGATAACACAATCCGTAAGAACCTTGCAACTGAAGAGTTCAATGCTAAATCAGACGAAATGCTCAAAGGCGACGAGTATGTAGCAGGCGTTGGTCCTCGCCGTACAGCTTACCTTGAGAAAGATATTTTAAAGAAGATCACAAAGATGGTTGCTAACATCAACGCACAGGCTGCACAGCAGTCTCAGATGGCAGCTTATCAATAATCAATAAGCTAATCAAATAATAATGCCCCGTGTGAGAAATCGCACGGGGTTTCTTTTTGCCTTAGCACAAGAATGATTTCATTCGCTGGATATTGTTCTCTTCAACCTCAATGAGCTTTTCGCCAAGCTTCTGAACAGCACCCTCAGTGTCGCTATATCGTTTGAGATTTCTTGATAAATCAATAACACCCATCATACTTCCCTGAATCATCATCTCTGCAATATGGTCAGAGGATTTATCTGCCATAGTGTTCATCTGTACACCGCTCCAGACCATCGCCTTGCTCATGGGACCTTTATCCTTTGCAGGCTCGCCGTGCTTATTCAGAAGCTCTGTGGCATCCTGTGCAACGCCGTTATACTGCTCATGCTGTTTAAGAAGTGATTGTTTAAGTTCATCATCCTTTGTCTTTTCGCTGACATAAGAAATCGACTCGCAACCCATTCTTGCATTCTGATAAATTTTTGTTAATAATTCTGTGTTTCTATCGTTCATATTCATCCCCCTTTTTGATTATTATTGATTATAATTTTTAAATTATTCAATCAAAATAAAAGACAAAAATCCCGCTGGTGTTTCCACCAACGGGATCTTTTTTATGAACAGATCAATTTTATTTTACAACGGTTACTGTTCCATATGATACTGCTTCTGTCCAGCCTGATGAGGACTTAGCTTTCAGCATAATATCGTTTTCGCCGTATGTTGAGATGTTCTTCTCAATTGTCCATGTAAGTGTTCCATCGCCATTGTCAACAACCTGAACCATTGAAGGTGTATATGTAGCTGTTGTACCGCTGTAGATGAACTGAACTTTCTGTGTCTTTGCATTTGTAATAACTTCGAATACAGCCTTCTGACCAGCTTTGATTTCTTTTGTAAGAATATCAACCTTATAAATTGCTGCGCCTGTTGCGGGCTTATAAGTTACTGTAACAGTGTTAGAAACTGTTTCGGTCTTCTGCCATGTTCCGTTATACTGTCCGTAAACAGTTACATTATACTGACCAGCTGTATTGGATGTGCCACCGTTAATTGTCCAGATTTCGTTGCCGTCATCTGTTGCTGAGATGAACTCCTCGTTACGATAAATTGTATTTGAGAATCCGTTATCGTCTGAAATACGGATACCCTGTGTGCCAGCGAGTGTTTCAATCTTAAGAACTACCTTTTCGCCTGCATATGCGCTTGCAGCACCAAGTGAAACGATTGCCTTAGGATCAGTGTTAGGTCTGCTGATAACACGTGTGCTTACTGTAAACTCGCTATCATGCCATACGCCCTTATCATCTCTTGCTCTTACATCAAATGTATGAGTGCCAAGTGTAAGGCTGCTGGGTGATAATGTCCATGTAAGTGTACCGTTTTCATTCTCTGTAATTACAACATTGTTGCCTGTCTTGTAATAGGTTCTTGTGTAACCATTCTCAACAAGCTGAACCTTTGTTGCGTTTGCAGATGTTACAACAGTTGCTGTAACCTGTTCGCCAGAGATTATTACTGAAGGCATTGTTGCATCACGAACGATTGCAGGCTCACGAGCATAGAGTTTAACCTCTTTGCCGTTAAGCATAAATGTGTATGAACCATCTGTAAGGTCAGCGTCAAGGTCTTCAATAGTGAACTTGATGTTACCTTCTGCATCTGTCGGGATGTTACCCTTAATCTGGTTGCCTGCATTATCCTTAACAACCATAGGAAGCTTTGACTTTGCCTTACCAGTTGAGATTACAAACTCATTACCGCTTGTGATGAATACGTCATTCTCAAAGCTTGAATCAAGGTCTGTAAGGAAGTTGATATCAGCGTTATCAATTGTGATTGAAGCCAAGTTACTTCCGCCTGACTCAGTTAAAGTGAAGCCCTTTGCAGATGTACCTGCGATGAACGGTGCATATGCTTCAGTGTTGAAGCACTTCCATACCTTATTGAAGTAGTTACCCCATCTATCAACGATATGTGCATATACATATGCGCCCTTCTTCGGATAGAAGTTTGTGCTCCAGCCGCCGATCTCGAAGAATCCAAGTCCATCTGACAAGTGTTCTGCATGACCCTGTGTCATAATTGCCTGCTGTTTCTCTGAAGGTGCCTGCTTGATTGACTTGATAATAGCATTCTTAGCAGCTATCATATCGCCTGATTCAGCATAGCTTGTTGCTGTTGGCTCATTTGTTGCATCAAATACATATGCGAATGAACCTAAAACATAACCTGTATCTTTGAATGTTTCATCCTGAACAGGATATACGCTTTCGCTTGCCATTACGATTTCCCAGTTATTTGCACCGCCAGACTGTCTGAACAAGTGCATCTGATTGAGCCAGATATCCTGATATGAGTTTTCCAAATCAACCTGATCGATATACATCTGGAAGTAATCTTCGCCAACCTGACCGCCTTCATCAACAACGTTGCCTGTAACGTTCATTGAATTGTGATAGCAAACACAAACTGTGATTGACTCTGCTTCAGCCTTTGATGCCTTGTATGTTGAGAAGCTATCTGCCTGTGTTGCAGGAATATTAGCAATCTCTGACTTTGTCATACCAGTGTTGGGGTTGTATGCGTCATCAGAAGGTGTAATTGTGTAAACAATTTCATCTGTTGTGCTTGTTGTGCTTGTTGCAGTGAATGTAGGTGTAAGATATACAATCTCTTTTGCGTTGTAATCATAAGAACCAACGCCGATATTAGCTTTAGTATATTTGCTGAACCATGCACCATTTATATCGTTGGTTGCAGGAACTGCACTGTGCATAAAGCTGTGAGCCTTATCAGGAACAACTTCTGAGTTGCACTCTGCTGAAACAATAGCATTTGTGGGATAAGATGCTTTATTGCTATAGACTGATGTACCAACTTCACCGTCATCAATTTCAAGAGCGATTACAGGTGTGGCACTGTTTGTATAGATGTAATAATCAACAGCATCTTTCTTGTAGTTACTGTATTTATCAGTGTATACATAGCTTGAGCCATCATCTGAAGCGGGCTTACCATAGTTTTCTTTAACAATACTCTTATCCTTAGTTAATGTATCGTTCTTAACAAGCTTAACCTTTTCTTTTGTTTCATAAAGCTTGATTGAGGGCTTAATCTTTTCAGTTGTGTCCTTGTTACCTGCTGCATCAATATCAGTGTAACGAGCAAGCTTTGCAACATATTCGTTGAGTTCAACCTGAGTTAAATCATTGCGTTTAAGGTCAGTGTTTGTCTTTGTTACATTGTCAAGAAGCTGATCAAGAGCTGCTGCTGTGTAGTGGTTAAGGTTAATCTTTTCAGTTTCCTTAATTCTGTTCTTAACAGGCTCAACACTTGTCTTATCAACCGATGTAACTTCTTTTGCTCCTGTGGGAGCCTTGTCTGTTATACCCTGTTTTGTGAGAGTTTCTGTTGTGGGAGTTGTTGAAACATCAGTGCCCTTTTCGCCCTCATAGATGTAAGTCCACTTACCTGTGTTCTCATCATATGTAGCGTCTTTAAGAACGGGGCAAACCCACTTTGCATAAAGCACTGCGCCAGAAGCTTTATCCCACTTCTTTGCACTTGTACCGTCTGCATTGTAGTACTTAGTTGATTCATCAGCTCCGCCGATTTCTGAATAGTAACCCTTGAACTTGTAGCCCTCATTTGTGGGGATACTTGTAATTGTGGGGACATTCTCATTATATGTTACTTCAACTGATGTGGGACCGCCTTCACCGCCCTGATCATCAAATGTTACAACATATTTTGCAATTTCCCAAATTGCGTAGATTTCATAAACTTCTTCGCCTTCAGGAAGTGATTCAAACCATCTGTTAATGATAGAAACATCGATTGTGCAATTGCTGTTTCTATGATCATAATCAGGCTTTGTTGCTGTTGGTGTTTCTGCCCAACCGATGAAGTTGTAGCTTGAACGAACAGGCTTTGCATCACTTGTGATAGTGTAGCTCTGATTATAAGTAACGGTCAATGCTGCGATTGTAGCATTTGTACCGCCGTTGGGGTTAAGGTTAACAACGAATACCTTGGGAAGGAATTTCGCATGAATTCTGACATCAGAATCAGGCATTACAAGCATATAGGGAGAATCAGGATCGATAGCCTCTACATCCTCAATATTCTCGTCATCACTTGTGTTTGTGCTTGAATACCAGCCATAGAATTCGTAACCTGTTGCAGGTGTTGCAGTGTAAGTAACAATATCATTGTATTTAACTGCAATGCTTACTGCATTATTATCACTTGTTGTTGCAGTTGCTGTGCTTGTTGAAACAGTAACTGTACCGCCATTGATACCGTTAATGCCAGGACCTGCTGCGTTATCGTTTCCGTCAACATAATACTTAGCACGTGCATATGCGTTGTGAGTATTGATTGAGAACTTTGCATAACGCTTATTAACATTTGCGTCAGCTCTGTCATCACCAAGAACAACCTTGATTGAGCTTGCAGTTGTTAACTGTTTTGTAAGACCTGCATCTGAATACCAACCAGCGAATGTGTAACCAGTGTTAGCTGTTGCATAGAATGTTACGCCGTTTGTGTCGCCATAATATGCTGTTTCCTGTGCTGTTGCACCAGGTGCACCTGCCTGACCGCACTTAACTGAACCGCCAGCTGCTGTGTTTGTGTAACCGCCTGAAATGCTGTTGCTATATGCATAAGCTGTAGCTTCGAACTGGCAAACGCTGAAGTATGCAATAAACTCAACCTTTGACTGATCATTGAATGCAGGCATTGTCTGGTATGCAGTGTTCTTTGTTGTGAAAGCACCGCTCCATGTTGTTACATTAACATTGCTGTCTTTACTATCGAAAGATGTAGCAATCTCTTTGTACCTAACTTCTACGAACTCATAACCAGTCTTAGGTGTAATTACAAGCTTATCAAGAATCTTGTCGCCAGTGTTAATCTTTGTTACGCCAGACTTAAGAGCAATTGTACCGCCGTTTTCGTTGATCTTGTATGTGCCAAGATCGTTAGCGTTGTTGCTTGCTGCAAGGAATACTTCATCATACTGATACTGCTCCCAAACAGCATAAATTGTCTTTGTTGCGCCTGCGTTAACCCATGTGTTAATTGTTGTTGCTGCAACGCTTGTTGTGTATGTTGCTGTTGTTGCTGTTGATGTTTCTGCCCAACCAAGAAGCTTATAGCCTGTTCTTGTGGGTGTTGCACCAATTGTAAGATCCTGACCGTAATATGCGGTAGCTGATGTAACTGCACCGTTTGTACCACCGTTTGCATCATATTTAACTGTAATGCTCTTAAGTGTGAACTTAGCGTAGTATGTGCGGTTAGTTGTCATAGCTTCGCTATTAGGTGCTGTGCTTGTTGAATACTGAGTACCCCATGATGTAACCACGCCGCTGCTGTTTGTTGTTACAGATGAATACCAGCCGTCGAACTTGTATCCTGTTGCAGCAGTTGCTGTGATTTTGGGTGTACCGTTATAGTTAACGCTTGCTGTTGCTGTTGCGTTTGCTGCGCCTGAGTCAATCTTAACTGTACCGCCTGTTGTGTTGTTGGTATAGCTTGTTGAACCAGCAGTATTTGAGTAAGCCTTAACTGTGAGTGTGTATTTTGCAATTGAGAACTTAGCATAATACTCAGCATTTGCTGTTGCATTTGCGATAGGTGTAGCTGCTTTTGTGCAAGCAGCATCGCTGAACCAGCCTGAGAATGTATAACCTGTATTAGCTGAAGGTGTGTAAGTAAGAGCTGTGTTATAATCAACAGTTACAGTTGCTGTTGCGCCAGCTGCTGTGGTGTTAATCTTAACTGTACCGCCTGTTGCACTCTCTGTTAATGTACCGGTTGTACCCTCTGTCATTGCATGAGCTTTGATAGTGTACTGGTTAATTGTCCACTGTGCGTAGTAATTCTTAATTGCGTTATTGTTGCCATAGTCTGCAACAGTGAAGCTTGTTGTTGTTGCGTTAAGGAACTGATTGCCGCCTGTAGCTGCGTCATACCAGCCTTTGAATGTGTAGCCTGTTCTTGTTGGAACTGTTACTGACTGAGATGTACCATACTTAACATTTGAAAGAACAGAATGAGTAGCTGATGTACCATCGTTCTTATAGAAGTTAATTGTGTACTGCTCTGTTGCAAACTCAAGAACTACGCCAACATTGTTTGCAGGCATTGTGCCTGTAAGGTTACCGCTTGCAACGCCAACATAGTAATGACCTTCTGTAGCTGTGATGTTCTTGATTTCATATGATCCACCGTAAGGAACATCCTGATAGAAGTCTGTTACCTGATTGCCCTTAAGAGTTCCGTTGACATAAACATCAGCTTTACCGTAGCCAGCAATGTTACCGCCTGTTGTTCCGTCAAGTTTACCGTTAAGGTCAAGTTTGTAGTTATTAACTGTCCACTTAGCATAAAGTATTACAGTTGCGCCGTCTACTGCTGTAAGGTTCTTAACACTTGCCTTATCAGCATATGCAACTGAACCATCGCTTGTTGTTGCCCAACCAGCGAATGTGTAACCTGTCTTTGTGAATGCGTTAGCTGTAAGAGTATATGATGTATCATATGAACAATCTGTCATATTGTTCATTGTGCCAGTTGCAGCTGTATCATTCTTATTAAATGCGATGATGTACTTATTAGCTGTCCATGATGCTGTGATAGTATCTGTCTTGCCATAAGTATTGTTTGCAAATGTGTAGGTTGCATCTGCTGTTGTGCTTGTAATTGAACCATTGAATGTTGATGACTTAGTCCAGCCTGCGAATGTGTAACCTGTTCTTGTAGGTTTATAAACTGCAAGAGTAGTACCGCCCTGCTGTGTATAAGTCTTAGAAGCTGAGATTGTTTCTGTGCCAACCTTAACACTACCGCCATTGGGGTTAACTGTTAATGAGTTAGCGTTAACATCAAATCTTGCATACTTAGTTGCACCGCTTGCACTATAAGCAACTGTGATTGAAGCATCTGTGCTTGTTGGTGTGCCAGAAACTGTTGTTGAATCATACCAACCAACGAAGTGGTAGCCTGTCTTTGCAGTTGCAGTAAGTGTAGCTGAGTTGCCAGTGATTACTTTACCGCTTGCTGATGCAGTGTCTGCATTATCTGTTGTTGCACCAACAACCTTAACAGTACCGCCTGTTGCGTTGTTTGCCCATGATGTCTGTGTAGCAAATGTGTTGCTGTAAGCCTTAGCTGTAACTGTGCAATAAACGAGATCAAATCTTGCATAGTATGTAAGGTTTGATTCACCCATTGTTGTTGCGGGAGTTACTGCTGTGCCCCAAGTTGTGCCGTTTGTGGGAGCTGCTGTGTACCAGCCAACAAACTTGTAGCCTGTTGCTGCTGTTGCACCTACTGTGAATGAAGCACCATAATCGTATGTGCCTTTACCTGTTACAGTACCGCCAACACCTGATGTCCAAGTGTTTACTCCTGTTACAGAGTTACCGTAAGCGTAAACATTTACATCGTGTGCATTAACAGTCCACTGAGCATAGAGTGTTGTTGGTGTACTTGTGGGTGTGTATGAGCTACCTGCGCCGCCGATTCTGTTGCCGCCTGTGCTTGAATCATACCAACCTGCGAATGTGTAACCTACTCTTGTAGGACCAGCGGGAAGAGTGATTGGGTTCTGCTTCCACTGAGCAGTAAGTGTTACTGCACTGCCTGTTGAACCGAGGCTATCATTATAAGCTGTGCCAGCTGAATAGTTTGTGCTGTTAGCACTGCTCTTCCAATTTACAAATGTGTAAGTTGAATCAAGAGGTGATACTGAACCTGAACCGCCGTTTACATTAAATGAAACAGTCTTCTTTGCGGGAGGTGTGAATGTATTAGCAGCAGGAGTGAAGCTTGAACCGTAAGCAAATGATGTGCTTTCGGGGCCTGTGCCTGAACCGCCACCAGCGGCATATGAAACATTGATTGTCTTAGCTGTCCACTGAGCGTAGAGACTAACAGGAGTATTGTTATCGCCGTGGTCTTTGATTGTGATTGGCGAAGTTGTACCATAAATCTGTGTACCGTTAGACTTTGCTGTATACCAACCTTTGAATGTGTAACCTGTTCTTGTGGGAACGGTTATAGTTTTTGATTCGCCATACTTAGCGTTTATCAAATTGTTAACTACATTAGTGTCAGAACCATCGTAGTTACGATACATTGTAATAGTATACTGCTTAATGTCGAATCTTGCGTAAGTTGTCTGATCAGCAGCAGGCATATTTCTTGTGAAAGGATTATTTCCTGATACCTTGCTTGATTCGTTAGTACCCTTAGGAGCTTCTGAATACCAACCAACGAAGTAGTAACCTGTAGCAGGAGTTGCTTTCAAGGTGTAGTCTGTCAGATAGTTGATAGAAGCAGTTGCTGTGCCACCTGCTGTGCCATTGTTGATAGCAACAGTACCACCAGTTGTGTTGTTAGACCATGTGGTAGCATTAGCCGCAGTGTTGCTGTAAGCTTTAGCAGTTGCGGTGTAAGTAACTGCTGACCACTGAGCATAGAGGGTAACAGTTGCACCGTTTGTTGATGTAAGGTTAGTTACATATGATGCTACGCTGTCTGTTGAGCCTGCGATAAGTGAACCCGCATTTTCAACTTTCCATCCTGTGAAAGTATAGCCAGTTCTTACGAATGTATTTACTGGTAACGGTTCGGATGTATCATACTTAACATCATAGATTGTGGACATTGAGCCTGAACCACCGTTAGAATTGAATGCGATATTATATTTAATAGCATCCCATTCAGCGGTGAACTTTGCAGTTGGAACTGCAAAACGCCATGGATTAAATGCTGCACCACGGTCATATTCAGTGTTGTTAACATCAAGAAGCCACTTCTTGAATGTATAACCTGTTCTTGTGGGGTTAGCAGGGTTAGCAGAACCAATCTTGCAAACCGCATAGTTTGTGTCATAATCAACAGTTGTTGTTGTAGTAGCTGTTGAGTTATTGAAAGTACCGCCTGCTGGATCGTACTCAACCGTTGTTGT
Source organism: Acutalibacteraceae bacterium (assembly GCA_045598085.1). Taxonomy (GTDB): domain Bacteria; phylum Bacillota; class Clostridia; order Oscillospirales; family Acutalibacteraceae; genus CAG-488. The sequence continues at coordinate 189,308 of JAZLLI010000022.1, forward strand.
TATAGGTTTATAGTACATATTCCAGAAGATGCCACTTTCGTTAGCGTTGTCAACTTCATCAGGCACTGTTGTGCTTACAACATTGTATTTAATATTTGTGAATGTTGTTGTTGAATTTGGTGTCTGATTACCGAAACGGAATGTAAGGTAATAGCAGTTTGACGGAACAGTGAAGCTGATTGTCTGATTACCTGTAGAATAGTTTGAACTGCACCATGCGCCACTGTTCGGCAATGTCTTTCTGTCAGCACCTGCATAGAATGCAAATACCTGAGAAGTTGTACCTGTTGCTGTGTAGCTGAGCTTGAATGTTGAGCCAGGCTTAACAGGAATATTGTAGTAGCTATCAATAGATGCGCCTGGACCCGGATAGTTATTATAGTTATCAGTGCCACTCTTTGAAGCGAATGTAAGAGTTTTGGTAGAAGCGTTCCATGAAGCTGTACCCAAACCGTTTGTTGCGGTAGCATTCACCAAAGCTGCACCGTCAAATAATCTACCAACCTCAGCGTGGTCAAATTTGTAACCAACATAATCGTTCTTATCTGCAAGAACTGTATCGCCATAGAAATATGGGATTGTTTCGGGGTTAGCGCCCTGATTTGCAATAAGAGCACCTGTGTTCATATTATAATGGTATGCAAGTGCTTCTGATGAGAAGATGTAATCTGATCTCTTAGCACCAGTAACATTTGTACCATCATATTTTCTGTATGTGAATGTTGAAGATGAAGAATCGCCACCTGTAGGATTGGTGATTGCACCAAGCATTGCAGCAACCTGATTATAAAGGTTTGTTGCAGCTGTATCCATAGTGGACTGAGCTGTTATATTTTCAGGATCTTCAAGATATGGAATAATCGCAGTATAATAATTCTGCAATTTAGTCCACTCAGTTGCTTTAAACATTTCCTGCTTGAGAACAGGGCTGTTCTCAAGATAGTAGTTGTAAGCTTCTCTAAGCTTAGCCTTGTTACGGTAGTTACAGGTAATGTAACACCAGCCGTAACCATGTCTTGTTGTATTACCGTTTGTCTGAACATGCTGTCTTACATAAAGAGTATTGCTGGTTGTTGTATTTTTGGTTATTGCACCGGATGGATGTTTAAGACCAGATGTATATCCACCATCTCTATCTGTTGAGTCATCGCCTGCAACAAGTGTCAGCGTTGATGTGCTGAAACCAGTATAAGCAGAAACGAATGTGCTCTTTCTTGACTGCATCTCATAGTTACAATCAACACCAACATAGAAATCTGGAATCTGACCTACATTTGTATAACGGCTGGAGTCAATGTATATTGTACCTGAACCGCCTTTGAAATTGTTAACGTCTGTTGAACTACCAACGCTATCATCAGTAGCCCAGTAGCCGCCACCACCAGTACCAGAGTTGTAAACTGTAACACTCTTTTCACCAGCTGACGGAACACCTTCAGATGGATTGTAAAGAGGGCTTCGTTTATATGAACCGCTGGCGTCAGTACCAGATCCGTTGCTATCTACGCTGTAAAGACCAACAACCCATGCTGTACCTGCAGAGCAAGTGTTATCATGCGTCAAAGAGGTATATCTGGGCTCGGTTGTAACTGAAACAACTGTATTTGAATTGTTTCCTGAAGCTTTTGCCAGAGGAACTGTACAATAAGTATAAGCTGTTACTTCCCTGTTTTCACCACTTGTCTTATCAGTGTAAACAAGTGTCCACTTCAATGTTGCATCAGAATGTGAAGCAAGTGAACCTGATGTAATAGTTGTTGTAAGAGAGCCAGTTGTAGATGATGTTTTTCCAACAGAAATACTTGAAAGTGTTGCACCTGATGAAGATGTGCATGTAAGACTTACTACCTTGCTTGCATTCTTATAGTTGAAATAAACATTACCTTCTGTTGCCTCTGCTTCTGCAAGTGCAGATACTGCATCCTGCTGATCATAGTTTACATAATACTCAAATGCGTTTGAATTAGGCTTAATGTAAATTGTTTCAGGAACGTGGAAATAAAGAGCACCGCTGTTTGCACTAACAACTCTATCATTCCATGTCTTAACATCGGATTCTGAGAAGCCTGAAATTGTGCTGCCTGATGTGCAGGTTGGGTCGCAAAGGCGACGGCCTGTTTCTTTAATGTATGCATATCCTGTTGAGAAACTGCTATCGTTAACATTATCGATAACAGAGTTAAGATACTGGCAATATGCTCTACGAAGTCCGTCCTTATTAACAGCATGTGTATAAAGACCAATACCGAAATTCATGTGTATAGCACGGTTGAAACCAGTAAGGTCCTGAGTGTAGTGGTACATAATATATTTACCACCATTCTGTATAGGTGCGTTAAGAGTATAAAGACCCCATGTTCTTGCGCTGCTGCCGTCTTCATCAAAATCTGAACGGTTAACGCTTGCATTACCGTAAATAGTTGCACTGGTATCATATGTATCAGCTTTATCCTGGAGTCTGATGAAGTCAAGATATGCATAGTCACCGCCTCGTTCCATAAAGTAACGAATGAAGCCTACCTGGAAGTTAGGAATCTGGTCATATGATGCAAAACGGGATGTATCAACAACCTCGTATGCAACACCAGTGAGTACAGATGTTGTTGCACCAGCAGAGAATGCATCCTTGTGTGTTGTACCAGCTGGGTTTGGATTGCTGTAAGAACCCCATGTGGTATAAGTAGACCAATAGTTCCAGTTGCTCCATTCTTCATGACGGTTATCGGTAACAAGAACAGTTTTTGTTCCTGTTGTTGGAAGAAATGATGCTGAATTTCCACTAAAATTCTCACCGACAGATTCGTTGGGAATTGTGTAGTTCGTGCCGTTATTTCTCTGACCGACGAAGCCGACAAGAGGAGCAAGGTAGGGCTTAACTGCTGGATTTCCTGAGAAATCAGTAAGCTTCTTTGTGAAAACGTGTGAACGGTTACCAACTGCGGCATAGTTCATAGCACCTGTTACAAATGCGAAGCCTGATGTTTTAGGTTCATTACCAACACTACCTGTATGTTTAGCCTGACCTGCAACACCAGTAAGCTGAAGGCTTGGAACATAGATACCAGTGTACATAAACATTACATGGTTCTTGCCGTCAATTACGCTTACAACTGCCCACTCAATAACGTAAACTTCACCCTGAGTTGTGCCAGTAAGACGAGAATCAGTTGTGAGTGTTGCAGATGCAGAGTTTGTACCTGATGCGATTTCAGTTGCACCAGAGTTAACAGTTGATTTTGATGCAGTAAGACCAGCTTTAGTAATGCTCATCTTTGAACCAGCTGTTGTTGCAAGCTGAAGATTTGAAATTGCAAAATCTTCATAATCGCTGTCGCTTGTGCCAGTTTTGCTTGTTCTGTGCCAAAGATTGTTAACATAAATTTTAACGCTTGATGCTGACTGATTTTTGAAAGAAACAACACCAGTTGAATCCTTTGAACCAGCAGCCTCACCAGTTGTTGAACTTATGTTTGAAAAATACTGGAACTCGTTTGCGCCTGGCTTAAGATAAACAGTTTCAGGTGCATTACCTGCGGGTGTGGTCATTGAAGCAACACCTGCATTGGTTTCAACATCAAGCCATGCCTTGGCATCCATTTTTAACACGCTTGGGTCAAAAATGAAAAATGTTGTTGCCAAAAGAACCAGTGTTAGGAAAATGCTTAATGTTCTTTTAAAGATTTTTTTAACCATTTTATCATACCTCCTATAGTATGTGATTTGGCTGCTTTTCCGCCTGCCTTTTCAGCCCTGACCATGCCTACCGCAGATTTAAAATCCACAATCAGCAGGTTTATTACAGCCTTGTTTTGAATTTTAGATAGATTTTCACACTATCCTTATACTCATAATAAATAATACTAAATAAATATGCCTTTGTCAATGGATTTTTTGCATATTTGTTGAACTTTTTTAACATATTTTCAACCCCGAAAATCGTTGATATTGCTTGACTTTTTCACAAATTTGCCAACTTTTGCACAAGGAATACACACCATTTTGACAGTTTTTTCACAAGGGGTCGTATATGTAGTGTTTTATGTTAATTTTTTCTTCATTTTTTGTTAATATTTTCATCAAAAATAATAAAAAACGGCAAGAATTTCTTCCGCCGTTTCATATTGCCAATTTGGATTATTCCATCTGCCTGCCGATAAATGATGCGGCTACCTGTGCCAGCTTCAAATCGGTCTGTGATGGCTGTATTCCCTCTGCCGAAAGAAGCACAACTGCGCCGAGAACATCACCGCTGCTGATAATCGGCACTGCAACCGCCGCATTATGCTCCACGCCCTCAAAAGGTGTCAGCTTTTCACCCTGAGTGCGGACGAATGCGGAGCGACCCTCCATAAGCTCCTCAAGCTCGAGGCTGATGCGTCTTTCTGCAAATTCACGCTTTGATGCGCCTGCAACAGAGATTGCGTGATCCCTATCGCAAATGATGACGGGCATGGTTACGTTGCGATAAAGCACGTCGGCATACTGGTCGGTGATGTCGGTCAGCTCGCCAACGGGCGAATATTTTTTAAAAATCACGCCGCCCTGTGTGTCGGTGAAAATCTCAAGGGGCGCACCCTCTTTGATGTGCATTGGGCGGCGGATTTCTTTGGGAATTACCACCCTGCCGAGGTCATCTATTCTTCTCACAATTCCTGTGGCTTTCATTTGTGAAGTCTCCTTTTTATTTGTGTTGCGTCAATATTATTTATCACAAATTTGCATTTATTCCAAAATATCAACACTTTTTGCATTTTTTTAAATTTTTAATTGACTTATTGCATAGAAAAGTTTAATATATTCTCTGTATGAAAACGAATAGGAGAGTTTAGCAATGAAAGTCAGCAATTTACTTATTGAAACATTAAGAGATGCTCCCGGTGATTGCATTATCGAAAGCCAGAAGCTTATGACCCGTGGCGGCTATATGAAATATATGCACAACGGCATTTACTCTCTTTTTGCTCCAACAAAAAGAATGACAAAAAAAATCGAAAACATCATCCGTGAAGAGATGGACAGAATTGACGGTCAGGAAGTTATGTTCCCCGTTGTTATGCCCGCTTCTCTTTGGGAGGAATCTGGCAGATACACAAGCATTGGCAGTGAAATGGCAAGATTTAAAGACAGAAGTGGTAACGGCGTTGTGCTTGGCATGACCCACGAGGAGGCTGCTGTTCACCTTGCAAGAAACACAGCTAATTCTTACACTCAGTATCCTTTCATGATTTATCAGATTCAGACTAAGTTCCGTGATGAGCCAAGATGCCGTGGCGGTCTTATCCGTGTTCGTGAGTTCACAATGAAAGATGCTTATTCTTTCCACACATCACAAGAAGACCTTGAGAAATATTATGACCGTGCTTATGTTGCTTATGAAAGAATTTTCAAGCGTGCAGGCGCAAAGAATGTTATTGCAGTTAAGAGCGATTCCGGAATGATGGGCGGCAGCATTTCTCATGAATTTATGCTTCTTACAGATATTGGCGAAGATACATTGGCAATCTGCCCCGAATGTGGCTACAAGGCCAATATGGAAGCCGCTGATGTTAAGGTTGAAAATGTTGCAGGCGAAAAAGAAGAGCTTAAAAAGATTCACACCCCCGACATCAAAACAATTGAGGATCTTTGCAAGTTCCTTTCAATTCCTGCCGAAAAGCTTTGCAAGGCTGTTGTTTATCAGAAAAATCTCACAGATGAATACATTATCGTGTTTATCAGAGGCGACCTTGATGTAAACGAAACAAAGCTTCGCAATTATGTTGGCGAAGAGATTCATCCCGCAATCATCACAGAAGAAAGCGGAATCGTTGCAGGCTTCATTGGCGCAGTTAACCAGAACGCAAAAGCACAGATTATTTTTGATAAATCACTTGAAGGCATTGAAAGCACAGTTTGCGGCGCAAACGAGGTTGATTATCACTATGTTGGCTTCAATGTTGAAAGAGATTACGGCAAGGTTGACTATGTTGATGTTGCGAAAATCTTTGAGGGTGCACTTTGCCCCTGCTGCGGTAAGAAAACAATCTCAATTTCAAACGGTATTGAGGTTGGTAACATCTTCCAGCTTGGCACAAAATACACTAAGAGCATGAATATGACATATCTTGACAAGAACGGTGTTGCACAGAATCCTATTATGGGTTGCTACGGCATTGGCGTTGGCAGACTTGTTGCTTCAATCTGCGAAGAGAGCCACGATGATTACGGTCCTATCTGGCCAATTTCAATTGCTCCATGGCATGTTGAAATCTGCAACCTCCGCCGCAAGAACGATGATGTAACCGCTCTTTGCGAAAAGCTTTATGATGAACTTCAGGCAAATAAGATTGAGGTTCTTTATGATGACCGTGATATGCGTCCCGGTTCAATGTTTGCAGATGCAGACCTTTTTGGTATCCCCGTAAGAGTTGTTGTAAGCCCCAAAACAATGGAAAGAGGCGTTGTTGAAGTATCCTACAGAGATAAGAGTTTCAAAGGCGATATTGCTATTGATGAAGCCACAGAAAAAATCACAGAAATGGTTAACGAGCTTCTTAAACAATACGATATTTAATTAAAAATTTTAACCGAATAAGGGATGCAATTTTAAGAAATTTTCTTTATCAATTGCACCCCTTATTTTTGTTTGTTTTTAAATAAAAAAATTTAAAAAATATTATTATTTTTGAAGGTGATTATTATAAATAAAGGTAAAAAAATTCTCGGTCCAGTTATACTAATAAGTGCCGCAATGATATGGGGACTTTCGTTCGTTTTTCAGAAAGAAAGTATGGAAATAATTGAGATGTTTACATTCAATGCAACCCGTTGTCTTTTGGGATTTGTTGCACTTCTTCCTGTTTTATTTTTTACGAATAAATCAAATAAAAAATCCTTGACGCAACCCACCGAAAAGAAAAAAATTCTCACTGCAAAAGAAGTAAAAGCAATCCTTATTGTTGGCACCTGCCTTTGCCTCGGTGTTAATTTTCAGCAGGAAGCATTCAAATATCTTGAAGCAGGCAAGGTAGGTTTCATCACCGCACTTTATATGATATTAGTTCCAATTTTTGGATTATTCATGAAAAAACGCCCCTCAATGATAATCTGGTTAAGCGTTTTATTGGGTCTTGGTGGCATGTATATGCTCACAACAGGCGGAAAAGCCCATTTTTCCCTTGATAAAGGCGAAATTATAACGCTAATCGGTGCAGTTTTCTTTGCACTTCACATTATCTCTATTGATAAGTTTGGCGCAGATGTTGATTCGGTAAAACTATCCTGCGGTCAGTTTTTTGTTGCAGGTGTTCTTTCAACTATCGGTATGTTTATCTTTGAGCATCCTCAGATGGATCTCATTTTAAAAGCAGCTGTGCCCATTCTTTATGCAGGCATTATGAGCAGCAGTGTCGCCTTTACTTTCCAGATAATCGGGCAGAAATATACAGAGCCTACGCTGGCTTCAATGTTCCTTTGTTTAGAGTCTGTTTTCTCTGTTATTTTTTCTTATTTTCTTATCCCCGAGCAGAAGCTTGTTGCAACAGAATACATAGGTTGCGCCGTAATGTTTGTTGCAATTTTGTTAGCACAAATTCCACCAAAACCAAAGAAAATTTCTGAATAATTTTTCGCAAAAAATTTTCAAAAAAATAAAGTATGGATAACATAAATCTTTGTGATTTTTTATCCATACTTTTTTATTTTTTTATGATGATTAAACGGTGAATTCATAGTCTGGCATCAGCGGTCTGAGATGTGAAAAATCATTCACAAAAGAGAGTCTTTGTTTGCCGTCTTTTGTGTATTTTATTTTTGAAACGCTTGTGTTATTTATGCTTAAAATGTAATTCCCCTCGCCCATTTCAACAGCCTGCGGCAAGAAGTGATTGCCAAAAGAACCGTGAGCAAAAACGATAATTTTCTGCCCGTATGTAAAGCGATTTTTGAAATACTCAATAACCTTTCTTGCCCTCTCGTCATTGTCTTTATCCTTGAGGTTGTCATACATAAGGGGCATATCATTATTCTCTACAAGGTTGTCATAGTATCTTTTGAGATATTCAATGCCTGTGCCAAAATAGCCGTAGCTGGAGCCGTTCTCAATTATCTGAGGCAGTATTTCCATCTGCGGATGATTCTTTAATTTATTGCAAACAGCGGCGGCAGTGCGGACACATCTCACAAGCGGAGAAGTGAACACAGCGTCAAATTCACAGCCCTTAAATCGCTCACCAAGAAGCTCTGCCTGCTTAACGCCAGTTTCTGTCAGGTTCACATCACAGGTATCTCTCTCTTCAAAAAGAGCGTTGTTTGTTTCGCCGTGGCGGATATAAAAAATTTCAAACTTTTCTTCCATAAAAACCTCTGCATAATAAAAAAAGTGCAGCCTCAAAAGAAACTGCACTTAAAAATCATTTAATCAATAATTATGCAAGCTCTGCAAAATACTTGATTGTGCGAACCATCTGGCTTGTGTAGCTGTTCTCGTTATCATACCAAGAAACAACCTGTACCTCATAAAGGTCGTCAGCAATCTTTGATACCATTGTCTGTGTAGCATCAAAGAGAGAACCGAACTTCATGCCGATAACGTCAGAAGATACGATAGGATCTGTGTTGTAGCCGAAAGACTCTGAAGAAGCAGCCTTCATAGCAGCGTTGATGCCGTCAACTGTAACGTCTGCACCCTTAACAACAGCTGTAAGGATTGTTGTTGAACGTGTGGGAACAGGAACACGCTGAGCAGAACCGATAAGTTTGCCGTTAAGCTCAGGGATAACAAGACCGATAGCCTTTGCAGCACCTGTTGAGTTAGGAACGATGTTAGCAGCACCAGCACGTGCTCTTCTGAGGTCGCCCTTTCTGTGAGGACCGTCAAGGATCATCTGATCGCCTGTGTAAGCGTGGTTTGTGCTCATGATACCGCTCTGGATAGGAGCATAATCGTTAAGAGCCTTTGCCATAGGAGCAAGGCAGTTTGTTGTGCAAGATGCAGCAGAAATGATCTGGTCATCAGCTGTAAGAGTATCGTTGTTAACTGAGAAAACGATTGTCTTAAGGTCGTTACCTGCGGGAGCAGAAATAACAACTTTCTTTGCACCAGCGTCAATGTGAGCCTGGCTCTTTGCCTTTGAGGTGTAGAAACCTGTGCACTCAAGAACTACGTCAACGCCGATTTCGTCCCAAGGAAGCTCAGCTGCGTTAGCCATAGCATAGATTTTAAGAGTTTTACCGTCAACGGTGATTGTGCCTGCTTCATCATCAGCCTCAACTGTGTGAAGGTTTTCACCCATCTTGCCGCAGAAACCGCCCTGTGCGGTATCATACTTGAGAAGGTGAGCAAGCATTGAGGGCTTTGTAAGGTCGTTGATAGCAACGATTTCATAACCGTCAGCCTCAAACATCTGTCTGAAAGCAAGACGACCTATACGGCCAAATCCGTTAATTGCAACTTTTACTGACATTTGAATTACCTCCGAATGTTTTATATTTGTTTATAATATTAACCTTATATATTTTATCACTTTTTTGCCAATTTGCAAGAGATTTGTTAAAAAATTAACTCGACTTTTTAAAATTGGGAAAATTCTACAAAAATATCAAAATTCATATTAAGAATTAGCAAATTTTCACAACTAAATCAAGTATTGGCTATGCAAATTATTTTATTCATATTGAAAGTTTTTCCATTTGATTGTATAATATTCGTAAAAGAGGTGATTTCATGGCAAGAAAAATCGAATACATCATAGATGAAGAGTATGACGGCAAAAAGGTGAAGAACTATTTGAGGGGCAAAGCAAAGATTTCCTCCCGCCTTATGAACTCGTTAAAGACATACGAAAACGGAATCACTCTTAACGGCGAGCATATCAGAACGATTGATATTTTAAAGACGGGCGATGTGCTTGCGGTGAATCTGCCAGATAAATTCGGTGAAATTGAGCCGATTGAAATGCCGCTTGATATTATCTACGAGGACGACGACCTTATTGTAATAAACAAATCCCCTTTTATTGCCATGCACCCCACCCACAATCACCAAGGGGATACGCTTGCCAACGCTCTCACCTATCATCTGCAAAAAGAGGGCAAGCCGACAGTTTTCCGTGCCGTTGGCAGGCTTGACAAGGGAACATCGGGTGTTGTTGTATGTGCATTAAATTCACACGCCGCTGCAAGGATTCCTGTATCTTCTAAAAAAGAATATTACGCAGTTATAAACGGCAAAACTGACGATAACGGCACCATTGAAGCACCGATTTACCGCCCCGATCCAATGAAAACAATCCGCTGTGTTGACCCCCGTGGGGATTATGCACTGACCCATTATAAAAAAATCAAAGGCAACGAAAAATACTCACTGGTGCAGGTTAAGATTGAAACAGGCAGAACCCATCAGATAAGGGTGCATTTTGCCTCCCTTGGTATGTCCCTTGTGGGCGACAGCCTTTACGGAGAGGACGAATTTTCTTTTGGGCATCAATTTCTCCATTGCAGGAAAGTAAGCTTCATACACCCCGTTACAGGCGAAAATATGGCATTTGAGGCAGACCTGCCCGATGATGTGAAGCGGTTTATAGAAAACAATTTATAAAAAGAATGGTTATGAGAGCATTTCACTTTCATAACCATTTTTTATTAGTCTTTATTAAATTCTCTTGCAATTGCTGAAAGGTCATCTTTATCAAAGAACTGGATTTCGATTGTTTTCTTTGCTTCGTTGACCTTTATTTTTCTGCCTGTGCTTTTACCAAGTGCAAGCTCAACCTCATCAAAGAAATTATCTCTCTTTTTCTTTGCCTTAACCTGTGGTTCACTTTTCTGAGCCTTGGCGATTCTTTCAATTTCACGCACAGAAAGTCCGTTTTTAATAATCAGCTTGCAGATTTCAAGCATCTTTGCTTCATCATCAAATGCAAGGAGCGCACGGGCATGACCTGGGGAAACCTGTCTGCTTTCAACCAAATCAAGCACAGATTGTGGAAGATTTAATAATCTTAAAGCGTTTGCAACTGCTGGGCGGGATTTGCCAACCTTCTGTGCCGCCTCTTCCTGTGTGATAGAAAGCTTCTCCATCATATACTTATAGCCGAGAGCTTCTTCAAGTGGATTCAGATCCTCTCTCTGAAGATTCTCAACCATAGCAAGCTCAACTGTTTCGCTGTCTGTAAGCTCCTTAATAACCACGGGAACCTCTGTCAAGCCTGCCATTCTTGCGGCTCTCCAGCGGCGCTCGCCTGCTACAAGCTGATAGCCACCGTCTTTTATTGGTCTGACAAGCAAGGGCTGAATAATGCCGTGCTGTGCAATACTCTCTGAAAGCTCTGCAAGTGCATCATCTTCAAAGAGCTTACGGGGCTGTTCCCTGTTTGGCTCAATTTCCATTATCTTTAATTTAACAGGCATTGATGATGACTCTTCAACGGAATTATCCATAAAAAGTGCGTCAAGACCTCTGCCTAATCCGCTTTTTTTCGCTGCCATATCTTTTTTCTCCTTAGTTCTTCTTCAAAAATTCTTTTGCAACTTTCATATAAGCCTCTGCGCCCTTTGAACGCTTATCATAATACATAACAGGCTGACCATAGCTGGGAGCCTCTGAAAGCTTAACATTTCTTGGAATAGGTGTTGAATACACCTTTTTAGGGAAGAACCTTTTTAATTCTTCAACAACCTGACTTGTGAGGTTAAGTCTGCCGTCATACATTGTGAGCAGAACGCCCTCAATTTCAAGCAACGGATTATAAAGACGCTTAACCTGACGAACAGTTGAAATAAGCTGTGAAAGACCCTCAAGAGCATAATATTCGCACTGAATGGGAATAAACACAGTGTCAGCGGCACAAAGTCCGTTAAGGGTGATAAGTCCCAGTGATGGCGGACAATCAAGAAAAATGTAGTCATAATCGTTCTTTACAAGTGCAAGAGCATTTTTTAAGTTGCTTTCACGCTTTGAAGAATCAACAAGTTCAATTTCTGCGCCTGCAAGGTTCATATTTGCAGGGAGGATTGAAACGCCCTCAAATTCTGTTTTTTTGATAACTTCTTTTGCGGCTGTACCGTTTATAATAACATCATAGGATGATTTAAAAAGCTCTTTTTTGTTAAGTCCAAGTCCGCTGGTTGCGTTTCCCTGCGGGTCAATATCAACAAGAAGAACTCTTTTGCCTTTTAAACCAACTGCGGCGGCAAGATTAACAGCTGATGTAGTCTTTCCTACACCGCCTTTCTGATTTACGACCGCTATAGTTTTTGCCATATATATCAAGTCCTTTATTTTCAAATTCTTGTCTATTATACATTCAGCCGTTTATTTTGTCAATGTTTCACGTGAAACATCTCTTTTATTTATTCTCACAATGTATTCCGTGTAGGTTTCCGTTTCTTTATGGAATGAATTTGCATCAATTCCACTGTTACGCATTGTCATCACCGCATGGTCAAGTGTGTTTATAAAAAGCTGAATATCCTTGAAAACCTTAATGCTGTGCCGTCTACTCTGCGGTTTTTCTTCTTTTTTAGGGTGTTCCTCTAAAAGACGGGTTACAAGCATCTCTGTTTCGGCAACATTCAGATTATTCTCAATAACTGCATCCACAACCTCATTCATAATATTGGTTTCGGGCAGGCGGATAATTGCCCTTGCGTGCCTTTCGGTTAAGCCGTGTGAAATTATCTTTTTCTGAAGCTCATCGGATAATCGCAGAAGCCGAAGCTTATTCGATATGGCGGATGTTGATTTGCCGAGCTTTTTTGCTATTTTTTCACGGTTCATGCCAAAGTTATGGTTGAGCCTTTCAATTGCCTTTGCTTCTTCAAAAAAGTTGAGGTCTTTTCTTTGCAGATTTTCAATCACAGCATAGATAGCAGATTTCTCCTCGCTGACATTCACAACAATCGCAGGGATTTCGGGCAAGCCTGCCATTTTAGATGCTTTGAGCCTGCGCTCCCCTGCCACCAGCTCATATTGCCCCTCACAGACCTGTCTCACAGTTACAGGCTGTAAAAGACCGTTCTGATAAATGCTTTGTGCCAGCTCTTCAAGGTCATTCCAATCAAAAACCTTTCTCGGCTGATAAGGATTCGGCTGAATATCATTCACAGGGATTCTGATAATCTCACCGCACCGCTTTGACTTTTCGCTGAATTTAACCATAATACCACCCTTTCAAAAGCCATTAAGGCAAAATAAAACACCGTATGATTTAAAATTATCACACGGTGCGGTACTTGTCCAGCTTTTTTCATCGGGCAGATTCTACTGCAAACAAGATAATATTTTATTATTCGAGCGGCTTTTTTGCGATTTGTGCCGATGCTCTTGGATATTTTGGCGGAGTTTGCGATATTTTTTTAACGCAGATAATGGTTCTTTCGCCACAATCCTCAACAACAAACTCCTTTGCAGATACTGGTTTGCCGCCAAGAAGCTTAATTGCACCCTTTGCAGAGTCAAGCTCCTGCGCAGCCTTTGCGCCTTTCATTGCGGCAAATACACCGCCCTGCTTCAAAAACGGAATACAATACTCGCTAAGCACATTCATGTTAGCAACAGCTCTTGCAGTGGCAAAATCAAACTTTTCTCTGTAATCCTTGCTTTTGCCTGCGTCCTCAGCACGGATGTGAACAACCTCCGCATTGAGACCGAGTGCATCAATAACCGACTGAACAAACACAAGTCGCTTTTTTGTGGAATCCATAAGTGTCATTTTAAGGTCGGGTCTGGCAATAAGAATAACCACGCCCGGGAAGCCTGCACCTGTTCCAACATCTGCAACCTTTGCGTTTTTGGGGAAATCAACCTCACTGAGAAGTGAAAGGCAATCTGCAAAATGCTTGCTTATAATTTCATCGGGTTCTGTTATAGCTGTGAGGTTAAGAGTTTTGTTTGTTTCAACAAGCATTTCTGCGTATTTATCAAATCTGTCAAGAGCAGTTTCGTCAAGCTCAACACCAACATTTTTGGCGGCAGAATAAAGTTTTTCTTTATTTATCATCTTAACCCCTCCTTTTCAAGGTAGATAAGCAAAACAGAAATATCCGCAGGGCTTACACCAGAAATTCGTGAAGCCTGCCCAACATTCTTTGGTTTAATCTTTGAAAGCTTCTCCCTTGCTTCAAGTCGAAGCCCAATAATGCTGTTATAATCAATATCGGCAGGGAGCTTTTTCACTTCAAGGCGGTGCATTTCTGCAACCTGCGCCTTTTGCCTTTTAATATATCCCTCATATTTTATGTCAATCTCAACCTGCTCAAAGATTTCGTATGGCAAATTTGGTCGCTCTGTGTCAAATTCTTCAAGCAAATCATAATTGAGCTGTGGACGCTTTATAAGCTCAGCGAGCTTAACTCCGCTGACAATGGACGATGTTTCACGTGAAACAAGCATCTCATTAAGTTTATCAGACGGTGAAATAACAGCCTTTTCAACTCTTTTGCGTTCCTCTGCAATAAGCTCAATCTTTTTATTGTATTTTTCAAAGCGTTCATCGCTGATAAGTCCAATCTCATGCCCCAATGGTGTCAGGCGGCGGTCAGCGTTATCCTGCCTTAAAATAAGGCGGTATTCTGAACGGGAAGTCATCATTCTGTAAGGATCAGAGCATCCTTTTGTAACAAGGTCATCAACAAGCGTGCCGATATAAGACTGGGCACGGTCAAATATAACAGGCTCTTTGCCCTGCACCTTTCTTGCGGCATTGATGCCTGCAACAAGTCCCTGTGCGGCGGCTTCTTCATATCCGCTGGAGCCGTTGAACTGACCTGCACCAAAAAGTCCGCTGAAATCTTTAAATTCAAGTGAAGCATCAAGAGCCAACGGGTCAACGCAATCATATTCAATAGCGTATGCCGTTCTCATCATCTGTGCATTTTCAAGTCCGGGGATGGTGTGCATAAACTGAAGCTGAACATCCTCTGGCAAAGATGAGGACAAACCCTGAAGATACATTTCCTCTGTGTTATATCCGCAAGGCTCAACAAAAATCTGATGTCGCTCCTTTTCATGGAATCGAACTATTTTATCTTCAATGCTGGGGCAATAGCGTGGACCCTTGCCGTCAATCTTTCCGCCATAAAGCGGTGAGCGGTGAAGATTATCAAGGATAACCTTTTTTGTACGCTCGTTAGTGTATGTAACATAGCAGCACATTTTATTTTGAATGTCGATATTGTTATCAAAAGAAAATGGCACAATTCTTTCGTCGCCATGCTGTTCTTCAAGAATTTCAGCGTTAACGCTTCTTCTGTTTACCCTTGCAGGTGTGCCTGTTTTGAATCTGCGTGTGGGAACACCCATTTCTTTAAGTGCAACGGCAAGTCCTCTTGCAGGGAACATTCCGTCTGGTCCGCTTTCATAAGAAACATCACCAACATAAACCTTGCTTGCGAGGAATGTGCCTGTGGCAAGAATAACACACTCTGCCTCATAAACAGCCTCAAGATTAGTGCGAAGCTTCCAAAGTCCGTTTTCGCACTTTTCAATATTCACGATCTCACACTGACGAAGCTCAAGATTTTCTTGCTGTTCAAGAACCTTTTTCATATATTCTGAATAAGGACGGCGGTCAATCTGTGCCCTCAGCGAATGAACCGCAGGGCCTTTGCCCAAATTGAGAATACGGCTTTGGAGGGTGTTGGCATCTGCCGCCTTGCCCATTTCGCCACCAAGAGCGTCAATCTCCCTAACAAGATGACCTTTTGATGTTCCGCCGATTGACGGGTTGCAGGGCATATTGCCCACCCAGTCAAGATTTATTGTAAACACAGCAGTGTCGCACCCAAGGCGTGCCGAAGCAAGGCCAGCCTCAATTCCTGCATGACCTGCGCCGATAACTGCTACCTGATATTTTTTTGCAAAATATTCCATATTATTTTCCTACACAAAAATTACTGAATACCTTATCTACAACTGCCTGTGATGCCTTTTTGCCTGTAAGCTCCAAAAGAGCCGACACAGCATCATCAATGCAGACCCCTGCCGCATCAAGCGTAACACCTGCGCTTAATGCAAACTCTGCCTCTTTAAGTGAATCAAGTGCCTTAATGCAACACTGCCTTTGCCTTTCGTTGGCAAGCATGGCGGCATTAGGGTCAAAATTCTTTGTGCCAAGCAAAGTTGTAACTCTGTCTTTAAGCTCCTGCAAGCCTGTGCCATCCTTTGCGCTCATCTCAACAGCTTCACCTAAAGCAGAGGTTATATAATCCTTATCAATCCTGCAAGCCGTATCATTCTTATTAAGAATGGGGATAACAGGCTTGTTTTTGCAAAGCTCAATTAAATCCTTGTCCTCTTTTGTAAGCTCGTCGCCTGAATCAAACACCGCAAGAACAATGGCACTTCTACGGATTTTCTCTCGGCTACGCTCAATGCCAAGCATTTCAACTGTATCACCAGTATCTCTGATACCTGCTGTATCAGAAAGGCGAAGAATGCAACCGTCAATATTTACGGTTTCCTCAACAACATCTCTCGTTGTTCCTTTAACATCAGTAACAATGGAGCGGTCATAGCCAGTGAGTAAATTCATAATTGTGGATTTTCCTGCGTTAGGCTTGCCGATAATTGCCGCATCAACACCTGTTGTAACTGCCATTCCGCTATCGAATTTATCAAGAAGCGATTGCAGTTCGCTTTGTGCCTGCTTTAAAGAGGTGATTATTTCATCTTCGTTTATTTCTTCAATCTCTTCGTCGGGGTAATCTACCCAAGCGGAGATATGTGCGCATATTTCTAAAAGAGAATTATTTATTTCATCTGTCTTTCTGCTCAACGAACCTTCAAGGATGTTAAGTGAAGCACTTAACCCCTGCTCGCCCTGTGAATTGATAACAGACATAATTCCCTCTGCACCAGACAAATCAATTTTGCCGTTAAGGAAAGCTCGCTTTGAAAATTCGCCAGCCTCAGCAGGAACAGCACCGCAATCAAGAATAACACGCAGAACCTTTTGCATAACAAATGTTCCGCCGTGGCAGGTGATTTCTACAACATCCTCGCCAGTGAAGCTGTGTGGAGCTTTAAATACAAGACAAACAGCCTCGTCAACAGGCTGTTTTTTGTCATAAATCTTACCGTATAACGCAGAGTATCCGCTAAGCTGAGAAAGCTTTTTGCCTTTGGCAGATACAAATGCTTTGTCGCAAATTTCTATGGCTTGCGAACCCGAAACACGTAGGGTGGCTATTCCGCCAACGCCCGCAGGGGTTGCAATTGCCGCAATTGTCTTTTCGTTATGAGTCATATTATTCTCCTGATAAAAAGCTGAAAGCAGTTTTCAGTTGAGCTTTAATTTCTTCGGGGTGAATTTTTGAACTAAGATTCTTTGCAAGAACCTTTATTTTATCAATCAAAATAAAGAATTTCTCTGAAACAATATCAAAAATTTCTTTTGGTTTAATCATTCCGTTATATATTCCAAATGCAACAAGGGCAATTATTGCCGCACCAATAATAATAAGAGCAATAAGTGCCGCAATTTTGCCTTTTGACTTTGGCTTTTCTTTTTTACTGTTTGAAAGAACAAGTGGAACTTTCTTGCCCGTGATTCTGTCTGCGATTCTGCCGTATGCCGCCATTGCAGGGCAATCTTTAACAGCCACAAATCCCGTTGAAGAAGCGTAAGAGATTTCTCTGTCCTCAGGAACAACACCGATAAGTTGAACCTTGATAGCGTCAATTACCTCATCAATGTTATAATATCTGCCCTTTGTTGTAGGTACTCGGTTAAATCTGTTTATAACAAGGCGGATATTTTTTAATCCACATTCTCTTAATTCGTCAACGGCAGAAACAGCCGCCTTTGTGCAGATTTCATCGGGGGTGGAGATTACAATGGCTCTGTCCGCACATTCAGCTGCCAGCTTGAATCCGCCCGAAACGCCCGCAGGTGAATCAAACAAAATATAATCGTAATCATCTTCAATTCTGTAGATGATATTTTTTAATTTAAGTGAGGTGTATGCTTCATTCCACTTTCTTGGTGCAGAAATAATTCCAATAGAATTCTTCTCGTTAATGACCTCCTGAATATCACAGTTGCCCATGATAACATCGCCCCAGTTATAAAGTGAAGTGTATTCACCAGTTATAACAAAGTCAATGAATCCCTGCCCGATGTCAAAATCAATGACAAGAACACGATAGCCTTTTTTTGCAAGAGAGAGTGCTGTTCCAGTTGTAAAAGAAGTTTTGCCTGCTCCGCCTTTACCCGAAGCAATTACAATTTTTTCAGCCATAAAAACACCTCATTCAACGCTTTCTTATCCCAACAGAGTGCTTGTCTGCTGGCTGGGTTTCTTTTCTTCATTTTTGTCGGCTTTTTTATAGAAATATTCATAAATAGCCTCGGCAACAGGTGCGCAGGTAGAACCCGACTTTGCACCCTCAATAGCAACGCAAATTGCAATTTCAGGTTTATCATACGGTGCAAAGGTAATGAAGAATCCGTTAGTAAGAACAACCTTTTCGCCACGGATATTATGCTCAACCTGTGATGTACCAGTTTTGGCGGCGCATTTAACAACCTTGCCAATGGTGCGGTTAAGGTCAAACGAGTTGGTAATAACTCTTCTCATACCCTCTTTAACAATCTGAATATTCTCTGCCTTGAAGCCTGTTTCAACAACAACCTCTGGCTTTTTCTCTGTTTTGGTTTCAGTAAGGTCAAAGCTTTTTGTTTCTTTAATAATGTGAACACTGTATCTCGTTCCGCCGTTGGCAATTGTTGCGCAATAATTTGCAAGCTGAACAGGAGTGAAAAGATTACCTGCCTGACCGATTGCAGACTGAATTGTGAATCCTGGCATCCATTCCTGATTGATTGAAGCACGGTAGCTGGGTGAATCAAGAACACCTGTGTTCTCTGCAATTTCAAGACCTGTGGGCTGACCAAGACCAAGAAGCTGACGGTAAGTATTCATCTTTTCAGCACCAAGCTCAATGCCCAACTTATAAAAGAATGTGTTACATGAATCCTGCAACGCTGTTCTTACATCAATATGGTTTGTTCTGTGGTTAGCAACACAGCCGAATTCCATATCAAGGTAAGTGTATTTATAAAAACAATCGTAAGTAGTGTTTTCGTTGATTACGCCCTCTTCAAGACCTGCAAGTGCAACAGACGGCTTTGAGGTTGAACCAGGAGCGTAAACACTCTGAAATGCTCGGTTCCACAAGGGAGCCGCTTCATCTTTAACAAGACTTTCGTAATTTTCGTTATATGTATTCTGATCATATGAAGGATAAGTTGCAGCGGCAAGAACCTCCGCAGTGTTGCAGTCAAGCACAACAACAGAGCCACCGTGAGAAACCATGCTGGGGATATTTATGCAAAGCTCTTTCAACGCTTTCTGTGCAACCTTCTGCGCACCAGCGTCAATTGTTAAAACAACGGCATCGCCATTCTGAACCTCTTTTGTGAAAGTGGTTGAGGTTGTGCCGTCAACACCTGTGGTAACAACTCTTTCGCCGTCTTTACCTCTCAAGGTGCTTTCATAAAGCTTCTCAATTCCGCTCTTACCAACAAGGTCGTTCATGCCGTAGCCTTTATTTTTAAGATCTGCATATTCTTCTGCTGAAATGCTGCCAACAGAGCCGAGGATATGTGGTGCAAGCTCACCGTCATAATATTCTCTGTAAGCTTCGATTTCAACATCAACGCCCTTATAAACAGAGCTAAGCTCTTTGATGTATGCAACAATTTCGTCATCAACATCCTCTGCAAAGCGGTAAGGGTTTGCAGTGTTGAATCCGTTTAATCTCAGCTGATAGCAAACAGATGCAATTTTTCTTGCATTCTCTTTTGAGTAGCCACTGAGCTTGTATTTTTCAATAAGCTCTTTCATGCAGTTTTCAGCGGTGGCATATCTGTTAAGGTCAAGCATATCCTCGCTGAGCATTTGTTTAATGGCATTCTCACTATCGGGTTTATAAACAAATTTGCCGTTTTTGTCAAGAATAATAGGAAGTTCATCAATCCATGCGGCATTATTTTTTTCAAAAAGATTTATAAGTGAAAGGATGATTTTGTTTCGCTCTTCCTGTTCACTGAGCGAGGGGAAATCAATAGCATTGAAAACAACGGTGTTGCCGGGTCTGTTACCAACAAGAACAACGCCGTTTCGGTCAAGGATTTCGCCTCGTGTGGCTTTGACGGTGCTTGTGGAAACTGATGTTGAGCCAGAGAGAGCGTATTCTTCGCCCTTTAAAATCTGCGCATTAAAAAGAATGCCTGCAAAAGCCAAAAGGCACGCCGCAATAATGCCAACTGTTACATAATGACGAACAGGGTTCATTCTGTAGTCAAACTGCTTGATTCGTTTAACTCTGATTTTGGCACTGCCTGCATTAAAATAATCATAGCCTTCAAGGTCTTTTTCGTTTTTCACAACATCACCGTCCTTTCACAAAAAATTAAATCAGTCTTTTTTCTTTGAGCAAACAGCTCTTACAATTACATAGAAAACTCCCACAAACAGGAATGTGTAAATAACGGAAGCAAAATAGATGTTGATATAAATATAATCTGCTTCTCCGCCTGCCGCAGAAACATAATATAAAAGAAAATAAACTGTGTTATAAACAAAGATAGAAATTGAACTGAACAACAGGCAGGTTTTAAGGTTGTTTCTGAAAATGCCTGTTATAAGAAGTCCCGATAAAAAGCCAATGCAGGTCAGTGCAATGCTGTGAAAGCAAAGGGACTCTGCTGAAAAAGCGTCAAGCAAAACACCTGCAAAAAGCCCGAAGAACATACCCCATTTTTCTCTTTCAAACATACCGATACAAACTGTCAACGGCACAAGGAGCATAACGGGAACATCAGTTGGTCTGATAAAAATTGAGCTGTTATTCTGAAGCAAAAAGGTAACGAAAACCACCACCGCAAGCTTAATGCGGCGGATCTGGTTAGCTTTATTTTCATTATAAAACGTTCCGCTTTCCATTTGCCTTCTCCTTAAAAATTACTGAGTGATACCCTGACCGTTAAAGTCTGTAATAATAAATACATCCTTGATTTCTGCAAGGTCAACATTTGATTCAACCTTTGCATAGTTTGAAATATCTGTTTTTGATTTATTGATTTCGCTGACAGTGCCCACAATAAGGTCTTTGGGAAATACACCGCCGATACCAAGTGTGCAGATAACGCCGCCTGTTGCAAGGTTGCAATCCTTATCAAGACCAGGGAGCTTGCAATATTTTTTGCCTGCGCCATTTTCAAAGCCTGTAACATAACCCATTACATTGCTTCTTACTTCATAAACAGCCGCATTGAATTTGGGGCTTGAGAATGTGGTAACAGTGCAGCTTGTTGCGTTAACATCAGTAACAACACCAACAAGGTTTTTGCCATAGATAACAGGGTCATTCACCTGAACACCCTTTGATGAACCCTTGCTGAGAATGATTGAACCAAAAGCATCGCTTGAATCTCTTGAAAGAATGGATGCTGAAATAAACTTAAAGTCAGGATGTTCCTCTTTAACGCCAAGGAATTCCTCATATGTTTTCAGTGTTCTCTTGGTGTTTTCATAATCCGCCAGCTCGCCCTGATAATCGGCAATCTGCTGTTTCAGCTGAGCGTTCTCTTTTTGAAGAGTATCTGATGAGCGGAAGAAATCACAGAAATAATCAACACCACTTCCAATGAAAGTTGAAACCTGCTGAAAAGGCTTCATTATAGTAACTGCAACAGATGAAAGAGGAGTGCTGCCTGAATGAGCAATGCCTGCAATAATTGCGCCAAGAATAAGCGCACCTAAAATTGCACCTAAAGTTTTAGTTGCTTTCTTTTTAAAAAAGCTGTTCATACAAATCCCCTTTCTTTAAAAATTTCTTATTCATTAAAGTTTTTTCTCAAGGCAAACGCCTGTTCCGTCAACAGCGCAGTCAATAGGATTGTCTGCAATCTCAACGGGAATGTTAAGTTCCTGCTCAATAAGCTTGTCCAGACCTCTGAGCAAAGCACCGCCGCCGCAAAGAGTAATGCCGTTATCCATAATATCAGCGGCAAGCTCAGGGGGAGTGTTTTCAAGAGTTGTTCTGATAGCATCAACAATCTGCTGAACAGTGTCTGAAAGAGCCTCTCTGATTTCCTGTGAAGTGATTTCAATATTAAGGGGAAGTCCGTCAACAAGGTTTCTGCCCTTAACATTCATTGCGCCCTCTTCTTCATATTCAAAAGCAGAGCCAAGCTTAATTTTAATATCCTCAGCGGTTCTTTCACCAATAAGGATGCTGTATTTTCTCTTAACATAGTTGATGATAGCTTCGTCCATGTCATCACCAGCGGTTTTGATAGAAAGAGATGTAACAATATCTTTAAGTGCAATAACTGCAACCTCAGATGTGCCGCCGCCGATGTCAACAATCATGCTGCCTGTTGCACCTGTAACAGGCAGACTTGCACCAATTGCAGATGCAAGAGGTGATTCAATAATGCTTATGTATTTTGCGCCTGCGGATTTAACAGCGTCATTAACAGCTCTGCGCTCAAACTCTGTAACACCAGAGGGAACGCAAACCATTATCCTTGCACGGTTAAAAAGTGAACCGCCAGATGCTTTTTTGATGTATCTGCGAAGCATTTCTGCTGTAGCGTCAAAATCTGCAACAACACCGTTCTGAATCGGGTGAAGCGCAACAACAGAACCGGGAGTTCTGCCAATCATCTCTTTAGCCTGTGAACCAACTGCAACAACTCTTGGAGGGTTGAATCTCTGGTCAATTGCAACAACAGATGGCTCTCTTATAACAATACCTTTACCTTTAACAAAAACAAGTGTGTTTGCTGTGCCTAAATCAATACCAATATCCTGTGAAAAAAGCATATCTCTTACCCCTTTACTCTGCGTCTGATTATTCTGTAGGAATTTTCTTTAATGATATATTTTCTTTAATGAACTGCTCAGGGTCAAAACCAGCCTTTAAACACTGATTATTTATAACGAAGTTAACTGAAACAGTTATGTGTTTATATGAGAAAATATAATAATAAAATGTACTCTTATCATAAATCTTGCATGTGAAGCTCTTTGCATCCTTGCCAAAAAGCTTTGTGGTGGATTCTTTAAAATCCTTTGCAGCTTCGCCGTCGCCTGTGGCGATTTTAATTGCCTGCTTTGCGGCAATACCTCTGTTATACATTTCGTCAAGTGTATATTTATCGTTTGTTTCAACGGTGATTTCGCAGATATTCTCGTCAGGGCAATCCTTATGCTGAATTCTGAAAGCCTTGACTTTTTCGTTAAAGAACCATCCGTCTGGGATATTCATTTTTATAAAAGCACTTTCAATAGCGTGCTTGCCATCCATTTTAGCAACAGGGAATGTAACAACAGCTTCCTGCTTTTCGCCGTTTTCGTCTGTGTATTTTTCAATCATATTTCCGTATTTATCCTGAACAGGTTTGCCGTGCTTCATCTCAACCTTGTGAGTATTTCCTAAATCGTCAACAAATACATCGTTCTTACATCCACTGAACATTAAAACTATAAAAACAACAGCGCAGATTATTGCTGTAGCTCTTTTCATAAAAAACACCTACCCAATCTTATTCATCTTGAAATTATATCATCTGTGCAAGCGGTTGTCAATGAAAAAGCCGTTTTAATAAGTAAACAAACCCTAAATTTTTCATTATAAAAGAAACGACCTGCCAGCATAAATCGGCAGGTTAGCTTTTGCAGATAAAAATTTTTTATTTTTCAGTAAAAATCCTACACAATAAAACAGAAATCACAGAAATGAAAAGATAATATTTATGATAGATACAGACAGTTAATTAACTGCAAAAACAAAAAGGAGTGTTGAATATGACTTGCCCAGTTTGCGGAACAGAATTTAATGTAAATACTAAGCTTAAAAACGGCGTTTATCGCTGCCCCAACCCTAACTGCACAGCACCATACATAACAGAAAAAAGGGAGCCGTCAAATTTTGCCCTCGCTGTAATCTTTCTTTTGATTGCAGTTGTTATATTCTTTGGCTTTGCATTTTTAAACACAGTCAAAAATTCTTATATTGCTCCAGACACAACTGCCTCTTCCTCTTCATCTGCATATAGTGAAAAGAGTGGATACACTCCCCCTGCAACATTCAATTATGATGAATATTTAAGAAGCAGAGAATCCACCGCAACATATTAGAAATCTGATGTCTATTAGTAGCAGAACAATTTTATGCAGTTTGTGTAGTTCTGAATAAATATTTATAGCAATTTTTAATATTTTTTTATTTATATATTGACATCATACAAACCTTTTGCTAATATGTGCGTACAATTTTTATTTGTATCAAAAATGCAAAGGGAGGCAGTTAAATGAAATGTGAAAAATGCGAAAAAGAATTTGTTGTTGTGGAATATAACGACAGAAAAGTACACGAAAAAATAGCGTTTTGTCCTTTTTGCGGGCATGAAACACCGAAGCCTAAGCCTCCCGTCAAAGCCAAGTCTATTGGAATATTTACAGTGTTCCTGCTTGTGTTTGTTATCTTCCTTCTTTATTGCTATTATTTAATGAATTATGCATAACAAAAAATCCTGCCGTTACCGACAGGATTTTTATTTTGCTTATTTCTGATTTATTTTATCAGGAGATCCGCAGCACTTTTTATATTTCTTACCGCTTCCGCAGGGGCAAGGATCATTGGGGCCAACCTTTTTGCCCTTTTTGATTGTTCTGCCTTTTTCGCTTCCGTCAGATGCACCTGATTCACCAGTGATTTTAGCTGTCTGCTTTCTCTCTGTTTCTTCTTTTCTCTTGATTCTAACAGTGAGAATCTGCTTAACAGTTTCTTCTCTGATTGAAAGGTTCATTTCGTCAAACATATCTGAACCGTTGATTCTGTATGCAACGATAGGATCCTGCTGACCGTAAGCCATAAGACCGATACCACGGCGAAGCTCATCCATGTTGTCAATGTGATCCATCCACTGTGAGTCAACATTGTGAAGAAGAACCATTCTTTCAAGATCTCTCATAACCTCGGGAGTAATCTCTTCTTCTCTTGCTTCATAAAGAGCCTTACCTCTTTCAATAAGAGTTTCTTTAATCTCTTCTCTGTCAAGAACTTCATCTGTAAAGTCATCGTCAGTTGTGAGCCAGCCCTTGAACTTGCCACGGAGACCTGCAACATTCCAGTCCTCCTGATGAAGAGCAGCTGAGCAATAGAAATCAACAGAATCTGTGATTGATTCCTCAAGCATATGCATAATAGAGGGTTTAAGCTCTTCGCCGTCAAGCACTCTGTCTCTCTGACCATAAATAAGCTCTCTCTGACGGTTCATAACATCGTCATACTGAAGAGTATTCTTACGGATTGCGAAGTTCTGTCCTTCTTTCTTCTTCTGTGCGCTTTCAATAGATTTTGAAACCATTGAAGATGTGATGGGCATATCCTCAGGAGTTTTGAGAGCTGTCATCATATTTGCAAGTCTTTCACCGCCGAAAAGACGCATAAGGTCATCTTCAAGTGAAAGATAGAAACGGCTGGCACCAGGGTCGCCCTGTCTGCCTGAACGGCCTCTCAACTGGTTGTCAATTCGGCGTGAGTCATGACGCTCTGTGCCGATAATGAAAAGACCGCCAACCTCACGAACCTTTTCTGCTTCGTCCTTGATAGAATCTTTATATTTCTTTTCAAGTGTCTGATATTCGTTTCTTGCTTCGATAATTTCTTCATTATCTGTTTCTGCAAAGCCTGTTGCCTCTGCAATAAGCTCATCTGTGTAACCCTTACGGCGCATTTCTGCTTTTGCAAGATATTCAGAGTTACCGCCAAGCATAATATCAGTGCCTCGTCCTGCCATGTTAGTTGCAATTGTAACAGCGCCGAATTTACCAGCCTGTGCAACAATTTCAGCTTCTTTATCGTGGAACTTAGCGTTGAGCACTTCATGCTTAATGCCGTTCTTTCTGAGGATGCTGCTGAGAATTTCAGATTTTTCAATTGAAATTGTACCAACAAGAACGGGCTGTCCTTTTTCGTGGCATTCCTTAACCTGCTTAACAATGGCTGCGTATTTAACTGCCTCTGTTTTATAAACATCATCGGGGTAGTCAACACGAATCATCGGTCTGTTGGTGGGGATTTCAACAACATCAAGGCTGTAGATTTCGTTAAATTCCTGACTTTCTGTCATAGCAGTACCAGTCATACCGGAGAGCTTTTTATAAAGACGGAAGTAATTCTGGAAAGTGATTGTAGCAAGAGTTTTGCTTTCATGCTCAACCTTAACGCCCTCTTTTGCTTCAATAGCCTGATGAAGACCCTCATTGTATCTTCTGCCCAGCATGATACGGCCTGTAAATTCGTCAACAATAAGAACCTGATTATCTTTAACAACATAATCAATATCTCTCTGCATAACGCCGATAGCCTTGATAGCCTGATTGATATGGTGCTGAATTGTCATATTCTCAGCATCCATAAGGTTTTCAAGTCCGAAGAACTTCTCAGCTTTCTCAACACCAGATTTTGTAAGAGTAGCTGTTCTTGCCTTTTCGTCAACAACATAGTCGCCGTCTGCAATATCTTCAACGTTCTCTTTTGCCTGAACCTCTTTAACCTTAGTCATTGTAAGGGAGCGTGCAAATGTGTTTGCCATGGTGTAAAGCTCAGTTGACTGGTCGCCTCTACCTGAAATAATAAGGGGAGTTCTTGCTTCATCAATAAGAATTGAGTCAACCTCGTCCACAACTGCAAAGTTATGACCACGCTGAACTTTCTGATCTTTATAAGGAACCATGTTATCACGAAGGTAGTCAAATCCCATTTCGTTATTTGTACCATAAGTGATGTCTGCGTTATAAGCAGCCTGTCTTTCCTGATTTGTAAGTCCGTGAACAATAAGACCAACTGAAAGACCCATGAAGCGATAAACCTTACCCATCCACTCAGAGTCTCTTCGTGCAAGGTAATCGTTTACAGTAACAATGTGAACACCCTTGCCCTCAAGTGCATTAAGGTATGCAGGGAGAGTGGCAACAAGAGTTTTACCTTCACCTGTTCTCATCTCGGCAATTCTGCCCTGATGAAGAATGATACCACCAATAATCTGAACGGGGAAATGCTTCATTCCAAGCACACGCCATGAAGCCTCACGGCAGGCGGCAAATGCTTCGGGGAGAATATCGTCAAGTGTTTCGCCGTTCTGAAGTCTTTCTTTAAATTCGGGGGTTTTTGCCTGAAGCTCTTTATCTGTGAGCTTTGAGTATTCCTCTTCAAGGGCAAGAACCTTATTCTTTAAAGGCATTACTCGCTTAACTTCTTTTTTGGAGTAATCGCCAAAAAGCAATTTCATAAGACCCAAAATAATCACCTCTTAAAAATATTGCTAAAAACCTAATTTAACTTTTTGATTATAACATGAATAAATAAAATATACAATATGATATTTATAAAAGTTTCTTAAAAACATTGACAAATACAAAAGAATTGTTGAAAAAGCCGTTCTTTTTTGATAAAATACTATTGTTCAACGCAATGAACAGTAGCAAATACATTTTTAAAAGAGGTTTTATTTATGAACATTTTGGCAATCGGTGCCCATCCCGATGATATTGCAATTTCATGCAGCGGCACACTAAAAAAATACATTGAAAGAGGCGACAGCGTTTCAATCTGCACAGTTACAAACGGCTGTTACGGACACACAGAGATTAAGCCATCTGATTTGGCAGAAATCCGTATTGCAGAGGATAAGGCAATGGCAGATTCACTTGGCGCAAAATATTTCACGCTCAATGTTGATGACCAGTTTGTTGATTCAAATGACACTAAACAGGTTGACCTGCTTGTTGATGTTCTTCTTGAAGCAAAGCCCGATTTAATTCTCACCCACGCTTCTGACGATTATCACAGAGATCATCAGGAAACTTACCGCCTTGTTTTCAGAGCAACCTGCGCCGCCAGCCTCCATTTCTGGAAAGGCGGAAATGAAACTCCCATCTGCCCGATTTATCTTATGGATAGCTTTGCACTTAAAAACTTTGAGCCAACAGAGTATGTTGACATCACCGACACCATGGAAGCAAAAGAAAAAGCAGTTCTTGCCCATGTATCACAGGATAAATGGATGAAAGAGCATGACGGAATTTCACTTGTTGATTTTGTCAGCGATTGCGCAAAGGTAAGAGGATACCAGTGCGGTGTTAAGTTTGCCGAGGGATTCAGACCAGACGGCAACTACGGCAGAATGTCAACAAAAAGATTGTTGCCTTAACAAAAACGAATTGAAAAAAATCTGCTTATATGATAAAATGTTCAAAACAGCAGAAAGGGTGTTTTTATGAAAAGAAAAGACTACATTTCATGGGATGAATATTTTATGGGAACTGCGCTTCTTGCCGCAAAAAGAAGCAAAGACCCCAACACTCAGGTTGGAGCCTGCATTGTAAACGAAAAAAAGAGGATAATGTCAATCGGCTATAACGGCTTCCCCATGGGTTGTGATGATGATGATTTTCCGTGGGAAAGAGAGGGTGAAAATTCATTTGATACAAAATACCCTTATGTGTGCCACGCAGAGCTGAACGCAATCCTTAACAACAGAGGTGCTAACCTTGAGGGATGCACAATTTATGTTGGACTTTTCCCCTGCTGTGAATGTGCAAAGGCGATTATTCAAAGCGGAATTAAAAAGGTAATCTATCTTTCTGATAAATATAAAGAAAGCGACAGCACAAGAGCATCCAAAAGAATGCTCACCGCCGCAGGTGTGGAGCTTCAGCAGATAGAAATTAAACATAGTCAGATAACAATCGACTTTGACGAAAAGAAGATATAAAATTAACCGACCACGGAAATTAAATCCAGTGGTCGGTCTTACTTTTATTAAGATAAAATTTATTTCACTTTAACAACATTATTTGTGCATGAGCCGTCATTATTAACTGTTGTTATCATAACAGCGTCCTTGCCGATAAAGCAGATATTCTCAACATTCGAGTTAAAGATGTTTTCGCCTGAATATCCCTGAACCTTGCCATCCTTATCAACAATAAAGAATGCCTGTCCATCCTTATAAGTTGCGGCAACAGCAAACTTTGATGCGTCTGAATTAACCGCAAACATATCAATCGCTTCAATATTCTTTGCAACGAATGATTGGCTTGTTACAAGGTTTGTGAATTTATGCTCCTTTGCAGAGTAAATCCAGTTGTCAGAGAATACATAATCCTTGTTGATGTCGCCGTCAAATCTAATAAGTTCATTTTCCTGACCCATATATGAAACAGTCTTGAATCCCTGAACAGTCTTTTTAAGATAAATGTAACTGTTGTCTTTTGGGTTCTCTCTCAGAAATGTGCCGTACATTCCTGTTGTGTCGGGGTGGTTCATGCTTCTGTTAAGGTCATAGATGTCATAAACCTCTGTTTCTTCATTATAAAGTCTGCCCGAAATAACAGCGGCTTTCTTTTCGCAGGATTTAAGGAATCCGTCTGTGAGAATGTGCCATCTGTCTGCAAATCTGCCTGTCTTGTCTGCTCCTCTGTCTCTCTGAGAGAATATTCTTGAAAGACCGCCGTTTGTGATGTCAACATTGAAAATCTCAACATATGTTTTGTCAGATTTATATGCTTCGTTGGGGTCAAGGCTAAGAAGAAGCATTTTACCGCTTATGCCATAAACAGCAGGTGCATCTGTGAGCTTTGCAAAAACATAAGTGTAAAGGTTAACCCCTGCGTTGCCTGCATTTGTGAAAAGTCCGTAGCCTGTTGTCTTGCCATCTTTCACAATGTAGCTGATTTTAATGGGGATTTTGTTATATGTCAGCTCAGGGTAAACATTCAGTGTGTAAACAGGGCCTTTGTAAAGGTCAAAGTTTTCGCCGTCATATTCATAAAAAGAAACATTACCGCTTCTGTCTATTGAATAAAAAATGTTTTCAATGTCTGTCTGCATACAAGGGAACTTACTTTGCACAGATGCAGGGTTAAGCTGTGCAAAATCCACTGATGTGTAAACACCGTCAACCACTTCACCCTCGGGGCCAGGCTTTCTTTTAAGTGTGCCGTTAAATGTTAAGGCAACCAGTGCAATTGCACCCGCAAGAAGCACCGACAAAGTGGGAATAAGTATCTTATGAGAAGTTTTCATATTATTACCTCTTTCTTATTTAATAATCAGTTCTACAGGACAATGGTCAGAACCGTAAATTTCGTGATGAATTTTTGCTGAAACAAGCCTTTCTTTAAAGCTTTCTGAAGCGCAGAAATAATCAATGCGCCAGCCTGCGTTTCTCTCTCTTGCCTTGAATCTGTAAGACCACCAGCTGTAAGCACCCTCTCTTTCGGGGTAGAAGTAGCGGAATGTGTCAACAAATCCTGCTTTCAGAAGCTCTGTGAATTTTCCTCTTTCCTCGTCAGAGAATCCTGCGTTGCCAACATTTGCCTTTGGATTTTTTAAATCAATCTCCTGATGGGCAACATTCAGATCACCGCAAAAAATAACAGGCTTTTCTTTTTGCATCAGAGATACCTTTTCTCTGAAAGCGTCCTCCCACAGGCAGCGGTGCTCAATTCTTTTAAGCCCGTCCTGTGCATTTGGCACATAAACTGTGATAAAATAAAAATCCTTAAATTCAAGTGTAATCATTCTGCCCTCATGGTCAAGCTCCTCTTTGCCAATGCCATAAAAAACATTAAGAGGCTCTTCTTTTGAGAAAACAGCTGTACCCGAATATCCTTTTTTCTCGGCATAGTTCCAGTAGCAGTGATAACCCTCTGGTGAAAAATCAATCTGCCCCTGCTGAAGCTTAGTTTCCTGCAAACAAAAAATGTCAGCGTCAAGGGAGTTAAACACTTCCTCAAAGCCTTTGCCCATGCAGGCTCTTATGCCGTTTACATTCCAAGATATAAACTTTTTCAATGCATACTTTCCTTTATAATGAATATTGAGGTTATTTTACCATAAATTTTTTTAAAAATCTATCCCAAATAAATTTAATTATGGCAATTTTTTGATATTTTTTTGATGAACAGAAACAATATTAAAATTTTTTATTATTTTTTTTACAAAATTCAAAAAAATCATTGGACATTTTCATTTATTTATGTTATCTTTATATTGCAGTTATAATGCATTGAATGAAAGGAGAAATTTTCAATGGCTAAAGAAAACAAAGCAGAAGCAAAAGCTGCTAAAGCAGAAGCAAAAGCTGCAAAGAAAGCTGAAAAAGGCGAGAAGAATCCTGAAATCGTTAAGTCAGTTATTTCATCAGTTACAGCAGTTGCTTGTGTTGCAGCAATCGTTGTTACAAGCCTTAGCATTACAGACAAGATTTGTAACACAAACAAAGATATTGCATCAAAGGCAGCATCAAACGGCGGTTCTTCCGCAATTTCATCAGATGTAGGCGGCGGTTCAGGCGCTGGCTTCGTAGATGATGGCACAGCAACAGATGATGGCGTTGTTACAGACGACACAACAACAACAGATGACGGTGCTCCCGCAGATGACACAAGTGCTCCCGCAGATGACAGCTCATCATCTTCATCAAGCTCTTCAAGCACACCCTCATCATCAGATTCTAAATCAGATTCAAAACCCTCTGCAAGCTCAGACGCAGCTCCCGTAGGCACAGATATAGCAAAAGTTGTTGCATATTACAACAAAGTTGCTAACGCAACAAAGGCTTACAGCGGCAAGATGACATTCAAAGCAAAGCAGGGTGCTTCAACAAAGATTACAGACACAAGCTTCCCAAAGGCAGCTATGACCATTGCTAACGGTATGCTTCCCAATGACTATCCTTCAGACGGTTCTTTCAACAAGAATTACGTTTTCACAAACGGTAAAGCAGCAGACGGCACAAGCATCAACAAGGTTCTTCCCATCGAAGGCGAAGGCGTAATGAGCAAGCTTTCTGCATCAGGCGTTGCATCAGCAAAGTGCGCTAAATCAGGCAACGGCTACAAGATTGAGATCAAGCTTAAACCCGAAAGCACAAACAGCTTCTCAAAACAGCCCGACAACCACAAGGCTTGCATGAACTGCCTTGACATGACAGATGACGACCTTAAGCCATTCACATGTGAAAACTGCAACATTGGTTACCAGGGCGGTACAATCATGGCAGTTGTTAACGATAAGGGTCTTCTTACAGAGTTCCACGCATACAACCCCATGCACATCACAGGTACTCTTAAATGGACAGCAATCTCTGGCACAGCAGTTATCGATGCAAACTGGAGACGTGATGCTTACATGACATACTAATAAAACAACATAACAAAATAAAAAAACACTCTCCTCACGGAGGGTGTTTTTTTATATATTAAAGATAGAAATTAAAAATAAAAACGGCACATCGTTAAAATGTTCCGTTTAAAAATATTCATCATTTTCCCATTTTTTCGGGTTTTCATTGATATATTGCAAATGGCGTAAATAATCCTCATCGTTTCGGATTACATGGTCAAAAAATGAGCGTTGCCAGATGTTTCCGCCAAAATCTTTGTTGCAAAATCTTTTAAAGGTAGAAACTATCTGCGAAATTGTAGGGGTCGGCGTCCCCGACGACCCGCCACTAATTGATATTAACACATGGATATGATTCGGCATAATAACATAATTATCAAACCTGACATTATCATAATAATTGCCGATTTCTTTTATATACTTTTCTGAAATAAAACCAAACGGGAGCAAAACTGGTTTTTCGTTTCTGACTTCTGATAAAATACGGTTTTTATCCCGTGTGCATATGGTTATAAAATACACGCCTGTCTGCGAATAGTCATAACTTTGTAAACGCAATTCTTTTCTTTTTGGTAAAGCCATAAATTATTATCCCATTATTATTGTAATTCGGGACGCCGAGGACGTCGTCCCCTACATTTTTGCAAAATTAAACAGGATTTATTCAAACCCTTTATTGGTCTGTATTCGTTTCAGGAGTGTCTGGGTGGATATGGGTGAAATATAAACAAGGTTTTCGCCCGAATCCTTATCACGGCACAAAATGAATGACTTCGGCAAATCGAAGCTTACATCAACGATTTTTTTATTTTTCTGCATAGCTGAAAGATAATCTCTTGTTGCCTTTGAAACAGTTGTGTTATCAAGGTCAAAAATTCCGATAATCTCGTCAGTTGTGATAACAGTGTTTTCACCTAAATGAAGAAACATAACTTTACCTCAGATTTGTTTTATTGTGCCTTCGCAAACTTCAAATGCTTTGCCGTAATTGATTTTTGAAATATGTGCCTTATCGCAGCAGGTAACAAAAACCTGCCAATCCTCAAGATATTTCAAAAGGCATTTCTGTCGCTGACCGTCAAGCTCACTCATAACATCATCAAGCAGTGCAACAGGCTGTTCACCGCATCTGTCTTTAATAATGAATCCCTCGGCGATTTTCATTGCAAGGGCGCAGGAACGCTGTTGACCCTGCGAGCCATATGCTCTTGCTGACCTGCCCGAAAGTGTAATATCAATATCGTCCTTATGCGGACCTGCGGAGGTCTGAAATCTTGCAATATCACTCTGCCTTTTGCGAAGAAGCTCATCATAAAGTATCTGCGACCATTCGGCGGCAGTGTTGCCTGTTTCTTTAAGGCTGTTCACATATGAAAGCTTGAATTTTTCACGGTCATTTGAAATTTCTTTATAAATATCGGCAGTGTATTCTTTTAAAGATTCAATATATTGCAGGCGGTATTCGATAATTCTGCCACCAAGCTTTGCCGTTTCTTCGTCAAAAGCAAAAAGGAAATCCTCTGTGGCAGAGCCGTCATTTATCTTTTTTAAAAGATTGTTTCTTTGCATAACGGCTTTGTTATATTTTGAAAGCACCGCCGCATAGTTTGGCTTTAAAAGGCTTATGGCAATGTCAAGGAATTTTCTTTTTTCGCCCGGTCCATCTTTAATAACAGAAAGAACAGACGGAGAGAAAACCACCGCCTGAAATTCGCCTAAAAGCTGCCTGTGTGTATTTTTTTTAATTCCGTTTATGTGAACCTCTTTTTTGTCGCCGATTTTAAGCTTCACTTCCTGCTCACGGTTAAAAGCAAAAAAGGAAGAGTTAAGCTCTGCCTCTTTTGAATGCTCGTTAATCAGTTCGTTATTTTTGCGGGTGCGGAAGCTGTTGCAGCCGGTGAAAAGCCAGATACTTTCAATGATATTTGTCTTTCCGTGTCCGTTTTCGCCATAGATAACATTGATGCCCTCATCAGGCTCAAAAGAAATTTCACTGATGTTACGGAAATTTTTGATGTTATGTTCCAGTACCCTCATACAATTCTGTAAATAACATCTTCAAACTCAACTTCATCGCCTGTGCGGAGCTTTTTGCCACGCTGAGTGCAAACCTCGCCGTTGACCTTAGCGTCGCCATACTGAATAATCATTTTGGCATGACCGCCTGTCTGCGCAACATCACAGAATTTAAGGAATGAGTCAAGTCTGATAAAATCGGTAGTGATTTTTTTTTCAACTACCTTTTTTTCTTTAACTTTAAGTTTAAAATTAGCTTTTTTAATCATTCTTTTTTAACCTCACAGGAAGAACAAGGAATACAAAGCTGTCGCCCTCTGGCGGAAGAATAAGAATAGGTGAAATTGAACCGTTCAGCTCAATTCTGACAACATCAGAATCGCATGCTTTAAGTGCATCAAGAAGATAGCGGTTGTTAAAGCCGATTTCAACTCTGTTGCCGTCAATTTCTGCCTCAGCTCTGTCGTTTGCAGTGCCAAGTGAAGCAACACTGCTTACCTTGACCATATTGTCATCAAAAATGCAGGAAACAAGGCTCTTAGTTTTGTCGCTGATAATAAGAGAAGCTCTTTCAATGCTGTTGATAAAGCTCTTTGTGTCAATCTTAACCCTTGTTGATGCTGTAACAGGGATTGCAGCTTTATAATTTAAAAATTCACCCTCAAGAAGTCTTGATGTAATTGTGTAACCGCCAAGCTCAAAAAGAATGTGTCTTTTGCCGATGTCCATAGAGATGTAATCCTCGCCGTCATCAGAAACAGCAAGCTTAATAACCTCTGAAAGAGTTTTTGACGGAACGATAAAGGACTTTTCTTCGCCTTTGTAATCAATTACTTCTTTTCTGATTGCCATTCTGAATCCGTCAACGGCAATGAGCTTGATTTCGTTTTCTGTTAATTCAAACTTGATACCTGTGTAAACAACCTTTGAATCAGTTGATGCTACAGCAAAAATAGTCTGCCTTACCATCTCTCTGAGAAGCTTCTGGCTGATAACAATTGGGTATCCGCCCTTAACAGAGGGAAGCTCAGGGTATTCATCTGCCGCAATGCCCATAATCTGATATTTTGTGTTGCCGCTTGTGATAACAGCAAGATTTCTGTCGTCAGCTTCAAACTTAACAGTTCCGTCTGGCAGGTTTCTGAGAATTTCACAAAGGATTTTGGCATTGAGTATAATTGAACCCTGCTCTTCAACACCAGCATTTATAGATGTTTTAATGCTTATTTCAAGGTCATAGCCAGTGAGAATAAGTTCATTGCCCAGTGCTTTAATAAGAATACCCTCAACAGCAGGTATGGAAGTTTTGGTTGAAACAGCTCGCTGAACATTTTGACATGCCTGTGAGAGCAAAGCTGTGCTGCACTGAAATTTCATATAAATTCCTCCGTTTGCGAAATAAATAATTTATATTATTTAGTAGTAGTATTAGTGGTTGTCAAAACTGTGTAAAACAGGAAAACCAACGCAGTATCAACAAAAATCGGTATTTTGCCGTGTTGAAACTGAAGTCAGAAAATTCTTAAAAATTCTGATTGACTTTTGACAATGTTAAAGCTGTGCAAAGTTGTCAGTTAATTGTCAAAAAAGATGTCGAAAAAGTTAAATCTCACTTCTGCCCTCAATTGCCCTTGTGAGAGTGATTTCATCGGCATATTCAAGGTCTGCACCAACGGGTACACCGTATGCAAGGCGTGTAACCTTAATGCCAAGTGGCTTAATAAGCCTTGAAATATACATAGCGGTTGCTTCACCCTCAACAGTGGGGTTGGTTGCCATGATGATTTCTTTTAAATTCTCATCACTAAGCCTTGATAAAAGCTGTTTCACAGTTATGTCGTCAGGTCCTATGTTGTTCATAGGTGAAATTGAGCCGTGAAGCACGTGATAAAGACCGTTGTATTCTCTCGTTCTTTCAAAAGCCATAACATCCTTTGTGTTTTCAACAACACAGATTACGGATGAATCACGCTTTTCATCACTGCACACAGCGCATTTCTCGCCATCTGTCAAATCACAGCAAACACTGCACCTGTGAATTTTATCGTGAGCGTTTTTTATAGTGTCTGTAAAATATTTTATCTGCGCATCATTCATGTTAAGAATGTGAAAGGCAAGCTTCTGCGCACTTTTGTTGCCTATGCCAGGCAATCTCTCGAATAACTCAATAAGTCTTGCCAGTGGCGCCGCTGAATTAGCCATATCAGAAAAGGCCGGGGATTGAAAGACCGCCCTTGGCTTTCTCTATACCCTGCTCCATTGCATCGTTTGCCTTTTTGATGCTCTCGTTAAGAGCGGCAATGAGGAGATC
The DNA here is from genome assembly GCA_045598085.1 of Acutalibacteraceae bacterium. Classification (GTDB taxonomy): domain Bacteria; phylum Bacillota; class Clostridia; order Oscillospirales; family Acutalibacteraceae; genus CAG-488. Next base: position 225,826 of record JAZLLI010000022.1, read on the forward strand.
CTCAAGCATCTCAATCTCTTCGGGGTCAACAACATCTGGCTCCATTTTAATTGAAAGGATTTCGTGTGAGCCGTTTACAGTAACTTCAACTGCTCCGCCGCCTGCTGATGCTGTGAATTCAGAAGCCTCAACTTCTTTCTGGATGTTTTCCATATCCTCCTGCATCTGCTGGATTCTTTTCATCATATTGCCCTGATTTGCTGCACCGGGGATTCTTGCTTTCATAATAATTACGTCCTTTCGGTTAATTGTTTATTTTTTTTATAAGGTCTGCAAGGGGGTCTTTTTTAACCGCACCTGCGTCGTTGCTTCTGTAAATTCCAAGTCTGTAACGCTGACCTGTTACTTTTGTAACAGCTTCTCTCAAAGCGGTAGCATGAAGCGGAATTTTAATAAACTGCGGGAAAGTGGGGTTATCGCACTTAATGAGCAGATGCTCGCCCCTTATGAATGCTGATGAGCCTTTAAGAATGCCCATAAGCGGAACATCAGATTTTGAAAGTGAAGCGATAACATCGCCCCAGCTGCCAAGCGGAACATCACCTGAGGGAGCTGTTCTGTTAAGAGGCTCCTGCGGTGGAGCTGGCGGTGCCATTTCATCTGTAGCTTTCGGCTCTTCTTTAACGCTTTGCTGTGCAGGAGCTTCTGCCGCCTTTTTAACAGGTGCAGGCTCGCTTGCCTTAATTGCAACGCCGTTTTTTAACTGCTCTTCAATCTTTTCAATTCTTGCAATAATATCTGAATTATCGCTTGAAGCCACAGCAGAAACAGATGGATTGCAAAGGCGCACAACAGTCATTTCAGTTTCTATTCTTTTATTTATGCTGTTTTTAAGTGAAACAAGTGCTTTTTCAATAACAGAAAGGCTGTTAAGGATAGTTTCGAGCTTAAACTTTTCTGTCTGCTCCTTGTATCTTTTCATATCCTCGTCAACGCAGATAATCAGCTCATAGGGATTTTTAACTGTTTTAACAATAAGCAGATTTCTGAAATGATTGAGCATATCAGAGCAAAGCCGCTCCATATCGCACGAATCATTGTGCAGGTCGTTAACAATTGAAAGAGCCTGTGAAGTGTCTTTTTGATTTATTGCGTCAATAAGAGAGAAAAGTCTTTCTCTGCCTGCAAGGCCTGCGGCGGCACTGACATCGTCTGCACCGATTTTTCCGCCTGCTCCAGAGCATCTGTCTAAAAGAGAAAGCGCATCTCTCAACGCACCGTCTGCCACCCTTGCAATAAGAAAAGCGGCATCGGGTTCAATTTCAATACCCTCCTGCTGGGCGACATACTGAACACGCTTTGCAATAGCCTCGGGAGTGATTCTTTTGAAATCAAAACGCTGGCATCTTGAAAGAATGGTTGAGGGGATTTTGTGAACCTCGGTTGTGGCAAGGATGAATTTAACATGAGCGGGTGGCTCTTCAAGTGTTTTAAGCAGGGCATTGAATGCGCCTGTTGAAAGCATATGAACCTCGTCAATAATATAAACCCTGTATTTTGCATTAACAGGTGTGAAGTTTGATTCGTCAATAATATCTCTGATGTTGTCAACACCGTTGTTGCTGGCGGCGTCAAGCTCAATAACATCAAGAATAGAGCCGTCATCAATACCTTTGCAAACGGCGCACTCGTTGCACGGGTTGCCGTTAACAGGATTAAGGCAGTTGACAGCTTTTGCAAAGATTTTTGCGCAGGTGGTTTTGCCCGTGCCCCTTGAACCTGTGAAAAGGTAGGCATGGGATACTTTACCTGATTCTATTTCGTTGGCAAGTGTGGATGTAATATGCTCCTGCCCTGCAACATCTCTGAATGCACGGGGACGCCACTTTCTGTAAAGTACCTGATACAAAAAATCATTCCAAACATAAAAAAATAGAGCGTTACCTTTATCATGCAGCATGCAGGCGGGCTGTGGCGCACAGTGCAGACCGTTTAATGCTGCTCGGTTCCCCGCCTGACATGGTTCACGGCGCCCCGTCGCACAGGACCTACACGCCACATGATAAAAGTAACGCTCCGCATGGGTTGTTACTCCATTCATTATACTATATTATTATAAAATTATCAATAGAAAAAATGCAAAAAAATAAAAAATTTAGGGTTGCCGCTTTCAGCAACCCCTGAATTTGTATCAATATTGAAATTCACACTTTGCAATAAGTGATTCAACATAGCTGATTGTGTTTGAATAAATGCTTTCGCCCAACGAAATAAGCAGTTCATTTTTGGCACTTCCGCAAAGCTTTGCAAACTCTTTGCCGATTGCGTTTTTCGCTTCGCCAAATTTATTGATTGCGATAATATAAAAAGAAAATGCCGCACCGTCTGCAATATTATTATAATACCCTTTTTCGTTCTCTTTAAGATAATCATACAAAGCGTTTTTGATTGTATCTTTCAGATGAATATCGGGAATATTGTTTTTAACAACAGTTTCGCACAGAAATGTAATAAGTACCCTCGATTGATAAAGCACATTTGCCGTCATCTCTTTTGACGGAACGGTGATGTTAAGCCCCTCGTCTGTGGGTCTAATCCCTGCAAGGAATGCGCCCAATTTCTCTGCTTTTTCTTCATTACCATTCAAACGGTTAAAATCAATACTTTTTACAAGATGCTCAAATTCAGAAATTTCTGATGATTTTTTTGAATGGTAGATTTTAATATCTCGGTCAATTTCTGCACTCATTTAAAAACCTCTTCTGCCTTATTCAGTGGTTGTTGCCGCAGCCGCCGCCGCTGCTGCCTGCTTCTGCTTTCTTTTCAGCCTTGCTTTGTAGCTGAGAAGCTCAGAAAGCTGCTTGTCGGGGGTATGGTAACTGCCGAGGGTTACACGATTTGTGTTGAATCTGCCATGGAAATCACTTCCGCCAACTGTAAGAAGCTTTTTCTTTTTTGCATATGCTGCAAGGTAGGCTGTCTGCTCCTCGTCATGTTCAGGTGTCCATACCTCAATGCCGTCAATGCCTGCTTCAACAAGCTTTTCCATAATTGCATATGATGAATACTTGCCGGGGTGAGCAAGAACAGCAATTCCGCCCGCTTCATGAATAGCTTTGAGAACCTCAAGACTATCTTCAAAAGTGGGGCGAACAACAAAGCTTCTTGCGGTTTTGCCAAAAAGCTTTCTGTAAAGGTCGCAGTTGATTGATGTTTCAATTCCGCTTTCAACAAGGGCCGCCATAATATGAACAGTGTAAACATTTGTTGAACCCTGAGCACATTTCAGCACCAAATCAGGTGTGATGGGATATCTCTGCGCAGTTTTAAGCATCATGTACTGAGCCGCTTTTTTGCGTGCAATCAGATTTCTGTGGCAAAGACCCTCAAGTCTGTCTGGTGAATCGCTCAGATAGCAGAGAATGTGAACCTCTTCCTGTGTCTCTGAATCGGTAGATGAAATCTCAACGCCGTGGATAACATTTACATTATGTCTGTCTCCAATAACCTTAGCTCTGATGTTGCCTGCCATACAGTCGTGGTCGGTGATTGAAATTGCACTTAATCCCTGCTTTTTTGCGAGGATTACAATATCCTCAATACCCATTGAACCGTCTGAAAGTTTAGTATGACAATGTAAATCTGCTGACAAAAAAATCCCTCCCTCAAGGAAAATAAAAATAATTCCCTAAAATATCATTTTAAAAAGATTATACATTATTTTCGTAGTAAAATCAAGGGTTTGCGGGATTTTTTTGTTTCAGATATAGCAATTAAAAGACGCTTTCAATGACCTTCGGGCACCTGTCTGGGGAATAAATCCAGTGGTCAATATGGTCGCTTTCTGTGTAATATTTAATTTGCGGATTGGGGTACTCTGCATCAAAAGAATCAACAATAATCAGCTTGATTTTCATTCTTTCGGGCACAATACTTTTTATATAAACGCCTGCGTAGCTGCCTGCCTGAATACCCGGCGCATACTCTGCAAGACCTGCAAGGTTTGGCGCAAGTTCAACAAAAATTCCATAATTTTCAATGGAGCGTACAATCCCCGGAACGGTTTCGCCAGGGGTAAATTCCCCTGCATTTTGCTCCCATGTGCCAAGTAATTCCTTGTGGCTGAAAGTGAGCCTGCCCATATCGTCGCAGGATTTCACAATAACCTTAATCATCTGCCCTGTTGAGAATCTTACGCTGGGGTGCGGTATTCTTGAAACTGAAATGCTGTCAATTGGCAAAAGTCCGTTAATGCCTGCGCCAATGTCAAGAAAAACGCCGAAGCTTTCCATATGCGCAACCCTTGCTTTGATAACATCACCGCTTTTAAGCTTTGAAACATATTGCTCCATGCAATCCTGCTGAACGCTCTTTCTTGAAAGAATGGCGTATTCTCTGCCGTTGTTGTCAAAGCTGAATCCTGTAATTCTGAAGGTTACAGGTTTATTCACCCTTGAAATCAGAGCAATATCTCTCACAGAGCCGTCATCAATGCCGATTGCACCCTCGTTGTGTGGGATGATGCCATACATACAGCCAAGGTCAACCTTTAAGTTGTGCTCTCTGTCGCAAAGGAGGGCACGGGATTCAAGAATTGTCCCTGCGTAGCAGGCTTCTCTCAGCGACGCAGGGGATTCCATAGCATCTCTGTTTGATTTTTCACCGATAAGCTGTCCTTCTGGTTTAAAGATATTCATAGTTTTACCACCTTTGTTTTTTATATTTATATGCGTTCTCAGCATTTTTATATTCATTGTAAAAAAATAAGTAGATTTTTTATAATTATGTGTTATAATAGCTATGATTATGCTGGTGTAGTGGGATTTTTTCGGAAAAGAGGGATAATATGGATGTAAGAAACGGTGATATTCTTGTTATGAAAAAGAATCATCCCTGCGGAAACAATCAGTTTCTTGTTTTGCGTTCCGGTATGGATTTTAAAATCAGATGCCTTTCCTGCTCAAGGGAGGTTATGGTCCCACGAGTTAAAGCCGAAAAGAATATTAAAAAGATTATCAGAGATGGTGAGCAGTAGCATTATTGATTGAAATTATAATTAAGAAAGGAAATGAATTATGCTTGATAAGCTTGCCGCAATTGAAGAAAAATTTGAACAGATAAATACACAGCTTTTTGACCCCGATATTGTTTCAGATATTGATAAATACAAAAAGCTTATGCAGGATGTAAAACATCTGACACCTATAGTTGAAAAATACCGTGAATACAAAACCGCTCAGAGCAATTTTGATGAAGCAAAGGGACTTCTTGACGCTGGCGGACTTGATAAAGACTTTCGTGAAATGGCTCTTGAAGAGATGGAAGAAAGCTCCGCTTTGATTGAAAAGACAAAGGAAGAGCTTAAAATTTTGCTTCTTCCAAGAGACCCCAATGATGACAAGAATGTTATTGTTGAAATTCGTGGCGGTGCAGGCGGTGAAGAATCTGCACTTTTTGCCAATTCCCTTTTCAGAATGTATTCAATGTATGCTGAAACAAAGGGATGGAAGCCCGACATTCTCTCTGCCAACCCCACAGAGCTTGGCGGATATAAAGAAATCAGCTTTATGATAGAGGGCGACGGCGCATATTCACGCTTTAAGTTTGAAAGCGGTGTTCACCGAGTTCAGCGTGTTCCAGAAACTGAATCACAGGGAAGAATCCACACCTCCACAGTTACAGTTGCCGTTTTGCCCGAAGCGCAGGAGGTTGATATTGACATCAACCCCACCGATTTGCAGATAGACACTTTCCGCTCCAGCGGTGCAGGCGGTCAGCACATTAACAAAACAGAGTCGGCTATCAGAATCACTCACCTGCCAACAGGCACAGTTGTTGAATGTCAGGATGAGCGAAGCCAGCACAAAAATAAAGATAAGGCGATGAAAATTCTTCGCTCAAGAATCCTTGAGGCTGAGCGTGAAAAGCAAAACAGCGAAATTGCAGGCGAGCGCAAAGCACAGGTTGGCACGGGCGACAGAAGTGAAAGAATCAGAACCTATAACTACCCTCAGGGCAGAGTAAGCGACCACAGAATCGGTCTTACTCTTTATAAGCTTGAGGCTATCTTAAACGGCGACCTTGATGAGCTTATTGATGCACTTATTACAGCAGACACTGCCGAAAAGCTCAAGGCTGACGGTGAATAATCGGAGCAAAAACGAAATGAATACTCGTATTTTTAATTCAACAGATAAAAAAGAAATTGATGAGGCGGCGGCTTTGCTGAAAGAGGGCAAGCTTGTTGCCATTCCAACAGAAACTGTTTACGGCCTTGCGGCAGATGCACTTAACCCCAAAGCGGTTGCAAATATTTTTAAAGCCAAGGGCAGACCGCAGGATAATCCGCTGATTGTGCATATAAGCGAATTTAACGAAATCTATCCGCTCGTAAAGGAAGTTCCCGACAACGCAAAGGCTCTTGCAGAGAAATTCTGGCCTGGTCCTCTTACAATAATTCTGCCAAAGTCAGATATTATCCCCGATGAGGTCAGCGCAGGACTTGCCACCGTTGCGGTGAGGATGCCGTCCCACCCTGTTGCAAGGGCGATTATAAAATCCGCAGGCACTCCGCTTGCGGCACCAAGTGCAAACTCCTCTGGGCTTCCAAGTCCCACAAAGGCAGAGCATGTTATTGACGATATGATGGGCAAAATTGAGGGAATTGTTGACGGCGGTGAATGTGCCGTTGGTGTTGAGTCAACAGTTATCACTCTTGCCGCAAATCCTCCAAGGCTTCTTCGACCGGGCGGAATAACACCCGAACAGCTCCGCTCTGTATTAGGCGAAATTGAAATTGATTCCGCTGTTACAAATAAGCTTAAAGAGGGTGCAGTTGCCGCTTCCCCAGGCATGAAATATAAGCATTATTCCCCGAAAGCGGAGGTATATATTGTAAAAGGCACTTTCAGCTCTTTCAGATGCTTTATTGATGAAGTTATGGCAGAGGGCGATTACGCAGTTTGCTTTGACGGCGAAGAAAAAAATCTTACACTCCCCTGCTTCTGCTATGGCAGTGAGGATTCCCCCTCTCAGCAGGCACAAAAGCTTTTTGCAATTTTAAGGGATGCTGATAAAAAACAGGCAAAGAGAGTTTTTGTCAGATGCCCCTCAATGGAGGGCGTTGGTCTTGCCGTTTATAACAGGCTTATAAGAGCTGCCGCATTCAGAATTATCAATGTGCCCGAAATTATCGGTCTGACAGGTCAGACGGGTGCGGGAAAAACAACCGTTGCCGAGCTTCTTAAAGAAAAAGGCGGTTATGTTGTTGATTGCGATATTGCCGCACGAAAAATTGTTGAAAAAGGTTCGCCCGTTATTGAAAAATTAAAAGAAGCGTTTGGCGAAGATATTGTTTTTGAAAATGGCGAGCTAAACAGAAAGGCTCTTGCCAAAAAAGCATTTTCAACGCAGGAAAACGAAAAGCTCCTTAATAAAATCACTCACCCTGCAATAACAGAGCTTGTGAGAAAGGATATTATCGAAAACAAAGATAATTATCCGTTTTTTGCGGTTGATGCGGCTTTGCTTTTTGAAAGTGAAATTTATGATTACTGCAACAGAACTGTGGTTGTCTGTGCAGATGAAAACATAAGGCTTCAGCGGATTATGAGCCGTGATTCCATCACCCGTGAAGAGGCACTTTTAAGAATAAATGCCCAGCCCAGTGAGCAATACTATTTAAGTAAAGCCGATGTTGTTGTTAAGAATAACGGCGGTGAAATCAGCCTTGCAGATTTATTTTAAACTGTAAAAATCAAAAATAATGTCATATTTGCAGTTGCGACAAAAATTTTCTGCAAAAAGCGTATAATTTTTATTACATAAAAAATGCGGCTCAGCCGTTAATATAAAAAAGCCGAATTTTCGGCAGAATGGAGAATATTATGTCTGAAAACAAAACAGAAGCTGAAATCCTTAAAGAACAGCTTTTTATGGATAGTCAGCACACCGCAAAGGTGATTGACGAAACAGAGCTTAAAGAAGCTTTTGATTTCTGCGAAGGCTATAAGAGCTTTCTTAATTCCTGCAAAACTGAAAGAGAAGCCGCTCTCTTTGCAGTTAAAGAGGCAGAGAAAAACGGATTTGTTCCCTTTGACAACACAAAGAAATATCAGGCAGGCGATAAGATTTATTATCTTAACAGAGGCAAGGCAATTATCCTTGCAGTTATCGGCAAAAAGAGCGTTAAAGAGGGCGTTCATATTTCAGCCGCTCATATTGATTCACCCCGCCTTGACTTAAAACCCAATCCCCTTTATGAAGACAGCAACATTGCACTTTTCAAAACTCATTATTATGGCGGAATTAAAAAATATCAGTGGGTTACAATTCCCCTTTCACTTCACGGTGTTGTTTATAAAAAGGACGGCTCACGAGTTGATGTTAATATCGGCGAAAACGAGGGCGACCCCCAGTTTGTTATAACAGACCTTCTCCCCCACCTTGGCACAAGTCAGATGGAGCGTGGTGCAAGAGAAATTATCAAAGGCGAAGAGCTTAACATTCTTGTTGGTTCACTTCCATTTAAGAGCGATTCTGGCAGCGAGCTTGTGAAGCTTAATATTATGAAAATCCTCAATGAAAAATACGGCATTGTTGAGCGTGATTTCTTAACAGCCGAGCTTGAGGCTGTGCCTGCAATGAAGGTTACAGACATCGGCTTTGACCGCAGTATGATTGGCGGCTACGGTCATGACGACCGTGTTTGCGCTTACCCTGCACTTATGGCAATTCTTGAGCTTGACAGCGCACCCGATTACACCGCTGTTACTGTTCTTACCGATAAAGAAGAAACAGGTTCAGACGGAAGCACTGGACTTAACAGTGATTATCTCCGCTATTTCCTTGCTGACCTTGGCAGATGCGAGGGCGATATTTTAGGCAGAGATGTTCTTTCAAAATCAAAGTGCCTTTCAGCAGATGTTAATGCGGCTTTCGACCCCACATTCCCGTCTGTTCTTGATAAAATGAACGCTTCATTCATCAACAAAGGTATTGTTGTTACAAAATACACAGGTGCAAGAGGAAAGAGCGGAACATCTGACGCAAACGCAGAGTTTGTTTCTGAGGTTGCACAGATTTTTGACAATAATGGTGTAAACTGGCAGCTTGGTGAGCTTGGCAAGGTTGATGAGGGCGGCGGAGGAACCGTTGCAAAATATGTTGCAAATATGAATGTTGATGTTGTTGATGTTGGCGTTCCTGTTCTTTCAATGCACGCACCATTTGAGGTTGTTTCTAAACTTGATGTTTATATGGCTAAAAAGGCTTTTCTTAAATTTTTTGAGGCTTAACGGAGGTTAATTATGAAAAAAGCGCTTATACTTTTTGGCGGAGTTTCAAGTGAACATGATGTTTCACTTGTTTCTGCCCAGTCAGTTATAAATAATGTTCCAAAGGATAAATACGAGCTTGTGCTCATTGGTATCACAAAGGATGGCAGATGGTTCCTTTATGAGGGCGAGGCAGACAACCTCCCCGATGATAAATGGCTTCTTGATGAAAGCAAGTTGACACCTGCTGTTATTTCTGTTGACAGAGCTGACCACGGCATTATCGTTCTTGGTGAAAAAACAGAAAAAATCAGAATTGATGTTGTGTTCCCTGTTCTTCACGGCAAAAACGGTGAGGATGGCACTGTTCAGGGTCTGCTTCAGGTTGCAGGCATTCCTTTTGTTGGTTGCGATATGCTTGCATCTGCTTGCTGTATGGATAAAGTTATCACAAACACCCTTGCAGATAACGCAGGTATTCCTCAGGCAAAATGGCTGGGACTTAAAGAGTATGAATACAATCAGAATAAAGAATATTTCATTGAAAAATCAAAGAAATATCTTGGTTACCCTGTTTTTGTTAAGCCTGCAAACGCTGGTTCATCTGTTGGCGTAAGCAAGGCAACTGATGACGCTTCACTTGAAAAGGCAATTGAAATTGCTTTCAAAGAGGATTCAAAGCTTGTTCTTGAAGAGGGCATCGTTGGCAAAGAGGTTGAGTGCGCTGTGCTCGGCAACGAAAATCCAATCGCTTCTGTTGTTGGTGAAATTGTTCCTGCAAACGATTTTTATGATTACGAGGCAAAATACATAAATGCCGCCAGTGAGCTTCACATCCCTGCAAGACTTCCTGAAGAAAAAATCAACGAGGTTCGCTTTGCCGCAATCAATGCATATAAGGCACTTGGCTGCTCAGGTCTTTCAAGAGTTGACTTCTTTGTAAGAGAGTCTGACGGAGCTGTTATGCTCAACGAGCCAAACACAATCCCTGGCTTCACATCAATTAGTATGTATCCAAAGCTTTTTGGTGCATCAGGTATTGGCTACAGCGACCTTATTGATAAGCTCTTTGATTACGCAATTGAAAAGTGGGAAAAATGAAATACATTTTAAAAATAAAAGACCTGCATAAAGCAGGGGACGAAAAAGAATCCTCAGAGCTTATAACAATGGGAACATTGACATTTTTTGGCGAGGATTATAAAATAAGATATAAAGAAACATCAGAGGGACTTGAAGATTGCTTTGTTACATTGAGCTATGAAAACGGCAACTGCGTAACAATGACGAGAACAGGCGGATTCACCACCCAGATGACAATGGAAAAGCATAAGCGACATACCTGCGTTTATGCCACACCTGTTGGCACACTTTCCCTCGGAATTTACACAAACAATGTGATTTCCTCAATGACAAAGGACGGCGGAACGCTCCTTTTTGAATATACGCTTGATGCAAACGGCGGATTTTTAAGCGATAATACCCTTGAGGTTACAATAGAAAAGGCAAAGGAAGGATAAGAATGAGTTATATTGTAAATGAAGTTCAGAAACAGCTCCATGACGCTGTTATGGATTCAATGAAAAAAGCTCTTGAAAACGGCGTTATTGCCGCAGTACCCGAAACAAAATTTAATATTGAAATACCTGCCGACAGAGCCAATGGTGATTTTTCCACAAATGCGGCTATGGTATGGGCAAGAGAGCTTAGAATGGCTCCAAGAAAAATTGCCGACATCATCACAGGCAATATGAACCTTGAAAACACATATTTTGCAAAGTGCGAATGTGCAGGCCCCGGATTTTTAAATTTTTATCTTGATAACAAATATTATGCCGCTATCCTCAAGGATGTTAAGGCAAAGGGCAAGGACTACGGTCATTCAGATTACGGCAAGGGCAAAAAAGCACTTGTTGAGTTCGTTTCTGCCAACCCCACAGGTCCAATGCACGTTGGTAATGCCCGTGGCGGTGCAATGGGCGACTGCCTTGCAGCTGTTCTTTCATGGGCAGGCTATGAAACTGAAAGAGAGTTTTATATTAACGACGGCGGTAATCAGATTGAAAAATTCGGTCTTTCACTTGATTTAAGATACCGTGAACTTTATGAGGACGGCATTGAAATGCCCGAGGATTCATATCACGGTCAGGATATTATCGACCACGCAAAGGCATTTGCCGAGATTCACGGCGATAAATATATTGGTGCTCCCGAAGCAGAGAGAAGAAAAGCTCTTGTTGATTACGCTCTCCCCCTCAACATTGCAGGGCTTGAAAGAGATTTGCTCAAATACAAAATTAAGTATGACACTTGGTTTAAAGAAAGTACACTTCACAACAGCGGTGCTGCAAGAAAGGTAGTTGCCGACCTTACAGAAAAAGGCTTCACCTACGAAAAGGATGGCGCAGTTTGGTTCAAGGCAGAGCAGTTTGGCTGTGATAAAGATTTCGTTCTTGTTCGCTCCAACGGATTTCTCACCTACATTGTTCCCGATATTGCATACCATTACAACAAGCTCTGCATCAGAAACTTTGACCTTGCAGTTGACATTCTCGGTGCAGACCACCACGGCTATGTTCCCCGCCTTAAAGCCGCATTGCAGGCACTTGGCGTTGACCCCGATAAATTAAGAGTTGTTCTTATGCAGATGGTTCGCCTTGTTAAGGATGGCGAGGTTATCAAAGCATCAAAGCGTTCAGGTAAGGCAATTACACTTGTTACACTTCTTGAAGAAGTTCCCATTGATGCCGCAAGATTCTTCTTTAACACAAGAGAGGCAAACTCTCACTGCGATTTTGACCTTGACCTTGCAGTTGAAGAGAGCAGCAAGAACCCCGTTTATTATTGCCAGTATGCTCATGCAAGAATTTGCAGTATCTTCAAAAAGCTTTCAGCAGAGGGCATTGAGTTTAAGGATTGCGATGCAAAAACACTTGAACTTCTTAACACAGAGGAAGAGAAAGAGCTTATCCGTCATATCGCTTCACTTACTGGTGAGGTTGAGCTTGCCGCAAAATCTCTTGACCCCTCAAAGCTTACAAAATATGTTGTTGAGCTTGCAACTCTGTTCCATAAATTCTATAATGCCTGCCGTGTTCAGTGCGATGACGAAAATCTTATGCAGGCAAGAATTTATCTTTGTGCCTGCGTAAAGGATATTATCAAGAATGTTCTTGAAATGCTGAAGATTACAGTTCCCGAAAGTATGTAATTTTGCACAGGATAAACAATAAAATGTCAAAAATTAAGGCTATGAGATTTCGTTTCTCATAGCCTTTTTGTGTTTTATAAAACTGGGATTTATCGTGCTTCTGCACGAATGAATAGTGATCCAACTCCGTAGTGGAAGGGCTTGCTCTTCCCGAATCTATCTGCACCGAGCTAAAACAATGTCATTGCGAGGTTGTGCAACAACCGTGGCAATCTACTCTTAATGCAAGTGTTTTTCAAATATGGTTCACGGGATGTCGAGGACGCCATCCCCTACAGAAATGCTTGACAAATTGGAATTTGTCGATATAAAGACTACCTTGAAGGAGGTGGCAAAATCCTTTATTCTTCAAGGTTAAATTTATCTTTATTTATTTCGCAATTTTGAGGAAATCTGCATATGCCGCTTTCCACTCTGCGGTATCTTTTGGCTCATATGTTTTAAGGTTTTCGCTGGCGGCAACAGTTTTTCTTGCTTCGCCGATTGAGCCGATTGTTCCGTCAGACATAAACTGAACGGCAACATTGCCCATAACGGTTGCTTCAATGGGTCCTGCCTTAACTGTTCTGTCGCAGGAATTTGCTGTCATTCCGCAAAGAAGTCCGTCTTTTGTGCCGCCGCCGATAACATGAATAACAGGGTAATCCTTACCTGTGCATTCGCAAAGCTTCTCAAATGTAAGGCGATATTTCATTGCAAGGCTTTCATAGATACAGCGCATAATTTCGCCTGTGGACTGGGGAACATACTGACCTGTCTTTTTGCAGAAATCACGAACACGCTGTGGAATGTTGCCCTGCGGAACAAATTCGGGAGCGTCAGGGTCAATGAAGCATTTGAACGGCTCCTCTGCAAGTGCCAGCTTTTCAAGGTCGGCATAAGAATAATCCTTGCCCTCTCTCTGCCACTGACGGCGACTTTCCTGAATCAGCCAAAGACCGATGATATTTTTAAGGAAGCCTGTCTTTCCACCAAGACCGCCCTCGTTTGTGATGTTTATGTTAAGTGAAGTTTCGTTTACAATTGGCTCGTCAAGCTCTGTGCCAAAAAGCGACCATGTGCCGCTGCTGAGAAAAGCAAAGTTTCCGTCCTCGCAGGGAACAGCGGTGATAGCTGACTGTGTATCGTGTCCGCATACAGAAATAACAGGAACGCTCTCAACACCGCATTCCTCGCAGATTTCGGGTGAAAGGTTGCCAAGAACAGTACCAGGCTGAACAAGTGGAGCGAAAATGCTCTCATCAATTCCGAACGAGTCAAGAATCTCTTTTGACCATGTGCGTGTGTTGATGTCAATAAGCTGTGAAGTTGAAGCGATTGAATATTCAGCGCACATTTTGCCTGTGAGGAAATATGCAAATAAATCGGGCATAAAGAGCATTTTGTCTGCTCTTTCAAGAAGCTCGGGACGCTGACGGCGAAGAGAAATCAGCTGAAAAAGAGTGTTAAGCTCCATAAACTGAATACCTGTGATGCCATAAAGCTTCTCTTTGGGGATAGTTTTGAAAGATTCTTCAACAAGACCTGCTGTTCTTAAATCACGGTAGTGAACAGGGTTTTCAAGAAGTCTGCCGTCTTTATCAATAAGACCGAAGTCAACACCCCATGTGTCAATGCCGATTGAATCAAATCCGCCTGCGATTTTTGCCTTAACAATGCCCTGCTTGATTTCGTGGAAAAGTCGAAGCACATCCCAATAAAGTGTGTCCCCAACCTTAACAGGGTCATTTGTGAAGCGGTGAACCTCTTTTAATGAAATTTTGCCGTCTTCAAGTGAGCCGATAATGGCTCTGCCGCTTGAAGCACCAAAATCAAAAGCAAGAACTTTTTTCATAATATCACCTTATTCGATAACTACGCCTTTTTGAAGGATAACATTTGCATAAATTGCTGTTTCGCCTGTTGCGATGATTGCATATGCCTTTTTAGCCTCGGTGTAGAACTGGAAACGCTCAACAAGGCGGAACTCTTTTTCGCCCTCGTTTCTGTTGATGATGTCAGCGTACTCTTCCCAAATGGGAGGACAGTTTTCGCTGTCGCCGTTATCCATAAGTGAAACGGGCTTTTCAACATAAGTGTCAAGGGGCATAAGCTTCAAAATAGCGTCAAGAACCTCGGGAACACCATGACCGTCAAGGCGGATAAGACGCTGTGCGTTTGCAGCTGCGGGGAAGTTGCCGTCGCCAATAACGATTGTGTCGCCGTGGCCCATTTCCATAAGAACCTTTAAAAGCTCGGGTGAAAGAATTGAAGGTACATTTTTAAGCATAGTAAATTACTCCTTTAAATTTATAAATTATACGCTGTACATTTCATACATATTGGCGTAGATACCGCCTTTTTGTATAAGTTCAGCATGTGTGCCCTGTTCTTCAATGCCGTTTTTGGTAAGAACAATAATTTTATCGGCATTTTTGATGGTTGTAAGTCTGTGAGCGATTGTGAGTGTTGTTCTGCCCTTTGAAAGCTCTTCAAGGGATTGCTGAATGAGCTTTTCACTTTCGTTATCAAGAGCAGATGTTGCTTCGTCAAGAATAAGCACAGGCGGATTTTTTAAGAAAACTCGTGCAATAGAAATTCTCTGCTTCTGACCGCCGGAAAGTTTGATTCCTCTTTCGCCCACATATGTGTCATAGCCGTCCTCAAGTTCAGATATAAAGTTGTGCGCACCAGCCTTTTTAGCGGCGGCGATAATATCTTCGTCAGATGCGTCCTGCCTGCCATAGGCAATATTCTCTTTGATTGTGCCAGAGAAAAGATAAACATCCTGCTGAACAACACCGATATTTTCTCTTAAAGATGCAAGGGTAAATTCTCTTACATCGGTGCCGTCAATGGTGATTTCGCCCTCTCTTATCTGATAAAAACGGGGAATAAGGTTACAGATTGTTGTTTTGCCGCCGCCCGAGGGTCCAACAATTGCAACATTCTGACCTTTTTCTATATCAATGTTTATTCCGTGAAGAATTTCTCTCCCCTCTTCAGAATAAGCAAAGCTGACATCTTTAAATTCAACATGACCGTCAAGGCTCTCTGCCTCTTTAAGTCCCTCTTCTGATTCAATTTCAGGCTTAACCTCCATAATCTCAACAAAACGCTCAATGCCTGTGATGCCGTTCTGAAGCTGTTCGCTGAACTGAACAATCTGGCGGATACTGCCAAGAAGAGTTGAAACCATAAGAAGATATGCTGTAAGGTCGGCAGGGAAAATCTGCTTTTTCATAATGAAAACTGCACCTGCGCACACAACAAGAATATACATAAGTCCGTCAAAAAGGCGAACAGTTGTGTGGAAGCCTGCCATGCTGTAATATGATTCTCTCTTTACTTTAAAGAAAGTCTGATTGTTTTTGTGGAATTTCTTTCTTTCAACATCTTCGTTTGCAAAGGATTTTACAACTCTGATGCCAAGAAGTGTGTCTTCAACCTGTGCGTTGATTTCGCCAAGCTCGTGTCGTCTGTTTTTAAAAGAAGCTCTCATTCTCTTTCTGAATTTTGAAGATACAACAATCAACAGAGGAATGGGGATAAACATAATAAGTGTAAGCTTGAGGTTGATGCTTGCAAGGTAAATAAAGCTTCCGATAAATTTAAGTGAAGCAATGAGATACTGCTCGGGGCAGTGATGTGAAAACTCTGCAATATCAAAAAGGTCAGATGTGATTCTTGACATAAGCTGACCGACTTTTGTGTTGTCGTAATATGTAAAAGAAAGGGTCTGCAAATGAGAGAAAAGATCACGGCGCATATCCGTTTCCATTTTAGTTCCCATTATATGACCGCCTGCCTCCATGTAATAGTTGGCGGCACTGTCAAGAAGTCTTAAAATCACATAAAAAACAGCGATCTTTGCAATGTAAATAACCGTCAGCTGTGCAGGGTTGTTGATGCCTGTGTCGGTGATGTTCCTTGCAATAACAGGCAGTGCAAGCTCGCAAAGAACGGTGAAGCAGGCGCAGAATAAATCAAGTGCCAGCAAGCCTTTGTAGTTTTTGTAATACGGAATGAACTTTTTAAATAAAGCCCAGTTTTTCTTCCTTAGTTCAAACGATTTCATTATAACCTATTTTCCCTCCAAAAATAATTCTAATTCACAATATTATATCATGAAATAAAAAAGAATTAAAGATAAATACTTGAAAAAATGTTGTAAATTTGTTTTAATCTATATGTAGTAAAAAAGGCGGTGGATTTATGTTTGCAAGAGTGAATAGTATGGGTGTTTTCGGAATGGATGTTTATTCCGTTTCTGTTGAGGTTGATATTTCGCAGGGACTTCCGAAATTTGATGTGGTTGGTTTGCCCGATGCCGCCGTTAATGAATCCAAAGACAGAGTACGCTCTGCAATGAAAAACAATAATTTCAGTTTTCCAGTGAGTAGAATAACAGTGAATCTTGCCCCTGCGGATATAAGAAAAGAAGGTCCTGTTTACGATCTGGCAATTTTTGTTGCTTTGCTTAAAGCAACAGGTCAGTTGCGAGCTGATATAGACAACTACGCTTTTTTAGGCGAGCTTGCACTCAATGGCGACATCCGCAAGGTAAACGGCGTTTTGCCAATGGTAATCAAAGCAAAAGAAAACGGCATAAAAGCTGTGTTTGTTCCAGAGGAAAATGCACTTGAGGGTTCAGTTGTAAGGGGCATTGATGTTCTCCCCGTCCGCCATGTTTATCAGGTGGTTAATCACATCCATGGCGTTGAAAGAATAGATCCGTTTATTCCAACAGAAAATAAGGTTGACAGTTTAAGATTTGCCCCCGACTTTGCAGATGTTAAAGGTCAGTTTGAGGCACGCAGAGCCTTGGAGGTTGCCGCCGCAGGTGGACACAATGTTATTATGATTGGCTCACCCGGTTCCGGCAAAAGTATGCTTGCAAAAAGGCTTCCCTCAATTCTGCCATCTATGACATTTGAAGAAAGCCTTGAAACTACAAAAATTTATTCAATTGCAGGCTGTCTGCCCGATGATATTTCTCTTGTTACAGACAGACCTTTCCGCTCGCCCCACCATTCTGTTTCAACAGCAGGGCTTTCAGGCGGTGGCAACGGCAGAACCATAAAGCCTGGCGAGGTTTCACTTGCACACAACGGAGTTCTTTTCCTTGATGAATTGCCCGAATTTAACAGAACCGCTCTTGAGGTTTTGCGTCAGCCGTTGGAGGATGAAAAAATCGTTATTTCCCGTGTTGCAGGCACAGTGTCTTATCCCTGCTCCGTTATGCTCGTTTGCGCAATGAATCCATGCCCGTGCGGATATTACGGTCATCCCACAAGAAAATGCACTTGCTCAAATGGCTCTGCACAGCGTTATCTTTCAAGGGTGTCAGGTCCGCTTCTTGACAGAATTGATATTCACATTGAGGTTCCGCCTGTTGATTTTGATAAGCTTGCCGATAAAGAAAAAGGTGAATCCTCTGCTGAAATCAGAAAAAGAGTTGACACTGCAAGAAAAATTCAGCAAAAGCGACTTGAGGGAACAGGTATCACAAGCAATGCCCATATGACAGCAGGTCTTACAAAAGAATTTTGCCGACCAACTGACCCTGCAATGAAAATGCTCGAAACAGCTTTTGAAAAGTTAGGTCTTTCTGCAAGAGCATTTGATAAAGTGCTTCGTGTTTCAAGAACAATTGCCGACCTTGACGGCAGCGAAAAGATTGAAGTTCCTCACATTGCAGAGGCTATTCAGTATCGTTCACTTGACCGCAAATTCTGGAATAGATAATTGGTTGAATTTTTTAACACATTGTGTTAAAATGTTATAAATCTTCAAGAGATTTAAAAGTATAGCCCTCTTTGCGTGCGTAATCTATAATCTGAGCTAATCCCTCGGCGTTATCGGCAGAAACAGAGTGAAGCAGAATTATTGCCCCTGGGTGAAGCCTTGCGGTTACTGTTTTAAAGGCATAGTCGCCGCCACGCTGAGTTTCGGTGTTCCAGTCGCTATACGCAAGGGACCAGAAAACGCATTTGTAGCCAAGCTCGTTTATAAGGCTCAGCGCACTTTCAGAGTATTCACCTTTTGGAAATCTGAAAAATGGTGAGGTGTAGCCGAATTTCTCTCTTAAAAGATTATCACATTTTTCAACCTCTTCGGTCATTTTTGTTCTGCTTATCTCAGGGAATGACGGGTGAGTTGTTGAGTGGTTGCCCACAATGTGTCCGTCAGTGATTATCCTTGCAATAAGCTCGGGGTTATCCTCAATATCTGTATAAGTGCAAAAAAATGCGGCAGGCACTTTTTTCTCTTTTAAGATGTCAAGAATCTTTGTGGTGTAGCCGTTTTCGTATCCGCAATCAAAGGTGAGATAAAGATTTTTACCTTTCTTTTTGCTGTAGGTTACGGCATCATATCCCTTTTGTTCAAAGAAGTTCTGTGAATCCACCGAAATCTGATGAGGCTTTCCGTTTTCTGAAATTCCAAAAGAATGGCAGATTTTCTCTTGCGAAAGTCCCTTTTCGTTTGACGGGTCGGGAACCTCAAGCTTCACAGGCGGCAAAGGCGCAAACCCTGTGAATGTATCATATTTCTGGCTTTGCGCAGCGTTTGGCTTTTCGTTTTTCAGTTCCTCTTTTGTTATGCGAAGCGTTGATTTTGAGCATCCGCTGCTCATAACAAGAATCAAAAAAGCTAATGCTGCTGTAAATAGTTTTTTCATAGTTATCACCAGTTTTATTATTTTATTTAGGAGTGTTATTTATGAAAGTTAAAAAATTCTTATCATTTTTAATGTGCGTTGTTATGGTGTGCACAGTGGTGCCCGTTTATTCGCTGGCTTTTGATATTGAAGAAATTGAGCCGATGATAAACGAA
Source organism: Acutalibacteraceae bacterium (assembly GCA_045598085.1). Taxonomy (GTDB): domain Bacteria; phylum Bacillota; class Clostridia; order Oscillospirales; family Acutalibacteraceae; genus CAG-488. The sequence continues at coordinate 245,068 of JAZLLI010000022.1, forward strand.
AACGAGGCATCTTTTGCAGAGGATCAGATTATATTCTTATACACTCAGACTGTTAAAGAAAAATCTGAATTCTGCACAGAAAACAATATTTCACAAGAGCTTATTGATTGTGGAATAACTGCACTCAAAGAAATTCCAGTTAATGAAATTTATGACACCGCAGTTAAATCAAACGCAAACGGAACATTCACAAAATCATCTTTCTTTGCTGGCTACACAGATATTGGTGCAGAGAAATGCCTTGAAAAAGCAAAGGCACTTGCCTCTGTTTCAGATGCTGACCTCAGCTACTATTTCCACACCGATTCTTTCAGTATGCCACACGAAATCACAAATCCAACTGCCAACTACACTAACTACACAAAATGGTGGATGGAAGATTCTGTTCATATCCCCGAAGCATGGGAAGCAAACGAAACCCTCGGTGCAGGCACAGTTGTTGCAGTTATCGACTCTGGCGTTTTTGTAAACAACTCTGAAATCGCAGATAACATCTGGGAGGACGCTAACGGACACCGTGGCTATAACGCAGAAACTCTTTCTTATGATGCCGCTCCCATTACAAGCCACGGTAGTAATGTTACAGGTATCGTTGCCGCATCTGCCAACAAAAATCTTAACCTTGTTGGTGTTGCACCAGAGTCAAAAATTATGCCAATCAATGTTTCACAAACAGCAAGCAATATATCCGTTACAGCAGTTATTGCAGGTATTAACTATGCTATCGAAAACGGTGCGGATATTATCACAATGTCTTTGAGCACAACATCAGATATGTCATCTGTTAAAACCGCCTGCGAAGCCGCATATAACGCTGGCATAACAGTTATTTCAAGTGCAGGTAATGCCAAAACCAGCACTGCTACTCAAAAAAGCTACCCTGCCGCATACAACTTTGTTATTGGCGTTATGGCATATGGCAAAGACCACAGACTTTGCGACTTTTCAAACTATGACCCGTCTGGCGATTATTATGATGTTGCCGCTCCCGGTTATCAGATTCTTGGCTTGCCAATGAGTGAGCAGTTTAACGGAATGACAGTTGTTTCAGGTACATCACAGGCAACTCCCATTGTTGCAGGTCTTGCGGCTCTTTATTATTCAAAATACCCCGACCACACACCTGATGAGTTTAAGAATGCACTTATAAATTCAAGCACAGAAACTGTTCTTTCAAATGCAACTGTAACAAGTGCCAATTATAAATTCAGAAAGGTTAATGCAGTTAATCTTTTAAGCTATTATGATGAGGCAATTCCAACTGTTGAGCCTTTTGCAGGCACCCCCACAATTGTTGATGACGAAAACGGATTTATCTATGGACTTGAAGAGGGTTATGAATCCATTGACGATTATGTAAGCGTAAGCAATGGCGATTGCGAGTTTATTCCAACAGAAAACGGAAACGGCACAGGCAGCATTTTCAGAGTTTACAGCCTTAACGGCACTGTTTACAGAGATTATGAAATCGTTGTTTTTGGTGATGCAGACGGCGATGCAATCTGCGACGGTATGGATAGCATATTCTGCCAGTACATACTTGAGGGCGGCGAAATTTCAGATGCTGTGAATTTTGCCTGCGATGTTAATTTTGACGATTCTGTTACAGAAGCCGACCTTAACATCATAAATGCCTGCGGATTGAAAATGGATTTTGTAACACAGATAAGATAACAGAAAAGATAAAATAAAAGCCCGTCATTTTAAGGCGGGCTTTGTTATATAATAATTAAGAGGTGTTGTTTATGAAAGAGATAAATATAAGAGATGTTAAAGAGAACCCCGTTAAGCTGATTTCAGACGGCTGGGGACTTCTCACCGCTGGCAAAGAGAGCGCATGGAACACAATGACAGTCAGCTGGGGTGCAATTGGTGAGCTTTGGGGCAGAGATGTTGCAATTTGCTTTGTCCGCCCGCAGAGATACACAAAAGAGTTTATGGATTCTGAGGATTATTTCACCCTTTGCTTTTTCGGTGAAGAATACAAAAAAGCCTTGCAGATTTGCGGAACAAAATCGGGCAGAGTTATTGATAAAGCCGCTGAAACGGGACTTACCCCTGTGTTTTCTGATAACACAACTTATTTTGAGCAGGCAAAGCTTGTTTTAATCTGCAAAAAAATTGCCTGTCAGGATATGAACCCCGCAGGCTTTATTGACCCGTCAATTAAAGACGAATATAAAAAAGGCGATTATCACACAACGTATGTTGGCGAAATAATCAAAGTGCTTGAAAAATAAACACAAATATAAGAAAAAGGGATTGCCGTGTTTGCGACAATCCCTTTTGAAAATTAGATTTCTAAATGCAATAAATAGTGCAGACTTTTATTATTGTGAAATAGCATTCAATATTTCCAATTTTAAAGATTCGTCATTTTCATATGTTCCGTCTATAACGGCGGTGAAAATACGCAACAATAATTCTTTTCCAATTTTACCCGCAGCTACTTGATAACTAATGTTTTCCATAACTTCAAAATATGTTTTGGCGATTGACATATAACCATTTAATAATAAAAATTGGGCTGTCAAGGTTATTGCTAATCTCTTGTTTCCATCAGCAAAGCAGTGAAATTCGCAAATACAATAAAAGAGATGTGTTATTTTTTCTTCAAAAGTTGGGTAATAATCATCGTTTTGTATGTTTTGAAGTACACTTTCTAATCGACCTAAATCAAAGTGTTCATATGTGCCGCCACCGCTATAAAGAATGGTTTTTTCATGGGTAAGTTTTGCTTGCTCAAGTGAAACATAAATTATACCATCCATAATTATCCGCGCTCCTTCAGCCTTTTCAAAACATCTTGGTTTTCAGCCATCAATCGTTCCAATTCATCTCCTGTTGCGCCTAAAAACTTTTGGTATTCATCCTTATCTAAGGGTTGTATATATTCTGATAATTGATAATGAAAAGCCTCCCTTAAAGCCATATCTCTACTTGCCATTTTTACTCGTCCACGTTTTATTAATGGTTTCCATAATGCCATGTTTTCAAATTCTTTAAATAATTCTTCTGTTTCTGAAATAGTAAGAATACGAGAAACTTCTGTAGATCTTTGTTTGATTGCATCAGCGAGACCACTTTCATAAGCTGCAATAATATCTAATATTTCACTGTAAAAAGTATCTCGGACTTTATCAGCGGCTTTTAAATCAAGGATTTTTTTATATTCTTTTGCTTTCTCTTTAAAAATGCTAACATATATTAAATCAGTAAAATGAGCATATTTATATTTTTCGTCTTCAACATATAGCTTTAAAGAATCAGTAAATAGCCTGCGATAATTATCTTCTTGTAACGATGAAAAAGTGAAATCTTTGTCTCGTTGATTTATATATTTAGTTCCTCCACCTGTTTTGCGATTTATTAAATCAATAACAACATCTAACATCATTTGTCTTAACGCTCGGGCCTTTTCACTTTCGGATAAAAGCATCGCTATATTTAAAAATGCTTTAAAATCAAAAACACCAAGTATGGTTGTTTTGGTAGGGACATTAATGTCCCTACCAAAAGTTGATATTCCATTCAAAATAAAATCTTTTAGTTTTTTTCCTTTTAATACTGAATATCCATTTTGCGATAATTCATCGTTATATTGGTCTATGTATCTGCTTATCGTTCTAATGTCAACATCAAAAAATGATGCAACAGCCTCTTTTGTTAAATATAAGCTACCATTCCACAGAATTCCTTCGATTTCAGACTTTTCTTGAATTTCTTGAATTGCAATTTCATTATTCAAAATATTTTGTCTATCTAACCGTGAATTTGTCAAATCTCTTTGCATATTAAACCTCCGAATGAAATATTCTTGTGATTATATATTAAGTAGGATGAAAAGTTAACATAATTTTTATAGCCGAAAGTTTAATTCTATCTGCTGGATTAATTTCTAAGGCTATGGATTATAACAATATTTTTTATTCTTTAACAATTAAAATTGTTTTGCCTGTTTCGTCAATACAGATATGTTCTGCGTTTGTGTCTGAAATATAGCTTACTCTCCAGATGCCCTCTGTTCTGTCATAAAACAGTTTAACTGCTGTGTATGCAAAGTCTCCGCTAAATTCCTGCTGAGCAATGGTCTTTGCAACCTTTTTGTCGTTGCAGCCGTTACCGCTTGTAACTTTGAATCCGTCAGTTTTGGCTTTTTCAGCGTTTTCTTCTGCAAAGTCGCTGTAATCAAAGGTGGCAACTGTGTTGTATTCCACAACCCCCTGTGCATTGGTTGTGGTCTGCTTGCCTAAATCTCCCTTTTTTTTGCAGGCGGCAAAAGAGAAAAGCATAATCACAACAAGAAGAATTGATACTATCTTTTTCATTTCTCAAAGCTCCTGTATTCTTTATATTCGCCGCTGAGGATTTTCTGCCACCATTCTTTATTTTCAAGATACCAGTTGATTGTCTGCATAATGCCGTTTTCAAATGCAGTTTCGGGGTACCAGCCAAGCTCTGCCTTAATCTTTGCAGGGTCAATTGCGTAGCGCATATCATGACCGGGTCTGTCTTTAACATAAGTGATAAGGCTTTCATCTTTGCCAACAGCCTTGATAATTGTTTTAACAACCTCGATGTTTGATTTTTCGTTATGACCGCCGATGTTATAAACCTCACCGATTTTGCCGTTTTCAAGAATCATATCAATTGCCTTGCAGTGGTCGTCAACATAAAGCCAATCACGCACATTAAGACCCTCGCCATAAACGGGCAATGCCTTATCTGCAAGAGCGTTTGCAATCATAAGAGGAATCAGCTTTTCGGGGAACTGGAAAGGACCGTAGTTGTTGGAACAGCGTGAAATTGTAACAGGTGTTCCGAATGTTCTGTGATAAGCCATAACAAGCAAATCAGCAGATGCCTTACTTGCAGAGTATGGTGATGATGTGTGAATGGGTGTATCCTCTGTGAAGAATAAATCAGGTCTGTCAAGTGGCAGGTCGCCATAAACCTCATCTGTTGATACCTGATGATAGCGTGCAGTTTTATATTTGTTGCAGGCATCAAGAAGCACCTGTGTGCCAAGAATGTTGGTCTTTAAGAAAACCTCGGGTGTTTCAATGGAGCGGTCAACATGGCTCTCTGCCGCAAAGTTAACCACTGCGTCAAAATTTTCTTCTTCAAAAAGCTCAAAAACAGCCTTGCGGTCAGTTATATCACCAAGCACAAAGCGGAAGTTTTCGCCCCTTGCATTGTCAAGTGTGTGCAGATTGCCTGCATATGTCAGCGCATCAAGGCATACAAGCCTGTAGTCAGGGTGCTTTTTTTGCATATAATAAATGAAATTACTACCGATAAATCCAGCACCGCCAGTAACGAGAATGTTTTTTGTCATAAGAATTTCTCCTTTCATGAAGTTAATTTATTATACCATATTTTTGCCAAAATAAAAGTAGGAATAATTAAATTTTCAGATATAAAAAACCGCACCCCTCACTGCGAGAAGTGCGGCAGAATTCAGATTTTATTTTTCACTGTTAAAATCATAAACTGATACAAAAGCCTGAGCCAGCTTGTTTGCCTGAGAATCTTTGAAAACGCCATCTGATGATGTGGTAAAGCCTGCGATAGCAAATCCGTTTTCGCAGGGAGCGATTGAGTTGATAGTGTCGTCCAGCTTACCGCCGATGATGTTAGAGAACACTATATCGCCTGCATTGTTAAGAACAGTAACGAATCCGTCTTTTTCACCTGCTGTGATAAGACCTGCGAATGTGTAGTTATCAGATTTTGTTGTGCCTGTTACAACAATACCTCTGTTTGTTACAGCAACATCTTCAATTTTGTCTGCTTCGGTTCCGCCGATGTTGTGTGCCCAGTAAACCTTGCCGTCCTCAGCGAATCTTACAACATAACCGTCTGTTGCGCCGTAGCAATGCTCAAAGCTGCCGTTTGCACGCTTGATAATAGACATTGTACCGCCTGTTACACATCCACCGTCCTCAGTTGCGGCAATTGAGTTAAACTCACTTTTGCCCCAGCCTGCAAGGTTGGATGACCAGATAAGGTCGCCCTTTTTGTTGAGCTTCATAACAACTGTGTTGGGAGTGTTGCTTATTGTTTTATACTCTGCAAGTGAAGCAAAGTTGCCGTCAGATGAGTTTGTAACACAGGTGGCAAAAATTTCACCTTTTTTGTTTGTGTCAAGTGCTGTAACTCTGTTTGATTTTGAACCTGAAAGAATCTTTTTCCATTCAACAGAACCTTTTTTGTCAAACTTAAAGATATATGCTTTGTATTGACCGTCAGCATTTTTGAAAAGACCTGTTGTTGAGTTAGCTTCGCCGCCTACAACAAATCCGCCGTCTGGTGTTGCGGTAACACTGTATGCTGTGTCGCCCTCTTCCGCTTTATTGCAGGGGAAAGCATATGACCATAAGAGATTACCGTTTTTATCAAGCTTAACAATAAGTGAAGCTGTGCTTATACCTGTTTTAGGAGCATCTGTATCTGTTGCGGATGTTGAACCTACCGCAACAATGGAGCCATCTTTAAGCTCTGCAACATCATAGAAAAGAACGAGGTCATCGCCGCCTGTTACATATGTCCAAAGGAATTTACCTTCATTATCCAACTTTGAAATTGAACCAAAGAATGTTTTCCATGATGACTTTGCTTTTGAATAAATGCCGTCTTTTGATGTTGAGTTACCAACAGCAACAAAACCGCCGTCAACAGCAATAACCTTTTTGAAAAGGTCTTCGTTTGTGCCGTTTGAGTAAGAAGTCCATTTGCTTGTGATAGCTTTTGCAACAGATTCATCTTTTGAACCCTCATATTTAATGGTCTGGCTCTTTGTATATCTGAGACCGTCTGTGAGAGTTGAGTTCTTATCTGTTGTGTAGTCGGGGATAGCGTTTGTCTTTGTTATCTCAAGCTTGTCGCCAACAACCTTACCTGTGTAATAAATAAGCTTGCCAACATCGTTTGTTCTGTTGAGTGTGTAAAGAACATTGCCGTTAGCGTCCTTTTTACCTGTGGTGTAAATAACTCTGCCATTTTTGTCTTTATAGCCAGTGTCATAAACCTTGTGTCCCTCTTTGTCGGTAATGCCTTTTTTATCTTTGGCAGTGCCTGTTATAGCGGTAACATCAACAGTGTCTTCACCTGGGAGGGTGATGACTTCGGGGGTAGAACCCGTTGATTTATCGTTTGATGGGGTCTTTTCGGGAATCAGAGCCTTGATACCGAAAAATGCTGCAATAATCACAGCAACAACAGCGGCAATGATTACAATAAGTTTTATGTTCTTGCCTTTTTTGCTGTTTTCCATAAAAACACCTCTTTATATATATTCATAAATAAAATATAACATATTGACGATGTTTTTTCAATGAAAAAGACTTAAATTTCTTGTTAATTTGTGATAAAATAGGCTGAGAATATCTAACAGCTCTGTAAATTGAAAAGAGGATGTAAAATGACATTAGAAGAAAAAGCAATTCTTGCCGTTGAAGCGTTAAAAAAAAATTACCCCGAAGCTATCTGTTCGTTGAATGCAGAGAGCGATTTTGAGTTGCTCATTGCAACCCGCCTTTCAGCTCAGTGCACAGACGCAAGGGTGAATCTCGTTACCCCAGCCCTTTTTGCAAGATACAGAACACTTGAGGATTATGCCAGCGCAAATGTGGAGGATGTTGAAAATTATATCCGTTCCTGCGGATTCTTTCACACCAAGGCAAAGGATATTATCGGCATGGCGCAGCAGATTATTGAACGCTTTGACGGAAAAGTGCCAGATAATATTGAAGATTTGACCTCGCTCCCTGGAGTTGGCAGAAAAACTGCAAACCTCATCTGCGGTGATATTTATAAAAAGCCTGCGGTTGTGGCAGATACTCACCTTATCAGAATCACAAATCTGTTGGGGCTTGTGAATAGCAAAAACCCCGAAAAGGTTGAGCGTGAGCTTAAAAAAATACTGCCCCCTCATGAAAGCAACGATTTTTGTCATCGTTGTGTCCTTCACGGAAGAGCAGTTTGCGTTGCCCGCAGACCCAAATGTGATGTTTGCTCTATGAAAGAATTTTGCTCATTTAAAATGCAAAGTGAGTAACAATAATTGCAATTGCCGCCCCTGTGATAGCTGCCGCCACTAACTTGCCAATAAGTGCCAGCCTGTCTGCTCTGATTTTTGATGGTGGTGGTGAGCCTGTTTTGCCAGCAATGGAGCTTGCTCTTTCACGAAGAGTGCCTTGGCTGACAGATGAAAATTCAGGCTTTATAAAAAATATAACTCTTTCAAAATATTCGCATCCAGGTCGTGTTACTTCCACAACCTGATGGTTTACACCCTGTATCATTTAATCACCTTTTTCGTTGTTTTTGTCTGTTATATTTTTGGTTCAAAGGGCGGTTTTTATACAGAGAATATGGTGAATTTAATTCGACTTTTTGCGTGTATTTTCAACTTTTAAATTTTTGGTTATTTTTACCTTTAATGTTGCACAGGCAGGGTAAAGCCTGTGCAAAACTCTGTGCAAAATGTGTATAACTTTTCAAAAACCCCTTGATATAGCTTGTTTTTGGTGTCAAAAACCCTGTTGTGCATATTTTTGGTCAAAAATTTAAGAATTTTTTAAGTTGAAAAAATCCGACAGAAAAATATAAAAAACATCCAAATTCGGGCGAAAAGTTTGGTAATTATTTTTGTTGAAAAAGCTTGACAAAAGGAATGATAATTATGTCAGAAAAATTAAAAAAACTTGTTTTAAAGGGAGTTACCCCTCTTGATGCAGGTCTGACCCTTGACTGCGGTCAGAGCTTCCGCTGGAGCGAAAATGAAAACGGAACATGGCACGGCGTTGCCTTCAACAGAAGCGTTGATGCCTTTGTTGACGGTGATGAGCTGATAATCACAGGCGATGTGTGCGAAAGTGATGAACAGCTCTGGAGAGATTATTTTGACCTCAACACAGATTACGGCACAATCTGCAAAAATCTTTGTGAAGATAAATGGCTCAATAAGGCTATATCCTCATATGCTGGCATAAGAATTTTAAAGCAGGAGCCGTGGGAAGCTCTTTGCTCTTTTATCATTTCGCAAAATAATAATATCCCAAGAATCAAAGGCATCATTGAGCGGCTTTGTGCCACATTCGGCGAAAAGCTCAGTGGCGGCGATTATTCTTTCCCCTCTGCTCAGGTGCTTTCAAAAGAGAGCGTTGAGAGCCTTGCACCACTGAGGGCAGGCTTTCGTGCAAAATATATTATAGATGCCGCTAAAAAAGTTGCAGACGGCGCAGTTGACCTTGAAAAAATAAACTCAATGCCTATTGAAGATGCAAGGCTTGAGCTTCAGAAAATCAGCGGAGTTGGCCCCAAGGTTGCGGAGTGTACCCTGCTTTATGGCTTCGGCAAAAAAGAAGCGTTCCCTGTTGATGTGTGGGTTCGCAGGATAATGGGTGAATTATACCCCGATGGCTTGCCACAATGCACCAAGGGCGTTGAGGGCATTGCACAGCAATATTTATTCCATTGGCGCAGGAATGTTGAAAATCCGTTTGAAGAATGATATAATAAGAAAGTTATTTTGAAAGGAGAGATTGTTATTAAAAAGTTAATATCAGCCGTTGTGGCTTTGGTTTTGGTTTTTGCAATGTATGGCTGTAATTCAGATAAATTCTCACTAATTATTGATAATCAGCCTGTACCCCACGAAATATATAATTATTTCCTTTCAAAGGCAAAGAATGACGAAGCCTATAAAACCGAAAAGGATAAAGAAAAAATTGCAATTGACCTTTGCAAAAAATATGTTGCAGAGAATAAATTTATAAAGGATAATAAAATCACCCTTTCTGCAGAGGAAAAGGTTTCTGTTGCAGCAGATACAAAAGCTCAGTGGCAGCTTTTTGGCGGATTTTATGAAAAAAACGGTGTCAGCAAGCAGACACTTAATGGAATTATTGAGCATAGCCAGCTTGTTGACGAAGCAATAATCACGATTTATTCAGACGGCGAAAAGGCTGTTTCTGAAAATGATGTTAAAAAATTCTATAACAAAAACTATATTGCAATTGAGCTTATTTCAGCCGATTTTACAGACGAAAACGGAAATCCTGCTGATGAAGCAAGAATGAACGAAATTACAGATGCGTTTAAAGAAATGCGTGATTTTGTAAGAACGGGCGAAAGCCTTGAATCTGTTGCACAGCGATACCCCGAGTTGGCAGATTATTCGGGCGAAGCGTCAATAATAACTTCTTTTGACAGCTCATATCCCGAGGGATTATTCAAAAATATTTCTGAACTTGATAAGGGCAGCACACAGGTTTATAAATATAACAGGTCAATTTATCTTGTTTATCGCCTGTCTGCTGAGGATAACGAGAGATTTTATTCTCTTTACTCAAAAGATTGTATTATTAGAATGAAGAAAAATGAATTTGAAAAAACAGTAAACGCACTTGCAGAAAAAAGCAAAATAGTGTATAATAACAAAGACTAATGTTGTTTCGTAGGAGGAAAGGCAAATGCCTGTAAGAAATGTTATAATACTTGCTATAATGGCGATATGCGGAATTTTTGTTGTATTCTTTCACCGCCAGCTTATTGAAATTCTCCTTAACTTAAAGGATTCTTTTAAAGACTTTTTGACAAGCCTTAAATATGGCAACTTCACTGAGAGAGAAAATTCAATCTGTAATGTGTATCTTAATTATCATTATCCAAGATATACACCTTATAAGAATTATTGTTGGAATTGTCAGAAAGAGGTTAATTCAACAGATAGTCCCCGTTGCCCCGTTTGCGGAATTTATATCTGCCTTGAATGTGGTGCGTGCCACCCCAATTGTTCAGACCGTGATGAAAAGATTTACATTTCAGAAAAAGAAGTCAGAGCAATGCTTAACGGCAAAAAGCGAAAAGCAATTATCAACAGAATCAACACCGTTAAATCTCATGCAAACGATAAAATTTATTATTGCGAAATGGCAGAGAAAGAGTTTGGTGCAGTTGATGTTCCAAAAAGAGCAAAAGAGCTTGACAAAAACATAAATAATCAGAAAAAATGAATAAATAAAAAAATTTAAGACATACTATTCTGCGGAGGGATAGTATGTCTTTTTTTGATGAAAATAAACAGGTGAAAGATACACTTGATGAATTGCCCGAAAGCATAAAAAAGAAAGTGCAGACAAATGCGAATGAAATAAAAACTGTTGGCGAGCTTGATGAGCTTGTAAGGCGCATACGCACAGCAGAAACAGGCAAGTTATTTTAAGTTGGAGGGATTTTATGTCAATATATGATTTTAAGGCAAGGGATGCCAAGGGAAAAGAAATTTCACTTTCAGATTATAAAGGCAAGGTGCTTCTGATTGTGAACACTGCCACAGGCTGCGGATTCACTCCGCAATATGAGGGCTTGCAGAAGCTTTATGATAAATATAATGAAAAGGGCTTTGAGATTCTTGATTTCCCCTGTAATCAGTTTGGTAATCAGGCACCTGGCACAGAGGATGAAATTGTCAGCTTTTGTCAGCTCAATTATAATGTATCATTTAAGCAGTTTGCAAAAATCAATGTTAACGGAGCAGATGAGCATCCCCTTTATAAATATCTGAAAAGTGCCAAAGGTGGCATGATGGGCAGCAAAATCAAGTGGAATTTCACAAAATTCCTTGTGGATAGAAACGGCGAAGTGGTGGAACGATATGCCCCCACCGTAACCCCCGAAAAGATTGAGGATAGAATTAAAGAGTTGTTGTAAAAAAGGAGCGGATTGACCGCTCCGATTTTTTATTTCTTTTCAAATTCAACTTTACCATTAGGAGATATTTCAACCAACTGATTATCACCGATATGAATTGTACCGATTTCATTAGGGTTAAAAGCAACGCAATCAAAAGAACCATCAAATTCTTCCCATCCGGCATTATTTTTAACTATTTTATCACCATAAACGCTGACTTGTGTACGATATGCTCCCACATTTGTGATCTTATATTCACCAACTGGGATATGATAGTAATATTTGGTTTCCTCATCCTCGGTGTCTTTGTTTAATGTAAGCTCAAAACCGTATTCACCTTTTTCACCCTCAGTGATAACGAATGATTTAGTATCCTTTTGCGTTGCATCACTTTCAGCTGAGTCTGAAGCGGATACAGGATTGTTCGCATCATCGGCAGGAGCATCAGCGTTTGCAGAGCCTGAACGCACCATAAGAACTATGTAGAGAATGCAAGCCAATGCAATGATACTGTATTTAACTACAGGTTTCATATCTTTTTTGCGCAAAAGAATGATAGCTAAAGGAACGGGGAAAATGAAAATCCATCCTAAAACCCACAGCCAAGTTTTTCTTTCCTTAATGGTCTCTGTTCCGCCACTGGTCTGCCATGTATGACCGCAATCCTTACATACACCAACAGTTGAACGAACAACGGAGGTACTTTTTTTGCCTTTTATCTCACCCTGTTTTTCTCTGCTGAATGAGATGTTGGAGCTACCGCATTTGGGGCAACCATCTTTGTTAACCTGTTCACGCTCTCTACGCATTTCGGATGAAATGGAGGAGCCACAAAATTCGCAGAACTTCGCATTTCCTGTGATTTCTGCACTGCAATTTGGACATTTCATAAACTTTCTACCTCTCTTTAAAATAAAAAATGCGCAGCCGAAGCCACGCACAAAAAACGCATAGCCTCACTGCTGCGACGCAATCATTCAGCAAACACAAGGATGCCAAAAAGAGGTTGCGTTTTTACCGAAGTAAAAAGCACAGCCTTGTGATTGCAAAATATTCGATTGCGTCGCAATGCTATTATAAACCAACGAGGGCAGAAAATCAAGGATGATTTTTTGCAAAAAAATAAAACAGACACTGCAATCAGCATCTGTTTTATTGGCGGAGAAGGAGAGACTCGAACTCTCGCGCCGGTTACCCGACCTACGCCCTTAGCAGGGGCGCCTCGTCACCAACTTGAGTACTTCTCCATTGGTTACGTCTTCTCTTACGTATTCTTTTTAGTAAGGCTCTGCCGTTAAGCAGAGCCTTTGGCGGAGAGAGTGGGATTCGAACCCACGGTACGTTGCCGTACGACGGTTTTCAAGACCGTTCCGTTATAACCACTTCGGTATCTCTCCAAGTGCCTTAACATCTTACCATATGTTTTTGAAAATGTCAATAGTTTTTTTAAAACTTTTCAATAATCTTTTAAAAAAATCAAAGCGACTGCCGAAACAGCCGCTTTTTATCATTTTATTTATCGTTTTCTGTAAGAGCGATTCCCAGCTCGTTAAGCTGAAGTGTGTCAACAACAGAGGGACACTCTGTCATAGGCTCGCTTGCGTTCTTATCTTTGGGGAATGCAATAACATCACGAAGGCTCTCACAACCGAGCATCTGCATAATAAGTCTGTCAAGACCAATGCCCATACCGCCGTGAGGTGGTGCGCCATACTTGAAAGCATCTGTAAGGAAGCCGAACTTTGCATAAGCCTCTTCATCTGAAAGACCAAGGAGAGCAAACATTCTCTTCTGAAGGTCGGGGTTAGTGATACGGATAGAACCACTGCAAAGCTCAATGCCGTTAAGAACAAGGTCATAAGCCTTTGCCTTAACATTTGCCTTGTCTGTTTCAAGTGTATCAAGATACTCGTCCATAGGTGAGGTGAAAGGATGGTGCATAGCAACAAACTGCTGTGCGTCCTCGTCCCAATCGAAGAACGGGAATTCTGTGATCCAAAGGAAATTGTACTTGTCCTTGGGGATAATGTCCAGCTTCTTTGCAACTTCGTTTCTTAATGCACCGAGAACTGAAAGAACGATAGAATTCTTTGTGTCGCCAATAATAAGAACAACATCGCCTGCTTTTGCATCTGCCTTTTCAAGGATAGCTGCCATTGTTGCTTCGTCAAGGAACTTTGCAAATGATGATGCCATTGTGCCGTCCTCATTAAGACGAACCCATGCAAGACCCTTTGCGCCAATGCCCTTAACCATTTCGGTGAGCTTGTCAATTTCTTTTCTTGTAAGAGTTTTAACTGCACCCTTGGCAGTGATACCTCTTACAGAGCCGCCGCCCTCAATTGCGCTTGTGAATACACCAAATCCGCAGTCCTTAACAATTTCGCTCAAATCATAAAGCTCCATTGCAAAGCGAGTGTCGGGCTTATCAGAACCGTAGCGGTTCATAGCGTCTGTATATGTAAGTCTCTGAAGAGGAGTTTCAACCTCAACATTAAGAATCTCTTTGAAAACTCTCTTGACAAAGCCTTCACCGATTGCAAGAACATCTTCCATATCAACAAAAGACATCTCAACATCAATCTGTGTGAATTCGGGCTGACGGTCAGCTCTTAAGTCTTCATCACGGAAGCAGCGGGCAATCTGCATATATCTGTCAAAACCTGCAACCATTGAAAGCTGCTTGTAAAGCTGAGGAGACTGAGGAAGAGCATAGAATGTGCCCTGATGAATTCTTGATGGAACAAGGAAGTCTCTTGCGCCCTCGGGAGTTGACTTGATGAGCATGGGAGTTTCAATTTCAATGAATCCGTTTTCATCAAAGTAATCTCTGATAACCTTTGTGATCTTGTGGCGAAGAAGAATGTTCTTCTGAAGGTCAGGCCTTCTTAAATCAAGATAACGGTATTTAAGTCTTGTAAGCTCAGAAGTCTGGCAATTCTCAACAATCTCAAAGGGAGGTGTTTCGCTCTTGCCGAGAACTCTCAACTCTGTAACAAAGATTTCAATATCGCCAGTGGGGATTTCTTTGTTTTTAGATGAACGCTCTCTTACAGTACCCTTTGCCATAAGAACATATTCACTTCTTGCAGTGAAAGCCTTATCAAAAACTTCTTTTTCTGTGCTTTCGTCAAAAGCAAGCTGAACAATACCTGTTCTGTCTCTCAAATCAATAAAGATAAGTGAGCCTAAATCACGCTGCCTCTGAACCCATCCTGCAACAACTACTTCTCTGCCAACATCTTCCATACGGAAGCCGCCGCAATAGTCGGTGCGTTTTAAACCTGTCATAAAATCCATTGTATTATTTCATATCCTTTCGGAAAATTTTATTTTACATCAATCCACCAAGGAAAGATTTTAAATCAATATTGTCGCCGTTGGCAACAGCGTCCTGCAAATCCTGTGCAGACTGCTGAAGTGTAAGCTCAAGGAATTCTTCATCAAATTCGTCAATTGCAATTTCAACAGTTTCGCCGTCATCCATATTTTTAACTGTAACAACGCCTTTTTCAATGTCGTCATCACCAATAACAACAGTGAATCTTGCGCCCAGCTTGTTTGCATATTTCATCTGAGCCTTAACTGAACGGCCTGCAACATCAAACTGAGCTGCAACACCGCTCTGACGAAGAGCCTGAACAAGAGAGGCTGCTTTAAGGCTTGCTTTATCGCCGATAGGTGCAACATAAAGGTCGCATCTCTTTGGCTCTGGAAGCTTGATGCCCTGATTTTCAAGAAGAAGCATAAGTCTTTCAATGCCCATACCAAATCCAAGTGATGGAACATGAGAACCACCTAACTCTTCCATAAGTCCGTCATATCTTCCGCCGCCGCAAACAGTTCCCTGTGCGCCGATAGAGTCAGAAACAAACTCAAAAACAGTTCTTGTGTAATAGTCAAGACCTCTTACTATCTGCGGATTGATGCTGTAAGGAATCATCATTTCATCAAGATATTCCTGAACCTTTTTGAAGTGGTCAGCGCAATCATCGCAAAGATAGTCAATAACAATCGGTGCATCCTCTGCAATCTTTGAGCAGATGGGGCTCTTGCAGTCAAGAATTCTCATAGGATTCTTTTCAAGTCTTTCAAGGCACGTTCCGCAAAGGTCGCCTTTTTTGCTTTCAAAATACTCTTTAAGAGCCGTGTGATAATTCTTTCTGCATTCGGGGCAGCCGATTGAGTTGATTTCAAGGTGAATATCTTCAACACCAAGGAAGCCGAAAACTTCGTTGGCAAGGGAGATTACCTCTGCATCTGCCGCAGGTGAAGCTGTGCCGAAGCACTCAACACCAAACTGGTGAAATTCACGAAGTCGGCCTGCCTGTGGCTTTTCGTAACGGTAGCAAGATGTAAGATAGCACACCTTCTGGGGAAGAGGCTCGTTAAAAAGTCCGTGCTCAAGGAATGCTCTTGCTGCACCTGCTGTTCCCTCAGGGCGAAGAGTGATTGATCTTCCGCCTTTATCGTTGAAAGTGTACATTTCTTTCTGAACAACATCTGTTGTGTCGCCAACGGAGCGTGTGAAAAGCTCTGTATGCTCAAAAACAGGAGTTCTTATTTCTTTGAATCCAAATTCGTCAGCGATTTCAAGCAAGGTGTTTTCAATGAAACGGTGGTTGTGGCTCTGTGAGGGCAAAACATCCTGTGTTCCCCTCGCCGCTTTTGTAATAAGTGCCATATTTATTCTCCTGATAATCAGCGTTCAACCCTGTTGTAATAAAGCTTAAGCTCAACCTTATCATCGTGAAGTGTTATATTGTAATTTTCACACTTAACAGGTTTGTTGTCGCAGTTTGTTATCTCGTTATCTGAAGAGGTAACGAGGAAATTTGTTTTGGTTTTATTTTTGCTTTCATGCCACTGGGTGGATGAAAGGTTATCAATAACATAGTATGAATCGAAGTAGTATTTATCTTGCTGACGGTTTTTGAAAAGGTAGCTGACAATAATATGCTGATCTTTAGTTTTGCAAAGGTAAATCATACCGTCGTCAAAGTCCACAATGCCGATTTCTTCATCAACATTATAAGACGCACCAATTCCGTCCTCAACTGCTTCACGCTGTGTGCCGAATCCGTCCCCTCGTCTGCCTGCGGGAGCGCCGAAATCTCTTGAAAAAAACAGCGAAGCAATTATAACAAGGCAAACCACTACTGCTACCAAGGTTTTACCTAATGTGTTCATAGGTTTTCCTCCCTTAAAGGGTTCTGTTTATTTTGGGTTAACAATATCACGCCAGTCGAGGTCGCCTCTTTCAAGTGAATGAATGAGAGCCTCTGCTGTTGCAATATTTGTTGCAACGGGAACATTGTGAACATCGCAGAGCCTAAGAAGGCCGTATGTGTTGGGTTCATTGTCTTTTGCGCTAAGTGGATCACCAAAAATAAGCAGCATATCAATTTCGTTGCATGCGATAAGTGCACCAATCTGCTGGTCGCCGCCTTGTGCACCGCTTAAAAAGCAGTTAATCTCAAGACCTGTGGCATCACTTACAAGTTTGCCTGTTGTGCCTGTTGCAAAAAGTTTATGACGGCTGAGTATGCCACAATAAGCTATGCAAAACTGTGTCATAAGTTCCTTTTTTGCGTCGTGAGCGGTGATTGCTATATTCATTTAAAAGCCTCCTTTAACGGGTTTTTATATTAGTTTATTCTGCGCTTTCGTTTGCTTCAGCTGATTCAGAAGCTTCGGCACTTTCTGTGCTTTCTGCTGTTTCTGCATTTTCGTTAGCTTCAGCGTTTTCTTCTGCCTGTGGCTCTCTCTTGGCGGTGGTGAGTGTAACGAGCTTTTCGCCCTCTGAAACTCTCATAACCTTAACGCCCTTTGAGGGTCTTGCAAATGTGCTGATGCCGTCTGCCGCAATTCTGATTATAATTCCGTCAGAAGCAATAAGGATAAGATCATCATCCTCGCCTACCTCTGCAACGGCGGCAACATCACCATAAGTTTCTGTATGATAGTTAATAAGTCCTTTACCGCCTCTTGACTGAACACGGTAATTTTCAAAATCGCTTCGTCTGCCATATCCTGTTTCGCTGACGGTGAGAAGAGTTTTGCCCTCTTCAACAACGCTCATGCCAACAACCTCGTCGCCCTCTTTAAGCTCAATGGCTTTAACGCCACGGGCTGTTCTGCCGATTGGTCTTGCGTCATTTTCGTCAAAGCAGATAGACATACCTTTCTTTGTGGCAACAACCAGCTTATCGTTGCCGTTTGTTACTCTTACCCATGCAAGCTCATCGTCATCATCAAGGTTAATTGCAATAACGCCCGATTTCCTTACATTATTATAAAGAACAGATTCTGAACGCTTGATAATACCCTTTCTTGTAACCATGCAGAGGTATGTGCCCTCTTCATGACCCTCTCTCGGTACTCGAAGCATTGCAGATACTTTTTCGTCCGCTTCAATGGGGAGAACATTTATAATGTTTACACCACGGCTGTTTCTTGAAGCTTCGGGGATTTCATAACCCTTGAGCCTGTAGATTCTGCCCTTTGTGGTGAAGAATGCGATTACATCGTGAGTGGAGGCTGTGAACATTGTTGTTGCATAGTCCTCTTCACGCCTTGTCATGCCCTTGATGCCCTTACCGCCTCTGTTCTGAATCTGATAAGTGTCGGCAGGCATACGCTTGATGTAGCCAAAGTTTGTGAGAGTAAATACGCTGTTTTCTTCGGGGATAAGATCCTCAATATCAACCTCGCCGCTGACATTGACAATCTCTGTTCTTCTTTCGTCAGCAAATTTATCTCTGATTTCCATAACTTCTTTTTTGATAAGTGCAAGCATTTTGCCGTGGTCATTAAGAAGCTCAAGGAAGTTTTTGATTTTTTCTCTCAATTCAGCAAGTTCGTCTTCAATCTTGATTCTTTCAAGACCTGTCAACTGACCAAGGCGCATCTGAACGATTGCCTGAGCCTGAATTTCATCAAGACCAAATCTTGCCATAAGAGCTTCTTTACCCTCTGGGATACTCTTTGATTTTCTGAGAATTTCAATAACTTCATCAATAAAATCAAGAGCAACAAGCAACCCTTCAAGGATATGTGCCCTTTCCTGTGCTTTTTTAAGATCGTATTTTGTTCTTCTTGTAATAACCTCGCACTGGAAGTTGATGTAATGCTCAAGAACCTGCTTCAAGGTGAGAACCTTTGGCTCGCCATTAACAAGAGCCAACATAATAACACCAAATGTTATCTGCATCTGAGTGAATGAATAAAGCTGATTCAGCACAACCTGCGGGTTGGCATCACGCTTCAAATCAATTGAAATGTGCATTCCGTGCCTTGACGAATAGTCGTTTACATCTGAAATGCCTTCAATCTTTTTATCTTTAACAAGGTCGGCAATGCTTTCAATAAGTCTTGCCTTGTTTACGCCATAGGGAATTTCAGTAACCTGAATTTCAAATCTGCCGTTTTTCTTTTCAATAATTTCTGCTTTTGCTCTGACGGTGATTTTACCTTTACCTGTGCCGTATGCGGCTCTGATGCCTGCTCTGCCCATAACAATGCCTCTTGTGGGGAAGTCAGGACCTTTGATATGCTCCATAAGCTCCTCAAGTGAAGCGTCGGGGTTATCAATAAGGCAGCACATTCCGTCAATAACCTCACCAAGGTTGTGAGGGGGAATGTTTGTTGCCATACCAACAGCAATACCAGTTGAACCGTTTACCAAAAGGTTGGGGTATCTTGAGGGGAGAACTGTTGGTTCTTTAAGACGGTCATCATAGTTGGGCACAAAATCAACCGTGTCTTTGTCAATATCAGCAAGCATTTTAAGGCTCATCTTGCTCATTCTTGACTCTGTGTATCGGTAAGCAGCAGGTGGGTCGCCGTCAACTGAACCGAAGTTACCGTGTCCGTCAACAAGAATGTATCTCATTGAGAAAGTCTGTGCAAGTCTTACCATTGCATCATAAACAGAAGCATCACCGTGTGGATGATAACGACCAAGCACAGAACCGACTGTGTCTGCGCACTTTCTGTATGCCTTTTCAGGGGTAAGACCGTTTTCATACATTGTATAAAGAATACGGCGGTGAACGGGTTTAAGTCCGTCCCTTACATCGGGCAAAGCTCGTGCCGTAATAACTGACATTGAATAGTCAAGGAATGACTTTCTCATCTTTTCATCAAGGTCAACATTAACAACCTTTGAATTGAGAAGATGTTCTGCAAAATTACTTCGTTCTTCTTTTCTTGCCATAATTCAAAGCCACTCCTTTCTTATATATCAAGATTCTGAACGTATTTAGCGTTCTTTTCAATAAATTCTCTTCTTGGCTCTACCTTATCGCCCATAAGGATAGAGAATGTTTCGTCAGCGGCAATAGCATCCTCAAGCTGAACCTTGAGCATGATCCTTGTCTGTGGGTCCATGGTTGTTTCCCAAAGCTGCTGGGGGTCCATTTCACCAAGACCTTTGTATCGCTGAATATCACAGCTGCCGCCAAGCTCTTCAATAAGCTGATCTCTCTCTTCGTCAGAGAAAGCGTAAAGGTGCTTTTTGCCCTTGCTTACTTTAAAAAGAGGTGGCTGTGCAATATAAACATGACCCTCGTCAATAAGGGGACGCATATAGCGGAAGAAGAATGTGAGAAGCAGAGTACAGATGTGAGCACCGTCAACATCGGCATCCGCCATAATAACAATTTTGTTGTATCTGAGCTTTGAAAGGTCAAAGTCATCACCGATACCTGTGCCGAGAGCCATAACAACAGGGCTCAGCTTATCGTTGCCGATAACCTTGTCAAGTCTTGACTTCTCAACATTGTGCATCTTACCCCAAAGGGGGAGGATTGCCTGATAGTAACGGTCTCTGCCCTCTTTTGCAGAACCGCCCGCACTATCACCCTCGACGATGTATAACTCAGTGCTTTCTGCACTTTTTTCAATGCAGTCTGCCAGTTTGCCTGGGAGAGCGTTGCTTTCAAGTGCGCTCTTGCGGCGAGCGAGATCTCTTGCCTTTCTTGCGGCTTCTCTTGCTCGTGAAGCGTCAAGAGCTTTTGAAAAAATTGCCTTTGCAACAGAGGGATTCTCTTCAAAATAAGTCATCAGCTTTTCATAAACAGTGGAGTAAACAAGACCGGTGATGTCTGTGTTGCCAAGCTTGCCCTTTGTCTGTCCCTCAAACTCAGCCTCTGTGAGCTTAACGCTGATAACTGCAACAAGACCCTCACGGACATCATCACCAGAAAGCTTCTTGTCGCCGTCTTTAAGAATGTTATATTTTTTGCCGTAATCGTTAAAAACTCTTGTAAGGGCATTTTTGAAGCCTGTTTCGTGAGTACCGCCGTCAATGGTGTTTACATTGTTGGCAAATGAAAGCATAGTTTCATTGTAGCCGTCATTATACATAAGTGCGATTTCAGCGTATCTGTCTTTTTTAGATGCAGAGAAGTGAATGGGCGCCTGATGAAGCGGTGTAAGTCCTCTTGAATTGTTGATGTATTCAACAAAGCTTGAAAGACCGCCCTCGTAGCAGTAAACCTGCTCAACGATGTTTTCTTCATCTCTCTTATCTGTCAATGTGATTGAAAGACCTGCGTTAAGAAATGCAGATTCACGAAGTCTTCTCTGAAGTATATCAAAATCATAAACGGTTGTTTCTGTGAATACCTCGGGGTCGGGCTTAAATCTGATAAATGTACCTGTTTCGTCAGTGTCGCCAATAATTGTAAGGTCGTTTACAGCGTTGCCTCTTTCAAAACGCTGGCTCCATATATGACCCTCTCTTGAAACTTCAACCTCCATCCACTGTGAAAGTGCGTTAACAACAGATGAACCAACGCCGTGAAGACCGCCTGATACTTTATATCCGCTGCCGCCAAACTTACCGCCTGCGTGGAGGACAGTAAGAACAACTGTAACGGTGGGAAGTCCCATCTTTTCGTTAAGACCAACGGGGATGCCTCGTCCGTTATCACGAACAGTGATTACATCACCTGGAAGAATTTCAACCTCAATGTGTGTGCAGAATCCTGCAAGAGCTTCGTCAATGGAGTTGTCAACGATTTCATAAACAAGGTGGTGAAGTCCTTTAGGACCTGTTGAGCCGATATACATACCAGGGCGTTTACGAACAGCTTCAAGTCCCTCAAGAACCTGAATCTGGTCAGCGCCGTATTCTTCTGTAACAGAGGTGTCAATATCTTCGTCAGATAATTCCTCAAGGAGTTCCTCTGCGGGAGCTTCTTCAGCTGATATTATTTCTTCTTCAATTTTTTCGTTTTCTTTATTTTCCAATGTGCTCCCCTCCATTACATGCCCATCTGGTTCATAAATGAGCTCTGTTTCTTCTGCCTTTTTGGTCTGTATCTGGGAGGATTAACAAGCTTCTCCCTTGATGATTTGCTCTTTGCAAGGTATTTGTTTGCTTCAATAACTGCAAGTGTCATATCCTGCATATAGTCAACGCAGTTTGCAAGAAGCTCTTCGTCATTGTTGATACTGCCAAGGATTGTAACAACAATAATGCTCTGCACTTCGTTTGTGCCGTCATTATAAATTTCGTTAAGGCAGTTAAAGAGCTTTCTCATTTTCTGCGGATTATTCTCTTTGATTGTTTCGATAACATACTTGTTGCAGTGGTTAAGGAAGAAATCTTCGGGAAGAAATTCGCCGTATCTTTCAACATTCTGCTTGTATGCTTCTTTGCATTCGGGGTAAATAGCAGTCATTCTTGATGCAAGCGTAACAGTGTCAAAATAAACTGCACCGCTTCTTGCTGCTGATTTTGAAACAGGTGTGGGCAGCTTAACGCTCTGTGATTTTTTGCCCTTGCCATAAATCTTTGTGATTGTTTCGTTAAATTCGTTTGCAAAATAACGGATGTCTTTATCTGTGATGTTTTCTTCTTCAAAAAGTCCTGCTGACTGCTGGGCAAAATCTTCTTCAACCGCATTCTCATACTGCGCCGCCGCACATTTAAGATAAATTTTGTTATCAGATACTTCAATTTTGAATGTACCCTTATCGCCTGCGAATGTGGCAATATATTTGCCGTTCTGAACAGCTACGGGGGGCTGACCCTTTTCTGTTCCCTCAGGGATAATAACTCTGAAGCCGTAATTATCAGCTGTAGCCACCATATGTTTTATGATTATGCCGAGATTTTCAGAAGTGTTTGCCATAGTAATAATCTCCTTAGTCCAAAAATAATATTATACTGTTATATTATAACATATTATAGCCGATTTGTCATCATTTTTTGCAAGAAAATTGCCAAATTTCAAAAGAAATTTTTACCTAAGTAATGCTTTTTGAATAATAAAATAAAAAAGGCGGATAATAAGAGAGATAAATAAAAAAATCAGCCACCGAATGGCTGAAAGGAGAATTTACATGAAGAAGATTTTACCTGCAATAACAGCCCTCGTGCTGATTGGCGCAGTTTCACTGACAGCCTGCGGCAAAAAGAGCGATATGGACGAAAAAAGCACCACAGAGAGCACAACAAAAAGCACAACCAACCTTTCACAGGCGGCAGATGAATTTGCAGACGATATGAAAACAACCATTGAAGACATCAAATCTGATGTTGACGAAATGATGCCTGATAGGGATAAAACCACCGATACCTCCAACACAACATCCACCACAAAAGGTGAATAATAAATTAAAAAACAATAATTAAAGATGGCTATGATTTGGCACGTTGTCCCTCATAACCATCTTTTTGTTGTTTTATCCTAAGAAAGCTCCGTTGTTAAGAAGTATCTTCTGAATAGCTTTAATGTTAGCCTCTTTGGGTGTGCAGCCGCTCTTAACCGCAACAGATGCACCTGTTCCTGCGGCTTCGCCAAGGCAGCAGACAATCGGCATAATTCTGTAGGATGCCTGCGCTTCGTGGGTGGAAGAAATACATCTGCCAGCCACAAGAAGATTATCAATTCCCTTTGGAATAAGGCTTCTGTAGGGAATAGTGTAGTATTCACCGTCAGGGAAATAATAGTGGCTTGTGCCGCTTCCTTCGGGGTTGTGAATGTCAATGTCATAGTTGCCTGCGGCAATAGCGTCGGGGAAGACTGTGCAGTCCTTGAGTTCTGTTTCATTGAGCAGATGCTCGCCGTCAATCATTCGACTTTCTCGTGACCCTATCCACGCCGCGGAGGAAATTATCTGAGCGTTTCTGAACGCGGGCAGCTCCTCTTTGAGCATTCTGTAAATGTCATACATCTGACGTCTCGCCTCACGCTCCGCCCACGAAACATC
>JAZLLI010000023.1:0-26144 GCA_045598085.1 Acutalibacteraceae bacterium
GCCAAATCCAGCTCCCTTTACACAAGGGAGCCGTTTTTATTGTGCAATTTAATTAGATTTGTATGGTATTTAAGAGTAATTCACCTTAATTTATGCTGACGAACGCAGTTCGCCCCTACGGTGTGCCGCCCACTTTTTCACTATTCACTACAACTTATTACTTCAAATCGGGTGCGGGTGTCCCGCCCGAAATTATTCATTATTCGTTATTCAATATTCATTCAAATTGTGGATTGCCACGCTACTCTCGCAATGACTATAGCGACAACTTTTTATTCAAATTTGATTTGCACTGATATTCAGAACGGGATGTCGAGGAACCACTCCCCTACGGTGCTTCGGACAATAAAAAAGCTGCCGCAGGTGCGACAGCTTCTTTTATAGCTTAGTTATATTTGGGGAGGTAATCGCCGTGTGCTTCAATAAGATCATCGCAAAGGTGTACGATTTCATCCATTGAAAGCTCTGAGGAAGTGTGGGGGTCAAGCATTGCTGCCTGATAAATTGCATCCTTTTTCTTTGTTACGGCTGCTTCAATTGTTAAAAGCTGAACATTTATCATAAGTCTGTTCATTGCTGCCAACTGCTCGGGGAGCTTTCCCTGACGGCAAGGCTGAATACCGTACTTATTAACAAGGCAGGCAACCTCTACGCAAGCCTCGTTGGGGAGGTTCTCAATAAGTCCGTTATTGATTACATTACCGCCAATTTTGTAAGGAATATCTGTTGTGATTGCTTCCATAATATATGAAGCATATTCATGTGTTCTTGTGTGGCTTACTTTATCGTTGAGGTAATTCTCTTTCTCGCTCTTCCAGCGGTCAATCTGATTGATACATCTTCTTGGGTATTCATCCAGCGGAATTTTGTATCTGTCAATAAGCTCTGGATATTTTGACTTGATAAAGAAGTTGTTATACTCTGCGTTATGCTCGCTGGACTCTGTGCAATAATGACCGAAGCGTCTGATATATTCATATCTTACAAGGTCGGTGTTCTCAGTTGAGCTGTCTGCAAGCACCTCTGCGGCTCTTTTTCTGATTTCGGGGTAAAGGTCGTTGCCCTTTGCGTCTTCAATTTCAAGAAGCCAGCCCATATGGTTGATACCTGCAATTCTCTCACGAAGCGGCTCTTCATAAGGAATTTTAAGACCGTCAAGAACAGTCTTTGAGCATACCTGAACGCTGTGGCAAAGTCCAACAGATTTGATTGGAGTGTATCTGCAAAGATAGCCTGTCAGCTGAGCCATGGGGTTGGTGTAGTTAAGGAAATATGCGTTGGGGCAAACCTCCTGCATATCGTCTGTGAAATCTTTAAGAACGGGAATTGTTCTCAATGCTCTGAAAATACCGCCGATGCCGTTTGAATCTGCGATTGTCTGGCGAAGTCCGTATTTTTTAGGAACCTCAAAGTCAATAATTGTGCAGGGGTCATAAAGACCAACCTGAATTGCATTAACAACGAAGTCTGCATTTCTCAAAGCATCTTTTCTGTTTTCAATGCCAAGATATTTCTGAACAACAGCTCTGTTTTCGTTGATATTTCTGTTCAGCGCAGTTACCATAATGTAGGATTCATCAAGACGCTGGGGGTCAATATCATAAAGTGCAATTTCGCACTCTCTGAGAACGGGTGTGCACATAACATCACCCAAAACATTTTTTGCAAAAACGGTGCTGCCTGCACCCATAAATGTGATTTTCATTTTAACGCTCCTTTTAGTTTAGGGTGATTTGATTTTATCATAACCAAAATAAAAAAACAAGGTAATTGAAAAAATATAATGTGTGTGATATTATCTTTTTGAGGTGATAATATGAATATAGAAAAAATTATTCTTAACGAAGAGAGAAATGTTACGCTCACTGCATACATACAGGATTTATCCCCTGAAATGAAGACACTGGACACAAGACCTGCTGTGCTCGTTTTCCCTGGCGGCGGATATTATATGTGCTCTGACAGAGAGGCTGAGCCGATTGCCCTTGCCTATCTTGCGGAGGGCTACAACGCATTTGTTTTGAGATATTCGATTAAAGAGGATTCTGCTTTTCCAAATCCACTTGATGATGCCTGCGCCGCTATGAAGCACATAAGGGATAATGCGGATAAATACCATATTTTCCCCGAAAAAATTGCAGTTATCGGCTTTTCTGCAGGCGGACACCTTGCGGCATACATTGCAAACACCGAGGGCTACAGACCAAACGCATCAATTCTCTGCTATCCGTCAATTCTTGATTCAATGGCAGACGTGCTTTATAATCACGATAAAACCAACCTTAATGAGCTTGTTACAAAGGACACACCGCCAACATTTTTGTTTTCAACAAGCGATGACAGCGTTGTGCCGATTATGAACACGGTGAAATACACCGAAGCTCTAACAGAAAACGGCGTTCCCTTTGAGCTTCACATTTTCAGAACAGGACAGCACGGACTTGCGCTTTCAAAGAAAGCAACAGGTGTTGTCAATGATGATGTGGCGCAGTGGCTTAAGCTGAGCGTGAACTGGCTGAACGCAATATTTGAGTTTTAAAAAACACGGCTGTGAGAATCACAGCCGATTTTGTTATTTATTGGTATAGATTAACTGCATATTTCTTTTTCTACACTCACAGTGTAAATTTTAACAAAAGGGATATAAATAATTATGCAATAATGCTACTATACAAAAAATTAAAAATCGTTTATAATATAATATGTATAGGTGTAATTCTATATTTAAAATAAATATTGCAAAGGGATGATAATATGAAGAAAAAACTGTTTTCTGTGCTTTTGGCAATGGTGATGTTGCTGGCAGTTATTCAGCCTCTTTTCTCAGCCGTTGCGGCAAGCTCGGTGTGGACTGGCGGTACAGCCGTTCCAACCCTTTCCGGCGGTTACTATCAGATAAACACAGCAGAAAAGCTGGCTTGGTTTGCCACACAGGTTAACAACGGCAGTTCCTCTATCAAGGCAAAGCTCACAGATGATATTATGCTTAACTCTGTTGGCAGCTATTTAAGAGAGTGGATACCAATCGGCACCGAGGCAAAGCCCTTTAAAGGTGAATTTGACGGAAACGGGCATTACATCAGCGGTGTCAGCGTTAAAAACGCTGTTGATAACTGCGGATTTTTTGGTTATGTTTCAACGGACAAGCCTGTTATTGATGATGAAGATGACACTTCTGAAGAAATTTTCACCCCTACTCCCCCAACTGTTATTCACGACCTTGAAATCAAAAATTCAAATATTGCAGGTCTTGAAAACACTGGCGGTGTATGCGGATACATAAGCTACGGCATTATTAAAAACTGCTCATACAGCGGAACAGTTACCTCAACATCAAACAGTGTTGGCGGTATCGCAGGTCATGCCAACAGCTTCTCAAGAGTTATGCAGTGCTTCTCAAAGGGCAATGTAACAGGCAACCTCAGAACAGGCGGTGTTTTAGGCTATGGCGAAGCTAACACGCAGGTTAACGAATGTTACTCAACTGCAATTGTTAAAAGTCAGGCAGTCAACATCGGCAGATCCGGCGGTATTGTTGGCGCACTTTCAGCAAGCTCGTTAAAGGGCTGTTATTTCATGGGAAAAATCTCTGGTCCCAAAGCTATCGGCGGTATTGTTGGATTTGTTTCATATTCAAAGATTATTTCATGCTATGTTATCGGCTCGGTTACATCCACAATTGACGCAATAGATGATGTTGGCGCAATTGCAGGCTACTCAATGGGCGGTGAATACCTTAACTGCTACTACTGCAAAGATTCAACAATTGTTGAAGACACAAGAGCTGTTGCAAGAACTCTTGCAGAAATGAAAAAATTCTCATTCGTTCGTGAGCTTAACGAAAACGCAAACGCTTTTTCGTATGACTACATGGTTATCAATGACGGCTACCCCGTGCTTGTTTTCATGCTTGAAACATCAGTATGGACAGGCGGTGTTGAACAGCCTGAAAAAGACTCAGCAGGCTGGTATCTTATCAGAACTCCTGACAACCTTGCATGGTTTTCAGGTCTTGTAAACGGTACACTTGCAGGTGTTGAAAGAAACTCTGCCGCAAAGGCAAGACTTATGGACAACCTGCTTCTTAATATTTTCATCACAGACGATACATCTTTAACAAACAGCTGGAAGCCAATCGGCTCACAGAGTTATCCGTTCACAGGCACATTCAACGGCAACGGCTACAACATTGCAGGCGTTTATGTTGACGGTACAAAGAATCAGGGACTTTTTGGATACATCGGCGCAGGCGGTGTTGTTCAGAATGTTATTATGATGGACGGACTTATTAAAGGCACAGAAAATGTTGGTGCTATTGCAGGCTACAACGCAGGCAAAATTTCACTTTCATGCAATGACGGTGAAGTAAACGGACAGAAATATGTCGGCGGTATTGCAGGATATAATATTGGCACAGTTGAAACAAGCTATAATGTGGGCACTGTTAAATGCACATATTCGGGCGGTGCTTCTGTTGGCGGAATTGTTGGCTACAACACAAGGGCAACAGTTTCCCAGTGCTTCAATGACGGACTTGTAACAGGCGTTGCAAACTCAAATTATTATGGCGGTGTTGTTGGCTTTAACTCAGGCGACGGTGTAAACAACTGCTATAACTCAGGTGAGGTTCTTGGCGGATTCTATGTTGGCGGTGTTGTTGGCTACAACTCAACAGGCACAGTTAAATACAGCCTTAACTACGGTGTTGTAAACAGCCTTAACTCAACAAACAGCAACACAAACAACTTTATCGGCTATAACTACGGCACATGCACAGTTACAAACTGCTATTACGATTCCACAATTGAAAACACAACTTACAATAACGGAAACGGAGCAACTCCCAAAAAAACAGAAGAGCTTACAGGCTCCAGCGCATCATATAACCTTGGACTTCAGAGCGGTAAATGGTCAAACAAATATGACGATGATTATTACCACTACTATCCTCAGTTTTATATGTTATATTACTCAGGCTACAGCAAGGTAAGAGATGACTCCCTTGAAAGCGTTAGAGTTGTTAAAGATACATATAATGTTAAGCTTAAAATTGACGGCGCAAACGATACATTCTTCAGCGATATTCAAAGCGCAGTAACTGCCCTTGAAAACAAGACGGGCACAATTGTTCCAATCAGAAATCTTACTGTAAACTCAACGGTTAATATTCCAAACACAGTAACAATCCACGGTGAAAGCTTCAAGAAATATGTTACAAAGGGTGCTGAGCTTGAAGGTCCTATGTTTAATGTAACAGGCACGCTCACCCTTGGCGATATTAAGGACGGCACAAACGAAAACATCCTTCTTGTAATTGACGGCTACGGCATTACATCTGACTCTGCTCTTATTGCTGTAACAGGCAGGGGCAAGGTTAACCTTAACGCAGGCGTTTCAGTTATTAACAACAGCTCAACTGATATGGGTTCTGCATTTTATGTTGATTCAGATGCAACGCTCAATGTTAAGGGCGGTGTTATCAGAAACAACACAACAACATCAGACGGCGGTGCTATATATAATGATATGGGCACTGTAAATATCAGCGGTGGTTACATTATCGGCAACCAGTCCTCTGCTGCAAGGGGCGGTGCGATTTATAACAACAGCGGTATTGTAAACATCAGCGGCGGCGAAATCAGCGAAAACTACGGCAAAACTTATGGCGGTGGTATTTACTCAATCGGCACAGACGCAGAGGTTACAATATCTAATGAAGCACGAATTATTGGCAACTTTGCAAATGCAGGCGGCGGTATATTCATCAACGCAGGCACTGTTACAATGACGGGTGGCACAATCAGCGAAAACTTTGCATATAAAAAGCACGGCTCAACTGCAACAACAGGCGGCGGCGGTGGTGTTTCCATCAACTCAAACGGTATATTCCAGATGACAGGCGGCACAATCAGCCAGAACTATGTTTATAACAATGTTGGCGCAGGCTTTGGCGTGGCTGTTTTTGGCACATTCCAGATGAGCGGTGATGCTCTTATTACAGAAAACGATGTTCTTGTTGCTAAAAACAGATCAATCAATCTTACAGATAAATTAAACGCAGCGGGCACAGTTGCAGTTATCACCCCTGCTGTCTATTCCACCTCAACAGTTGTTCTCACAGGCGAAAAGGTTGGTGTTAACTACACTAAATTCCAGATTACTCCTCAGAACGGCACACCGTGGTATGTAAACTCAGTGGGTGTTCTGATGAACACAGCGGTTGTGAATGTTGCATCTTTAAGTAAATTTGGTGCATATGCAGTTGACTATGTTTCAGTTGCGCAGGCAGTTAAAGAGGTTAAGGCTGGCGAATCGGGCATTATCACAATTATTGCAGACAACACTATAAATGAAACCATAAAGGTTTATGGTGATGTTACAATTCTCAGCGAAACAGACAGCACTTACACCTCAATGAGAAGCGGTACATTCACAGGCACTCTCTTTGAGGTTCAGCCTGGCGGTACACTTCGCTTTGGCTTCACAGAGGCAAAAACATGGGGCGAGGATGTTTCTGAGGACGGCGAAGATTTCTTCACACTTGACTCTGTAGGCGGTAAATACATCCTTGATGGCGGATATGCCTACAATCAGGCACAGGGCGCTTCACTTATCACTGTTAAGGCAGGCGGTACACTTTACACATACAACGATTTCCAGATGCAGAACGGTTGCTCCACAACAGGCGGCAACATCTCTGTAAGCGGTACAATGTTTATGTACGGCGGTGAATTTGTGAATAATATTGGTGTCAACGGCGGTGCAATCAACATTGCTTCAACAGGCAAGGTTGCGCTCCTTGGCGGCAGAATTATTGGCAACACTGTTAAAGACGGCGGTCTTGGCAAGGCTATCTATAACGCTGGCACACTTGTAAGAGCAGAGAATATTTATGAATACACACAGGACGAAGAGGTTGTTTCTACAAAGAATACATTTACAACAGTGGCAGACAACAACGATGTTTACCTCATTACAGGCAAAACAGTTGTGCTTGATAAAGTAACAACCACCGTTCTTCTTTCAAGCTCAGATGATGCACCTGAAACAGTTAGAGTTTCTGCACCGAGAATGATTATTACATCATCATTATATTATGCTGGTATGCCCGTTCTTTCGGGTGAGGATGTTGGTATTCATTACACCGAATTCGGCATTGGCGACGACGGTTATTACATTTTGCCAGACGGCACAATCGGCTACAACAGGCTCATTGCCACAAAGGATTCAGGTCTTAAAATCGACCGCAAGGATAATCTTATTTCGGGCTTTGACACATCTCTCACAGTTGCAGATTACACTGCACAGTTCCTCAACACTGAAAAAATTGAAATCAGAAACGCAGAGGGCAATGTTGTTGCAGATAACGGACACATCACAACAGGCTCAACAATCAGCCTTTACAACGAAAGCGAAACTGAAATAATTGATATGGTAACGGTTGTAATTATCGGCGATGTTGATTGCGACGGATTCATTGACGGCATGGACGCTGTTTATATCAGCGCAATTGCACAGGGTCTTTTTGCAAACGGCGGTCTTACACCTGCTCAGCTCAGAGCGGCAGATATTGACGGCAGCGGTGCAGGCGATGAAACAGACGCTCAGTATATTCAGTCCTGCGGACTTAAAATAAACACAGTTGACCAAAGCATATAAAGGAGAAAAATTATGGAAAAGACATTATTTGGAACACTGAAAGACGGCAGAGAAGTATATAAATACTCTATGACAAATAAAAACGGTATGGTGCTTGAGGTTCTTACCTACGGTGCAACAATTCAGGCAATAAAAGTTCCCTCAAAAAACGGTGAATTGCTTGATGTTGCCGTTGGATTTGACACACTTGACGGTCATGAGAATTATTCAGATTATCAGGGCGTTACTGTTGGCAGATACGCAAACCGTATTCACAACGCACAGTTCACAGTTAACGGGCAGAAATACTCTGTTACAGCCAACGAAAAGGGCAAAACCTGCCTTCACGGCGGCGGAGAGTTTTCAAAGGCGGTGTGGGAAGCTACAGTTGACACCGACAACAGCGTTGTTATGTCTTACACAAGCCCCAACGGCTCATGCGGATTCCCCGGTGCTATGAAAGCAAAGGTGCGTTTCACACTCACAGACTCTAACGAGGTTGCCATTAACTACACAGCAATTTGCAGTGCAGACACACCTGTTAACCTTACAAACCACACATACTTTAACCTTAAAGGCAAGGCAGGCACTGATGTTCTTTCTCACGAATTAAGAATTGACGCAGACAGCTTCACCCCAACTGATGAGGACAGTATCCCAACAGGCGAAATTCGCCCCGTTAAAGGCACTGCATTTGATTTCTCAGAGAGCAAGCCTATCGGCAGAGATATTGGCGAAAGCGACCCTCAGCTTGTTATGTGCAAAGGCTACGACCACAACTTCTGCCTTAATGAAACAGCAGGCGCAGTTATCACAGCATATGAAAAAGAAACAGGAATCACAATGAATGTTTACACAGATATGCCGGGTGTTCAGCTTTACACAGGCAATTTCCTTGACGGCTCTGTTATGGGCAAGGGCGGTGTTCCGCTTAACAAGCACGCAGGCTTCTGCCTTGAAACACAGTTCTACCCCGACACACCCAACCAGCCATCATTCCCTCAGTGCAACTTCAGAGCTGGCGAAATTTTCCGCTCCATGACAAGATACGAGTTTAAATGTTAACATCTTCCCGACACAAATATAACATAATGTTTTACAGTTGTTCATATTTTGTTAAAATTTGGGGATTATAATATATAAAGAAACTAAAAATGCCTTTGAAGCTTTTGTTTCAAGGGCATTAAAACAGATGAAAAATAAAGGAGAGGTTTTATGAGTTATAAAGTTCTTGTTGTTGATGATGATGCAAACATTTGCGAATTGCTCAGAATTTACCTTAAAAAAGAGGGATACACAGTTGCCATTGCCAATGACGGTGTAAGCGCAGTGGAACACTTTTCGTCTTTTCAGCCAGACATTACCTTGCTTGATATAATGCTCCCCGGTCTTGACGGATGGCAGGTTTGCCGTGAAATCAGAAAGCAGTCAGACAAACCGATTATTATGCTCACCGCAAGAAGTGAAACATTCGACAAGGTGCTGAGCCTTGAATTAGGCGCAGACGACCATGTTACAAAGCCCTTTGAGCCAAAAGAGGTTGTGGCAAGAATTAAGGCGGTGCTTCGCCGCTCAATGGCTTCAACTGTTGACAAGGATGTTAAAATAGTAAAATACGATAAGCTCAGCGTTAACCTTACAAATTATGAGCTTATTGTTGACGGCAAAAAGATAGACACTCCCCCAAGGGAGCTTGAGCTTCTTTATCACCTTGCATCTAACCCTGACAGAGTGTTTACCCGTGATCAGATTCTTGACGAGGTGTGGGGATATGACTTCCCTGGCGACACCAGAACAATTGATGTTCACATTAAAAGACTTCGTGAAAAAATCTCTGGTGTTTCTGATAAATGGGAGATTGCCACAGTGTGCCGTGTAGGATATAAATTTAAATTGAAGGGCTGATTATGATAACACAAAAAGGCGGTAAGCTTTTCAGAAAATATATGTTAAATATGCTGCTGCTCATTTTCACAGGAATGTTTCTTATGAGCATACTTTTCATCGCCCTTGAAACGGGCAGGTGGAGCGATGAGCAGAGCGTTATTCTCCGCAACAACACAGAGATGGTAACGGATAATGTAAAAAACACCATTGTCGGCTTCAGCGGAACAGGTCAGGGCACTGTTTCAGAAGGCGGACCTTTAAGAATTGTCAGCGGTCTTATTGACACTCTCTGCGCCTCAAACAATTGCGATATTTTCGTGTGTGATAACAACGGCAAGGTTATCCTCTGCCGTGAAATGGCAAAAACAAGAGGGCGAAACACCTGCCACAAGCATTTGTCATACATTATCCCCGAAGATATTATGGAGAAAGCTTCAAAGGACGGCTATGACGAGCTGACAACCCTTGGCACATCACTCTCTGTTAAAAACCATGTTGTTGCAACGCCTATTGTGCTTTATGGCAAAACACTTGGTGTTGTTTTTGCGGTTAAGCCAGTTTTTTCAACGCTGACACAGTATGTTTTGCAGGTTGCCAAAATTATGCTGATTGCCGCAATTATTACGCTGTTTGTTTCATCTGTAATCATTTACGGTATGGTTTACAGAATCACCAAACCATTGAAGCAGATGTCTTATGCCGCAAAGCAATATGCAGACGGCGATTTCAGCTACAAGGTAAATGTAAGCGGTGATGACGAGTTGGCGGAGCTTGCAAAGGCATTTAACAAAATGGCAATTTCACTTTCGGCACTTGAAAGCTCAAGACGAAGCTTTGTTGCCAATGTTTCGCACGAATTAAAAACGCCTATGACAACAATCGGCGGATTTATTGACGGCATTCTTGACGGCACAATTGAGCAGGACGAAGAGAAAAAATACCTTGAAATTGTATCGGATGAGGTTAAGCGACTTTCACGACTTGTTACAGGTATGCTCAATATGTCAAAGCTTGAGGCTGGCGAAATGAACATAAACGCAAGAGAGTTTGATATGTCCAACAGCATTTTCAAAACTGTGCTGAATTTTGAAAAGAAAATTGAGCAGAAAAATCTTGACATTATGGGTCTTGAAAATATGCAGTCCATCAAGGTTTTTGCCGACGAAGATATGATAATGCAGGTTATTTATAACCTTGTGGATAATGCCATAAAGTTCACCCCTGTTAACGGCTACATTGACATCAACTCTTTCACAGATGGCGAAAAGGTTTATGTCAGCATCAGAAACAGCGGCGACGGCATTTCAAGGGATGAGCTTCACAAAGTATTTGAAAGATTTTATAAAATCGACAGGTCAAGAAGCTATGATGTTAAAGGTGCGGGGCTCGGTCTTTACATCGTTAAAAGTATTATCAATCTTCACAAAGGTGAGATTAAAGCGGACAGCGTTGAGGGCGAATATACAGAATTTTCTTTCTGGATTCCCCTTTCATATAAAACTTAATGAATTGTTTACAAAAAAATGTATAATAATTAAAAATTAAGAATTATAATAAAATAAAAAACCGCAGTGGCGGTCAGGAGGAATATATATGGACGAACAGGAAAAATTCGAGGTCAGTGAAAATCAGAAACAAACAAGCACTGAACCTGTTGAAGCAGAGGAGGTAAAAGCTCCCGAAGCTGAAGCACAGCCTCAGCAGAGTGGCTACTCAACAAGCGGAGAGTTTTATTCAAGACCGCAGAGTTCTTCTTATTATGACGCTTCAAGGGAATCTGGCTACAGCCCCTATTCAAATCAGCAGAGATATAACTACACTGCAAACCAGAACCCTTATGTGAACACAACAGCAAAAGATGAAAAAGCAAAGAAATCAAACGGTAAAAAGCTTGGCAAAATCATTCTCTGCCTTGCAATTGCATTTATCGTTTTGTTCTGCGGAATTGTTGGTTCTTTCATCGCATTCAGGAGCAAAAAAAGCGACAGTCATTCATCAAAAAAAGGTGATGCAGAGCTTCTTATTTCAGAATCAAGCCTGACACCTGTTGATGACAGCGACGGACTTTCTGCACAGGAGATTTATTCTCAGAACATAAAGTCAAATGTTGGCATCATTCTTTATGGTACAGTGAATAATCTCTTCTCACAGGGCAATTCAAGCTCTTCAAATGTTGCAGGCGAAGGCTCAGGCATTATCATGGGCGAAAGCAAGGATAAGACAAAAACATACATTATCACCTGCGCTCATGTTATTGAATCTGCAAAGACAAAGGGCTACAAGGTTGTAATTCAGGATTATAACGGTGAGCAGTATGATGCAGAAGTTGTTGGCTTTGACTCAAAGACAGACCTTGGCGTTCTTGCAGTTAAAGAAAAAGGCTTCACAGCCGCTAAATTCGGCGATTCTTCAAAGCTCAAGATTGGTGAAACAGTTTATGCAATCGGCAACCCAGGCGGCACAGAGTTCTTTGGCTCATACACAAAGGGTATGGTTTCTGCAATTGACAGACCTGTAAGCAATGAAATCGGCTACGATATGAAGTGCATTCAGCACGATGCCGCTATCAACCCCGGTAACTCAGGCGGTATGCTCATCAACACAGC
This sequence comes from Acutalibacteraceae bacterium, assembly GCA_045598085.1. Lineage (GTDB taxonomy): Bacteria > Bacillota > Clostridia > Oscillospirales > Acutalibacteraceae > CAG-488. The sequence goes on from JAZLLI010000023.1 coordinate 12,132, forward strand.
AGGTCAGGTTATCGGCATCAACTCATCAAAAATCGCCTCAACAGAGTATGAGGGCATGGGCTTTGCAATCCCCATTTCATCAGCAAAAACAATCATTGACGACATCATCGCAAACGGCTATGTTACAGACAGACCTAAGCTTGGCATCACATATGCACCTGTTTCAAAATATCCGTCATACGCTATGATTGCTCATTATAACAATCTCCCCGCAGGCTCACTTATTATCGCTCAGATTGGCGAAGAGAGTGCATTCACAGGCACAGACGCAAAGGCTGGCGACCTTATTATTGCAGTTGACGGCGTTGATATGGAAACAGCCGACACACTTCTTGATAAGATTGAAAACGGCAAGGTTGGCGATAAATTGAAGCTGACACTTTGCAGAGTTGACGAAAAGACCTATGATGTTAAGAAGTTTGATGTTGTTGTAACACTTGTTGAGGATAAAGGCACAACCGCCACAACACAGCAGCAACAGCAACAGCAGCAGCCATTTGGCGGCGAAGCTAACGGAGGCTCATTAGAAGATTTCTTTAACCAGTTCTTCGGCAGTGGATTTTAATAATTAAAATTCAATAAGTGAATTAAACTGACTTCGGTGTTGCATCGGAGTCAGTTTTTTATTATGCAGAATATGCTGAAGAATGAAGCTATTAAACATCTGTCGGCATATAGAAAAAATTTCTTTCATTTTTGGAAAATTTTTCATTATTATTCTGTTTTGTAAATTAAAAAGCATTGAAATGTTATACAATACACATCTACAGTGCAAAAATTTTAGTATATTTCAACATCTTCATCAAAAGGTGATTTTATGGCTCTTTTGTCATTCCGCTTTCTGTTTTTCTTTGTTGTACTTATTGCTTTATATTTTCTGCTCCCAAAGAAGTATCAGTGGGTTATACTTCTGATATTCAGTTATGCGTTTTATTGCCTTGTAAGTGAAAAATTGCCTGTTTATATGCTGATAACCACTGCTGTTACATACGCTGCCGCAGTCTGTATTCAGACTTTCAAAGACAGCACCGATGATGAAATACGCTCACGTGAAAAAATCTCTAAAACCGAAAAGAAAACACTTAAAGCGCAGTGCAACAAAAGGTGCAAAGCCATCCTCATTGTTGCAGTCTGTATAAACCTTGGCTTGCTTGGTGTGTTCAAATATGCGGATTTTGTCGTTTCCAGTTTTTCGTCAATGCTCGGCTCTTTTGGCATTGAAGCTAAGTTGCCTCACCTTAATCTTCTTCTGCCTCTTGGCATTTCGTTTTATACATTCCAATCTATCGGTTACATTTTTGATGTTTACCGTAAAAAAATAATAGCTGAAAAAAACTTTTTAAAAGTTGCTCTTTTTGTTTCATACTTTCCTCAGATTATCGAGGGGCCTATCGGCAGGTTCGATGCGCTCGCTCCTCAGCTTTTTGCTGAGCACAGATATTCTTTTGAAAGAATAAAAAGAGCAGCTTTTTTTGTTCTTTGGGGACTTATGAAAAAGATGGTCATTGCAGACAACATCGCCCCCATGACAAATGAAATAATCAAATACTACACATCCTATAGCGGAATCACAATTTTTATTGGTATGATTCTTTTTGGCATTCAGCTCTATGCGGATTTTTCAGGCTATATGGATATTGTAATGGGTCTTTCATGCGTTTTGGGCATTGACCTTGCGCAGAATTTTAAACGCCCGTATTTTTCACGCTCCCTTGCTGAGTTCTGGCGCAGATGGCACATAAGCCTTTGCTCATGGTTCAAAGATTATCTTTTTTATCCCATATCAACATCAAAAACGTGCATCAACATTTCCAAAAAGCTTCGTGCAAAAGGGCATAAAAAAGCCGCCAAAAACATACCTGTGTTTATTGCAATGGCGGTTGTGTGGTTCTTCACAGGCTTATGGCACAGTGCGGACTGGGTTGAGATTTTATGGGGCGTTTCAAACGGACTTATTATGATTTTCAGCCTGCAATTTAAAGATAAATACAGATCTGTCAACAAAAAGCTTGGCATAAACACAGACTCTGTTTTGTGGAAAATGATACAGGTTTGCAGAACTTATCTGCTGGTTACATTCCTTAATTTCACCTGCGAATTTGACAACCTTTCTGATGCAATAAAGAGCTTTTCGCAGATATTCACTTGTCCAATTCCATGTGAAATTTCTTTATCGACCTTTTTACCAAGGATTGCTGCAAACGGCATTCCGGGGATTATCGCAATATTTGTTGCCTGCATTATTCTTTTCTCACACAGCCTTTATGAAGAGAAAAAAGGCTCGTTTATTGACGATTTATTAAATAAGAAATGGACTTTACAGGCATTTGTTATGATAGCTCTTGTTTTTTATTTGCTGATTTTTGGCGACACCACAAGAGAACTGAGTGGCGGATTTATGTATGCCAAATATTAAACCGTGATGTGGGGGTATATTTATGGGCGAAATAAAAAAGAGAATATTAAAAATCACTTCGATTATTGCGGTATTTCTTGTTATGCAAACCATATTCTCATGGGCATTTAAGCCCATCAGCAGTGCGCATTGGGTGAACAACGATATTAAAACATACCGTAATGATGTTGACACTCTTATTTTCGGCTCAAGCCATGTTTTTTGCGGGTTCGACCCCGAATTATTTGACAGAGAAACAGGCTGTGTTTCTTTTAACCTCGGCTCTGCATCTCAGGGTGTAAAAGACGCATATTATTATTTATGCAGTTGCAGTATGACATTTCCGAAAATCAAGAATGTAATTGTTGATGTTTATTTTGCGAATCTGATAAAAAAAGAACACAGCGACGGCGAGGAAATGCAGAGAAAAATTGTGCTTTTAGAAAGGCTCCATAACCCTGCTGTAAAGGCGCAGTATATTTTTAAAAGCTTCGATATTGATGATTTGCCGTGGGCGTTTTTTAACTCATTTTACACCAAAGACAAAAAGCAATTAGCTATTCACAATATCAAGGCAAAGCTTGAACCATCTTACAGAAATTGCGACCCCAACAATCCACATCTTGATCGTCCTTATAAGGGCAGAGGCTTTATGCCCCGCAATAGCGAGGAGGGAACCGACCTTGGATTTTCCAGTGAAGCGGAGCTGAACTATAACATTGATAAAGAAACTGTTGCGTATCTTAATAAAATAATTACTTTCTGCAAAAAGAGAAACATAAATCTATTTTTTATTCAGATGCCCATGAGCTGTCAGGCGAGAAACGATGTTTTGGGTTATCGCAATTTTTTTGGCAAAGAAGTTAAAAAAATTGCAGAAGAAAACGGAATCCCCTATGAGGATTTGAATGACAGCAAATATAATTTTAGCGATGATTTGCATTTTGCATCTTCAGAGCATCTGAACACGCAGGGAGCGGAGCTGGCAACAAAATATTGCGCCGAAATCATCAATGAATATACGAACAAATAACAGAATATATAAAAAGAAGCTGCACTAAATGGCAGCTTTTTTGCACGATTAACAATATAATTGTTGAGATTGAGTGCGTGGGTGCAGATGTTGCCTTGGTTGATAGTTTTGTTGGCAACATCTGTCCTCTTTGAGTTAAGGAGGGCGTTTTTATGTGAGTTGGGAGGATTGTTTTATTAGTTTCAGGTTGTGTGCTGACGGTAAGCGTGGATTGCCACGGCTCTTTGAGCCTCGCAATGACAATGCCGACAACGCTTTGTTCAAATTTATTTTTGTGCTGACATCAGAACGGAATGTCGTTCACTTCTTCACTATTCACTACAACTTAATACTTCAAAAGAACCCCTATCGTCAAAATCAAAGATTTTGCCACTTCCCCCAAGGGAAGCTATTTTTTTGTGCGTTCTGTCAGCGTGGATTGCCACGGCTCTACGAGCCTCGCAATGACAATACCGACAATGCTTCGTTCAAATTTATTTTTGTGCTGACATCAGAACGGATGTCGATGCCATCCCCTACAACTTTCCACTATTATCTATTATATATTATCTTTTATCTACTTAGCTCTACCCCTCTGTCATCTACGATGACATCTCCCCTGTCAAGGGGCGACGAGAAGCTTAGTGCTGACTTGAAAACGGATTGCCACGCTACACTCGCAATGACATTTGTTTTAGCTCGGTGCAAATAAATCGGGAAAAGCAAGCCCCTCCCCTACGGTGTGTGGTGAAGCATATTCACCTCTTCACTATTCACTAAAACTTATTACTTCAAATCGGGTGCGGGTATCCCGCCCGAAATTATTCATTATTCAATATTCGTTATTCATTTGAATTGTGGATTGCCACGGCTCTTTGAGCCTCGCAATGACAATACCAACAATGCTTCGTTCAAATTTATTTTTGTGCTGACATCAGAACGGGATGTCGATGCCATCCCCTACAACTTTCCACTATTATCTATTATATATTATCTTTTATCTACTTAGCTCTACCCCTCTGTCAAGGGGCAACGAGAAGCTTAGTGCTGACTTGAAAACGGATTGCCACGCTACACTCGCAATGACATTTGTTTTAGCTCGGTGCAAATAAATCGGGAAGAGCAAGCCCTTCCCCTACGGTGTCCACTTTTCACTATTCACTAAAACTTATTACTTCAAGAGAACCCCTATCGTCAAAATCAAAGATTTTGCCACTTCCCCCAAGGGAAGCTATTTTTTTGTGCGTTCTGTCAGCGTGGATTGCCACGGCTCTTTTAAATCAATTAACGGGATGTTGGAGATGCCAATTTCTACGGCGTTATCGTGCCTTTTATGCTACAAAAAAAGACGACTATGATGAGCGGTTCATTCATAATCGTCTTTTATTTTACTTATAATCAGATTTCTGCGATTGCAAGAACGGGGTTATGGTCTGAGGGGAATTTGCCGTCTGGTCTATCTGTAAGAACGGCATACTTCTTAACCTTAACATCATTTGAGAAGCTGATGTAATCGATGATACAGGGTGCTTCATCTTTTTTGATAACGGGATAGAATGCGTTGAATGTTACATTACTCATTGTGTCTTCAGCGGCATACTTTGAATCTTTAAGGCAGCCTGATGTCATCTGCTTATAAAGCTCACAGCCCTCTTTGAAGTTGAAGTCGCCTGTGCATACAACAGGAACATCAAACTTTGCTGCATGGTCAAGAACCATCTGCAAGCCTAATGTGCGGGCATTTGGTCCCTTGTGGTCAAGGTGAGTGTTGATGTGAACATAAACCTCTCCACTCTCTTTATTCTGAAGCTTTGCCCATGAGCATACACGGCGGCAAACAGCGTCCCAGCCGTATGAGGGTGTATCGGGTGTTTCTGAAAGCCAGAATGTACCGCTATCAAGCACATCATATTTATCTTTAAGATAAAATACAGGTGAAAACTCACCGCAAAGTGCGCCGTCATCTCGACCAACACCAACATAATCGTATTCGGGAAGTGCTTCGCTCACTGCCTGCATCCACTCATAATGCGATTCCTGCAAGCCGAATGAATCGGGCTTATTGTTTCTGAGAATGTCTGCAACCATTCCTCTTCTGTCAAGCCAGAACATTTCTTCTGGTCCGTAGCAGAGAACATTGAAGCTCATAATTTTGATTTCCATAATTTATGCTCCTTTAATCTGTGAAATAAGTGTGCCGAAAAGGTCGGCAATATATCTGATTGCTCTGTTAAAGAAATTCCAAACGATACCAAAAACTTTATTAAGCGCAGATGCGGTGTTTTCGTCCTTACCGTGGTTTACAACAACTCCGCTGTAGTTATCCTTAACAGAGTAGCCAAAGTCCTTAACTGTTTCTTTGCCAATCCCTGCAAGCTTTGAGTAGCTGACAGAAACGGTGCCGTAATGCTCTTTTGAAGCGTCAACTGAAACAGCTGCGGTTTCGCCTGCTTTAAGCACAAAAGGCAGACCGCTCTTATTGCCGTCAACTGAAATTGAGTTAATAAGAATATCCTCTGATGCAACATTCTTCACAAGGATTTTGCCGTTGCCGCCTGTTTTGGTGCTGAGGCTGTTGCTGTCTGCAAATACTGCCTGAACATTCTGTGTTGGGTCATCACTCTGCATAAACTGTGGAAATTCTTTACTGCTCCATGCGTCCTTTAAATCGTGAGTATAAAGAAGCTTTTCAACAAGAGCAAGTGAGTTGGGAGCCCACTCAACCATACCGTGGAAAAGGTCGTTGATTATCCATGTTTTTTCGGGCAGGTAGCCACATGAAAGGTCAACTGTTCTGTCAGGTGAAACGCAGTCATGACCGATGTCTTTTTTCTGAACATAATCGGCAGGGAATGTTTCGCCCCAAGGTGCGCAATATGCACCGCAGGAATACTCTGTATTAACGATTGAGTCTGAATTAACATTAGTGCCTGTTACAAGTGCTTTGCCTGAGCTTGAAACGATTGAAACATCAATATTGTGCTTCTGAGCATTGCGCAGAGTGCCCTCAATATCTGCCATAAAGCCGTTTCTTGTCTTTTCAACCTTTTCAATAAGCTTTTCGTTGCCATCGGCAGTGTAATAATTTTTGAGAACATCCTCATAGTCTTTCTTCGTTACCATTTCGAGGTATGCAGGTGAATCCTTAACCATAGGAATAACAATCTGTGTTGCACCCATTTCAACAATATTGTCAATGCCCTCGGGGATAATTGCGGCAATATCAGAAATTTCAATCTCTGTATGTAAAATATTCTCAACAAGCTTAATGATTTCGCCATAAGTGAGCTTGTAGCCTGTTCTGCCACTTACAATATCTGTAATGAAATCTGAACCCTCAAGAATTGGGTCATTGAAAACAACATTTTCAAGAAGCTCTTTATCAGCATACTTATAAAGATATTGAGCAACGCACACACTGCCCTGACTTAAGCAATAGATGCTTGCTTTTTCATGACCTGTGTATTCGAGAACATCCATAATATACTGCTGAAGCTGGTCTGCAACCTCATCGCTGGGGATTCGCCAGTCAAAAAGGAAGTTGAAAACATGGTCATCACCGATTTTTTCACCGATACATTCCATATCAAGGAACTCTGAGCCTGTATATGGAACATATTTGAGAGCGTCATTCTTTCTGAATCCCTCAAGTGAAGTGTCTTCAACAGATGAATAAATGGGTTTAATGTTGTAATGAGATGTGCCGTCGGGATTCATAGTGATTGGGTCGAGAATCTGCGTAACAACAGATGCAGGAAATTCGAGGGGCGCATCCTTATCAATTTTGTTAAGGTTATCTGTAACAGCAGATTTAATTACATCAAGTGTGGGCGGAAAAACCACATCTTCACTGCCGTTATCATTAACACGCACAAGGGTGGTTGCACCGAAGCCAGACACCATAATAACAGGTGTGTTGCCACAGGTGCATTTTTCTTTTGCAAAAGCAACTGTGCAGGTAAGCGCAAGCATCACGATTGCAATTAAAACGCTGAGAATTTTTTTGCTGATTTTCATTTTGACCTCCGATTTATTCTAACATTTTAATAGTATGAGCCTTGATTGCCTCGAAGCTTTCGATGCTTATGTCATGCTCAATTCGGCAGGCATCCTCTGCCGCCGTCTGAGGGTTGACACCAAGGGCAACAAGATACTTTGTAAGGAGAATATGCCTTTCATAGATTTTTGATGCAATATCTTCACCGTCAGGGAGCAGTTCAATATTGCCCTCTTTATCCATTGAAATATAGCCGTTTTCTCTGAGATTTTTCATAGCAACGCTGACGCTTGGCTTTGAAAAGTGCATCTCATTGGCAATATCAACGGAGCGGACTTTGCCGTTTCTGTTTTTTAAAATAAGAATGGTTTCAAGATAATTTTCCGCAGATTCCTGAATTTTCATATTATCACCTACTCGCTTAATTTTACCATACATTGTGTGTATTTTGCAAGTTTTTTATAAAAAAAGCTGAGATGCTGAATAACAATGTCGCATAAAAAAGCGTTTTTACATAGCAACCCCCGCCAAAGAGGTTTGCATTCTCTTCAACGGGGGTGTTTTTTGATAGATGGGATGCGTTCTTAATGCAAGCACCTTTCGGCTGCGACAGCTTAGTTCACGGGATGTCGGGGACGCCATCCATATTCTCAATATATAATGAATCCTCACACCATTTTGCTGGATTATCGTCAATATACTGCCACTTGATTTGATAATCATATTCATCTCTGATTATGTGGTCGTAGAAAGAGCGTTGAAACAATTTCTCTACAGGCGAAATCTTTTTGCATTCTCTGGTTGTCAATGATTTAAAAACACGAACAATATCTGATACTGTCGTAGGGGAAGGGCTTGCCCTTCCCGCAGTTCTCAATTGTATCAAAATATGTATATGGTTTGGCATAATTACATAACGGTCAATAGATACATCTTGAAAACGCTTTTGTAAATCCAATAATTGTTCTTGTGCTATTTTTCCAAACGGGAGCAAAACCAATTCGGGAAGGGCAAGCCCTTCCCCTACGGAAATGCGGGACAAAATCGGCTTTCTGCTATGTGTACAAATTGTTATAAAATATGCTCCGTTTTGGCTGTAATCATAATTTTTTAATCTATTTGGTTTTCTTTTTGATATATCCATAGAACAATTCTCCACACCAAATTTGGATTTGTTTATAGCACATCATATTTGCGTTTGTTTCAGCTCCACAAATTTTGATTAAACAAAGCATTAAACAAACATCATTTTTTTAAAAATTAAAATTGCCTGTTGCAAGGTTTGCCGCAACAACAAGCACGGTGCCAACAATATCACCGAAATATTCTCTTATGTAATCTCTTGATTTGCCTGCTTTAAGGATAACAGGCTCTGCGCTGTCGCAAAGTCCAAGCTCGACCATTCTGTTAAGGATGATTTTTGCAATGGCAACATTGCCGTCTGCGTTGGGGTGGATAGTATCCTGTGTCATCCATTCCTTATGGAAAGAGAACTGACTGCCAACATCAACAATTTCAAAGTAGCCTGGGTTTTCTTCATAAACTCTGTAAATTGCGTTGTTGATTCTATCCGCCGCCTTCTGAAATTCAACTTTAACTGCTGAATTCCATGAATTATAAAGTGTCTGCATAAGCACAACAGCGTTGGGGTTCAGCTCGTGAATTTTTTTCATAATAGCGGTGAGGTTGTTGTAATAATTCTCTGCAATATCGTCAAAACGGGAATAGTTTTTAAGGAGAATTGCATTGAAAAGCAGGTCAACCATATTGCCTAAAAGAAAATCGTTGCCGCCAACAGAAAGGCTGATAATATCAGCTTCTTTAACGAACTTGGGAATGTCTGTTTTGCCTGATGTATCGCTCACAAGGCGGAGAATATCAGAACTGTCATAACCCATATGCGCACGGTTGATGTAGCCGTAGCCGTTTGTGTCGGCAATGATTTTGCCATATGCGCCATCCTGCGGATTTGTCAGACCGAAGCCCTCGGCAATTGAATCGCCAAGAACAAGATAGAGTGGCTTTTTATCCTCTGCACTAGCGGTGAAAATGCAGACGCTGAAAAGCATCACAACAGCCATTACAAGGGATAAAATTCTCTTCAGATTTTTCATTTTATCAACTCCAAAAATTTAATAGTTTAATTCTATATTTTACCGCAGAAAAAGTCAATATTTTTGAAGTGAATAATTCATTCCGTTGTGAAATTGTGAAGTCTGTCTGCAATTTTTTATTTGAATTGCGGATTATCACTCCTCCCTCTCAATGGCAAACTGTGAGTATCATTCACCATATTTCATATATAGCAAATGAGTGAAAGACAGTGAATTTTCCATTTCAGCAAAAAGAACCCTCTTACGCTTTAAAGCATGATAAAAAAGTGCATAAAATTCACCAAACCGTTTTATACATTTCAACAAAATGCTATTTTCGTTGATAATTTTTGTTGACAATGCACTAATACTGTGGTAATATCTCAGTGAATTAAATTCACCAAAGAAATGGAGGGCATGAATTATGGGGTTAAAAAACAAAGGCATGTGGCTAAGCAGTAAAGAGGCAGATATGATTGATCTTTACAGAAAGCAAAGTCCAAGCGTCAAAAAAGCAACTTGTCAGCAGGTAGGCGTATCCTATGACAGCAAAAAAGACGGCAAATCATCCAAAAACAAAAAGCGTTGGTAATTGAATGATTTGAAACGAAATGCGATGTAAATGTCATATTTACCGCACACCAACCAACGAAAGCAACCAAAAACAGCGTCTTGCCAATCCGAAAGGCAAAACGCTGTTGCTTTATTTGTTCACTTTTAAAGTTTTGAGCAGCCGAAGCTGTTAATTAACGCATCAATGCGCATTTTCTTTTTGCACATGGGGCAATCAATTGAATTTGTGCTCATATAGTCGGGCAGGTCGGCGGTGTCAAATGCCGATGTAACAGGCACATCGCTGCACTCGCTCACAGCGGAGAAAACAGACCCAATCCCTGCAACTCTGCCGCCATAATAATCAATGGCTTCAATAGCAGAAAGGCAGGTGTAACCTGTAACAACAGAAGCGGCAAGAATCAGCACGCTTTTGCCCTGTATCATAGACACATTGTTATCTCTGAAAATCAGCTGATTGCCTGTTGTGTATTCAGGTGTGAGAATGTTGATTTCTCTGTTTGAGTTAACACTGCTGTAATCGCTTCTTGTGAGCATCTCACCAAGGCAGGTGCCGATAACTTCACTGCCGTCAAGGCAAAGAATTGTATCAACCATTGTGCTCATTTTATAAGCGGGGAGCAGTGCCTTTGCAACAGCTTTAGCCTGAGGCAGGCTGGATTTCTGCGTTGTTATGTCAATATAGTAGTTTATATGACTGTGGTTTGTTACAAAATGCCCTTTACTGCAACTAAGATAAAGATTGGGACTTTTTGTTGCCACCTTAAAAGTTTCGCTCATTGCCATAGTTGTTCACTCCAGTTTAAAATTATTTTATTTTTGAAACTATTTTAAAGAATAACGGATTGATTTTAAATAATCCCAAAAGTATCATTTGTTTAAAGGATATGCGTTTTTCTTTCACAGCTTCTTTATATTTTCTGTTATAAAACTTTTTAAGCTCTTTTTTAGAATCGGAGTTTTTTGTTACCTCTATTTTGCTGATTATATCAAAAAGAGCAGTTACATATGTTAAGTTAACAAGTGAATTATAGCCATCTTTACCTTTGAAATAATTGATTCTGTCTTCATACATATGTATAACAATTTTATTTAGCATAATCTGTTTTTCTTCTGTCATTTCAGATCTTGTAAGGCTGTTTTCTGCGTGATAAAAATAATACATTCTTCTGTTAATTGATACTACTTTTTCAGCACGGCTATACAGATATGGATTGATAATCAAATCCTCAGCCATTCTTGCAGATTCATCAAATCTCAACCTGTCAGAAAACAAATCTGCATTATATAATCTGAACATTACTGCGGTGGGGTTATACCCGAAAAAATCAAATGAAGTGCCGTCATATATTTTTTCAAGAGCTTCTTTGCCTGTTAATGTTTTTATTTCATAGCTTTCTGCATCAGGCTCAACATAATCACGGACATAAGTTCCCCTTGAAAAGCAAAGAGAAATATCAGCGGAATAATCTGCCATAAGATTAACAAGAGTTTCAACCATTTCGGGGTGAATATAATCATCAGGGTCAATGAAAAGAACGCTGTCGCCCGTCATTGCATCAAGACCTGCATTTCTTGCAGTGCTGACACCGCCGTTTGGTTTGTGAATAACACTTATTCTGCTGTCTTTTTTTGCGTAAGTGTCGCAAATTTCACCGCACTTATCGGGTGAGCCGTCATCAACAAGAATTATTTCAAAATTTTCATATGTCTGGCAGAGTATGGATTCAATGCATTGCGCCAAGTATTTATCAACATTATAAATCGGTAAGATTATTGAAACTTTGTTTTGCATTTTTATACCTCCGCATCAGTTTTACAAGCATTTTCGCCTGCGCAAAATCCGCTTGAAAATGCCCATTGAAGATTAAATCCGCCACAGCCGCCGTCAACATTAAGTATCTCGCCTGCGCAATAAAGATTTTTCACTAATTTAGATTCCATAGAATCCTGTGAAAACTGGCTTGTGTCCGCACCGCCACGGGTTACCTGTGCGCCATCAAAGCCTTTAGAACCCGTGAGAAAAATTCTGAAATTTTTCATAAGAGTCGCCAGTCGCTCCGCTTCGTTATCGCCGATAACACTTGCAGGAGCATCATTTTTTATATATATACATTTAATAAATCCCTGCCCGATTTTTTTAGGCACAAGACCTGAAAGAAGATTTTCGCATTTCAGATTGGGATTCATCTTTGCCTTTTTGAGAATTGCTGATTTTATCTGCTCTTTTGAAAGCGTGGGCAAGAAGTCAATCACAACACTGCACTTTTCTTTTGAAAGATAATCGCAGAGAATACGCTGTGCGTCCATTGAAGCAATGCCCGAAAGTCCGTATTCAGTGAAAAGAATTTCACCGCTTGCAGTGCCGATTTGATTTTCGCCTGCAAAAAGCTTCATGTTGCCCTTTGAGCGAAGCCCTTTAAATGACTTGATAATCTTGTTATCGCTTATCAGCTGAACAAGTGCGGGCAATGGCTTTATAATAGTATGCCCTAAAGAGCATAATAATTCAAATCCACTGCCGTCAGAACCTTGTGAGGGTGAAGCCTTGCCGCCGCAGGAGATTATCACTTTTTTTGAAAGAAATCTGCCATTGATAACAAAAGTGCCGTCATTTTTCACTTTAACAGAGTTTATCTTTTCATCGGTGAAAACTGTAATTCCAAGCCTGTCGCACTCAAAGCGAAGCGCATCAAGAACGCTCGCCGCCGAGTTGCTCAAAGGGTAAATTCTGCCCTCTTCATCCTCGTAGGTGAAAAGACCAAGCGAATTGAAAAAGTCAACTGTATATTCAACATTGTATTTTTCAAGTGTTGTTAAGGCAAAAGCTTTGTTGTAGTATTCGTGCTCAAGTGCGTGCCTGTTTGAAAGGTTGCATCTGCCGTTGCCCGTTGCAAGGATTTTTTTGCCGATTCTGTTCATTGAGTCAAAGACCGCAATGCTCAGATTTTCATTTTTATTTTTAGCGGCAATGGCGGCGGTGATTCCTGATGCCCCTGCGCCGATTACTGCAATGTCAAACATAATTTTCACCTCTGTTTTATAATATCATAATCGCAACAAAAATAAAAGGTCTGTTTGAAAATTATTTTGCATATTATTCTGTGGGGGTGAGGCTATGCCTGTTACTGTAATTGTTTGCGTTGCGGCGGTTATATGTGCCTTGACTGTTTTGATTTCTATGAAAAAAAGCGGCAGATTCTTTTCAGCTCTTTTGCTTTCTGTTTTAGAGGGTACAGCGGCTCTCTTTGCCGTCAATGCGGCAGGCACATTCACATCTGTCAGCCTCAATGTGAATTGGCTGACTTTAGCTTCAGGTGCAGTTTTTGGGGTGCCTGGAATAGCCGCAAACATAATTGCCAATATTATTATAAGGTAAAAAATGTTATTATTTTGTTAATTTTTCTTAAAAGGGTTGACATTTCCTGAAAAATGGCTAAAATAGATTTAGCACTCAAAGATAAAGAGTGCTAAACTTAATAAACCAAATCTTTCAAGGAGGAATATATAATGACACTTAAACCACTTGCAGACAGAGTTGTAGTTAAAATGACAGAGGTTGAAGAAACTACTTCCAGCGGAATCATTCTTGCCGCAGCTGCTAAAGAGAAACCTCAGGTAGCAGAGGTACTTGCTGTTGGTCCTGGCGGACTTGTTGACGGCAAAGAAGTTGAAATGTATGTAAAAGTTGGCGATAAAGTTATCACAAGCAAATACGCAGGCACAGAGGTTAAACTCAACAAAGAAGAATACATCATCGTTCGTCAGAGCGATATTCTTGCAATCGTAGAATAAACGGAGGATTGAATTATGGCTAAACAGATTATTTATGGCGAAGATGCCAGAAAGGCACTTCAGGCAGGTATTGACAAGCTTGCAAACACAGTTAAAATCACACTTGGCCCCAAGGGCAGAAATGTTGTTCTTGATAAGAAATACGGCG
>JAZLLI010000024.1:0-14673 GCA_045598085.1 Acutalibacteraceae bacterium
AATTTAGCGAAATACTCTCTTTTTTGGGGTTTAATTGTATTTATTTTGTTTTTTTATTCCTTATTTTTTTCTGATTTATTACACTATATTTATTTTTAAAATTAATACCTTTATAGGGGAGAAAAGCACCCCCTACAGACCCCAACGGGTAGCCAGCGAGGTAGCGAAGCGGCGTATAATATATACCAATCTCCCGACAAAATATTTTTTTCCGACAAAATATTTTTTTTCACTCAAACCCCGTTACAAAGTCTTACAATGCGCCATACCGTAGCGAAGTAACCTACGGACGGTAGGTATACCCCCCATGCGCCCAAAGTCTTTGATAAAACAAATAGGGTGGTACGGCAAAATAAATTTTGAAAAAATATTGACTTAGCTGAGAAGCATGAGAATATTGAATAGAAGATTACACAGACGAATCTTCCTGAACAAACCTCTTGTTAAATCTTTAGGGATATAATTCAAAAAATTATTCATTTTAACCCCTTTCACCCTACCTGTTTTACAATTTGCACAGGCAAGATGGTTTACAAGAGGAACAGACTTTAATCGCTTTAGGGTGACCGCCTGTTAAAGCGTTGATGTCGCTGCCTGTTCTGCGTGAGTGAACAGGGCTGCTTGCACAAGCATGGGAATAATCGGTACACAGCCTATTCCCGTCTTAATGGAGAAAAGCCCGAACCTCTTCTCCATTCATGTGGTTTAGCGTGGGTGCATGAGCCAGCTTGACCGTTTCGTTCTCCATGTTTTTGTTATCGGGACTAAAAGATAAAGACCGTCTACTCAGGTAGGCGGCCTTTTTCTATATGCAGATAAGGTTAACTCTCCCTTAAAAGAGTGGGCAGGGTCGGTGGGAAGATTATGTTAACAGCAAGAGAATTACGGGAAATTGAATTAAAGTATTGCCGAGAGAATCCGGTTTATTTTGTTGAAACCTATGTCCATATAGAGGACAAGAGCGCAGCAGAGCTTATTCAGCCATTCAAGCTATGGGATGCGCAGAAACAGGCTTTACAGGAGCTTGTAGATAACAGGATGAATGTTATCTTAAAGGCTCGTCAGTTGGGTATAACATGGCTTGCATTAGCCGAGAGCGCACGGCTCATGATGTGTTGGACAGGTCGAACGGTAGTTGCGATTTCAAGGGCAGAAGAAGAAGCAAAAGAGCTTGTTCGCAGAACGGCTGTTATTCTCAGGAATATGCCTGAGTTTATCCGTGAAGAGGGAAATGTGCCGCAGGGATGGAGCGGTGCTACATTCAAAGCATCATCCTTGGAGATTACTATTAATCATCCCGAAGCCCCTGAGAGCAAATTTAAGGCTTTTCTATCAAGCCCAAGCGCAGCCCGCGGCTTTACCGCTGACTTAATCATATTGGATGAATGGGCGTTTCAGCAGTTTGCAGAAGAGATATGGGCATCCATATTCCCTGTAATGAACAGACCTACCAGTGGTAGGGTGATTGGATTATCCACCATCAAGAGGGGCACTCTGTTTGAAGAGATATTCACGAACCCCGACAACGGATTTCATAAGATATTCCTGCCGTGGAGCGCAGACCCTACCCGTGACAAAGCATGGTATACACGGACATTGGGAGCGTTGGGAGAAGACATGACCTTGCAGGAATACCCTGCAACGATAGATGAAGCGTTGTTAGTTCCCGGTGGGCAATTCTTCCCCGAAGTGAAGAAAGAAACCCATGTACGGGATGACGATTTCTTTACCGACAAGGTACGAAGATATATCGCCATAGACTATGGCTTGGATATGTTTTCTGCCCATTGGATAGCGATTAACAAACACGGCAGGGCAAGGGTATACCGTGAATACGATGCCCCCAATACGATTATTCCTGCCGCCGCGCAGATTGCTTTGGATTTAAGCCAAGGGGAAGAGATTGAAGCCGTATTAGCACCGCCTGACTTATGGAGTCGTGACCAACAGACGGGTAAGTCGAGAGCAAGCTTATTTGAGGATGCAGGGTTGACCCTGACAAAGGTTTCGAACGATTTTCCTGCCGGCTGCGCAGCCATGAAGAATTGGCTTCAAGTAGTGGACGGTGAAGCGTATCTGACCTTTCAGAGGAACAAATGTCCTAATCTTTACAAGAATCTGCAAAAGATATTAAAAGACGAAAAGCGGCCTGATGTGTACGCAAAAGAGCCGCACTCATTGACCCATGACCCTGATTCGCTGAGATATTTCTGTGTATGGTGGACAAGCCCTGCCGAGATATTCAATGAATACAAACGGGCTAAATGGGAACAAGACCAGTATGAGGACTATGACAATGCGACTCCTGCCGAGCAGGAAACATTACTAAAGAAATGGGGGAATCCGTTTTGAAAGATGACCGCAACAAGCGTGTTATGTGGCAGGAGCGGCTCGACAAGGCTCGGTTAGCCTATCGGGATGCGCTTGACCAAATGGACGAATGCGATGCCTATTACAACGGTACTCGACAATCGAGAGCAGACCCGAATACGGGAAAGGCCGTAACGAAGCTGAGTTCCAACGTGCGGAATATCTGCTATGAGCTTATTGAGAGTCAGATTG
The DNA here is from genome assembly GCA_045598085.1 of Acutalibacteraceae bacterium. Taxonomy (GTDB): domain Bacteria; phylum Bacillota; class Clostridia; order Oscillospirales; family Acutalibacteraceae; genus CAG-488. Next base: position 2,563 of record JAZLLI010000024.1, read on the forward strand.
ATTCTACGATTCCAATGCCCCGTGTTGAAGCGGTGCATGAGGAAGACATGGAGCTTGCGCAGAAGATTGAAGCACTTTTGAGAAACAAGATTTCTCAGCTTCATTTTTCCGAAATGAATGACTTGCAGGAGCGTACCGTACCGATTCAGGGCGGTACGTTTTGGCATATAGAGTGGGATGAAACGGCAGGAACACATTGCGCAGCCGGTGATGTTTCGGTAAGTGACAGACATCCCAAACAGGTTATTCCGCAAGCCGGTGTATATGAGATTGAAGAGATGGATTACATCTTTTTGCTTGTTGCACAGACAAAGCAAGCCATTAAGCGAATTTACGGCGTTGATGTGGATAACCTCAGTGAGGAAGAACCTACTATTCGTGGCGTAGACGAAGATTCTGAGGAAGATTTGATTACGCAGAACATTGTTTATTACCGAAACGATGACGGGAAAATCGGTATGTTCTCATGGGTAGATGACTACACATTAGAGGACTTGGAAGATTATCAGGCACGGAGAGTTATCCATTGCAAGGATTGCGATGCTGTTTTAGATAATGACGATGAGGAGTGCCCCGTTTGCGGCAGTAAACGCAAAACAACCCGTATTGAAGATACGGAAACCATAACCGATGACATTACCCTGTATGACGGTACATTGCTTACCGCCGTGCAGAGTTCTTTTTTAGATACCGTTAAGGATGTAAAGGGTATGCCTGTTATCAGCGAAGAAACGGGAATGCCCATGACGCAGGAAAAGACGGTATTCAGAGAAGTGCCGTATTACACGCCGAATCTGTACCCGTTGGTTTTAAGACGGAATATCCGTCATTTTGGTACATTCTTGGGTGGTTCTGATATCAAGGTAATAGAAGACCAACAGGATTCCATCAAGAAGATGGGTTCTAAGATTGACGAGAAGATTCTGAAAGGCGGTTCGTTCGTTACCCTGCCGCAGGGCGTGAATGTGGAAACCACCGACAGAGAGTTGAAGATTATCCGTGTGAAATCTCCTGCCGAAAAGGGATTGATTGATGTGCTGAATATTCAGCCTGACCCTACAAAGGAACGGATGGCTTTAGATGACAACTACCAATGGGCAAAGTCCACATTGGGCATTACCGATAGTTTTCAGGGCAAATACGATTCTTCGGCACGAAGCGGCACAGCGAAGCAGTTCAGCGCAAACCAAGCGGCAGGACGGTTGCAGAGCAAGCGTGAGATGAAGTATCAAAGCTATGCAAGATTGTATGAAATCATGTTCAAGTTCATGCTTGCATACGCTGACCAACCGTTGGACTATTCCACGAGAGATGAAAACGGAAACCTGAAATATGACCATTTTTCAAGATGGGATTTCCTCAGACAGGATGCCGCAGGAGAACTGTATTGGAATGATGAATTTATATTTACCGTTGATTCTTCGGCAACACTGAGCAGTAACCGAGATATGCTTTGGCAGCAGATAGCACAGAACTATCAGGCAGGGGCATTCGGTATGTTAGACCAGACCTCTACGCAGATACTGCTATGGCAGTTGTACGAAAGAACCAATTACCCGTATGCCGGTGAGATTCGCCAGGCTTTAGTTGCCAAGCAACAGGAAGAGCAACAGCAGATGATGATGCAGCAGCAGATGATTGGGGGTGGACAGAATGCTATGCCCGATATGCAGGGTTGAAATGAGAATCGTTTCTGTCCGTGAAGAAGCCGAATCCGTAACCACCACTTACGCTTGTCGAAACAAGCGATGTGAAGATTACGGTGAAGAAATTGAAAGAAAGGAGAGTGTACACTAATGGCAAAACTGAATGTTACCAATACCGCATCTCAGAAAGTGAATGCACCCAAAGCAAGTGGCAGCACCAAGAAACCCACCGTTGCCAAAGGTGGAGATTTGCGCTCCAAGTAATTCTTTCGCTGTTCGCACAACAGCGCAAACAAAAGTGCTTACTTAACAACTTTCGCAGGAAAAGCGTAAAAATCCAAGGAGATAAAACATGATTGATGAAGAATTGGACACTTCCACAGAGGAAACCGAAGAGCCTGAAACAGAGGTAGAGGAAACCGAGGAAGAAAGCGTAAAAGAGCAGGAAACCGCTGAACCTGATGACGATTCCGAAGAACATGAAGAGCAGAGTGAGGAAGAAAATTCCAAATACGCTGCTGTTCGCAGAGCCGCAGAAGCACAGGCAAAAGCCAAATACGAAAAGCAAATGAACGCTCTGAATGAGCGGTTCAAAACAGCATTTGCGAAATACGGTGTAAACAATGCCGAGGAATACTTGGATAAGTATGAAAGTCAGCAGAAAGAAACCGTTGAGGCACAACTGAAAAAAGCAGGGCTTGACAGCCAACAGGTACAGGCTGCGCTATTGAATACTCCCGAAATCCGTGAGCTAAGAGAGAGCGCAAGAGCTTTGAGAGCCGCACAACAGAATCAGCAGGACGCTGCCGATTTGGAGCAGATTAAAAAGCTTGACCCGTCCGTTACAAGTTGGAAAGATGTGGTTGACCGTGACAAGGACAGAAAGTTCTATGACCTTGTATTTGAAAAGGGAATGAACAAGACGGATGCCTATAAGATAGCGTTTTTTGACGATATCGTGGCATCCAAGAACACAGCAAGCAAACAAGCTGCCGTGAACCAAAGTCGTGGGAAAAGCCATTTAAAGCCCGTAAAAGGCAATGCCAATACTGCTTCTACCATTACAGATGATGAGATGGACGAATGGAAAGCATTCGGCTTCTCCAAGGACGAAGTAAAGAAGTACAAAGCTAAATTTAATTGATTGAAAGGAAAGTATAAAAATGGGCTTAATTTTTAACAAGGCCGATGGCCTTAATGATTCTATTTACGGCAAAAGTCAGGAGCCTATCCGTGCGATTATCGAAAAGGGCGTAGAGGCTTTTGAGCAGAACTCTCAGGTGGCTAACATCTTTAGCATGGATACCACCAAAAACTTTGCCGAGAAGTACACCTCTGAAACCTCTTTGGGTGACTTTGAGGATGTAGGCGAGGGCGGCACTTATACCCGTCAGACCATGCAGGAAGGCTGGAGCAAGGTTATCGAACCTCTGACTTGGAAGTCTTCTTTTGAGGTTACTCAGGAAATGATTGAGGATGCCAAGCACGGTAAGATTAAGAGCCGTGCCAATATGTTCACTCTCAGCTATGGTCGTACCCGTGAGAAGTATGCTGCCGCTCTGATTAACGGCGGTATTGCAACATCTACTACCATCGGCACTAAGAGCTATAGCACCGCAACCGGCGATGGCAAGGCGCTGTTCGCTATTGACCACAAGAGCAAAACCAATCCCGACGTTGCAAAATATAAACAGGGCAACAAATTCAAGTGGACTTCCGGCACTCTGACCGCCGCCTTGGATGCTGCACAGGAGAAAATGCAGATGTTCAAGGACGATGACCTGAATCTGCTGAATGTATGCCCCGACACTATCATCATCCCCAACAAGGGTGCTTTGAAGCGTGAGGTATTTGCTGCTGTCGGTTCTGAGCTTGACCCCAACACCGGCAACAATGCATTCAACTTCCAAATGGGCTTGTGGAATGTTATTGTATGGCCTTACCTTGACCTGACAATGGGCGGCGGTGATTACTTCCTGCTGATGGACAGCAAGTTCAAGGATGCTTACGAATGTCTGCCTTTCCTTGACCGTATTCCTCTGACCGTTAAGAGTACCATTGATGACGAAACCGACAACAATGTATTCCGTGGTCGTGCCCGTTTCGGCGCAGGCTTTAACAACTGGCGCTGCATTTCCGTTATCGGTAAGGGCTTTACCGATAGCGGCATTGCCGAGGTTTAAGATTAACCATTCCCGTGGGGGCAGTTTACGCTGCCCCCTTTATTTGTATTTGGGGGTGAGAAAATGACTTATAAAGAATGTAAACTTGCCGCCTTGCAGAAGATGTTTTCAGCCGGTGCAGAGTTTGATGAAACAGACGATACCATTGACGATTACTTGGGGGCAATGCCTTACGCAATCAATGAAGCAATTCACCGCATTGTAGCGGTAAGACCTTTAAGAAAGTCTACGGAGATTTCCGTGAACGCAAGTGAGCGTGAACAGGGCTTGAATATGGAAGAGGTTGCCTACGATTACAAGAACGCAGGAAACCTTGAGGTTTATCTGCTGAATGAGGACAATGTGCCTGAGAAAATCAAATATGTGCGTATTGTTGCAGGAAAGTATTTGATTATACCGCCTGTCAGAGAGGACAGCACCGTTATTTTGTATTACGATGCTGTGCCTACAAGGATTAAGCCTGATACAAAGGACGATGCGAGATTGCCCTTGGATGAGGATGCTTGCACATTGATTCCTCTTTATGTGGCGGCAGAACTGTACAAAGACGATGACATTACAGTTGCTACCTATTACATGAATGAATTTGAGAACGGCCTTGCCCTGTTGGTAAAGCAGGACAGCGGCATTTTGACAGACCAGTTTACAAGCGAAAGTGGGTGGTAATATGGCAACATATTCTATTCCTGCTTCTCCTGCCGTAAGCTCCTACACAACAGAAATCTTTAAAGGTGTTGATTACACCAACGAAGAAAGCAATGTGTCCCGTTTTCAGAGTCCAAACGGGCAGAACATGGTTCGTGATGTTGTTGGCAAGGTTCGCAAAAGTATGGGTTGGTATGAGTACGATGACCTATCCCGTTTGGGCGGTGGCATTAACGGAAGATATAAGCTGAGTACAGATGATTATGAATTGATTCATGTAGGCACAAAGCTAATCCGTTATAACCCAACAAAAAACGGCTCTGCCGCTCCATCCGTATCAACAGGTACGGACATTGAGAATGGTGGATTCCACACGATTTGTAGCACCATGAATGACCACACAAGCCATGCGTGGCAGATGACCTACACGGGAATCGCATCCATTGACGGAGATAGCGACAACGATGGGAAAGATAATAGTCAGGTTCTCGTTATTCAGGATGGCAAAACGCTTTGGATTTATGACGGTAAAATCATCTATACTGCCGCTTCAAAGGCTTATGTGCCGACATTAACAATTGGCAAGAGTCCTGCCGGTGGCGGTTACGATTATGAGCCAATCAACCTTATTGGCGGCAGATACAAAGAACGGTTCATTGCAGACGGAACAGCTACCTACCACATGACACTTGGATTTGACAGCGTGTATAAGGTGGAAGTCAAAAATGCGTCAACGGGAGTATGGAGTGCCACAACTGCATACACAACCAACCCATCGGCAGGAACGATTACCTTTAATACTGCCCCTACAAAGGTTGATTTGAACGGGGAAGACAATGTAAGGATTACCGTAAATAAAACCTTTGATGGGTATGCCGACAGAATCAACAAGTGTACGCTTGGCATACAGTATGGCATTAACGGTGTTCCCGACAGGTTGTTTGTTGGCGGCAACACAAACGCTGACTTGCTGAACTACGATTGGTTTTGTGGACAGAATGACCCAACCTATTGGGGAGATTTGAATTATTGCACGGTAGGCAACAACGGCAGCAGCATTGTTGGTTATGCGATAGTCAACAACCTATTGGCTGCATTCAAGGATGCTTCTGACGAAAAGCACAGCGTTGTTTTGAGAACCAGTAACCTGTCTACCGCAGAGGTTGGCGGTATAGATGTGCAGGATGTAACATTCCCAACCTATAACACATTGCAGGGCGATAGCTGCGTATCTGCTGAGAGCATAGCCTACCTAAACAACGAACCTCTGTTTCTGACCAATCAAGGCGTGTTTGCTTTAAGCTCTAACGATGTTTCGGGAGATAGATACCATCAGAACCGTTCTTTTTATATAAACGGAAAGCTGAACCGAGTTGTCGGCAAAGAGTTTGGGTGTGCCGTTGTATACAATGACCAATACATACTTTGCGTGGATAACCAGCTATTTATACTTGACGGACAGCAGAGCTTAACCGCAAGCGGTGACCCTTACAGTACCCGTCAGTATGCCTGTTTTAACCGCTTGAATGTGAACGCAAGCGTTATGTGGGTAGACGATGAACGGCTTTATTTTGGCACATCAGACGGAAAGCTAAGAGCGTTCTATAACGATTATGAATCTCTTATCAGTTATACGGATGGTGCGAGAAGAAAGGTTAACGGAGATTTCCCAACAAGAAACTGGGAGAACACGCAGGACATTACCGTTGATTACGAAACGGGATTTGATGCCGATGGCAATGTGATTGACAGCACTTATGTAGGCGAACCCATCCACGCAATTTGGGAAACCAACGACGTTATAGGTGCGAAGTTTTATAAATATAAAAAATTTAAATACTTTTCCCTGTGCGTAAAAGCCTTTGCTCGTTCTCATGTAAAGATTGAAGCTTTGGTGCATGGACGATGGGAAAAGGTTTTGGAAAACGATACTTCCGCAAACTCGTTCAGATTTACCAGTTTTAAGTTTAGCGATTTGCTATTCAGCAGCGGCATCGGTTCTACGATTTTCTTTGCAAAATACAAAAGAAAAAAGGTAGACCGTTTGCGTTTTAAGATTGAGAACAACGAATACTACCAACCTTTCGGGATGCATAACTGGGGCTGCGAATTTGTGGAAAAAGGAAACTATAAGGGGTGATGAACGATGCCTTTTACCAAAATTACAGATGCGGATATGAACGCAAAAAAAGGTGTTCTTGGATTGCCTGATATACCGCAGTTAAGCAAAGAAAAAATGCAGGAAAAGTTTGAGGAAACAGGCCGAGAGCTGATTATTCCTGCCTACAACCGTTTAATTGATGAAATGGACAGCGCCAATGGTGCAAGCAACATTCGTTCACAGAACGGTCAAACGGTTGAAGAACATATCAGCAAGAATGTTTCGTCTGCTGATGTACACGGCATTCAGGCTTATGTAACGAGTTATGTAAACCAGCGCATTCAGGAAGTACAGGCAGGAAACGCCTTTATGCAAGTTAGTGTATATGACCGCAACAACCGTGGACAGGATGTGTACGCCTATTGCGACAACGCAATCAAGACCGCTATTACCTCTGCCTTGAGCGGCGATTACTAATGGGGGTGTTTGAATGGCATTAGATACATCAAACCTTGCCAGTTTTTTGGGCGATTTAGCCAGAATATTAAAAAATTACTCAAAAACAAGCGGAACGATTAAGCCGAAAGATTTCGGCGATGAAGTTTCAAAGGTTTACGGAAGAGGTTATGCAAGTGCATTGCCCGCATGGAGCAATTACGATGTCGAACCGTCTGATGTTCGCAGCGGCAAACGCTTTGTGACGAAAAGCAACACGGCAACATCCGTTGGCGGCATTACCGTAAACGGAGTTGCAAGTGGTGTTGGCACTATGCCTGTTGTCACCGCATTGCAGACAACAACATATAAAAATGAGATTATGGCAAAACCAAACGGGAGCAACGGAGAAACTGTTGTTTACTCCACGAAAAGAGATTCCAAAGGCACTGCGTATCTCATGATGGGCATACCCAACAACACTTATATTAACGGTGCAAAATGGGTCATAGAAGAGGCTGGTGCAGTTGCCAACGAATTGAAAATATCTGCCAATGACATAGCAGAGGGCAGTTCAGTTCTTGGCATTACAGGCAAGTTTCCGAAAATTTATGAACACGCAAAACGGGCAACGAATGTTTATGCTGAAAGTTCAAGCTATGTGGCAATAGAAAGCGTCAAACTTCCTGCGGCTGGCAAGTATAGGGTATTTGGGCAGACGATGCGTAATACTCCTTTGTGTGGTTATCTTGCCTTGAATGTTCCCAATAATAGTGTAGGCCTCATAAAGGCAGATTACATTAAGGGCATTGGTGATAACGAGAACATCACAGCAGAAAGTCCTGAAACCTCAAACGGTTACTGTGCGATTATCAGCAAGACATTTGAAATTACTGCACCGACTACCGTTGAAATGCGTATGTACCGTGGCGGCAAGTTTAATGGAAAGAACAGCGATTTTGCAAGTGTAGCCACATTTACGATTGCAAGACAGGGGTGATTGAATGGCACAGAATTTAATTAGCAGAGGTTGTACCGTTACAAATACCTTTAAGATGGACATTAAGGGCAGCACCGTTGCGAGAATGTTCGTAACCTATCAGCAGAACGGAGTTACTGTTTTGGAGAAGACCGTTGACGATGCTGATATAGGCGAAGACGGTACTGTTGTTATCCACCTGTCACAGGAAGACACCCTTTGTTTCAATCAGGATGACGGTGCAATCCGTGTACAGATTCGCATTTTGACCGATGGCGGCACTGCCATTAAGAGCAAGGTTATGACCGCAATGACCGATGAGTTGCTGAAAGACGGGGTGATTTGATGCCGTTTGATGTTGAATTTACAACAAGTGCCTTGGATTTTGGCACACAAATGGAGAATGTTGTGCGTGGTATTGACGGACACTCCCCCAAAATTGAAGCAGACGGATATTGGTACGCTTGGGATGATACGGACGGTGTTTATTACAACACACTTGTTCGTGCAAACGGTGAGCGTGGCGAAGATGGAAAGAGTGCCTATCAAAACGCCGTAGAAGCAGGATATACCGGCACAGAAGAAGAGTTTGGCGAAATGATGAAGACTTTGCCTGTTTATAGCGAACGGGCAGAGTCTTCTGCTTCTGCGGCTTCAAGTTCAGCAACTGCGGCAGCAGAAAGCGCAAGCAATTCTGCAACCATATACGGAAATGTTCAGACGATTGAACAGGCAGTTATTCAGCTTAGCGTTCAGGTGCATGATTATGCCGCCGATGCAGCGCAAGCCAAAACAGCGGCAGAAACCGCAATGAGCAATGCCCAACAATCTAAAATCAATGCAGCGGCAAGCGAAGCGAATGCACTTGCATACAAGAACGATGCCGAGGCTTCAGCAAGGGCTATTAGCACGGTCATTGGCGATGCAAGGGATTATGCGAACAGAGCGGAATCTGCTGCTGAAACGGCAGAAAATCATGCAGACAATGCAAACAGCTACGCAACGGCGGCGGCAACAAGTGCAACTAAGGCTGTTAATAATGCGACCTCAGCTTCAAATGCCGCAACAAGGGCGCAGAACGCTCAAGGCATCGCAGAAACAGCAATGTCAAGCGCATTGACCTCAGAAAACAAGGCGAAAAAAAGTGAAACGAACGCTGCCACAAGTGCTTCAGCCGCCGAAAGCGCAGCAGAAATTGCAAGAACCTATCAGAGTGCTGTCAGCGTGGAGAGAGTTGAAAACGGTGTAAAGGTAAGCTTTCAAAGCGCACTTGGCAATACAGAAGCAATCGTAAACGATGGTGCGAAAGGCGATGCCGGTATATTAACCCTTGCCAAAGCAGAATACGAAGCACATAAGGCCGAATACGATGCAAGCGATTTTATCCTTGCGATTGATGACGATTGCACCGTAATGTCCTCTGACATCAGCTATGGGTCCGGCACTGTTAAGGCTGCGTTGGATGATTTGTATAGCCGCTTAAATGGCATTGTTGACGGAGATGGGGTGAGCTACTGATGGCAAAGCACCTTATTAACAGCGACTATTTAACCGCTATTGCTGCGGCAATCAGAAGCAAATTGGGGGTAAGCACCAAATACAAGCCAAGCCAAATGGCGGCGGCGATTGAGAGTATTACAACAGGCGGTGGATTGCCGAGCGGTATCAGCAAGATTGCAACAGGTGCATATACTCTTGATAGAGATGTTGCAGGTGGCAGTACATTTGATGTTAGTCATAATCTTGGCGTTGTGCCTGACTTATTTATTGTTTGGTCACCTGTAAATGTTGCAACAACCTACAGTATGCTGATGGCGATGCGCAGCACACAGTTTGGCTGGCGTAGTACGAGCTACCTGAACAAGTGTTTCTATCACGGCAACAGCACGACAACGGTAACCGGCGCTGATGTGACAACAAGCTACGGAATCAAGGCTATGACTGCTAATACCTGTACGGTAACGACTTACAGCAGCAGTGCATCGTATTACTGGCGAGCCGGCAGCTACAATTGGCTTGCAATCAAATTTTAAGGGGGTGCAACATGAGCATTAAAATCAAGGGCAATCCATTGATGTGCCCTACGGACACGGCGGCGATACAGGCGGCTGTTGATACGGCTAACGGTGCTGCGAGTACAGCGGCAACTGCCCAAAGCACGGCACAGGCGGCACAGGCGAGAGCTGACGGCAAGGTGAGCAAGAGCGGCGATACGATGACGGGAAACCTTGATGTGCCTACCATTAACGGACTGGAACTGCCTGCAAGCGGCAAGGTGCTGTCTGCTGATTATCCCGATATCGTGACACACATGGCGATTAAAGATATTTCGAGAAGCTACAACAACGCTGATGGTGCAGGTTACGCTTACAGGTCGTTAAACTTTTACGATAAGAACGATGTGCAACTTGGAAGAATCTATTTTGGCGGGTCTGCCAATGGCACAAATGTGATAGTTCAAGCTAAAGCACCAAATGGTGCATGGGGTAGCACCCTTGAGATTGGTAACGATACGAATGGAACACCTTATGTTAAACTTAATGGTTCTGTTGTTCCTGCGAACGGCACTTTGGCAATGACTGACATTGTTAAGTATCAACGAATTACGGTTTCGGATTTTACGCTTGCGGCAGGCGGAACGGTTGTAGTTTCGAGCAGTTACACAGCCCCAAGCGGTTATTCCGTCATGGAAGTTACACCTTGGGTAGGCAGTACAACGGATGTGCGAAACAATTTTTCGGCAACGCTGATGAATGTGACCAGTTCAAGTTTTCAGTTTGTTGTTCACAATTTCAAGTCATCGTCCGTAACAGGAAATATTAGCTTCCTGCTGATGTTCGTGAAAACTGCCTATTTGGCGAGTGTATAAGGGGTGGGAAAAATGATTTACGAAGTTTTAAACTGCACCGATACAGAGGTGCTTGAATATCGCACTTACGATGCTGAATACGATGGCATCCAGTACACCGATTGTGAACCAAAGCAGAATGAATACGGCATTTTTCCGTTTGTTGTGGATGGTGACACCGTGCGTTACAAGACCGCTGACGAGTTAGCAACCGAAGCGGCAGAGAGGGAGCAGGCAGAGCAGATTGCACAGCCTACGGATGCAGACCGCTTGGATGCCATCGAAGCGGCAATCTGTGACCTTGCCGAGATGCTGTTCGGGGGTGCTGAGTAATGGTTAAGTTTTACGCATTGCAGGTTAAAATGGGAAAGATGACCCTTGAGCAAGTGCCTGTGCGGTATCGTGCGGATGTTATCGCTTGTTTAGAAAACGAGCGATAAAACAAGGTGGTGATATATATTGGCTTGGAAACTTATTGACATAAGCAAGCACCAAGGCGCAATATCTGTTGCTCAATGGGATGACATCAAGTCTAAGGTTGACGGTGTGATTCTTAGGGCGGGATTTGGCAATACTGCTCGTCAAAAGGATGCTCGATTTGAGGAGTATTATGCCGTCTGCAAAGACCGTGGCATTCCTGTTGGTGCATATTGGTATAGCTATGCATCTACCGTTGCAGATGCCGAAAAAGAGGCTCGTGCTTGCCTTGAGTGCCTAAAAGGTAAGAGTTTTGAATATCCAGTTTATTTGGATATGGAAGATGGTTCGATTGTCCATGTAGGCAAGAATGGCTTGACCGGGCAGACGATTCGGTTCTGCACAATCCTTGAGCAAGCAGGGTATTTTACTGGGGTTTATGCAAACACAAATTGGTTTCTCAACTACCTTAATACGGATATCTTAAAGCTTAAATACACGCTATGGCTTGCCGATTACCGAAGCGCACCGAATACGGGTCTGCCGAGGGATATGTACCAGTTCAGCAGTACAAATGCCTTTAAAATCATGGGTTTCGGTGGGCATCTTGATTGTAATTACTGCTACAGAGATTTTCCGAGCATCATCAAACGAGCAGGGCTTAATGGGCTTAAAAAATCAATTGCAACTGATGATACAGTTGACAAAAAGAATGAGCAAGTTGACACAAAAGTTGACGAAAAAAAGCTATACAAGCTTTCCATAACTGCAAGTAAAGGAGATAAAGACAGGATTCTTGCCCTGTGCGAACAGCTTGAATTGCCTGTCGTAGTGGAGTAGATGGAACAATACATTCC
>JAZLLI010000025.1:0-11236 GCA_045598085.1 Acutalibacteraceae bacterium
CAAGGGAGCCGTTTTTATTGTGCAATTTAATTAGATTTGTATGGTATTTAAGAGTAATTCACCTTATTTATGCTGGCGAACGCAGTTCGCCCCTACGGTGTGCCACCCACTTTTTCACCATTCACTACAACTTATTACTTCAAATGGGTGTCCCGCCCGAAATTATTCATTATTCAATATTCGTTATTCATTTGAATTGTGGATTGCCATGGCTTCTACGAAGCCTCGCAATGACAATACCGACAATTTTTTGCTCAAATTTATATTTTTGCTGACATTTAGAACGGGATGTCGAGGACGCCATCCCCTACAGATGTAAATCGAGGCATAGTGCAAATTCGGGAGTTTTCTGCTAATAGTTAGAAAACAATCCCTCAGTCTTTGGCTTTGCCAAATCCAGCTCCCTTTACACAAGGGAGCCGTTTTTATTGTGCAATTTAATTAGATTTGTATGGTATTTAAGAGTAATTCACCTTATTTATGCTGGCGAACGCAGTTCGCCCCTACGGTGTGCCACCCACTTTTTCACTATTCACTACAACTTATTACTTCAATCGGGTGTCCCGCCCTAAATTATTCATTATTCAATATTCGTTATTCATTTGAATTGTGGATTGCCACGGTTGCAATGCAACCTCGCAATGACAAAACCGACAATTTTTTTGCTCAAATTTATATTTTTGCTGACATTTAGAACGGGATGTCGAGGACGCCATCCCCTACAGATGCAAATCGAAGCATAGTGCAAATTCGGGAGTTCTCTGCTAATAGTTAGAGAACAATCCCTCAGTCTTTGGCTTTGCCAAATCCAGCTCCCTTTACACAAGGGAGCCGTTTTTATTGTGCGTTTTAGGTGGATTTGTATAAAATTTAATCGTGTATGGATGTTCGTTATTCATTAAAAATGGCTATGAGATTGCTCTCATAGCCGTATTTTTTAGAATTTAATTTTGAAGTTTCTGATTTCAAATGGTTTTGCGGTGAAGTGAATCTTATTACCGTCAAAGTCGATTGGCTCGTCATTACGCTCAATAAGGTCGCACTCTGCTGCATATGTGATGTCTTTGAAGAGAGTGAGGGTTGCTTTTGTTGTTCTGCCAGTCTTTTCAACCATACGAACGATATATGCTTCCTCTTCCTCGCACTTCTTAACTGCTTCAAGGGTGATGTTATCGCAATCAAGGCTGATAAATGAGCCTGTTGCTTCGCCGTTTGACTCGCCCTCAAGAGCTGTGCATACAAGAGGATGATTGATTTCAAGACCTCTTGTGAGTGTGTCTGCTCTCTTCCAGCTATCCTTATGAGGATAGATTGAATATGTGAAGTAGTGGTCGCCTCTGTCTGATGTGGGGTCGGGCTTAATGGGAGCTTTAAGAAGTGTAAGAATCATCTTATGCTCGTTAACCTCATGACCGTACTTGCAATCGTTAAGAAGTGATACACCGTAATCCTCATCTGACATATCAATCCAGTTATGAGCGTTAACCTCAAACTTTGCCTTGTCATAGGGATTGTATCTGTATGAGCAACACTCCATTGTTGCGTATGCAATATCTCTTGTGTAGTTCTTTGTCTGAAGGTCAACATCAAAGAATACTTTGAGAAGCTTCTGATCCTCATGCCAGCTGATATGAGTATCGAAGTCGATTCTGTCAAGGTCATTATAGATGATGATATTCTGATGAATAACTGACTTGAGAACCTCTTTCTCAATTGAAATCATTGTATAAACATCGCCTGTTACGATGTCTTTAACAACGCCGTCTTTAAGCTCGTATTCACGGTCAACATAAGTTGCAACGATGTCCCATGCGTCATATCCGCCAGGCATATCCTCAAAGAGTCTGAAATCGTTGCCCTTGCCGCCAGCTGAGAGAACCTCACGCTCGTTTTTCTTATCATAAATTGAAACGAGAGTTGCGTTATCGTTAAGAACAAGGCGGAAGTGGTCATTTTCAATCATCTTGCCGTTGCTTTCGTCAAACTTTGCTTCGCTTTCAGCAGGTACAGTGTAATATACCTTATAACCAACAGCGGGAACATCCTTTGCGATGAACATAAGCTTCTTTTCGCCGTTGAGCTTTGTATATGCCTGAACGGGAACTTTGTTGCCGTTTTCGTCATAAACATCAACATTCTGATAATCAAGCTCAACCTTTGATGTTGAGGGAACGCTCAGCGAATTGAAGAGAGCGAAAGGCTTACCGATTTTTGCATCAAAGCCGATATTCTTTGCGATAACTTTAAGAGCTTCATCTCTTACCTTTTCGCCTGTTGCAATAACTTCGTCATAGATGCTCATGAGCTTGCCGAAAACTTCTGTAATATGTGTTCCAGGAAGTGAATCGTGGAACTGATTTGTGAGAATCTTTCTCCAAGCAAGTGCAAGCTCCTCTGTGGGATATGTGTAGCCATAGCTTTCTGCGATTGTTGCATACATTTCAGCTTCTCTGAAAAGGTTTTCGCAATAGCGGTTTGCCTTTTTAAGAGCTGCCTTTGTGGTGTGAACGCCACGATGCTCTTCAAGATAAAGCTCATCTTTCCATGTTGTAACTTTATCGCCAGCTTTGATAGCTTTCTGCTTCATGCTCTCAAGAGAATCCTCAATCTTGCAAGCCTGTGTTTCGGGAAGGCCAGGGAAATTCTTGTAACGCTTAACATATTCAAGCATTTCGTTGTCAACTCCGCCGCCGCCGTCGCCCCAGCCGTAGCAATACATTGACTCGCCGATTGTTTCTTTCTCTGAATATTTAATCCAGTTTGTTTTAAGTGAATCGGGTTCCATTGAACCGATGAAATGTGTGGGAGGAACGGCTGCAAATACTTTTGTTCCGTCGGGACCTTCCCACCAGAATGAGTTATAAAGCCATGGATTTGTATCGTTCCAGATACCCATTTTATGAGTTACGAAATATTCCATGCCAGCTTTTTTCATAATCTGAGGCATACAATAGCTGTTGCCGAAAACATCGGGAAGCCAGCAGGTCTTGGGTGTTACGCCAAACCATTTTTCAGCATATCTTACACCGTGGAGGAACTGACGGACAAAGGATTCACCCGAAATGATGTTACAATCAGGCTCAACCCACATACCGCCGATGTATTCCCATCTGCCCTCTTTAACTCTCTGCTGAACCTGCTCGAAGAGGTTGGGATAATGAACACGCATTTCTTCATACATACCAGCCTGACTCTGTGAGAAAATGAAGTCGGGGTACTGCTCCATAAGACGGAGCATTGTTGCATGAGTTCTGCCTACCTTGCGGACAAACTCTTTATATGCCCACATATAAACCATATCAAGGTGAGAGTTACCGATAAGGTCAAGCTTACCCATACACTTATAGTTGGGGTTATTATAAACTCTATCGTAAAGAACCTTTTTGCAGATACGAAGTTTTGACTTGAAGCTTTCAAAATCGGGGTCATCAAAGTCAACATAGCAGAATGCTTCTTTGAGGGACTCACGGATAAGTGAAGCGTAGTCGTTGCCCATACCAGGCATAAAGAGTGCGTTATAAACAGCCTTAATATCCCAGTAAATCTCGTTGATTTCATCATCTGTTGTGGCGATGAATGAGCACTCAAGCTTTTTAAGCTCTGACTCATTTGAATGCCATACGAAATATGACTCGATATCGATATCGAAAACTTCGCCAGCCTTTGCGCAATTTGTAAGAACAACTGCGTTACGGAAGGGGTCAAGACCCTGGAAAGGAACACCGTTGACAGAAACAAGTGAGTCGCCGCCGAAATAAACATAAAGTGTTACCTTTTTGCCTGCGAATTTTTCGGGAATTACAATCTGATTTTTGAAGAAAGAGCTGATTCCGTTGCCGCCCCAATAGCCGCCAACCTCAAGGTCTTTCCATCCTTCATATAAATATTCATAATCACCGATGTCCTTATAAATACATTCACGCATTTTCCAAGGTGCGGTGTTTTCAAAATCTGTGTAGATTCTCTTTTTTAATGTCTTTAATTTAATTTCTGCAAGCTCGTCAAAGGCAAAAATACCTCTCTGCTTGTTTTTGATAAGTCCACGCCAAGTGTCGATATGTGCTTCCATACCTTCGGTTGACGGTACTACTTTTTTCTCGTTTTCAGACATTTTTTCAACTCCTTTTTGTCTTATAATATATCCGATATAAATCGGTTATTTCAAAAATTTATCTGCCACTCTGACGGTGGCTTTGCCGTCCGCAGTGCCGAAGTTAAAGGCTCTGAAGTGCTGTGCTTTATCAAGGCAAGATTGCGCTTCGTTTTGCTCTATCATGGTGATGAGAGTGTTAAAATCCTTTGCAACGGGACCTGGGACATATGTTTCATAATCAAAATAAAAGCTGCGGTCAGCATTGTATTTCTCTAAATCAAATGCATAGAAATAAAGCGGTTTGCCGATTAAGGCGGCGTCCATACAAACAGAGGAATAGTCTGTTACCATAACATCACAGCCCATAGTAAGCTCGCCAACATCCTCATAATCTGTAACATCAACTGCGCCTGTGAGCTTGATTTCGCAACGGTGAATCTGCGGATGAAGCCTTATGAGAAGAGCGTAATCATCCCCTAACCTGCGGTTAAACTCTTCGGTATCAACAGAAGTGAGAAGCTGTTTATCCTCGCTTTCGTCATCTCTGAAAGTGGGAGCATAAAGCACTAACTTTTTGCCTTTGCACTGAGGATAGCGGTCATAGATTTTTTGCTTGTAGACGCTATAATCCTTGCAGTTTAAAAAGCGGTCTGCACGGGGTGAACCGAGGGGAAGCACCTTTTCTTTATCCACACCAAAAGCTTCGGCATAAAAAGGAACAGCGCTCTCTGAAGAGCAGACAACGAAGCTCAGCTTCTGTGCGCCAGCGATTTCTCTTTTGCGGACATCCTCCGGTTGAGGAATGTGAAGCCCGAATTTTTTGAATACACCCTCTGCGTGCCAAAGCTGAACAACAACTGCTTCTTTGCTGAAATTAAGGCTACTCATTGGCATAAAATTATCGTTAAGAAAAACATATTTTGATGTTGCCAGCAGATAGGCTTTGACAGTGAAGAACTTTATAACTTTTATTATTGATGAAATGCCGTTAAGGCTTAAATCAGAAGAGGATATTTCAACAATGTCATATCCTCCCCTGCTTTTTGTTTCTTTTAGAACAGCACCTAAGCTGTCTGTGAAATTCTCTCTATGCGGGGAGAGAAAAGTTACCCTGTTTTTTTTCACAGGGAATATGCGGCAGATGTTGAAAAATGCCGCATATAACAGATAGAAAACTCTTTTCACCGAGAATCCTCCGCTTACTTTTTCCATTCCATAACGGTTTTGCCGAAGTTGCGGCTGTAATCCCGTCTGAATGCTTCGTGAATATCTTCGATTGTGTGAACGGGGATTTCATCGCCAACGATATTTTCAAAATAGCGTGAAAGCTCGGGATACTTATGAAGAAGCTCAACTGTGCGGACAAAATCTTCTCTGCCGCTTCGGCTTGAGCCGTAAACACGAAGTCCCTTTTCAAGAATCATTCTTGTGTTGATGTCAACAAAATTCTCTGAAACACCCATAAGAGAAATTGTTCCCTCGGGGTTGATATAATCGATAATCTGATTAACTGCGCTTCTTGAACCTGCACCGCCAACGCACTCAAAGGCGTGGTCAATAACAAAATCCTTGGGCAAATCGTCAACATGATATGTGCCCTCTGCAAATGTGAAATATGAGAGCTTTTCATGAACTGTGCCCATTACATAGATTTTGGATTCGGGATAGATATAATGGAGAAGAAGTGCAATAATGAAGCCAACGTTGCCATCGCCCCATACACCGATTTTATCTCTTCTTGCGTGAGAGAATTTTTCAAATCTTGAAATTGCATGAACACCAACGCTGATAATCTCTGTGAAGGCGGCAACTGTGAGGTTGACACCATCGGGAATTTCTACAAGTCTTTCGGGGTCGCAGGCGATATAATCCTGCATAAATCCGTCATATCCGCTTCCTCTGAAAAAGCTTGAGTAACGGTAGTTTTCGGCGATAATATCATCATCTTTTGTTGGGATATTGGGGATTGGAACAACCTTGTCCCCTGCCTTGAATGTGCCTGTGGGGTCAAAAACAACCTCTGCAACACATTCGTGAATAAGAGCCATAGGAAGCTTTTTTGAAAGAACCTCACGGCTTCTTGTGCCCTGATAATAACGCTGGTCTGCCTTGCAGATTGAAAGCTTCAAAGGTCTGATGATTACCTTGCCGTCATTGATTGCAATATCCTGATAACATACATCAAGAAGTCTGGGTGCTGTCAGTCGATATACTGCGTTAATCATTTTTCTTACCACCTTCTAATAAAGCGTTTGCTATTTTAAGGTCATAGGGATAAGTTATTTTAATATTGAAAACCTCGCCCTGAACAAGGCTTACAGGCTCGCCTTTAAGAGTATAAATCTTGCAGGCATCTGTGAGGATTTCTTTCTCTTCCTCTGTGAGGGATTTGCAGATTTCATAAAGCTTTTTGATTTTGAAGCTCTGTGGAGTCTGACCCTGATACATAAGCTTTCTTTCAGGGATTGCGCTGATTGTTTTGCCGTCAAGGCTCTCAACGATTGTATCTGTTGCGCAGATAACAGTATCGCAAGCACCTGTTTCAAGTGTGCATGAGATATTTTCGTCAATGATTCTGTGAGTTACAAAAGGACGGACAGCGTCATGTGTGAGAATAATATCGTCCTCATTAAGTCCGTAATTTTCTTTAACATATTCAAGAGCGCACATAAGAGTATCGTTTCTTGTGCCGCCGCCGCAGATAACAGAAACTCTGTCTGTATCGCCGATATATTTTTTAACAAGGTCTTTGGTTTGCTCAACCCAGATTGCAGGGCTGAGAACGATTACCTTATCAATTTTTGAGTTGATATAGAACTTTTCGATTGTGTGGACAATAATAGGCTTTTTGCCAAGCATCATATACTGCTTGGGTGTTTCGGTGTTGCCCATTCTGCTGCCTTTACCGCCTGCAAAAACTGCTGCTATTACCATAATTATTACCTCATTTCTTTCCGTTTTCGACTAATCCGTCGTAAATATCGCAGACTTCGTTAACCTCGCCATTGGCAATGATTGTGCCTTTATCAAGAATAATGGCTTTGTCGCAAAGTCGTCTGACCTGATCGGTGTTATGTGAAACGAAAAGAACTGTTACACCCTTATCAATCATAGATTTAACTTTCGCTTCACTCTTGTTTCTGAATTTTGCATCGCCAACTGAAAGAACCTCGTCAAGAATAAGAACCTCAGGTTCAACGGCTGTTGCAATTGCAAAACCAAGGCGGGCACGCATACCCGATGAATAGTTTTTGATGGGAACATCAATGAAATCCTTAAGCTCAGAAAATTCTACGATTTCGTCATACTTGCTTTCGATATATTTTCTTGAATATCCCATTGTTGCGCCATAAAGGAAAATGTTTTCTTTGCCCGAATAGTTGCTGTCGAAGCCTGCGCCTAATTCAAGCAGAGGGGCGATAATGCCCTGAACCTTAACGGTGCCCTTTGTTGGCTTCAGAACGCCTGCAACTGTTTTTAACAGTGTACTTTTACCAGCTCCGTTAAAACCGAGGATACCGAGCCTTTCACCTTTTTCAACAGTGAAGGAAATATCCTTTAATGCCCAAAACTCTGTGAACATAAGCTTTCTTGTAACAAGCTTTACAAAATATTCTTTAATATTGTCAACCTTTTCTTTATTAAGATTAAAAAGTATGCTGACATTTTTAACTTCTACTGCAGGTTTTCCCAATGCTCTCCCCTCCTTAAATATGAAGAATGAATTTATCCTGATTCTTATAGAATGCCCAGATGCCTATGAGAAGCACAACAAGTGATGCTCCGATTGCATAATAGAAATGGTTCCAGTCCCACATTCTGCAATAAAGAACACAACAGCGGAACATTTCGATTATACTGTAAAGTGGGTTCAGCTTCAAAATTGTGCCAACTGCGCCCGCACCGATTTTAAGTGTTTCAAGACGATACATAATAGGTGTCGCATAGAAAAGCATTGTGCAGATAACATCATAGATGTATTCAATATCCTTAAAGAAAACATTGAGAACTGAAAGGATAAGACCAACGCCGAGGCAGAAAACGCAAAGAATAAGAATTGGAACTACGCTGAAAATAATATACCATGAAAGGTGAAGGTCGGGATAAATTGTACCGCCAGCCATAGCGTTTTTAACAAGGAAATATCCCATAACAACAATAAGAACTGTTAATGAAATTGCAAATGTAACAAAGTTTGAAAGTACATTTGAAAGAGGATAGATATATTTTGGAACATATACCTTTTTAAGAACAGATGCACTGTTGCGGATTGACCTCATTGCTCGCTTTGTGGACTGAGTGAAAAACTCAAAGAGCAGACGGCCTGTAAGAAGATATACAGGGTAGCAGACAACGCCTGTGTTTGACTTACCGAAAATGTTGCCGAAGATGAATACAAGAACAATCATTGTGAAAAGGGGCTGGAGGAAAGTCCACAGCATACCCAAGAATGAATCTCTGTATTGAAGCTTAACATTTTTTCTTATTATCTCCTGCATAAGGTAGCGGTATTTATAAGCATTTTTAAAATACTGCTTGAGAGATATTTTTTCTTTTTTTTCTATAACTTTCTCGCTCATATTTTCACCTCATATGGTTTTCCATTTAAAGAAATATCTGAACATTGATTTTATATGAACAAGCATCAGCTTGAAGTTGCGCTTGCTCTCTCTTTCCCATACATGATAAATTGTGGCATGGGGATAATAAACAACTCTTGTGATTTTGCGTGCTCTGCGTGCAATATCAGCATCCTCAAAATACATAAAATATTTTGAATCAAAGCCTTTGAGGGATTTGAAAACTTCTGTTCTGAAAACTATAAAACAGCCTGTGGTGTTTTCAATATCTGTAACCTCAGAAAGGTCGCAATCAAGCATCGCATATTCTTTAAGAAGCTTTGACACTTCGCCGTCTTTTTCTTTTCTCAATCGGCTGGCAACAAGATATTTAAGGTGCGGATTACGCTTGCCTAAAATCTGCTCTCTGCCATCGGGAAAACAAATTTTTGGAGAAACAACGCCAATATCGGGGTTGTTATCCATAAACTCAACTATGTTGTTTATGGCTGCATCTTTAATCACAATATCTGGGTTAATAACCATA
The DNA here is from genome assembly GCA_045598085.1 of Acutalibacteraceae bacterium. Classification (GTDB taxonomy): domain Bacteria; phylum Bacillota; class Clostridia; order Oscillospirales; family Acutalibacteraceae; genus CAG-488. The sequence goes on from JAZLLI010000025.1 coordinate 9,200, forward strand.
TGATACTGCGATGTGAGCATCGGCAAAACTATGTTATGACCAGAGCCGAAGCCATTGTTTGTGTTTGTTTCAATAAGGCAGACCTCAGGATAATTCTCTCTAATAAACTCGGGAGTTCCGTCAGTTGAGCCGTTATCAACAACATAAAGTCTGAAATCGTCGGGGTTTGTGAATTTAAGCACAGTGTCGATTGTTTTTTTAATGGACTTCATATTGTTGTAGGTTACGATACATCCTGTTACTTTAGGATTCATTTCAAATCAACCTGCTTTCCGAAAATGGCTTTTATTATTGAAATTCGCCATTTAACTTTTTGCGAAAAAGACGTTTTGCCGCCTGTTACCGCTCCGTCATGTCGGCGGTAATAATTATACTGTTTATTTATAAAGCTGACTCTGCCCGTTTTTTCGCCCACAAGACCTATCCACTGGTCGTGCATAGGCAGATTCTCCGGGAAAGGCAGGATATAAGGCTTAAGCTTTGCGCTGAACGCCATACAAGAGCCGATATACGAATTTTTGATAATGTTTTTCACAATGCCTTTCTGACATCCGTTGGAAGCAAAGAAAGAATTTTCGGTTACATTCAGCTCGTCATCTGTAACAAAAGCATCGTGCATAACAACAAGTGCGCCATTATTAAATTCTTCCATTACAGCGTGAACCTTACCCTCAAGCCACACATCATCCTGATCGCACAAAAAGATGTAATCGCCTTTTGAATGTTTTATGGCATTTTCAAAGTTTTTGATAACGCCCTTTCGTGGACCCTCAACATAAACAAGACGCTTGTCCGATTTCAGGAGTTCCTCAATTTCGGGGTAAGTATTGCCCTCAGGGAAATCGTCTGAAATAATAACCTCATCATCTGCACCCAGCTGGCAGAGAACCGACTGGAGCTGTTGGGTTATATATTGTTTGCCGTTATAGGCGGCAATAACTACAGAAATCATTTTTATTCCTCTGTTCTGATATGTATTATTGCTCTTTTGGAACAAATCGGCGATAGATTCTGCAAATTTTTCAAAAAACAGAAAGGTTGCCTTATTATTCCATTATGATACTGGTACATTGTAGCACAAGCACATAAAAAAATCAATAAAATTATTTCATAGAAAAAGAAAGACTCCAATGACTTACGGTATAGAAGTAAATCATTGGAGTTTTGGATTTAAAAAAATAACCGCCCTTTTGGGAGCGGTTCAATTCCTCATATAGGTAAGGTAGATGGAATCTTTCCAAATAGCTGTAATTCTTATTGTTATTATAGTGTTTCAATTCCTCATACAGGTAAGGTAGAACAACATTTAATTGACATTTTTATTATACATACAAAATATGGACTTGTCAAGATATGGACTTGTCAAGCATTATTTTTCTGATTTATATAAATACTATTTATATAATTTAGTCAATACAATGAATTTTGACAAAAGAATATCCGATTTTAAGAGCGAAAATATTCAAAAATCTTGTGGTTGACTAAATTTTATAGAGCTTTTTGTGATTTGCACGATTCTCTCGCAAGGATAGAGCTTTGGCTCGGTGCAAATAAATGCGGGAAGAGCAAGCCCTTCCCCTACGGTGTGCGCCGACCTTTAATGCTACAATTCAAGCGAATTTGTACAGAATTTAAGAGTGGATTGCCACGGTTGCAATGCAACCTCGCAATGACATAACCTTTCACTTCTTCATTATTCACTACAACCTATTACTTCAAATTGGTGTCCCGCCCGAAATTATTCATTATTCAATATTCGTTATTCGTTTGAATTGTGGATTGCCACGGCTCTTTGAGCCTCGCAATGACAATACCGACAAATTTCCGCTCAAATTTATGTTTGTGATAACATTCAGAACGGGATGTCGAGGACGCCATCCCCTACAGATGCAAATCGAAGCATAGTGCAAATTCGGGAGTTTTCTGCTAATAGTTAGAGAACAATCCCTCAGTCTTTTTGCTGTAGCAAAAATCCAGCTCCCTTTACACAAGGGAGCCTTTTTATTGTGCGTTTTAGGTGGATTTGTACGATATTTT
>JAZLLI010000026.1:0-9692 GCA_045598085.1 Acutalibacteraceae bacterium
TGTTTTTTTGTCAACAGTTGTGTCATGTGAATCGGGATCTGTTTCTGTTACATTATCTACTTTTTTAGTCTGTTTGTCAAGGTCTGTTTTTAAAGTTGAGTGCATTTTTCCGTCTGAACCCTCTTTATTATCGTAATAATACGGGTTGCCGACTACGGGGGTAAACTCAACATTTGCTGGGTCTTTTGTGCTGTTGGTGTAGAATGTGCCACCATCTTCCTCTGCTTCGTCTGTAAGTCCGACTTTGTAGATTAGGCGGATGGGGTCTGCTGAGATGTATTTATTCTCTGTATAATCAAAAACGATAATGGGAACAAGCTCAGCGGGGATAAACCATTTAACGGTCTGTGTGCCGTCCTTATTTTCTGTAACTGTTACAGTGAGGTCATTAAGGTCATATCTTCTGTTTGTGCTTGTTTCAGTAACCTGATAGTTATACTTATAGTTTGTAACCTTTAAGCCATCAACTGTTTTTTCTTCTTTTGAAGTGTAAGAATAGTTTTTGTTGTTGTATCTTACAACAGGAGCACCTGTTATTAACATACCCTCGCCGATTGTATCGGTGAATATCATTGCTTCTGCTAATTCGCCGACAATCTCGGTTTTCTGTGTTGTTGTTACAACAGGGCGGTTAACCTCCATAAGAGATGTAACAACCTTTTTGAATGCCTCTGTCAAATCCTGACCTGACATACTGCCTGAATATGACCAGTCAGCGTAGTCAACCAAATCAAGGTTAGAATATTTTGCTCTTACTTTTCTTGCAAGAGCAGAGGGAATACCAACACCTGACTCTGCATTTACATCGTCACTTGTTGTTTTCTTTGCCGCTTCATCAAGATGTTCCTCTGTGGGGTCAAGAATTGTCTGACCCATAATATAGTCAACACCTGGTCCGATTGTGTAGAACAATGCTTTTTTGTTGCCGTTATTAGGAGCATACATATTCTGAACATTGTTTTTAACGCTGATAGCTGTTTCAATTGTCCACAGACCGAAATCTGTCAAAGCATCCTGGAATTTTTTATCGGTTGACATACCGTAACCTGAAACACCATCATCAGTGAATCTAAGAGGAGGATCGCTGGTATTTGAACTGCCGATTGTGGGAACACCGTCTGAAAGAAGAACGATTGAAGGAACTCGATTTTCTTTATCGGGAGCAGCCTTGAAAAGATTCTCGGCAGCCTTAAGACCTGACTGTGTATAAGTACCCTGGTTACCTACAAACTGGTAGCTTGATGGCATTACAGTTTCACCCTTTGAGTTAATGAGGAAGTTTGTTGCCATCATATACTCTTGCTTTTCGAATGAAACCTTTGCCCCAGTCTGATTTGAATAATTATTAACTGTATAGCTTATTGAATTTGGACCAAGGCAAGTAATTGAAATATAATCATCTACATAGAATGGTGAAAAGTTAACATCACCTGGTATGAATTCCATACGGGCAACAGGCCATGCAGGATACTTACTTGAGAAAAGCATAAGATATGCATTATAGTAACTATACGCATAGTATGTTGTACCATCCTCTGTTGTTGTAATTACTGTGGCTTCAGAAATATCAGGAATATACATTTTATCGTTACTATATCCAGCCCATGTATCATTTCTAACAATATTTGTTATTGTTTTGGGTGCGGATGTTTTTTTCACAGCCATTGAAAGGTTGTTATATGTTTTATAGTCTTTAGCTGTTCCAACACCTGTGAATGTTGCACTGTTAAACACATAGAAGTTTGTGCCGTTGCGATAGAATGTGAATGGACTTTCATCAACTAATGTGTCGCCATTTGAAAGTGTGCCGATAGTTTTCTGACTATTGCTTGCATCATATCTTATCAGCTGATTATTGTTATTAACATAATAAAAAGGATATGATGTAGGTTTAGATGAGCTTGTAGCAAGAGTTGATGGGATAAAATATCTTCTGCTGGTGCTGAAGCTTGCAAGGGCATCTGCTGTTGTTGTAGCTGCTGGTGTAGAAGCCGTTGCAACCATTCTGCCGTCCCATGTGATATACTCTGTCTGTCCCTCGGGGAGAGTGTATTTATCAAGGGGAAGATAAACGCCTGCTTCATGATAATCGTTACTGAATGTTACGATACCGATTCTTGTTTCGGGGTCAAGTGCGTAAAGCTCTTTAATAGCTTCGTTAAGAGCCTTTGCTGTTGCCTCACCACGGCACATCTCTTCGCCGTCTTTAATGTTATAAACTCTCATTGAACCTGATGCGTCAATTACGAAAACAACATCTGGGTGGTTTCTTTTAACTGACTGTGATTCAACAGTTTCAACTGTGGGGAAAGACTGACCAAGTGCTGAAAGAGCAACTGAAAATTCGTCATTTTCATATGTGCCAAATGCACCGTATTCATCACTCTTGTATCTAACGGTTTTATCTGTTGCCATTTTACCGTCATCAGCAGATGTCATTGAGAACTGTTTTTCAATTGCTGATGTTGAGGGGTCTGCCTTTGTTTCGTAGCTATCACCAACATCACGAACAACAACATCGATAGTATCAAGCTTCTGACCGTTTACATAAACTGTGCCTGTGTATGTGCCGATTTTTGATGTGTCAACGGGGGTGTTCCAGCTAAATGTTATTTCATCGTTGTTGATGTCAAGAAGCTCCGCTTCGGCATCGGGGATTGATGAATCAGTTTTATGGAAAACTGAAATCTGATTGCGGATATATGCATCGTTGAACTTGCTACCTTTATCAACGGCAAATGTCTTTTCACCGTCATACTTATAGTAACTGCCCTCACCTGATATTACCTTTTTATAAACAGTTGTTTTTTCAAGGAAAATTGCATATGCGAGGTCAGTGCTTGTTGAATAAACAATTGTCGGGTTTTTTTCACTGCTTACTGCAAGATATCTTGTAGTGCCACGACCTATATAATTGTAGGTTGTTGTAGAGAGTAATCTTGTGCTATTATTGTTTTTAACATTATAACCGAAACCCAATGAACTTGTTGAAAAACTTGGAGTAGGGTTAGTTGAACCACTGTAATTAAGATACCTTCCTGTTGAAACATTTTTCAAAGAGCCGTCTGAACCTAAAATGAAATCACACCTTGCGAAATCGTCATCAGAAAAAGCTCCTGTATTTGCAATTACATCAGAGCCATCATCTGATGTGTAATACACAGTGCTTTCATCAGGTTGTTCGCCCCATATGCCTGCAACATTACCATTTGGATCTGCACAAAGAAGAAAGTTATAAAACCAAACTCCTATACGGTATGTTTTGCCAGGTGTGGGTTGAAGTACCTCTTTGTAGATTGTAACAGGTTCGTAGGTTATGCCCGAAACATATTTCCAATCTGCTGCGGAGGCGAATACTGTGAATGCTGCACTCATGCAGCTCAAGATCATTACAACGCTAAGAAGCATTGCTAATGCTCTTGACCCTAATTTTCTCATCGCTGATCATCCTTTCATAGTTAAAAATTTATCAGAGATTGTGCCATCTCTGTCTTTTCCGTTTTTCGTGTTCTAAATTCTAACACATTTGATATATAAAAATCTACGGCAATAATAGTTAAAAAAGTAACGATTAAGAAACACTTTTTAGGTCAAAATGTGTATTTTTATGAACAAATAGTTAATTTTTGCCAAATAAGCCACTTCAGTTGTGTAATTATGCATTATTTTGTGCTGTGTTTATAATACATAAACATATCACAAAATTTAGTTGCTTATCTATCATCTTGGGCGGTTTTTCAATCGTTAAAAATTGCTCAAAATCCTTAAAATATGTGGATTTTTTAATATTTTAGAAAATAGATTTTATTGACAAAAAATGGGTTATATAGTATCATAAATCAGACAAATCAATTGGAGTGGTTATGATGATTACAAGATTTATGAGCTTCATTTTGTCGATTGTGGCTCTATTCAGCGGCTTCACCTTGAAGAGTGAAAACGGCATTGTGAAATACAGAAATATGCCCTACGGCTTAAACAGCAATAGGCAGATTTTTGACCTTGACATACCCGAAAATCTCACGGGTGATGCCAACATGGTGATGTATATTCACGGCGGAACATGGTGCGCAGGGAGCAAGGACGGCTCTGTAAACGCTATGGACAACCTTGCAAAAAGAGGAATTATCAGCGCATCTATCAACTATCGCTTTTGCGGTTTCCCCGACTATGTTACGGTTTATGACATTCTTGACGACATAACAGACGCATTGAAGCGGATAAAATCTGTTGCCGAAGAGAGGGGCATAAACATCAAGGGGGTTATGTTTAACGGTGTTTCGGCAGGGGCGCATCTTTCGCTTTTATATGCTTATTCGAGGGCGGAGGAAGCACCAATAAAGCCTGTTGCGGTTGTGGCAAAAAGCCCTGTGGCAGACCTCACTGACCCTGCGATTTATGACGGCTCGCTTCACGAAATCGACACTGAAAAATGGTACATACCGAGAAGTGAATGGCGTGAGCATCTGACACATATGACAGGCAAAATTTTCACAAGCAAAAACATTGATAAGAAAACAGATGTACTTTTTGATATTTCGCCTGTGAAATATGTGAACAAAAACAGCGTGCCTACGCTCATTGCTCACGGCACTAAAGACACGGTACTCCCCTATTCAGGCTCGGTGGCATTTGACAAAAAGCTGACGGAGCTTGGTGTTACCCACGAATTTATAACATACAACGGTGCGTGGCACGACCTTGAAAATTGCCCCGAGGGTGCGTCCCTCTACAACAAAGCGATTGAAAAGTACATTCAGAAATATGTGCTTGAAAAATAAGAAAAGAGTGAAATTATGAACAGACTTGAGTTTTCGCAAAAAGAATTGGAAGAAAGGCTCAGCCTTAATCATCAGAGGTTAAGTGAGCCGTTTTATGATATTGACAATGTGTTTGCGCCCATTGACGCACGCTGGCCCGGCGACAAGGAAGGGCGTGCACTGCTTGCATTTGTGAGCCTTTTAAATGCGGGGCAAAGTGAAATCCCCTGCATGGAAAAGATGATTGAGGCGCTTCCGAAAAAGCTCAACGAAAAAGGCTACCTTGGACCTGTTAAGGATGAATTTTTTGAGCAGCAGCTTTCGGGACACAGCTGGCTTTTGCGTGGTCTTTGCGAATACTACCTGCGATTTAAAAAAGAGGAAATTCTGAAAATAATCTGCGGAATCACAGAGAATCTTTATCTGCCGTTGACAGACAAAATTTTTGACTATCCCCTGCGCAGAAAAGAGGATTTAAGTGGCGGTGTTGACGGACACACCTCGCAGGCGATTGACGGCTGGCTGCTCTCCACCGACACCTGCTGTGCATTTATGAGCATTGACGGACTTTCGCAGACTTATGAAATCACCAAAGATGAGCGCATAAAGGTGCTTCTTGACAGGATGGTTGAGAAGTTTATGCAGATTGACAAGCGTGAAATCAAGGCACAGACTCACTGCACACTCACCGCCGCAAGGGGTATGGTTCGCCTTTACAGCATCACAAAAGAAGAAAAATTCCTTGAAAATGCAAAGAGCATACTTAAAATTTATGTGGATTACGGTATGACATACACCTACGAAAACTACAACTGGTGGGGTCGCCCCGAAACATGGACGGAGCCGTGCGCAGTTATCGACTCGCTGATGCTTTCAACGGAGCTTTTCAAAATCACGGGCGATGCACAATACCGCACACTGGCGGCAAGAATTTTTCACAACGGATTTGCCACAATTCAGCGTTGCAACGGCGGTGCAGGCACATCAAAAATTGTGTGCGAAACACGCTCGATTTTGCAAATCAGCGGATTTGAGGCACCACAATGCTGCACCATGCGCCTTGCTGAGGGATTGAGATACATCAAAGAAAACAGCGAGCTTCTTTATGCAGAAACGGCGGACGAAATCACCAAGGATGAAAAGGGAATTTATCGCAGTGGGGATATAATCTATGCCGAAACTATGGGCGATGAAAGCCACACGCTCCACCCGCTGATTAAATATTACAAGCTGACAAAAGAAGAAATTATGACAATGCAACAAAGGGTTGTATTCTGACAAAAAAATGCGGACTGGCGATAAACCAATCCGCATTATTTATTTTATTCACTTTTATTTTTCATCAGCTGAAAGAAGATTATATTTTTCAACAAGGTAGTCAACAGTTCTTTTTGCCGCTTCGCCTTTATACATCCACGCCATATCGCTATATTTTTTTCTGCCGTTTTTATAAACTTCGCTGTCGCTTACGCTATCAATAACTTCTTTGATATTGTCAAAATCTTTCTCTTCAAGCTGTTTTCCAAGCTCGGGAAGTATCTGCATTCTCCACACAGGTTCGTCTATCCACGCAGCATCATATGGTGCAGTATCCCACGAAGTTTCGGCATAAATAACGGGCTTATCAAAAATGAACGTATAATCAAACATAATGCCTGAAAAGTCAGTTATCATTATATCAGATTCAGAAAGGACTTTAAAATTATCATTATCTGAATTCCACTGAAGCATATCATTCTCGGGGAATTTTTGCTTAAGAGATTTCAATAAATCGGGGTCAGAAATTGATGACTGTGGATGAGGTCTGATAATGATACGATAGCCTGTTTTAACAAGTGCATCAATTATTTTTTCACCAAAACGGTTAAGTATGCTGCCATCACCCCATGATGGAGCAAGAAGCACCGTAAAAGGCTTATCCTCATTCCCATCATTTTCAAGTGTCTGCTTGCGTTTAAGCATATCATCAAGGTATGTACATCCAACCGTTCTGACCTCTTTTGCAGGGCGGTTTCGCTTTTCTTCAAGAATTCTGATATATCTTTCCTGAAAATCGCCTGTAAGCAGAATACTGTCAAAAAACTCGCAGCCAAACATTCGGTAGCCTGTATTATCACTGGCGGCATGGAATGTATGAACATAATAATCTGTTTTCTTTGAGCGTTTCCACTGATAAACATTAAGCCCAGGAGTTGTTGCAAAGCAGATTCTCGCATTCATTGTGTTAAGGCGGGCAAATGCCCTGTTGCTTTCGCCGATAAACTCACACTTAACATATTTATATGGCTCATCAAGGGCAGGGTCATCGGGTGAAGCTGTCCAATATCTGCAAACGATTTCTCTTCTTTCAAATTCATCGCATATGGATTTAAAAACATTCCAGTAACGCTTGCTGTCTGAAAAAATAACATATGGCATTTTTTCATTTTGCAATTCATTTATTTTTTCGCCCTTACCGCCCGAAAGTTTGAATTTAAGCTTGATGAACTGATTTTTAAAAGCAAAAATCAAAGTGGAAACTATGCCGATAATTATTGTAACAAGCATACTGCCCGAACCTGGGTCAATATAAAGTAAACTATGTATAATATTCATTACTGCTCACTTCCAACCTTTTTCCAGTTATTTTTATCAAAAATATTCTTTTCAACTGTCCACCATACGCCATCGCTTGTGTTAAACTGACTGCCCATTTCAGGAGCAACCTCATAATGAAGCGATGTTGTAATCATCTGAGGATGAGAAGTCTTTTCAGCGTTATTGATTTTGTTGCCAGTATAGGGATTTATAGGATTATCAATAACATCTGAAACCGCAAGGGTCGGTGTATCTGCAACTGTCATAAACTCATCTGAAACATGGAAGCCTTTTGCATTGAAATCCTTAACAAGGAATAATGCATTGAAGCTCTGAGCATCAAGTCCGTCATACATAATCATATTTTCAAACTGTGCAAGGTCTTTGCCGTGGTCTGCAACAAGAATGATTCTTGTGTTATCATAAACGCCCTGCTCTTTCAGATAATCCAGCCATTCGCCCACCCTCAGCAAAGCGGCAATATTAACCTGATAATGCCCTATCTGAAGTTTGGTGTTAAGATACATTGAAACGCCGTCTTTATTTGTTATTTTTCCAATCGGAGCTATGTTTGGTTTGCCCGAAGGATAAACATAATCATCATTAAAAAGAAGCGGTTCGTGGGTTGTTGAATTCTGCATCATTGTGAAAGTGTTCTCTGTTGAATCGTCAAGCTTTGTCAACTTATCTAACTTCTGCAAGGTTGAGTATTCATCAAAGAAAGCCTGAACGGGGTCATTGAAAAAGTCTGCTGACCAGTACGCACCGCTCTGATACAATATATTCTGAGCCACAACAGGCAGGCTTTTCATCATGCTGAAAAACACTGCGTTTCTCTTTTGTGTTGGTTCAAACAAAGCTGTGTATTTTTCTTTTTCTTCTGAAACATATCGACCAGCTGTATCTATTGCTTTAACATTTTCAAGGTCGTTATAAATTGAAAGGTCTGAAATAATTTTATAGCCAGCATACGGCGGGTCAATAACCGAAACTTTAAAGCCGTTATCTGCAAAAAGCTTTGGCATCATTTTTATTGACTCATTATGCTTATCTTTAAGGGATTCGTCTTTTCGGCTGTTAATTGCCTCTGGCGTATATTCATAACCGCCAAAAAGTGCAGGAGTGCCAAAGTTAGTTGAACCACCAAAAGAAACGGTATTGGGGTAATATGTAAAGCCATCAAGCATTTCTTTAAGCTCAGGCTTCTCTTCAAGAATAAACGGAAGATATGCGCCAATTGCTCTGTCAAGCATAAAGACGATAACATTTTTTCCGTTTTTGCTAAGGTTAATTATTGTTTCATCGGCTGTCTGCTCAGTTGCTGTTTTTTTCTCTGACTTAAGCTCAAAGTCGAGCCTGTTTTTAATTGTAACCGAGCTGATAACAATCATCACAGACAATGTGAGGCAAAGAATCTGAAAAAGTCTTTTGGCAATCTGAACCTTTTTATCATATAAAATAAACACAAGCAAAGCGATAAAGCCCACAACCGCAAGGTTTATCAAAATCTCTTTTGAGCTGAAGATTGGATATTTATCATAAACAAAGCAGGTGGACATTGTTCCCAGCTTTCTTGCAAAGAACATATAATCGGCGATGCCTGCCACTGCAAATGCACTGCTGAAAACTGAAAAAGCTTTTCTGACAGAAGCATTTGAAAACAGGTAAAAAATATTTACCCATACAAACAGCAGACCAATATAAATTGTGGCTGTGTTCACAATCAAGCCCAGCGGACCGTAGTTTGTGCTGATAAACTCAACAGGTGAAACTTTAATTGTTTCAACAGGAATAAGCAAACCGAGCAAAAGGAAAATAACTGACAAGCTGAGATAGAAAATGATGTTAGTCTGCTTATTGTCTATTGAATTAAAGGGCATTGAAGCCTTGAGGGATTTGCCTGATTTTTTTAATAAGCCAAAAATTGTTGGAAGCACGCATACAATAAAGAATACTGTTATGCCTAATTTTAAACACAAAGAGCTTTCTTTGATAAACAGGAAATAAACAAATGCGGCTGAACCGATAACCAGAAGCAAAGCGTTAATAACCTTTTTGGGGTTCTTAATCAGCTTTAAAAATACATTTTTTAACAAGGAGAAGAAGTTGTTGAGTGTCCAGTAAAATACAAGACCTGAGGGACTTTTATAAAGAATAACAAGGAACAGAATTGCAAGACCATATGTCTGAATTTTGTCTTTAGCAGGCAATCCTCTTGTATAGATAACGCCTGAAATGATATTGAAAAAAGTCATCAGCACAGGGAGAAGATTTATTGTAAGTGCACCTATGTGAACAAGTCCGTCAGGTGCGCGTAAATCTGCAATGCCGATAAATGATGAGCCTTTAAGTGTT
>JAZLLI010000027.1:0-254821 GCA_045598085.1 Acutalibacteraceae bacterium
TTTTTACTGCTGTTATTATAGCAAATCAGCATAAAATTTCAATGCTTTCAAAGAAAACAGTTCCGGTTTGGTAAATACAACTCATTGTATGGCTATAAGGCGGCGGGAGAAAACCTGCCGCTGATTTTTTAAAAAATATACGCAAATCCGATTGCCGATTATATTGATTTATTCCCGATGTTGTTGTATTATAGATATATCGAATTCGATATACAAATATTTTATTCAGGAGGAAACCCTATGTTTATGGAAGAACGCCATCAGGAAATATCGGATATAATTAAAACCAACGGCAAAATTACAATTTCTGAAATCACCGAAAAATACGGAATATCAGACGAATCGGTACGCAGAGACCTGCGTATGCTTGAACAGAAAGGAATCTGTCAAAGAACGCACGGCGGTGCTATTATTCTCCGTCAGGTCGGCGTAAGACCGCCCGCAAACCGTGATTTTGTGAATATGCCCGTTTATGACAATTACAAGGAAATATCCCGTGCGGCAGTCAATATGATAAAAGAGAACGACACTGTGTATCTTACAAGCGGTTCGTTCGGTCATATTATGATTTCGCTTTTGCCCCGTGATTTTCATTTCACCGTTGTGGTCAATTCGGTGGATACCGCAAAAGAGCTGAGAGATTTTGAAAACATTGATGTTTATGTTGCGGGCGGAAAAATGCGTCAAAGCGGTTCTTTGGTTGACTCTCTTGCCAATGAATTTGTGAGCCGTCTGCATTTTGACCTCTGCTTTATCACAGGCTCAGGACTTACGGCGGAATTCGGACTTTCCAACGGCACGGACGAAACGGCGGCATTTCAGAGAACGGTTATCGGTAACAGCCGCAAACGCTGTCTTTTAATGCCGGGCACAAAAATCGGCGTGAACTCTTTTATAAAAGTCTGTGATGTCGATTCCTTTGATACAATTATCACCGATTGGGACTGTACGGAAGAACAGGTTGTGGCGATTGAAGAGAAAGGTGCAAAAATCATCGTTGTTGAGGATTCAAAATGAGTCGGGAACTACTACTTCGCAACTTGATTCTTGACAAGTACCCAAGTTTAAGACAGTTTTCTGTTGAAGCCGACATACCGTACAGTACGCTGATGACATTGTTATCAAGGGATATTGGCGGAGCATCATTTGATACGGTGATTAAGATATGCAGAACCCTTAATGTGAAGCCAGAGAAGTTTTATTCGGATAACACTGAATGATTTTGTTTTTGGCAAAATATATTTTATAGCATAATTTAGATATGGAGCTCTTATTCCTTTAAAATAGAAAAGACCACACTAAAGGTTTTATCATTCAGTGTGGTCTTTAGTTTTGCGTTTCTGCTTGAAGAGTGTCGATTAAAAATTCTCTTGTTTCAAAAATCCCTAAATAGAACTCTCTTTATGAACAGCCCCTCATTTTTATATTTCAAAAATCCTGAACATTATGTTCTTTCTGTAATGTGTATATGTGGTGTAAATATATTTGTCATCACAAATAATTGCAGGGTATGAAAACTCAGCGTCAGTGTCCTCGTCCTTTTCAATGATAGTGCAGGGCGACCAGCTTTTGCCGTTATCGTTGCTCTCTGCAAAGGCGATAATATTTCTGTCGCCCCAATCCTCTGGAATGGGGTTGTGAATAACAACGATTCTGCCGTCATTGAGCTTCACGCAGTCGATACCGCTGTTGTTGTTGAAAAGCTCCGTTTCCTTTGCAGGGGACCAGCTTTTGCCACCGTCAGCAGATTCGCTTATCATAATTCTGCTCTCTGTTGAGCGGGTGAGCATATAAATTTTATCGCCGTCCTCCCACAAGGTTGGTTGAATAATGCCCTTGCCCTTTGCTTTAAGATGACAGAACGGAACATCCTTGCTTCGCTCCCAAGTTTTGCCGCCGTCAGATGAAATATCTGTGAAGCAATCCCAGTGAAGCGGAGTTTCAATTGAAGCGGGGGCGCAGATTCTGCCGTCTGCAAGGCGGATAGCCTTATTTTTAACAGGACCTCTGCCGCCTTTATCACCCTCAACAAGCTCAACAGGCTCGCTCCATGTTTTGCCGTTGTCAAAGGATTCTATGAGCATAGTTCTCCATTTTGGAATAGGCTTGCCCATTTTATAAAATAGCATAATCTTGCCGTCATATTCAAAAAGAACGGGATTCCAGCAAGGCTCTTCATGACCCTCTGCCACAATTCGGGGAACGCTCCATTTGCCGTCGTTAAATTCAGAAAGCCAGATTTTTACATCGTCCTTGCCCTCCTTGCTTCCTCCAAAGAAAGCGCAAAGGAACTGATTCTCTCCGACTTTAAGAATTGTTGAAGCGTGAACCTCTTTGATAAATCCCTCTTCAAAAACTTTTGTGCTGAAAATTTCTTTCATAAACTCACCTTTATTTTTTCCCAGATGCTTCTGCGTTCTGAATTGCACTGATATAGTAGCCTTTGTCTGCTTTTCTCAGTGTAATTTTTCTGTATTTTGACGGCTCGGGGGATTCAAACTTTCCCTCTGCCTTGCTCCAGTCCCCATAAGAAATGTAGCCTGTGAGAAGCTCAATTGAGCCCTCTTTTGTTTTGTTGATGTCAGCAATTTCGGGAACATATGCAGGGTCATAGCCTGTTACAGGGATAATATATCTCTGCTGCTGGCTCTGATAAGTGAAAATGCAGGTGGAACATTCAACGCTCTGGTGAACAGGCTTAACCTCTGTGCCAAAAAGAGCCTTGAAAGCCTCTTCAACAGTTTTCTGCGGGATTCCCATACCCGAAACTTCGCCCTCAACAAATTCAAAATCGTAGGGACTTTTTTCACCGTCATCAAGCAAGGAAAGGATTGATGAGCATATTAAATCTTTCATATCTGCGCCTGTAATATCGTCAAACGGGTTAACATCCAGCGTAACAACAGGTGAAAGATATGAGGTGTATTCTTTTTTCTCTTTTTCGTTATCAGTGAGCTTGTGTATCTGCCCTATGCCGAGGTTCACAAGAAAACCTGCGCCGATAACTGCAAGAAGAATTATTACAAGACCGAGGGCAAATGCGCCTTTGCGGTCTTTTTTCTTTTTTGGATTGTTTTCAGACAATCTGAAGCACCGCCTTTGTTATCTTATCTGACCTTCGCCTGTAACAATATATTTTTCGCTTGTGAGATTGGAAAGTCCGAGAGGACCTCTTGCATGAAGCTTCTGGGTTGAAATGCCAATCTCTGCACCAAAGCCAAACTCACCGCCGTCTGTGAATCTTGTTGAAGCGTTAACATAAACTGCGGCGGCATCAACTGATTTTGTGAATTTGTTTGCGGTGAAATAATCGTTTGTTACAATACATTCGCTATGACCTGTGCCATATTTTGTGATGTGGTCAATTGCTTCGTCAACAGATGAAACAATTTTTGCACTGATGATATAATCAAGATATTCTGTGCCCCAGTCGCTTTCGTCTGCAAGGATTGAATCGGGGAACATTGCGTGAATTTTTTCGTCTGCATGAATAAGAACTCTGTTTGCTCTTAAAGCGGAGCAGATTGCAGGAACAGCCTCACGGGCAATATCCTCATGAATAAGCAGACTTTCGCATGCGTTGCAAACAGACGGCCTTGATGCCTTTGCGTTAACAACAATTTTTGTTGCCATGTCAATATCAGCCGCTTTGTCAACATAAACATGGCAGTTGCCTGTGCCTGTTTCAATAACGGGAACAGTTGAATTTTCAACGCAGGCTTTTATAAGACCAGCACCGCCTCTTGGGATAATAACATCAACATATTTATTAAGGCGCATAAGCTCGTTTGCACCCTCGTGTGTTGTGTCCTCCACAAGCTGAATACAGTCAGCAGGAAGTCCTGCTTTTTCAATTGCTTTTCTCATAACATTCGCAATTGCCATATTTGATGTAATAGCCTCTTTGCCACCTCTTAAAATTGCCGCATTGCCAGATTTAAGGCAAAGCACAGCAGCATCAAGTGTAACATTCGGTCTTGCTTCATAAATCACGGCAATAACACCAAGTGGAACTGCAACCTTTTCTATTTTTAATCCGTTGGGTCTTACTGAACCACTGGTAACCTTGCCGATAGGGTCATCTGCCGCCGCAACATCAGCCGCACCCTTTGCCATAGCTTCAATTCTTGCACGGTTGAGAATAAGTCTGTCAACAAGAGTTTCTTTCATTCCGTTAAGTCTGGCACGCCTTACATCTTTCATGTTGGCTGTGAGAATCTGCTCAGCATTTGCCACAAGAGCGTCAGCTATCATATAAAGTGCACGGTTTTTAGTGTCTGTGCTGGCTGTTGAAAGAATTCTTTCGGCTGCCTTTGCTTTTTTGCCGATTTCCTGCATCATATTTATCATTCCTCTCTTGATTCGGGGCGGAAGAAAGTACCTGTCTGCCTGCCCTCAATAAGTCTGTAAATATCTTCGGGGTTTGATCCGTTTATAATAGCTGTGGGGATGCCTGCACTGCCTGCAACCTTTGCGGCATGGATTTTTGTAATCATTCCGCCTGTTCCTCTGTTAGAGCCTGCACCGCCTGCAAGTGTTTCAATTTCTTCTGTGATTTTTTCAACAACAGGGATAAGCACTGCATTATCGTCTGTTTTTGGATTTCCGCTGAAAAGTCCGTCAATATCTGAAAGGATAATAAGTCCGTCTGCGTCTATAAGGTTTGCAACAATTGCAGAAAGATTATCGTTATCGCCAAAAACAATTTCGTCAACGGCAACAGCATCATTTTCATTAACAACGGGTACTGCACCATATTCAAACAGCTTGTTGAAAGAGTTTGAAAGGTTGTTTTTACGCTCTTCATTTTCAAAGTCAAGCTTTGTAACAAGAAGCTGACCTGTTATATGACCAAATTCAGCAAAGAGCTTATCATACATAAACATAAGCTCGCACTGACCAACGGTTGCCGCCGCCTGCCTGCCGGGGGTGTCCTTCGGCTTTGCAGAAAGACCTAATTTGCCAACACCGATACCGATTGCACCGGATGTTACAAGAACCACCTGCATACCGCTGTTTTTAAGGTCTGAAAGAACCTCAACCAGCTTTCTGATTCTTCTTATATTTGCCTTGCCTGTTTCATATGTGAGGGTGGATGTGCCCACCTTTACAACAATTCTTTTTGCACCTTTTAAGTTATCCATAATTACCTCTCTCTGAAAGTCAGCGATGTTCCGCCAAAAATCACTTTATCACCGCTTTGAATTACCGTGGGTTCGCTTATTTTTTCACCGTTGATATATGTACCTGTGCGTGAAAAAGTATCTGTCAGAACCCAGCCCTTTTTCTGCTTTGTAAGAACAGCATGGAAACGGCTTACAGTTTCAAAATTCAGCACAATATCGCATGAATTACTTCTGCCTATTGATGTTTCCCAATGAGTGATAGGGTATTGCTCGCCGTTAACGTTATCAACAAAAACAGCTGGAGTAACCTTTGGCGATTTTGTTTTTAATAGTGATGAAAGACAAACCACCGCCACTGTAACGCAGATAATCGGCAGAATGTATCTTGTGATATAAGCTAATGTTTCCATTTGTTTCACCTCTGCACATAACAATTCAATATATTATATTACATTATACCCGCTAAAACAAGTGTTAAAAACAACTATTGCAAAAAAATTAACAGTAATGTATAATTTTATTAACAAATATAAAGGAAGTTTTATTGTGAAAAGATTTTTTTCTGTATTGATTATTATGGCAATTATTTGCTCGTGCTTTTATGGGTGCGGTGTCGCAAAAAGCATTGAACCTGTCAGCGGTGAAATTATAGTGAATGATAAAAATTGCACAGTCAATTTCACGGTTAAAAATAATACGGGCAAAAATATCAGCTCGCTTTCGGGATTTGTTTCGGCTTTTTCAAAGGATAAAATTGTTGTTAAAACAGATGAGGTGGTTTACCCTATTGAGGTGAAAAACGGAGCCAACGCAACCTTTTCTTTTAATGTGGAAAGCTGTGCATATGCAAGGCTTGATTTCTGCACATTCAAAGACGAAAACGGCGATGAAAAAAGAGTGGATTTTAAAGAAGACTTCATTGCATTCCCAAAGGTTAGCTCAGATAACACAATCAAAACAAGGGAAGAGCTTGCAGAGAAAATTATCAGAGATGTAAAGAGCAAGTTCCTTGCACAGGGAAGCTTCTCTGAGGGCAATTATAACCCCGATAAAAAACAGCTGGTTATCGTTTCGACCTATGAAAGGGATGCTGATACCTGCATTTCACTTTATCAGAAAGAGCCTGATATGTGGAAGAGCCTTGAGGATGGAATTGTTTCTATGAGCCAGACCTGCCTTGACCAGTTTAAAGAGAATAATTTTGACGATGTTTCGGTAAGCATCGGCGTAATGTCAAAGGATGAAGAGTTATTATTTAGCGCAACAGACGGTCAATTAGTGAAAACTCCCTCATAATAGCAGAAAAATATTTAAAAAGGCTTGAAAAATAAATTTCTTTAATATATAATAAAATCGTATAATTTGGTCGGTTATGCGGCTTATTAAGCAGGAGGAATCCGTATGAGTAAAGAAAAATTATCAAAAGAACAGAAAAAAGCAATGAAAGCAGACAAAAAAGCTGAAAAGAAAGCAAAGGGCGGCAACCCCGATGTAAGCGCAGCACTTATTCAGTGCATCTCAGCTCTTCTTTGCGTTGGTATCATTGCAATGGGCGCAAGCACAATCACAGATAAAGTTAACGAAAACAAGCTTGAAATTGCAGGCAAAACAGGCACATCAAGCAGCCAGTCAGCTGGCACAGCAGATGTTGCAGGCGACACTTCAGTAGCAGACGATGTTGTTGCAGATGACACAGTGGCAGATGTAGCAGACGACACTTCATCAGCAGACGATGTTGTTGCAGACGATACATCAGCAGTTGTTTCAGACAGCTCAACTGACGGCTCAACATCATCTTCAGATTCATCAGCTTCAGCTATCAAGCCTGCAACAATCAAAACTGATTCAGGCAAAAAAGACAGCTCAGCTAAAAAGTCATTATCAACAGCTGACATTCTCAACATCTACAACAGCGCAACTAAAAAAGCTGTTGACAAAAAAGTTGGCTTCTCAAAAACAAGAACAACTGTTGAGAAAAAATACGAAGCAGGCCTTGCACTTAAATCATTCAAGTCAATCGTTTATAAATTCATGGGCGTTGGCGACGGCAACAAGTTCGCTAAGACAGTAACATCTGCTGACGCAGACAGCTATCATAAGTATTTCCTCGCATCATCACTTTCTGCTGCTGATATCGCAGGCATTAAGTGTGATGACAAGGGCAGCTCATACACAATCACAGTAGCTCTTAAAGACGGTTCATCAGCTGTAACAAACGGTAAGGTTACACAGAACAGCAAAACAGCTCTTGATAAGAGCGGCGTTTCATGCGGTGAAAAAGATAAGGATTACTGGGATCACAAGACAGCTGAAAACATCTACTCAGCTATTGCAGAGGTTCCTGGCTGCAGCAATGCATCAATCAAAGAAAGATACAGCGGTGCAGTTATAACAATGGATGTTACAAAAGACGGCAAGATTACATCTTACACAGCTAAGTATTCATTCCATGTTGACATTGACGGTGTTATGGGCTCATCAGGCGTTGCTGAGGCTGCAAGCACAGTTGTAATGAACAACTTCAAGTGGTAACAATATAGACTGTAATTTCTAAAATAAAAAAAGAGCCGCATCTCGGCTCTTTTTTGCCATATTATGCAGTAATTTTTAATTTCCCAATTTTTATAAAAGAGGCTATTTATGTTTAAAATCGGCTGTCATCTTTCTGTTTCAAAAGGATTTTATCACATGGGCAAGGAGGCACTTTCAATCGGTGCCAACACTATGCAGTTTTTTACGAGAAATCCACGGGGCAGTAAGGCAAAATCTATTGACGAAAAAGATGTTGGAAAGTTTCTCTCTTTCTGCAAAGAGAATAATATAACAAGCTTTTTGGCTCACGCACCTTATACCCTCAACCCGTGCTCTTCCAATCCCGAAACAAGGGAGTTTGCCTCGGAGACAATGGAGGATGATTTGAAGCGTCTTTCACTTCTTCAAGAATGTATGTATAACTTCCACCCCGGCAGTCATACAGGGCAGGGCGCAGAAACAGGAATACAGCAGATTACAGACCTTCTTAATAAAATAATCACACCCGAGCAGAAGCCGATTATTCTTCTTGAAACAATGGCTGGCAAAGGCACAGAGGTTGGCAAGACCTTTGAAGAAATTGCAGGCATTATTGAGGGCGTGAATATAAAAGAAAAAATCGGTGTCTGCCTTGATACCTGCCATGTGCATGATGGCGGATATAACATTAAAGATGACCTTGACGGAGTGCTTGAAGCGTTCGATAAAATTATCGGAATCCACAGGCTGAAAGCTATTCATCTTAACGATAGCATGAATGTGTGCGGTGCTCATAAAGACAGGCACGAAAAAATCGGTGAAGGTCATATTGGCATCGAAGCATTTACAAATATTATCAACAACAAATATCTCAAAGATATTCCGTTTTATCTTGAAACACCAAACGAGCTTGACGGTTATGCAAAAGAAATCGCCATGCTAAAAAAACTCAGAACGCAGGAATGATTATGAAACCTTACGAAGAATTATTGCTGAAGTTAATACAAAGTGCCGTTCTCCAAAAGCAGGAGGATTTTTCGGAATTTTCTGATTTTGCGGATTGGGGCAACCTTTTTGCGCTCAGCAGCGCACATTCAGTTGTCGGTATGATTTACGACAAAATGATTGAAGTGTTTGAGGGCAAAATTCCCGAGAAGTATGCTATGTGGTTCAAGCATTCTGCTTTTAAAGAGATGTCTTTTCAAGCGGTGCGCTCACTTACTTTTGCAAGCATTTATGAAGAGCTGCAAAAGAAAAATGTTGCTCCCGTTGTTTTAAAGGGCGAGGTGCTCAGACGACTTTATCCGAAGCCAGAAAGCAGAACCTCCCTTGACGAAGATTTGCTGATTGAGCCCGAAGATTATGAGCCGTTAAAGAATGAGCTTGTTTCTATGGGCTTTGAAGAAGCGGGCGAGGGCAGAGATGAAAAGCATTGGGTCAACAAAAAATATTCTGTATATTTTGAGGTTCACTTTTCTCCGTTCCCAACAGAAAAAAGCTATGAAAGCTGGAACAGAATTTTTGACAATTATAAAGGCAGATCAATTGTCAACGAAAACGGAATTGTTTCACTTTCAAGAACAGATAATTTCATTTACCTTTTTCTTCATGCGGCAATTCATTTTATTTATTCTGGAGTTGGTATAAAACAGCTTCTTGACATTGCCCTTTTTATAAAAAATTATAAGGATGAAATCGACTTTAAATATGCTGGAACAATGCTTAAAAAAGCAAAGGCGTTTAACTTTGCGGCAGAGATTACAGCATTCATAAAAAAATATTTTTGTGAGGATGTTTTTACATTCACAAACAAAGAGGTTGACGAAAGCTTTGCTCAGGATGTTTTCAGCAGCGGTTCACTTGGAAAATCTGATAAAGACAGAATCCATTCCGCCAATGTAACATCAACCAAATTTACAGGCAAATCGTCCCTTAAAAAAATTCTTTTCCCGCCAACGAAAAGATTAAAAAATCAATACCCATTTGCAAAAAAATATCCGTTCCTTTTGCCTGTTGCGTGGCTGTTAAGATTGTTGTCAAATCTGACTCACGGCAAACGCTCTCTTCAGACTGGCAACGAGCGTTTGAAGCTCATTAAAAAATACGGATTGATAACTAAAAAAACACGGAGTGATAACGATGGAAATGATTAAACTTACACCCTTTATTGCAGATTACATCTGGGGCGGCAGCCGCCTTATTGATGAATACGGCATAGAAACAGATAAAAGTCCTGCTGCTGAAGCATGGGTTCTTTCATGCCACAAGGCTGGTCCCGCTGTTGTAACTGAGGGCGAATATAAAGGCAAAACCTTGCAGGAAATTTATGAAAACGATAAATCAATCTGCGGCACAAACGGTCAGAAATTTGAATTTTTCCCAATTCTTATTAAGCTCATTGATGCCAAAAATAATCTCTCAATTCAGGTTCATCCCGATGATGAATATGCAATGCGTGTTGAGGGTGAATATGGCAAAACAGAGGCTTGGTACATCCTTGATTGTGATGATGACGCAGAGCTTATTCTGGGCTTTAACCGTGATGTAACTGTTGAAGAATTTAAAGAAGCTGCACAGAGCGAAAAGATGCTTGACATCGTAAACAAAGTTAAGGTTAAAAAAGGCGACCTTTTCTTTATTGAGGCAGGCACAATGCACGCTATCTGCAAGGGTATTATGCTTGCAGAGGTTCAGCAGAATTCAAATACAACATATAGAATTTATGACTACGGCAGACTTGGCGCAGACGGCAAGCCCCGTCCACTTCATGTTGATAAAGCGGCAGATGTAACAAAGCTTTGCCCTCCCGAAATCCCCGATGCTGATAGCAGAAAGGTTGAAAAGTTCCAGTTCGCAGAGCGCACAGAGCTTACTTCATGCGACCTTTTCAAAATGTATAACCTTAAAGTTGACGGCAAGTTTGACGGCGTTGCAGACGAAACTTCATTCGTTTCACTTCTTTGCCTTGAGGGAAATGCAAAGGTAATCTGCGGTGAAAAGACCCTTGATTTTAAAAAGGGCGAGAGCATTTTTATCCCTGCAAATGCTGGCGATTTTTCAGTTGACGGCAAGGCAGAAATTCTTGAAACGAGAGTATAAAATGATAAGCAAAAAAGTTCAGAAAACTTATGGCGATTGCCCTGTAAAAGTGTTGCAGATTGGAGAGGGAAATTTTCTCCGTGCCTTTGCAGATTTTATTGTTGAAAAAATGAACAGCCAGAATAATTTTAACGGCAGTGTTGTTATGTGCCAGCCAAACGGCAGCGATTTTTCTGATGTTCTCAATGGGCAAAATTGCCTTTATACCGTTGTTGTAAGAGGCAAAGAAAACGGCGAAACTGTTGATAATTCGCAGGTTATCACAAGCGTTAAAGAGTGCGTGAATCCTAAAAAGAATTTTGAAAAAATTCTGAAGTATGCCTGTGAAGATTCTTTGCAGGTTGTAATTTCTAACACAACCGAAGCTGGAATTTATTATAATCCCGATGATGAAATCAGCAGCAATCCGCCTGCATCTTTCCCTGCAAAGCTTACAAAAATTCTCTATGAAAGATACAAATTTTTTGACGGAAATTTAAGCAAAGGTTTGCTTATTTTACCTGCCGAACTTATTGAAAAAAACGGCGAGAATTTAAAGAAAATTGTTTTGCAATATGCAGACGATTGGAGCCTGCCAACTGGCTTCATTTCGTGGCTCAACGATGCCTGCTGTTTTGCTAACACTCTTGTTGACAGAATCGTTACAGGTTACCCGAAAGACGAAGCAGACGCACTTTGCGAAAGATTTGGTTATAAAGATAATTGTATTGACACCTGCGAGCCGTTCCTTTTCTGGGCGATAGAATGTGATGAAAAATGGGCGGAAAAATTCCCTGCAAATGAAACAGGATTGAATGTTGTTTTTGCAAAGGATATTGCACCTTATAAAACACGCAAGGTCAGAATCCTCAACGGTGCACACACTGTCAGCGTTCTTGGCGCTTTCCATTGCGGATACGATATTGTGCTTCAAATGATGAATGACAGCACGCTGAAAGAGTATATCCGCAAGGCAATGTTCAGTGAAATAATTCCTACAATCGATCTGCCCGAAAGCGAACTTTCAGCTTTTGCAAACGCAGTTATTGAAAGATTTGAGAATCCCTTTATCAAGCATAGACTCCTTGATATTTCCCTCAATTCTGTTTCAAAATATAAGGCAAGATGCCTCGACACTTTAGTAGATTTTTATAATCAGAAAGGTGCTTTGCCGCCAATTCTCACATTCGGTTTAGCGGCACTTATTCGATTTTATAAAGGCGAATTTGACGGCGAAAAATATTTTGGCACACGCAACGGTGAAAAATATGAAATCAGAGATAATTGTGAAGTTCTGAAATTTTTTAATGATGCGTGGCATAGCGAAAACACAGTGAAAGTTGTCCTTTCAAATGAGAATTTCTGGGGAAGAAATCTTACAGAAATCTGCGGAATGGAAGAGCTTGTTTCGCAGTATCTTGACGATATAAATTCACTTGGAATGAAAGCCGCTATAGAGAAAATTTTATGATGAATTCAATAAAAATAAATGAAAAAGATAATGTTGCCCTTTGCGTTGAAAAAATCGGAAAGGGCGATTTTGTTATGGAAATTACCGCCGAAAATGAAATCCCTTTCGGTCATAAAATTGCCCTTGAAAATATAAAAAAGGGCGAGAATATTATCAAGTACGGCTACCCCATAGGTCATGCCACTGCGGATATAAAACAGGGCGAATGGGTGCACACTCACAATATGAAAACAAACCTTTCCGATGTGATTGATTACGAGTATAACCCTGTTGAGCTTTGTAAATTAAACGGCGAAGAAAAATTTTTTGACGGCTACAAAAGAGCTGACGGAAGTGTTGGAATCCGCAACGAAATCTGGATAATTCCAACAGTTGGATGCGTCAACAAAACGGCAGAAATTATCTGCAAAAGAGCCAACGAAATTTATGGCGAAAAGTGCGATGGAATTTTTGCATTTACTCACCCTTACGGCTGCTCACAATTGGGCGATGACCAGTGCTATACTCAAAAGATTTTGGGCGGACTTGTGAAGCATCCAAATGCTTCGGGTGTGCTTGTTTTAAGCCTTGGATGTGAAAATAATAATCTTGATTCTTTCCTCCCGACTCTTGAAGATTACGATAAAGAAAGGGTCAGAACTTTAGTAACGCAGGATGTGGAAGATGAAATAGAATCTGCTCTCAAAATTATCGGCGAGCTTTGCGAAAAAGCTTCAAAAGAAAGAAGAGAAAAGATAAGCCTTTCACAGCTTGTTGTTGGCTTTAAGTGCGGAGGAAGCGACGCATTTTCGGGTGTAACAGCTAACCCTCTTTGCGGAAAATTAACTGATAAATTAACTTCGATCGGCGGCAGAGTTATCCTCACGGAAGTACCCGAAATGTTTGGCGCAGAAACAATTCTTTTTAACAGGGCAAAGGATGAAAAAGTTTTTAATTCTGCTGTTGAAATGATCAACGGATTTAAAGAATATTTTAAAGCTCACGGGCAGGTTATTTATGAAAATCCCTCCCCGGGAAATAAAAAAGGCGGCATTACAACCCTTGAAGAAAAATCTTTGGGATGTATTCAAAAGGGCGGAAGTGCAACTGTTTCTGCGGTGCTTGATTATGGCGAAAAATGTACCGAGTCGGGGTTGAATCTTCTGACAGGACCCGGCAACGATATTGTGTCCACAACAAATCTTACCGCCAGTGGAGCGCACATAATTCTTTTCACAACGGGCAGGGGAACGCCCCTTGGCGCACCTGTTCCTACATTAAAAATTTCTTCAAATACTCAGCTTTTTAATAAGAAAAAAGGTTGGATAGATTTTGATGCAGGCAAGGTTCTTTCTGGAGAAAATTTTGATGAACTTTGCGAAGAACTTTTAGAAAAAATTGTCTTTGTTGCTTCTGGCAAAGAGAGAACTCTCAACGAAAAAAACGGTTACAGAGAAATCGCAATTTTCAAAGACGGAGTTACACTTTAAAACGGAGGTTTTATAAATGGTTAAATTTATTTTATTGCTCAAAAAATCAGTGTCATGGCTTCTTGTGATTGTGTCATTCTGCGGCTCATTGTTTATCGGTCAGCCAAAAGAAAAGCCCGAAAATATGGAGCTTAAAAGCACATATTCATACGCACTTAATGACGGTATGGGCATGACACAGGGTATTGCCACAGACGGCAAATATTTCTACCACTTTGGTGCAGTTAAACCTGTTAATTACAACGCAATTACAAAAACTGATGTAAAGACAGGCGAGGTTGTTGATGTAAACGAAATGTGCATTCCGCCTTATCTTATGAATAAGGGCTATAATCACCTTGGCGATGGCTGTTACTACAACGGTAAGCTTTATATCGGCTGTGAAGATAAGAATTTTGAAAATCCTGCGGTTATGATTTATGATGCAGAAACACTTAAATTTATTGAAAGCAAGGTTATCCCCGCTGAGTGTAAAGGCGACGGACATCTGTCTTGGTGCACAGTTAGTGATGATGTGCTTTATTTCAGCTCATTCAGTTATGTTACAGAAATTAAAATGCTCGATATAAACGATAATTGCAGTTATATTGGCTCTGTTTCACTTGATAAAATGATTCATTCAATTCAGGGCGGCGATGTTGTTGACGGAATACTTTATCTCTCTTCTGATGATGGCGAAAGATTCAAGCCTACATATGCAATTGACCTTGCAACAGGCAAAACAGATGTTTTCTGCATGAGAGATAGCGGCAGTGATTCAATCGAAGCAGAGGGCATGACAGCTTGCCTTTTTGATGACGGAACTCTTTTCCATTATGTTGATGCAATCACCACAATTTATATCAGAAATTACAGCGTTGACTTAAATAAATAATTAAAAAATCGGTACGGCTTTCTGAAAAATAAAGATGAGAGCCATGCCGATATTATTTTGCAAAAATAGTTGTTTCTAAAATGTAAATTTGTGTTTATTCGATTGATTTTTGTCCTTAGCAGTTGTATAATTATGATTAGACTAAAATAATAGGCGGTATGTTTATATGGAAAAGAAAATGAGTAAGAAAAAAATTGTTTTTCTCAGCATTTTAGCTGCTGTGATTCTTGCACTGTTAGTCGTTGTTATCGGCTATATGCGTGGCTGGTTTGATAAAGGCTACGATGCCGACGTGGTAACTGTTTCAAAAAGAAATGTTACAGCGACTTACGAAACATCAGGCACAGTGTCATCCTCTTCTGAGGGCAAGTTTACAGCACCTGCTGGCATCAAGGTTCAGAAAGTAAATGTTAAGGTTGGTCAGGTTGTTAAAAAGGGCGATGTCCTTGCAACATTTGACGCTTCATCACTGAACGAAGCTTTGAGCGAAAAGCAGGCGGCTCTTAACAAAGCTAAAAAAGCTTATGACGATTACAAGTCTGGTATCACCACGGCACAGGGTCAGCTTGCAGAAACTGAGAAGAAAATAGCAGAAGCTGAAAGCAAAGTTGCAAAGCTTGAAAAAGAGGCTGAAAAGGCTCAGAAAGAAGCTGAAAAAACTGCCGCAGAAAATGCACAGAAAGCAAAGGAGCAGGCAGAGGCTGCAAAAGAAAATCTTGAAAAAATCACAGAGGATAAATCTCTTTCAGGTAAGATTATTGAAAGCATTATGAAGAATAATCCCGACCTTCAGAAAATGAAAGAGATGCTTGAATCTGTATCATCAATGAGCAGTGGCTATGACCTTTCACAGCTTATGGGTTCAATGTCTGGCGGTTCTTCACAGTATGAGCTTATGCAGGCACAGCTTGAGCTTGCAACGCTTAAAGCAGGCAAGGCAATGAGTCAGGCTCAATCTAACGGCAACCTTGAATCTGTTTATAAATCAGTTTATGATGCCGCTCTTAAAGCATATAACGAAACACAGGAAAAGATTGATACACTCAACGGCGGCTGGGTTGCAAAGCATGACGGCGTTGTTAGCGAAGTAAATATCAAATCCGGCAAAATAATCTCTGCTGACGGAGCAAAGGATGCTTCATCATTTGACGCAGCATCAATCGTAAGTGCGGCAATGTCTGGTGGCGATGTTTCATCTCTCGTTTCAGGATTTTTCTCACAGGGCGGTGAGGGCTTAACCGTTCAGTATTATCCTCTTGAAATCAAGTTTATGCTCAATAAGGGCGACCTTGGCAATGTTCATGTTGGTCAGACTGTTGATGTTATGTCTGAAACAGGCGAAACACTCCGTGGCGAGGTTACATTTATTGCCGCAGTTGCAACATCAAGCTCAAGCTTTGATATAAGCTCACTTATGGGCGGCACAGGCGGAGCATCTGGCGGAATTGAAGCAGTTGTTTCTGTTAATAAGCCCGATAGCGGAATTATCATTGGTATGGACGCTGATATTTCAATTGATGTTGAAGAAAAGAAAGGCTGTGTAACTGTTCCTGTTGAATCTATTCAGTATGATGACAGCCACGCTTATGTTTATGTTTATAATGCGCAGGAAGGCACAATTTCACGCAAAACAGTTGAAACAGGCATTTTTGACGGAACTTATTACGAAATCGTTTCAGGTGTTAAGGCAGGCGAGATTATCGTCAGAACTCCTGTTGCTACCATGGCTGACGGAGATAAAGTAATCGCACATAATGTTGACTGAGTACGGAGGTAATCCATGAGTATCTGGGAAAATATTAAGATTGCCGTATTCAGTATACGCACCAATATGATGCGCTCAATACTGACTATGCTCGGCATAATTATCGGTGTTGCCTCTGTTATTGCTATAATAACTGTTGGTAACGGCGGTAAGGATTATATCGTTGATATTATGAGCAGTATGAGCTCGGGCGCAGTTTCGATTCAGGTTAAAACTGATGCAACTGCCGCAGAGCTTATTACAAAAGAAGACATTGAAAGCCTTCGTGGCATTGACTCAATTCAGTATGTTTCACCTATGGATTATAAAATCGGCTCAGCTTATACCGATAATGAAACAGCTATCTGCTTTGTGCTTTCGGGCAACGAAGATTTGAGCCATGTTATGAATATCACCATGCGCCGTGGTCGATTCTTCACAGAGGAAGAGAATAAAAATGCCGCAAATGTCTGCGTTATTTCAGAGCTTGGCGCAATGGTTCTTTATAATTCACTTGATTGTGTTGGCGAATACATCAACTTTCAGGTGAACGGTCAGGTGGTTAAATTCAGGATTATCGGTGTTACAAGTGCCGACCTTTCTGCAAGTACATCATCTGCAAATTCAACCGTTTCAATGTATAGCGAAATGTCTGCCAATATGGGCAACACGCAGGATACTATGATGGGCGGCTCCGCAATGGTTTCTATCGTTGCACCTATTACAGTAACAGATAATATGAGCAACTCAAAGGGCTACAATATGCTTTATGTTACTGCAAAGGATTCCTCTCAGGCAAAAACAGTTGGCAATGCGGCAAAAAATATTCTTTATGCAAAGCACGGCAACTTTGGCTCAAATGTTTATAATGTTGTTAATATGGAAACATACACAGTGCTTGTTGATAAAATCATAAATGTGTTCACAACATTTGTTGCAGGTATCAGCGCAATTGCACTGCTTGTTGGCGGCATCGGTGTTATGAATATTATGCTGGTTTCCGTTACAGAAAGAACGAGAGAAATCGGTATCAGAAAATCCCTCGGCGCAAAAACCTCCAACATTATGTTCCAGTTCCTTACAGAGTCAATTATTCTTTGTTTGATAGGCGGAATAGTCGGGTTTATTTTGGGCGTTGGTATGGCGGCGGCTGTTGCGTGGTATGCAGGAATTTCTATTAAGATAGAGGTGTCAACTATCGCAATTGCAGTTGGCTTCTCAAGTGCCGTTGGTATTTTCTTCGGACTTTACCCTGCAAGAAAAGCCGCAAAGATGCTGCCTATTGATGCATTAAGGAGGGATTGATATGAGCCTTATAGATATAAAAAATGTTTATAAAATATACAATCCCGGTGAAAACGAGGTTCGTGCCCTTGACGGCGTTAGCCTTTCAATTGAAGAGGGCGAGTTCGTTGCAATTATCGGTCAGTCGGGTTCGGGTAAATCAACGCTTATGAATATGCTTGGTATGCTTGATAACTGCACATCTGGCGAATACTATATGGATGGCATTGATGTTTCTCACATGACCGATGACGAGCTTTCAGAAATCAGAAATAAAAAAATCGGCTTCATTTTTCAGGGATTCAACCTTATTTCAAGCCTCACCGCAAAGGGCAACGTTGAGCTTCCCCTTGTTTACCGTGGAATGAAACGAGCCGAAAGAGATAAACTTTCAACAGAGTCCCTTAAAATGGTTGGACTTGAAAAAAGAATGTATCACAGACCGTCGCAGATGTCAGGCGGTCAGCAGCAGAGAGTTGCCATAGCAAGGGCAATTGCCGCAAGACCTCCTATTATTCTTGCAGACGAGCCTACAGGTAATCTTGACTCCCGTTCGGGCAAGGATGTTATGAGAATTATCCACCAGCTTCATAAAGAGGGCAGAACCATAATCCTCATCACCCACGATAACGGAATTGCCGAAGAAGCACAGCGTGTTGTAAGAATACAGGACGGAAAAATTATCGAAGATTATATTAACGAAAACCCGAAAGGTGTGGAATAATATGGAATATACAAAATGCGGTAACACATATGTTGTCAGAATGGATAAGGGCGACGAGCTTGTGGAATCACTTCTTGGCTTTGCCAAAAAAGAGAATATAAAATTTGCCGCTGTTAGCGGAATCGGTGCAACAAATGATGTTGATTTTGGCTGCTTCAACACTAAAATCAAGCAGTATAAGGGCATCAACATGAAAGGCGATTTTGAAATCACCTCACTTGTTGGCAACATCAACACAATGAATGGCGAAAGCTATATTCATCTTCACATCAACATTGCAGATGAAAACGGCAATATTCACGGCGGACACCTTAAAAGAGCAAATATCAGCGTAACAGGTGAAATTGTTATCACCGCAATTGACGCTGTTATTGACAGACGCTTTGACGGCGAAGTCGGCACAAATCTTCTCACCTTCTGATTTGAAATGATGAAAGATTTTAAATGCGCAATCTTTGACCTTGACGGAACTTTGCTTGATTCATCCTATGTGTGGAATCAGGTGGATGCAGATTTTTTTGCTAACCATAATCTGATTATGCCTGCGTCTTACCCAAAAATTATTTCACCTCTGGGCGCAGAGGGTGCGGCAAAATATACAATTGAGCAGTTTAACCTTAAAGAAACTCCACAGCAGGTGATGGCTCAGTGGTATCATATGGCGCAGGAAAAATTTGCAAACGAAGTGCTTGTGAAGCCGTATGCAAAAGAATATCTTGGAAAGCTGAAAGAGAATGGCGTTTGCCTTGCAATTGCCACCGCTTCAAGTGAAGATATTTTTATGCCGACCCTTGAAAGAAATAATGTTGCCCATCTTTTTGACAGCATCACTGTTATCAAAGAGGTAAAAAGGGGAAAGGGTTTCCCCGATATTTATCTTAAAGCGGCAGAGAAATGCGGATTTTCCGCTTCTCAGTGTGTTGTTTTTGAGGATATTTATGAGGGCATTAAGGGCGCAAAGGCAGGCGGATTCCGCACCGTGGCAATTTATGATAAAAGCTCCGCTGAGGATGAAGAGATAATCCGAAATCTCAGCGACGAATATATCTATTCATTTTCAGAACTTTTATAATTTCAAAAATTTGCATATAATAAACACCTTTTCAGTGATGAAAAATATCATTGAAAAGGTGATTTTTTATGGATTATATTAAAGCATTTATTGTTGGCGGACTCATATGCGTTGTGGGTCAGATTTTAATTGATAAAACAAAAATAACTCCTGCACGAATACTGGTCTGCTTTGTGGTTGCAGGCGTAATTCTGCAAGGCATAGGTGCATATCAGCCGTTGGTTGATTTTGCAGGCGCAGGGGCAACTATCCCCCTCACTGGCTTTGGCTACACCCTCGCAAGGGGAACAGCCGTTCAGGTGGGCGAAATGGGGCTTCTTGGCGCTTTAACAGGGCCACTCACTTCGGGTGCGGCAGGCATAACGGCGGCGCTGATGTGCGGTCTTGTTGTTTCTGTTTTCACAGGCTCAAAGGATAAATAAAAAAGCCGCTCCAAAAGGAACGGCTTTAAGAAGATAACTATTTAAATTATTCAGCAGCTTCTTCCTCTTTGCCTTCGAAGCAAGAGCATGAAACGTAATCACATTTGTCATCTTCAACTGCTTTGTCGCATTTGCATCCGCAAGCGGGGCAGAACTTCTTAACAAGAGCGTAAACTGCAACAGCAACACCTGCGATAGCAGCGATTATACCAACGATTTTGAGAACCTTTTTAATTGTATCACACATAGGATAATACCTCCATTAAATTAGTACCTTTATTATATTATAACAAAAGGCTATTGTCAATAGATAAGAAAAAATTTCTAAATCGGGTAAAACAAAAGGGCGGTTAAGCCGCCCATAATGTTTCTGAAATTATTTGTTTAAAAGTTTTGCAAGTGCTGATTTCTTTCTTGCAGCATTGTTTTTATGGATAAGACCCTTAGCTGCTGCCTGATCAACCTTTTTAATTGCAAACTTAACTACAGCTTCTTTATCAGCAGCGTTTGTATCAGCAGCGATGTGAGCTTTTTTGATAGCTGTCTTCAAAGCTGAGTGAGCTGACTTGTTACGAGCAGCTTTAGTCTGGTTTACGATAACACGTTTTTTAGCAGATTTGATATTGGGCATAATTGCACCTCCTTTAGTTCTCTACACAGTTAAATATAATATCATTAAATTTGATAAATTGCAAGATGTTTTTTAAATTTTGTTCCCATTTTTTTGCAATCGGTTATTATACTACACTATATTGCAATAAAAATCAATAGTTTTTTAAGAATAGGGGGAAAACTCTGTGAATTTTCGCACAGATTTGGCAATCGAACAGCACGAAAACCTTAAAAATAAAGGATACTCTGGCATTAAAACAAAGTTTTTTAAAAAGGGCAGTGTAAAAATCACAAAGATAACGGTAACAGATGATGAATCCTCGCAGGCACTTATGAAGCCACAAGGCACATACATCACCGCAGAGATTCCACCGCTTACAAAATATAACAACACTGAAAGTGAAATTATAGAGATTTTATCGCAGGAGCTTAAAAATCTATTGCCGCCAACAGGACTTGTTCTGACAGTGGGGTTAGGCAATCAGAATATAACTCCCGATGCCTTAGGCCCCGAAAGCTGTAATCTGATTCTTGCCACAAGGCATATCAGTGGTGAACTGGCAGAGTGTGCAGGTCTTGGTTCACTTCGCCCCTCCGCAGTTTTTTCAACGGGAGTGTTGGGGCAGACGGGCGTTGAAACAGCAGAGATTATAAAAGGTCTTGTAAAGCTTCTGAATCCTGCCGCAGTTATTGCTATTGACGCTTTGGCGGCAAGGCGATTATCCCGTCTTGGCTGCACTGTGCAGATGTCAGATGCAGGCATTGTGCCGGGCTCTGGTGTGGGCAATATGAGAAGTGCCATAAATTCATCGGTTTTGGGCGTTCCTGTTATTTCAATAGGTGTGCCGACCGTTGTTGACGCTCTTACCCTTGCCAGTGATTTATCAGAAAAAGAAATTGAAGAAAATGACGAGAGCAGAAATATGATAATCACCCCACGGGAAATTGACCTTGTTATAAGCCGTGGGGCAAGGCTTGTGGCACTCACTATAAATAAGGCGTTGCAGCCGCATATTTCAACAGACGAAATGCTCAGCATTGTTACATCAGTTTAGCAGAAAGGAAATTTTTATGTCAGTTTCAAAAAATGAATACAGCAAAATGACAGAGAACGCACAGCCAAATTCACCTGTTTTAAAAAACAGCATAAAGGCATTTTTATTTGGCGGTGGAATCTGCTGTGCAGGGCAGGGACTTTTTGCCCTTTACGGTATGCTGAAATTAAATAATGACCAGATTAAAGCACTTGTGCCCATAACATTTATTGTAATCACTGCAATTCTTACCGCTGTGGGGATTTTTGATAAAATCGCACGCCACGCAGGGGCAGGCACAATCGTTCCCATAACAGGCTTTGCAAATTCTGTCGTATGCTCCGCTATGGAATACAGAAATGAGGGTGAAATCCCAGGTGTAGGCGCAGAAATCTTCAACATTGCAGGCCCTGTTATTCTTTACGGCACAGCGGCATCATTTATTTACGGCATAATTTACTGGATAGTTGAAAGGGTGATTGCATAATGTCAAATAGCGTTATAAATTTAAAAAACAGACCCTTTGTTCAAAGCTTTGCCAGTGCAGTTGGCAAGAAAGAATCAGAGGGTCCTTTGAAAGAATATTTTGATGTTATCTGCAAGGATACCAGCATGGGGCAGGATTCGTGGGAAATGGCAGAGAGCTTTTATCAGAAAAAAGCGTTCACCACCGCACTTCAAAAGGCTGAACTAAAAGAAAGCGATCTCGATATTGTTTTTGCAGGGGATTTGCAGAGCCAGTGCACCGCCGCAGGCTTTGCTTTAAGAGATTATTCTGTGCCGTTTTCTGGCACTTACGGAGCTTGCTCCACAATGGCACTTACCTTGGTGCTGTCATCCCTTATGGTAAATGCAGGCTATGCGCAAAATGCGGCGGCTCTCACATCATCCCATTTCTGTGCCGCAGAGAGGCAGTTCAGAAAGCCTATTCAGTATGGCGGTCAGCGTCCTCCCACGGCTCAGTGGACGGTTACAGGCTCCGGGTGCGTGATTTTAGGCAACGGCAAAAAAGAGCATATGCCAAGAGCCGAAAAAGTGATTTTTGGCAAAATCAGAGATTTGGGCATTGAGGACGAAAACAATATGGGTGCGGCAATGGCACCTGCCGCCTGCGAAACTATCGGCAGATTTTTAGACGGCACAGGTACAGCCCCTGAGGATTATGATTTGATTTTAACAGGGGATTTAGGTGCAGTTGGCACAAAGCTCCTTTATGATGTTTTTGAGCGTGAATATGGCGCAAACCTCGCACCGCACCATAAGGATTGCGGACTTATGATATACAGCCTTGACAGTCAGGATGTTAATGCAGGCGGTTCTGGTTGCGGATGCTCTGCCAGTGTTTTATGCTCAAAAATAATGAAAGAACTTTGCGAGGGCAAGCTCAACAAAGTTCTTTTTGTGGCAACGGGAGCGTTACTTTCCCAGACATCTGCCATGCAGGGCGAAACAGTGCCAGGGATAGCTCACGGTATTCTTTTTTCTAACCAATAATCAGCGGTATTTTTCCATAAGGCTCTTAAATAAAACCTGTGTTGACGGCGGTGTGTATGTTATGGCATTTGCACCTGCTTTTATGGTTCTTTCAACAGATTCCTCTGTGCTTCCGCCAGAAGCAATTATAGGAACATCGGGGAATTTCTTTCGGATTTTTGCAACGATTTCGGGGGTTTTTGAAGCACCTGCAACATTTATT
Organism: Acutalibacteraceae bacterium; assembly: GCA_045598085.1. Classification (GTDB taxonomy): domain Bacteria; phylum Bacillota; class Clostridia; order Oscillospirales; family Acutalibacteraceae; genus CAG-488. The sequence goes on from JAZLLI010000027.1 coordinate 23,118, forward strand.
ATTGATGCTCCCGAAGAGAGCCTTGCGGCAATATCGGTGTTTTCACTTACAACTGTGATTATCACAGGGATGTCAACCGCTTTTCTCACTGCACGCAGGTTAAGGTTTGATATTGGAGCATTGAGCACAACGCCCATTGCACCCTGACATTCAACATCCTTTGCCAGTGCAACGGTGCGGAAGCCTTTTGTTGTTCCACCGCCAACACCGCAAAAAACGGGGACATAAGAGGCTTTAATTAAAGCATCACTTATTGCCTGTTGTGGCGTGAACGGATAAACTGCAAAAATGGCGTCAGCATCGCAGTTGCGGATAATTGCAATATCCGTTGTGAAAACAAGCGTTTTAATGCGCCTGCCATAAATTGTTATGCCGCTTGCTTTGTGTGCGGCTTCGGGCATTTTCAGAATGTTGTGCCTTAATGCACTGTTGATAGTGGGGGCTTTTAATCGGGTAGCTTTTTCGTTATCCATAAGGTCCTCCTTATCGGCAGTAATATTTATTTTTTAAGATTGTAATATATAATTTTCCGCAAGTCAATATTTTTATTAAAGGGTGATTTTTTTGAATGAAAGAGGTACTGTGAAATTATTAAAAACCGCAGTGAGCGTTTCAAAAATTCTTGAGGTTCTTTGCACATTCTCAACGGCGGTAACGGCTGTTACTGCCATATTGGCAATATGCTCCACAGCAAGAAAATTACACAGCAGATAAATGGGACTGCCGCCTTTAGCGCAGATCGAAAAGAAAAACTAAAATAAGAATAAAGATGGTTGTGTTATTACAAAAAAGTCAATCACAGCCATCTTTTTTATTTGCATTAGAATAGTAAAAAAATTTCTTTTCTAAGCGTTTTTTCGCTCTTAGAGTATCGCATACACCTTCGGAGCGAAGAAAACGCTTTCTGTATCTAAATTCGACAGTCCCTTTTTCATTTATTTAATTATTAAATCCGCATCTTCTGTGGCAGAGAACACCTCATAAGGTCCTGACCAATTATTGAGGTCATCGCTTACATAGCATCCATAGCCTGCACCAGCCGCACCTGTGCCATACATATAATATTTCCCCTCAAATGTGAGAATAAACGGATCTCTGATAAAAAAATCCTGTGTAGCTTTTGTGTTGCTTTCAGCCGTTGCAAGAGAAGAAAAACTAAGCATAAAAATAACCACCGTGAGAATTATTGAAATAATCTTTTTCATAAACATCCTCCTTTTTAAAGAGCTTATCATAAAATCTTCTTTAAGTAAAGATGTTAATTTTCTCACGGTGATTTTTATTCAGATTTTATTTGCCTTTTGAGTTAAGTGAACCCATATCAATCAGCGAGCTTGAATTGCCTGTAACCTGAGGAAGTATGCCGTTCCACTTATCAATCTTGTTGTATTCGATAATCTTATCTGTCAGTGATTTATTAAGTGTGTTGTTTGCGTCAGCTTCTGCATCTGCCTTTATTTTGATTGTTTCAGCTTCTGCCTCAGCGTTTGTGATGGCTGTCTGCTTCTCTGTTTCAGCTTTAAGAAGCTTCTGCTGTGCTACCTGTTTCTCTTCAATGGCGGTGATGAATGCCTCAGAGAAATCAAAGTTGATAATGTTCACATCTGTTACATAAAGTCCGATTTCGTTGAGCTTTTCGTTAAGTCCCTTTACAAGTCCCTCTGAAATCAATGCACGGTTTGTAACGCTTTCCTCTGCTGTGTATTTTGCGGTGATTGCTTTGAGCACTTCGTTAATTGCGGGTGTTACAAGCACTGTTTCATAGTCTGCACCGATGTTTTTATAGATGCTGTATGATTTGCTTGAATCAACTCTGTAGTTCACTGCAAGGGTTGTTGTAACTGTCTGCAAGTCCTTTGAAAATGCTTCTGTTTCAACCTCTAATTTTAAAATTCTGTTGTCAATTTTAACAACTTGCTGAACGAAAGGTGCTTTTACATGAATGCCTTCCTGAAGTGTTGAGTTTTTAACCTTGCCGAGGGTTACTATAACGCCTGTATGACCGGGCTCAACGATTGAAAAGCAGTTAACTGCAACGATGATAACCGCTATCACTGCGATAATTGCGGGGATGAATTTTTTAAAATTAAATTTGCTGTTAACATCAATAACATTATTATTTCTCATATCTATTCTCCTTTATTTTCCTGAAAGTTCTTTTATTTTGTTGAAATATCCGTCAGCTTCCTGTTTGAGCTTGCCAGACATATATGTGCTGACCATTGTAAGCAAAGCCAGTGTCAGCCTTTCTTTTGCTCCGCTGTCGGGGCCTGTATATTCAGAAATGGTTCTTTCTATAATTTCTTTTGCTTCAGTGTGGAATGTGCTTTGTGAATCCAGACATCGAATGATTTCACAGAAATATTCATACAAAGCCTCTTCCGAAATAATATCGTCGCTTTCGTCATCTGCACTTCCGTTAACCATTTTCATAAGCTCGCCGATTCTGTCAATCTGCATACATTCACGCAAAGAGGATATAAGCAGAATTCTTGCCAGCTGCCTTGAAAAATATTTTTTGTTAATGGGATGTGCAACAAAGCCCCTTTTGACCCAATTCTGAATAGTTGATTGGCTAAGCCCCGTGATACTGCAAACCTGACCTAATGTTAAGCCCTTGGCGGCTGTTATCATAGGCTTGAAAACAGAGAATATTCCGCTTTCGTCAGAGTAGTTCAGCACAGTGCCGGGTATGAGCTTTTCCTGCATAATCCTCACCTCCTTGAGTTTAGCTGATTATATCACAGGTTCATATGACTGTCAAGATGCTTTTGATAAAAAATTAACAAAAATTTTTTGGACATATTTTCTGTAATTGAACTATTTCACTTGAAAAAGAAAAAATAGTGTGATAAAATTTTTTCAGAGTTATGTTAAACTGACTCGTAAAAAATTTTAGGAGGATGTTATTATGTCATCAATCAAAAAGTATGTTGCAGAGTTTATCGGTACATTCGTGCTCGTTTTCTTCGCTTGCGGAACAGCAGCTATGGTAGGCTGTGATACACCAGCAGGTTATCTTGCAACAGCAATCGCATTCGGCCTTGTTATCGTTGCTATGGCTTATTCAATCGGCAATGTTTCAGGCTGCCACATCAACCCCGCAGTTTCAATTGCTATGCTCGTTAGCGGCAAATTGAGCTTCAAGGATTTCATCGGCTATGTTGTAGCTCAGTTCGCTGGTGCAACAGCTGGTGCAGCTGCTCTTATGGCTTTTGCAGGCAAAGACAGCGGCCTTGGCACAAACGCTCTTTTCGAGGGCAAAATCGTAGCTTCACTTGTTATTGAAGTTATCCTTACATTCGTATTTGTTCTTGCAATCCTTGGTGTTACATCAAAGATTGAAAACAGCTCAGTTGCAGGCATCGTTATCGGCCTTTCACTGACACTTGTTCACCTTCTTGGTATTTCTTTCACAGGCACATCTGTTAACCCTGCAAGAAGCTTTGGACCCGCTCTCTTCGTTGGCGGTGAAGCACTTTCAACAGTATGGGTATTCATCGTAGCTCCCCTTGTTGGCGGCGTACTTGCAGCACTTGTTTATAAGTTCCTTGATTCAAAAAAGGCTGAATAAGATAAAATAATTTATAATATAAAGGATGATATTGTATGCAGTTTGATGTTGCAATAATCGGCGCAGGCGTCAGCGGCGCACTTACAGCAAGAGAACTGAGCCGTTACAACATGAAGGTTGCTCTTATTGAAAAGGGCAGCGATGTTGCAGTTGGTTCAACAAAGGCTAACAGTGCAATCGTTCACGCAGGCTTTGATGCCGAGAATGGCACGCTTAAGGCAAAACTCAATGTTGAGGGAACAGCTCTTATGCCAGAGGTTTGCAAAGAGCTTAATGTACCTTATAAAAACATCGGTTCACTTGTTGTTGCATATTCTGAAAAAGAAATGCAGACAGTGCAGACTCTTTATGAAAGAGGCGTTAATAACGGCGTACCCAATATGCGTGTTATTGACAAGGCAGAGCTTAAAGAGCTTGAACCAATGATTTCAGACCTTGCAGTTGGTGCGTTATGGGCACCCTCAGCAGGTATTGTATGCCCCTATGAGCTGACTATCGCTGCGGCAGTTAACGCTGCTGAAAACGGTGTTGAATTCTTCCGCAACTGCGAAGTTAAAGGCATCGAAGATAAAGGCGAATATTTCACCCTTGACACAGCACAGGGCGAAATTGAGGCAAAATATGTTATCAATGCGGCTGGTGTTTATTCAGACACTGTTGCCCGTATGATTGGCGATGACAGCTTTAATATAATCCCCAGAAAGGGCGAATATTACCTGCTTGATAAGAGCGAATGCTCAAAGGTTAAGCACACTGTTTTTGTATGCCCCACAGAGATGGGCAAGGGTATTCTTCTTTCCCCAACAGTTGACGGCAATGTGCTTGCAGGCCCCACATCAATTGATATTGAGTCAAAGGATGATGTTGACACAACAGCTGAGGGACTTAAGCTTGTCAGCGACAATGCACCAAAATCAATCCCCACAATAAATCTTAGAAATTCAATCACTTCTTTCACAGGTATCCGTGCTCATACAGACCGTAAGGATAATGACTTTGTTATCGGTCAGAGCGAGAAGAACGAAAGATTCATCAATGTTGCAGGCATTGAGTCCCCCGGTCTTTCATCTGCACCTGCAATCGGCAAATATGTTGCTGAGATTATTCTTTCTCTCTTCCCCTGTGAAAAGAAAGCAGATTTCAACCCCGTAAGACCTGCTCCCGTTCGTTTCCGTGAAATGAGCACAGAGGAGCGCAAGGCTCTTATTGAAAAAGATAAACGCTACGGCCGTATCATCTGCCGCTGTGAAACAGTTACAGAGGGCGAAATCATTGACGCTATTCAGGGTCCTGTTGGCGCAATTGATATGGACGGCGTTAAGAGAAGAACAAGAGCTGGTATGGGTCGCTGCCAGAGCGGTTTCTGCGGCTCAAAGGTTGTTGAAATCCTTGCCCGTGAGCTTGGTAAGAATGTTAATGACATCACCAAGTACGGCGGAGAATCAAAAATAATTTATGAAAGGACGAAATGAGGTGGCTTCTATGTTAAATTATGATTTAGCTGTTATCGGCGGCGGTCCTGCAGGTATGGCTGCGGCACTTGAAGCAAAAGAGAACGGCGTTGAAAAAATAATCATCCTTGAAAGAGCCGCTACTCTCGGCGGAATACTCGAGCAGTGTATTCACGCAGGTTTCGGACTTCATTATTTCAAAGAGGAGCTTTCAGGCCCCGAATATGCTTATCGCTTTATCGAAAAAGTCAAGGCAACAGATATTGATGTTAAGGTTGACACAATGGTTCTCACAATAGAAGAGGGCAACAAAATCACCGCAACCAATAATGTTGACGGACTTATCGAAATCAGCGCAAAGGCAATCGTTCTTGCAATGGGTTGCCGTGAAAGACCAAGAGGAGCTATCAATATTGCAGGCAGCCGTTGCTCTGGTATTATGACAGCAGGCACAGCACAGAAATATGTTAATATTGACGGCTATATGCCTGGTCATAAAATCGTTATCCTCGGTTCAGGCGACATCGGTCTTATTATGGCAAGGCGTATGTCCCTTGAGGGCGCAAAGGTTCAGATGGTTTGTGAGCTTCAGCCCTATTCAAACGGACTTACAAGAAATATTGTTCAGTGCCTTGATGATATGGGTATTCCCCTTAAATTAAGCTGCACAGTTGTTGCAACACACGGTAAAGAACGCCTTGAGGGTGTTACAATTGCCGATGTTGACGAAAAGCTTTGCCCCATCCCTGGCACAGAGAGATTTGTTGAGTGCGATACTCTTCTTCTTTCAATCGGTCTTATCCCCGAAAACGAGCTTACAAGAATGGCTGGCATCGACCTTGACAGAGTTACAAACGGCGCTGTTGTTGATGAATACCGCCAGACAAGCAAAGAGGGCGTATTTGCCTGCGGTAATGTTCTTCAGGTTCATGACCTTGTTGACTATGTTACTATCGAAAGTAAGCTTGCAGGTAAGGGTGCTGCAAAATATATTAAGGGCGAAAGCGAAAAGGGCGAATATATCGAAACACAGGGAATCAGCGGTGTAAGATATATCGTTCCGCAGAAAATCAATTCAAAAACAGACGATGATGTTAATCTTTATTTCCGTGTCGGCTCTGTTTATAAGGGAGCAAAAATCGTTGTAACTTGCGGCGATAAGGTTATTCTTTCAAAGAAAAGACCAAGAATGTGCCCCAGCGAAATGGAAACCGTTACAATCAAGAAAGATGTTATCGAGTCAATTCCCGCAGGCGAGAAGCTTACGGTAAGGGTGGAGGAATAAGCGATGATAAAGAATATTATTTGTGTATCCTGCCCTATGGGCTGCCCCATCACTGTTGAGCTTTCAGATAGTGGCGAGGTTATCAATGTTACAGGCAATACCTGCCCCAGAGGCAAGGCATATGCCATTACAGAGTGCACCGCACCCACAAGAATGCTCACATCAACCGTTAAGGTTAACGGCGGCAGAACAGCTATGGTGCCCGTTAAAACATCCAAGCCTATCCCAAAGGGAATGATGTTTGATATTATGAAAGAGATTAACTCCGTTGAGGTTAATTCTCCTGTTGCAATCGGTCAGGTTATTATTGAGAATGTGCTTGATACAGGCGCAGACATAATCGCAACAAACGAAGACTGATAATTATAATAAGGCGAGATTTTGACAAATCAGAATTTGTTGAGTGCATAATTTTGGCGTAGATTGCCACGGTTGCAAAGCAACCTCGCAATGACGTTGTTTTAGCTCGGTGTAATTTTCACCTCTTCACTATTCACTACAACTTATTACTTTAAACGGGTGCGGGTGTCCCGCCCTCAATTATTCATTAGCGAAGCAACTTCATTATTCATTATTCATTCGTTCAGTAACACCCGTTGAAAAGATTGTTCTTTTCAGCGGGTATTTTTTTGTTGCAATTAAGCACAGGTTTATGTTATATTTAGAATATAACAAACCTTGGAGGGCATATGAGAGTTATAAAACCAAATGAAAAAATCTCTAAAAAAGAGTTAAGATATTTTGCAAATATGGCAGGCAGGGCATATGTCAATGACCCTGTTCATTCCTATGCCACAAAAAATCCCGAAAGGCGGGTGCGTTTCGTTTCTCACTTTATGATGGAAAGGCTCAACACATCCAACGGTGAGGATTATATTTATATTGATGACGAAAACAGGGGCATCTGCGTGTGGCGAAAGGCTCATAACGAATACGGTGTGATGGATTTCCTCCGCTGTGCCGATTGGCTTTACCTTTACTGGTTCTGGCCAAACACTCTGCGTACTCTCAAAGCCTACAGCTACCTTGATGTTAAGGTGTTTGACGAGGATACTTGGATTATTTCGCCTGTTTTTGTTGACCCGAAATATCAGAATCAGGGCATTGCCACCGCCCTCATAAAGCAGGGAATAGCTGACCTTGCACCGCTTGGCTATAAATTTGGCTTGGAAGCGCAGGACGAAAATAATGTTAAGTATTATGAGAAGCTTGGTTTTAAAATAATCCAGCACGATTATTATGAAAAAATCAACATTCATCACTATTATATGGTTTATGACCCGAAGGACGGCGAGTAAATGAAAATCACAACTCTTGTTGAAAACACAACCAATGGCGCAATGAGAATTGCCCACGGACTTTCGTTTTATATAGAAACAAAAAAGCACAAAATTCTTTTTGATTTAGGTCCCGACAGCACTCTTTTTGAGAATGCGGAGAAGAAAAATATTGACCTTAACAGCGTTGACACAGTTGTTATTTCTCACGGGCACAATGACCACGGCGGTGCATTAAAGCGATTTTTGCAGGTGAATAACCATGCAAAGGTTTATATTCAGCGCACAGCCTTTGACCGCCATTTTGCAAAGGTGCTGTTTTTAAAAATCAGCGTTGGTCTTGACGCAACTTTAATGAATAACCCCAATGTGATTTTGCTTGACGGCAACCACAAAATTGACGACGAGCTTTATCTTTTTACCGCTGATACAAAAGGCAAATTCCGCTCAAAAGCAAACGATAATCTTTACATGAATAGCGGACTTGACAATTTCAGCCACGAGCAGAACCTTTTAATCACCGATAATAAAAATGTGCTGATTATGGGTTGCGGTCATTCGGGGGTTGTGAATATCCTTGAAAAAATTGATTTTCACCCCGATTATTGCCTTGGCGGATTTCATCTTTTTAACCCTGCCAATAAAAAAACAGTGCCTCAAAGCCAGCTGAATTTTGTGTCAGATGAACTGAAAGAATATGATGATGTGTCTTTTTATACTTGCCATTGCACAGGGCAGAAAGCCTATGAATATCTTAATAAATCCCACGAAAACATTAAATATATCTCTTGCGGAGATGAACTTACAATTTAATTTAACAGACGGCTGTGAAAGTTTTGACTCTCATAGCCGTTTTTTTGTATGATTTTTACTATTATTCAATAGATTTACTCTTGACAATAGAACAAATGTTCGATATAATGATGTTAATCTTTCAAGGCGGTGATAAAATGAGCGAAAAATCTTATATCGCCATAGATTTAAAATCCTTTTATGCCTCTGTTGAATGTATTGAAAGGGGACTTGACCCTCTTGGTGTCAACCTTGTTGTGGCAGACGAAAGCCGAACAGATAAAACCATCTGCCTTGCAGTTTCGCCATCTTTAAAAAAGCATGGCATCCCAGGCAGAGCAAGGCTTTTTGAGGTGAAGCAAAAGGTGCGTGAGGTCAACGGCTTCCGCAGGCTGAACGCTCCAGAAAAGAAGCTGGAGGGGGAATCCTACTATGCAGAGGAGCTTGAAAAGAACCCTGCATTGAGCCTGTCTTTTATAACAGCCACCCCTCGAATGAAGCTTTATATGGATTACAGCACACGGATTTATGACATTTATCTGCAATATATCGCCCCCGAGGATATTCATGTTTATTCGATTGATGAGGTGTTTATTGATGCCACGCCTTATCTTAATATTTATAAATGCACACCAAAAGAGCTGGCGATGAAAATGATTCACCACGTGCTAAAAGAAACTGGCATAACCGCCACCGCAGGCATTGGCACAAATCTTTACCTTTGTAAAATTGCAATGGATATTGTTGCAAAGCATTGCGAGCCAGACGAAAACGGTGTCCGCATTGCTGAGCTTGACGAAATGAGCTATCGCCGACTTTTGTGGGATCATCGACCACTTACGGATTTTTGGAGAATCGGCAGGGGATACCAAAAAAAGCTGGAGGAATACGGACTTTACACAATGGGTGATATTGCCCGTTGCTCCTGCGGAAAGCCTGATGATTTTTATAACGAAGAGTTGCTTTATAAGCTATTTGGTGTTAATGCAGAGCTTCTCATTGACCACACATGGGGGTGGGAGCCTTGCACTATGGATGAAATCAAAAAGTACCGCCCTCAAAGCAGCTCTATCAGCTCAGGGCAGGTGCTTTCATGCCCTTATGAATTTGAAAAAGCGAGGCTTATTGTCCGTGAAATGACGGAGCTTCTTGCCCTTGACCTTGTTGAAAAGCGACTTACAACAAACCAGTTGGTGCTGACAATCGGCTACGATGTGGAAAGCCTTAAAAATCCAAATATAAGAGAAAAATATGTGGGCAAAATCACAACCGATTTTTATGGCAGAAATGTGCCGAAGCACGCACACGGCACAGCGAAGCTTCAAAAATCCACATCATCCTCAAAAATAATCGTAAATGCTGTGATGGATTTATTTGACCGAGTAGTGGATAGCAACCTGCTTGTTAAGCGTGTTTGCGTGGCGGCAGGCAAGGTTGAAAATTTTAAAAATGAATCGTGCGAATTTGAACAGCTTGATTTTTTTACAGATTATAAAAAGAAAGAAGCGGAGGAAAAAGCGCTGAAAAAGGAGCGTGAGCTTCAGCTTGCCATTTTGCGAATGGAAAGAAAATACGGCAAAAACGCAGTTATTAAGGGAATGAATCTTTTAGAGGGAGCAACGACAATTGAGCGCAATGCGCAGGTGGGTGGACACAAAGCATAAGGGAGGATATTTATGGGCAAATATGATGATATTATAAATCTGCCCCATCATATTTCAAGCGAAAGACCGCAGATGTCCCGCTCGGCAAGAGCCGCTCAATTTGCACCTTTTGCGGCACTGACAGGCTATGACGATGAAATTAAAGAAACTGCAAGGCTCACCGATTGCAAGGCAGAAATTGACGAATATGTGAAGCAGGAGCTTAACAGAAAGCTGTTGCAGATTAAAGAAAAAATCGGTGAAAATCCACCTGTTGAGCTGACGTATTATGTACCCGACCAGTGGAAGTCGGGCGGAAAATATATAACAAAAAAATTTAAAATAAAAAAGATTGATGAGCTTCAGAAGGTTATCATCTGTGAGGATGAAACTGAAATCCCCATAGACGATATTTACGAAATAAACGGAGAATTTGAAATATAAACTTGATTTTATGCAGGCGGTGCTTTATTATTTAGTTAAGAATATCTTGGAGGTAGAATATGTCAAAATTTGAATATAAAGGCAACAGCTTTTTTCTTGACGATAAAGAGTACACTATAATTTCTGGTGCAATGCACTATTTCCGCATCCCCCGTCAGTATTGGAGAGATAGGCTTCAAAAGCTGAAAGAATGTGGCTTCAACACACTTGAAACTTACACCTGCTGGAATCTTCACGAGCCACAGGAGGGCGTGTTTGACTTTTCGGGTATGCTTGACCTTGAAGCGTATATTGATATTGCCGCAGAGCTTGGGCTTAATGTAATTCTTCGCCCAGGCCCCTACATCTGCGCTGAATGGGAGTTTGGCGGCTTGCCTGCGTGGCTTCTCAATTATAAAGATATGGACATCCGCTGCAATGACGAGGTGTTTATTTCAAAGGTTGAGCGTTATTATAAGGAGCTTTTGCGCCGAGTTGTGCCGAAGCTTTGCACCAACGGCGGCAACATCATTATGATGCAGATTGAAAATGAATACGGCAGCTACGGCAACGACCACGAATATATGCAGAGAATTGCCGATATTTATATTGAAAACGGTGTTGACTGTCAACTTTACACATCTGACGGTGCAGGCTATTCAATGCTCTCTGGCGGAACATTACCGCAGTATCCCTGCGTTGCAAATTTTGGTTCAAGACCCGAGGAAAATTTCAGAGTGCTTGAGGATTTCAGACCAAATCAGCCTAAAATGTGCGGCGAATACTGGTGCGGATGGTTTGACCACTGGTATGAGGAACATCATGTTCGTGATGCAAAAGAACTTGCAGGTCTTTTTAAAGATATGATTGATGCAGGTACTTCGCTGAATTTCTATATGTTCCACGGCGGCACAAATTTTGGCTTTATGAATGGCGCAAATTATTATGATGTTTATGAGCCGACTATAACAAGCTACGATTATAATGCGCTCCTTTCAGAGGCAGGCGACCTGACCCCTGCATATTATGAGGTTCGCAAAATGATTGAAAATCTCAACGGCGAAAAACTGCCACAGCTGACAGTTAAAAATTCAGAAAAAGCGTCATATGGCAAGCTGACCCTTTCGGAGCGTTGTTCTGTTTTTGATGCACTTTCAAAAATTTCTGCCCCTGTTCACACTGCCGCACCTAAGTTTATGGAGGATATAGGTCAGTACTATGGCTACACAATGTATTCCACCACGCTCACAGGCCCCATTGATAAAAAGGAGCTTAAATTTGACGCAGTGCACGATAGAGCCGTTGTTTATCTTGACGGCAAATATCAGGGCACTTTTGAGCGTTCACGCCGTGCAGATAAAATTGAAATCGGTCTTGGCAAGGGCGAAACAGCACGCCTTGACATTCTTTGCGAAAATATGGGCAGAGTTAATTACGGCCCCAAAATTATGGATAGAAAGGGTATTCGTGGTGTTCGCTTTGATTTAGGCTATCACTTCGGCTGGGATATGTATCCGCTTCCGATGACCGACCTTTCGGCTCTCCAGTTTAAGGCAGAGTCGGGCGAAACAGACACAGCCTCATTCTTCAGAGGTTACCTTGATATTGAGGACGAGCCAAAAGATACATTCATCCGCCTTGACGGCTTCCATAAGGGAATTGTTATTGTCAACGGATTTAACCTTGGCAGATATTTCAATGATGCAGGCCCGCAGAAAACACTCTATTGCCCAGCACCAATGCTCAAAAAAGGCAAAAACGAAATCATCGTCTTTGAATCCGACTCCGTTCAGAATGAAACAATTGAATTTACAGATACACCAGAGTTGGGATAAAAATTAGGGTTGTCGCATTTAGCGCAGACCGAAAAACAGGGTCAAAATAAAAGGGATTTAGGGTGAACTGAAATGCCAGTTTAAACCTTAAATCCCTTATTTTAATATAAGTTAACAAATAATAGAAGTTTTGCTAAGCGTTTTTTCGCCCACTTGCAGTATCGCATACAGCTTCGGAGCGAAGAAAACGCTTTCTGCATCTAAATGCGGCAACCCATTTATATTGCAACCCAAAAAGAAAAAAGCACCCTGTTTTCAGAGTGCTTTTGTTTATTTATTACGGATTATACTTGATATTCAAGCAATGTGAGCGAACTCTGCTTGCGCCGAATACCTGAGTTCTGATTGTGTCGCCCTTATATGTCTTAGAGCCAAGCTTCATTGATGAAATATAACCTGTGTTTTCATCAACTGACTTATCGTGAACAACATTTGCGAACCATGTTGAGGGATCGCCTGTGAGGGTAACACCTGTGTTTTTCTGAATGATTGATTTCAGCTCGTCAGCGGTGAATGTGTAAACACGCTTGCTGACGCTGTCTGATTCAGGGGATTCTCTGCCGCCTGCAAGGTAAGCAGGGGAGGGACCGTAACCCCATGCGTTTTCAGATGAAGTTGTCTTATGACCAACGCTTGAGCAGTAAACTGTAAGAGCAGGCTTGCCTTCAAACTGAACATATTTGCCGAGAACCTCGTTCATTGCTCTGCCAACTGCTGTGCCTTCCCATTTGTAGGATGCTTTAAATTCATGTGTGCCAGCGGGAACATTGAAGTTATAATACTTAGCAAATGTGTAAATTGCAACCATAAGCGATTTTATGGATTCATATGAAACATAGTCGCCTGTTTCTGCATATGTTGCGCAGGCAATATACTGTTTAAGTGAATATGTTGTGCCGCCAAATGTAACGGTTGAGGGCATATTGGTGTCGGTAACAATCTTTGTCTTATCACTGTGATAATAGTGAAGAAGAATCTTGTCATATGTCCAGCCCTGCTCAGCGTAGGCAATTGCGCCTGTCTGGCTCATTCCAACGCCATGACCAAAGCCATAGCAGGTGATTGTGAATGTGCCTGACTTACCTGTTGGCTCATCCTGCTTAACGGGATTCTTGGAAATATACTCAAGACTTACCCAGCCTGACTGACCTGCGTATGTCGTCTTGCCCCAGCCGTTGCTCTCGTTAGTGATTGTCAGCTTTGTTGTGTAGGGGATGTTTGCAAGAATGGTTGAGTTTGTGTTTGTTTCAGAGCGAAGTCTTAATGAAGGCTCTGCTGTAACATATCCAGTGTAGGCTTTGAAATCTGAGGGAGTTTCGGGAGTAGTGGGCTTCTCAGGAAAAGAGGATTTGATGCCTGTAACAACAAGAAGAATTTCAAGGGCATCTGTGGAGTTGATTGTTCCGTCCCAGTTTACATCTGCCAGCTTCTGCATATCTGATGAAAGAGTGATGAGTGATACCGAATGTTGAAGAACGCTCAGTGCGTCAGCTGAGTTGAGATTGCCGTCTCCGTTAACATCTCCCATTGCAGGAGCTGCCGCAGACTGAAGCATAAGCGGACATATAAGTATCACGATTGCAAGCAGAAAAGAAATGGATTTTTTCAGTAACTTAGATTTATAGACTATCAAAAAATTCACCGTCCAATCAAATTTTTACCGATACTTCTATTCATAATCAAAATGATTATACACTTTTTGTAACGATTTGTCAATTATGGTAAACATTTTTTTACAATTTCATTTAAAAATTTTTTATCATCTGTGGCTGAAAGATAGACATTATCAAGATTTTTCTTTAAATTATCAACACTTTTTAGCGTTTTGTTGGCTTCTGCAACAAGCTCAATGTAGGCTTTTTTGCAAAATAATGCCCTTGATTTGATGCTTTTTTCAAAATCTTCTTTCATAAAACGGGTTTTTCTTATGCGTTTTGCGTTTTCAAAAGTAACAAATGATGTTCTTTCACAATAAATTCCATAAGAAATTTCGGGGATGATAATGTGCCGAACGGTTTTGCCGTCAAGAAAATCTAAAAAAGAAATAACATCGTATCCGCAGCTGAGGGCGTATAGCCTGATTTTATCGGTAATCAGCGAAGCCGCCGCCATAGAAAAATCGTTGATAATGCTGATTCTTTCACACATTCCGTCAAATTTTTCAAGAGGAAAATCACATCCGTTGGAGGTGAGCACATTTGCAAAATATTTTTTTTCTTTGCCGATTTTGCCCGTTGGGGGAGTGCCGTAAGTTTTCCACAGCTTTGCAGAAAATCGGTTGATTTTCGGATGGTTAAGTGAGGCAGATTCGATTCTTTTACAATCGTCTGCAATGCCCTTTGCGGCAGAAATAAATCCTGCACATCTGTGCTCCTCTTTTTTTATTTCTTTTAATAAATCGAGTGTTTCTTCCCTGTGCTGATTTAAAATCTGCAAATTCTGATAAGCGTTGAGGTCAATTATAGTGTCTGTTATGCCGTAGGTCTGCGGCTCAACAGGGGTTGGCGAAGTTCCGTCAATTATTGAAAATCCTTTTTCTGCACACAGAAGCGAAATGGGATTTTCATTATAATCATACTCGATTTTACATTCACATTGTGCCGATTCCTGCACCTTTTTCATCATTTTATGTTTAAGCGAGTTTGGGTAACCTTTAATAATGTATGTAAAATAATCGCTTTGCCGTGGCTGATTTTTAATATAAGTCAGCCCGTTTTTTGTATAAGCCTGTGAACAGAAATAATTCATTGTCTGACCTCCCGTCTGCTGATACTTTATCTTATTCAAAATGCACAAAAGAGTTACATAAAATATTGCACATTATTTGTGAAAATGTTATTTCTGTGATAAAACGCTCAAAAAAGGCTATTTTCTATTGATTTTTAAAACGTTTGGTGTTATTATTTTCTTGGACAGGCTTACGCTTTGTTCAGATACATATTGTATTCTAATTCTTTGAAAGGAGAAAAAAACAATGGCAGACATTATCGCATTAGTAGAGAAACTTGTTGCTCTCATCCAGAGCGGCGATGTAGCAGCTATCCTTGACATGGTTAAGAGCTTTGACTTCACAGCTATCGTTGAGGCTGTTAAGGGCATCATCGCATCAATCACAGCTATCATTGGCTAATTGATAACAAAAATTAAAAAATATGGGTTTTGACTTTTCCGTGCAGGAGGGTCAAAACCCATATTTCTTTTTTACCCTTTATAATATTTATGCGCCGATTCCAAAATAAATTCGTTCAATATCAGAATTCATTGTTGATTCAGCATTGAGAAGCGATTCAAAATCATAGTTGGCATTGTATTTGCTATTTTTGATTTTTTCATTTTCGTCGGTAATATCACCTGAAGAAACTGTTGCTCTTACAGCGTAATTCCAATATTCACCGTAATTTTTGAGGAAATACACAATAGCATAGCCAGTTTCTGTTTCGATAAATTCAATATCGCCATTCTTTCTGTTTTTGTCAGATACCCAGTTCATTAAATTTTCGTTAAGTTGGTCGGCTGTTGCAACAGGAACAAGTCCGCCCGAAGAGGCTGTTGAGCTCTGCGATTTAATAAGAGCAGTGCAGGCAAAGTCATTTTCGTCAACCTTGTTTTTCTTGATTTCATCAAAAATTGCCTGTGCCTGTTTCTTTGCTTCATCAAGGGCAGAGCCTGTGAGGGGGTTGCCGTTGGCGTCTGTTTTGCTGATAACGATTTCACGGTAGCTTACATTGTCCATTGTGGTGTATGCAGGCTTGTTTATAACCGCAATGAAGCATCCGTTGGCAGAGTCAAATATTTTTTTGTCCCCAGCTTTTCGCTCTTTTGAATATGCCCACTGAGCGAGCTTTTCAGAGTATTGCTCAATAACATACTGATTTGGAACGGTTGGAAGATATGTTCTGTCAGATGTATCGCCCATATATTTCTGAACAGCATTTGTAAATTCATTCGCTGACTTGATTTCTTTAAAAATCTTGTCGGCAGTTTCTTTTGCATCTTTGCCTGTTGTTTCAAAAACGCTCAAATCAATAAAATCATAATTTGCGGAGTTTGTTTCATAGATAGTTTTAACATTATCCTTTGAATAAGAGTCCATCTTTTGGAGGCTTGCAACGGTGTCATATTTTGAAGCAGTGTATTCTCTTATAAGCTCATTTTTAAAGAATTCCTCGTCGCATCCCTGACCGAAAAGAAGCTGTAAATACTGTGTAAGGTTCTGATATCCGCTGCCCTTGATTGCGTTGCGAAGACCTTCAATGTGAGAATAAACCTGATATCTGATGTCGTCTGTCAGCTCAATGCCAGCATCCTTTGCAAGGTCAAATTTTGTGCGGTAATTTGTCATTGTGGCAATTGCATCATTGCGGATAAATTCCTGCCATGAAAGCTCTTTGCCGCTTTCTTCTTTTACTGTTGTTGTCTGCTGAGTGATTGGCTTTTTGAAATCAAATGCGCTGGGGTTGACCTTTAAGAACTCGCCGAAATATTCTGCGTAGTAATCGTTGCTTTCGTCAAACTTATCGCCAAGCTTCTCTGCAACAAACTGGTTAAACTGAAGCTGAGAATTATTCTGAACATTTGAAAAGCTCTGACGGTAAAAGAATTCGTATTCTTTATAATCAATGTTGATGTCGCCAAGCTTCATGATGGCAGAGCTGTCGTCCGCTTCAGTGTAGGTGTATTCAATGAGCTTTTCGGGGTGATTCTTTTTAATATCCTCAAGCCTTTTTTTGTTGATGCCGTTTACAATCATTGCCACGGCAACCGCCACCGCAAGAGCCACTGCAACGCAAGGGATAAGAATTTTAAGAATCTTTTTATTCTTTTCGCTGTTCTCTTTAGCTTTTAATTTCTTCTCACGGAGCTTCTGAGATTTTTCCTTTTCTTTCTTTAAAAATTCATCTGTTTCAGTGTTTTTCTTTATTTCTTTAAAAACCTTGCCGCACTTGTTGCATTTAACAGCATTCTGGGGCAGATTTTTACCACATTCGGGGCATACCATATGCGTTCCTCCATTCAGTGAAATCATATACATTATATATTATCATCAAAATTGAGAATTTGCAATATTCATAAGCGTTTCAATATTATAAATTTCTTTAAAAATTTTTGCTTTCTGTATTGACAAGTCATATTTATATGTGCTAAAATAAGCCGTAAATAAAGCAAATATACCCCTTGCAATTGCGGAGGGAGGGAATAAGCAATGAGTCAGGTAAAAGTTAAAGAAGGCGAATCCTTAGACAACGCTCTCAGAAGATTTAAAAGACAGACTTCAAGAGATGGCGTTATTCAGGAAGTTCGTAAAAGAGAGCACTATGAAAAGCCCTCTGTAAAGCGTAAGAAGAAATCTGAAGCTGCACGTAAACGTAAGTATAAGTAATTTTCTTGTACATAACAGGGTACTTTTGTGGTACCCTGTTTATTTTTTCATTTGGAGTGATGAATTTGGTTACAAGCCGTTCATTATCAATACCGATGCCAACAGTCGCATTAAGAGGACTTGTGGTTTTCCCCGGTATGAATATAAATTTTGATGTGGGTCGTGAAAAATCAATTACCGCTCTTAAAACAGCTATGTCTCATAATCAGGAGCTGTTCCTTGTAACACAGAAGGATATAAGAGAGAATGACCCCGATTATGATGATCTTTATAAGGTCGGCACAATCGCAAGGGTGAGCCATATGCTCAGAATCCCCAATAGCGATAACATTCGTGTTTCTGTTGAGGGACTTCGCAGGGCAAGACTTTGTGAAGTGCTATCAAATGACGAATACCTTATTTGTGAAATCAAACCTAAAAACGATACACCAATTAAGGCAGAGGAGCATGACTATGCCGCCGCACTTGTAAGAAAGTCAAAAGATTTACTTGAAAGTTATGCGGAATATGCGCCGCAGATGCCTGCCGATGTTATACTTAATGTGCTTGAAAGCCATGATGCAGGCAAAATCGCCGATTATATTGCAGGCAATATTATGCTTGAATATCAGGACAGGCAGAAGATTCTTAATGAATTTAACCCTGTTCAGCGAATAGAAAAAATCTGTTACCGCCTTGCCAAAGAGAGCGACCTTTTGAAGCTTGAGGCAGAGATTGGCGACAAGGTTCAGGATCAGATAGATAAAGGTCAGCGTGAGTATTATCTTCACGAGCAGATGAAGGTGATTTCAGCGGAGCTTAACGGAAGCAGTTCACCAGAGGAAGAGTGCGACGAGTTTAGGGAAAAAATCCTTTCTCTTGGTCTTTCTGAAGAAAGCGAAGAGAAGCTTCTTAAAGAATGTGCCCGCCTTGAAAAGATGCAGTTCCAGTCCCCCGAAGCTGGCGTTTTAAGAATGTATCTTGAAACCTGCACCGCCCTCCCGTGGAACATCTTAACAAGAGATAACCTTGACATTGCAAACGCAAGAAAAGTTCTTGATAAAGACCACACAGGGCTTGAAAAGGTTAAAGAAAGAATTATTGAAACTCTCGCTGTGAAGAATCTTACAGATAAACCCTCAGCGCAGATTCTTTGCCTTGTAGGCCCTCCTGGTGTTGGTAAAACATCAATTGCAAAGTCTGTTGCAGAGGCTCTTGGCAGAAAGTTCCAGAGAATCTCTTTAGGCGGTGTAAGCGATGAAGCCGAAATCAGAGGTCATCGCAAAACATATATCGGCTCAATGCCGGGCAGAATTATTGCCGCTATTCAGCAGGCGAAAACTGCAAATCCGCTTATTCTTCTTGATGAAATTGATAAGCTGGGTTCAGATTATAAGGGCGACCCATCTTCGGCTCTTCTTGAGGTGCTTGACCCTGAGCAGAATAAAACTTTCTGCGACCATTATATTGAAATTCCGTTTGATTTGAGCAAGGTTCTTTTCCTCACCACTGCCAACGACCGTTCAGATATTCCTGACCCGCTTCTTGACAGAATGGAGATTATTGAGCTTCCAAGCTACACAAGAGAAGAAAAATTCAGAATCGCAAAAAATCACCTTGTGAATAAGCAGAAAAAACTTCACGGACTTAACGGCAATAATTTCAGAGTTAATGACGAGGCTCTTTATGCGCTGATTGACGGCTACACCCGTGAGGCGGGCGTAAGAAAGCTGGAGCAGAAAATTGCCGCTCTTTGCAGAAAAGCTGCTGTTATGATAGTTGACGGCACCAAAAGGAGCGTTTTTGTTAAGGCAAAAGACCTTGAAGATATTTTGGGCGCACCCGATTATCTTCCCGATACCCTTGAAACAGAGCCAACTGTCGGCATTGTTAACGGTCTTGCATGGACTTATGCAGGCGGTGAAATGCTTCAGGTTGAAATTTCTGTTATGGATGGTAACGGCAAATTTGAGCTTACAGGTTTGCTTGGCAATGTTATGAAAGAATCTGCCAGTGCGGCGGTAACATATGTCCGTGCCCACGCAGAGCAGTTCAATATCAGCCCCACTTTCTATAAAGATAAAGATATTCACATCCATTTCCCCGAGGGAGCTATTCCAAAGGACGGCCCCTCTGCTGGTGTAACAATAGCAACTGCACTTGTTTCTGCTCTTGGCGAAATTCCCGTTGATCAGACCGTTGCCATGACAGGTGAAATTTCACTTCGTGGCAGAGTTCTTCCAATTGGCGGACTTCGTGAAAAGACAATGGCGGCTTACAGAATGGGCATCAAAAAGGTTATTATTCCGCAGAAAAATCTCCCCGATTTAAAAGAGGTTGATAAGGTGGTCAAGGATGCAATTGAGTTTGTGCCTGCCACAACACTTGATGATGTTTTTGCTGTTGCTCTTGTAAAAGAAGAAGAAAACAGAGTGGCTGCTGCCGCAAGCGTAAATATAAACAATAAAGGTGCGTATTCCACTGTAAGAGCAGGTGAGAGAAATGAATTATAATAATGTTAAATTTGTTACCTCTTACGGAGTATCGGGTCAGCTTCCACCCTCTGACGGAGTTGAAATTGCATTTGCAGGCAGGTCAAATGTTGGCAAGTCATCCCTTATAAATAAGGTTTTTAACAGAAAAAATCTTGCAAGGGTCAGCTCTGTGCCAGGCAAAACTGTTACAATCAATTTTTTTGATTGTGATGGCATCAAAATGGTTGACCTCCCCGGCTACGGCTATGCAAAGGTTTCCCATGACGAAAAAATCCGCTGGGCAGAGCTTATGGAGGGCTACTTCCAGTCTGGCAGAAATATTCACCTTGTTTTGCAGCTTGTTGATATGCGCCACAGCGTAACTGCGCAGGATATTGAAATGATGAATTTCATGAAGTTCAACAATATTCCTTTTATAGTGGTTATGACTAAATGCGATAAGCTCAATAAATCAGAAACGGCAAAAAGGCTCGAAGAAATCAAAACCGAGCTTGCCGATTTTGAGGGAGTTAAAGCAATTCCGTTTTCAGCAACCAAAGGCACAGGCGTTGAAGATATAAAACGAGAAATCGAAAAAGCAATATAATAATAAAAGAGCTGTCCTGATTTTCAGAGCAGCTCTTTTGCTTGTTATTATGTAACTTTATTTATTGAATGTTTTTTCATATTGTGCTTTTACATCTTTTCCGCCATCATAAAACTCTTCAGATACATCATCATAAAAATCATAGAGGTTGTCAAAACTGTCTTCGTATAAATCATACATGCGATCCCAAGCGTCTTGATATTCGTTAAACAACTTCTCGAATAAATCAGAAACTTCATCATAGTCAGATTTTTTGAAGGCTTCTGTTAATATATCGCCAAAATTTTTGTAGGCATCTTCGTATACATCGTTGATAGCTTTATAATAATCCTCCATCGACCTTGTCCAAATTTTGTAGCCGTCCTCCATAGACCTGCTCCACTTTTTGTAATCCTTGATGCCGGATTTTGCTACATCCTTATAATATGAATACATATCCTGAACGACCGCATCATAAAATTTTGATGACTCTTTTTCACAAAATGAGTACCATGTACCGATTCCTTTAAAATTCTTTTTTAAGTTTTTATAACTGCCGTTGATACTTTTAGATAACGTAGAATATTCGTCTTTAATTTTTTTGATGGATGCATCAGCTTCTGCGTTGATGATTTTATCAATCGATTCATTTTTAGATGTAGCTTTTGTTGTTTTTTTAGTTGAAGAAACTGTTGTGGTTTCTTTTTCACTTTTATCAACAACGGGTTTGGTGGTTGTAATATCTTCTTCACTTTTCTCAACAGCTGATTCGGTAGTTGCACTGTCTTCTTCAATTTCTTTAACAATAGATTGAGTATCAGCACTTTCTTGAGAAGAGCGTAGGTCAGCTATTTTTAATGCTAACAGCATATTGAGATTTTGAGCTATAACAAGAGAAATTATAATAACGGGTATTATAAGGAGGACTAACCATGGCTTGTGTTTTTTCTTTTTCTTTTCGGGAATATACCAATTTAAGCCATAACCGCACTCAGGACAAAAATCTTCTGAATCCGATATATCATTCCCGCAATGCTTACATTTGACAAGTGCCATAAATTATCCTCACTTTCCTTTTTTTATAAATTTTCGATTATCCATAATGATAGTTTTATTATTATCATTGAACCTTAAATTAACTTTATTTTTAAATTGAGGATATGTTTTTATAATAATTTATTAAAATATAAACGGTATATCTGTTGATTTTTTAAGCAGATATGCCGTTTTTGTTTTTTATTATTGAAATTGAAAATCGGTTATGTTACTATAAAAAAGCCAAGTTTAATGTTGAACGGAGAGGTAATATGAAAATTAAAAAAATTCTTGTTGTTTTTAAAACACATCTTGATATTGGCTTTACAGACTTTGCAGAGAATGTAACCGAAAAATATATGAATCAGTTTATCCCGGGGGCAATCAAGGTTGCAAGGGAGTTAAGAGAAGCAGGCGGTGAAGCTCGCTTTAAATGGACAACTGGCTCATGGCTCATTTATGAATACCTTATGCGCAAGGGCGAAAAGGAATGTGCCGAGCTTGCACAGGCAATCGAGCAGGGCGACATCTGCTGGCACGGACTTCCCTGCACAACCCATACAGAGATTATGGATAAGGAGCTTTTTAAATATGCTCTTTCTTTAAGTCAGCGACTTGATAAAAAATTTGGCACAAAAACAATTGCCGCCAAAATGACCGATGTTCCAGGGCATACAAAGGCAATGATTCCTTTTATGAAAGAGGCTGGCATTGAGCTTCTTCATATCGGTGTTAATGAAGCGTCAGCAGTGCCAGATGTTCCCGAAATTTTCCGCTGGAAAGCTGATAACGGCGATATGATAAATGTTATTTATAACGGTGAATACGGCAACTTCACAAAGCTTGGCGATACAGGCACAGCACTTTGGTTTGCTCACACTCTTGATAATTTAGGCGCACAGAAAGCAGAAGAAATTGTAGAAATTTTCCGCTCTCTCCGTCAGCAGTTCCCCGAGGCAGAGCTTAAAGCCGCAAACCTTAACGATGTTGCCATTGCTTTAAGAGAAGCGGAGGATTCACTGCCCGTTATCACAGACGAAATCGGCGATAGCTGGATTCACGGCACTGGCACTGACCCTAAAAAAATCTGTCAGTTCAGAGCGTTGGAAAAGCTCTATGCTTCACTTCCCGAGGGCGAAGATAAAGAAAATCTTGCAAGGGGACTGTTGCTTATCTCCGAGCACACGTGGGGACTTGACGAAAAGACCCATCTTCACGATAATGTGCACTATAAACGCAGTGAATTTGAGTCTCTTAGAGGTGAACCGAATTATCAGAAAATGGAAGCCTCATGGCGTGAACAGCGTCAGTTTATGTATAGCGCAGTTGAAAAATTAAGCGAAGAAAATAAACAGAAAGCATATGCTCTTATGGCAGAAGCTGAAAGAGAAATTCTTTCAACAGACGACTTCCAAAAGATAAATGCTAACGAAAAATTTGACGGCGAAAATTATTCAATCCGCTTTAATGATAATGGCGAAATTGATTTCCTTTCACTTAACGGCGAAGTGGTTGCAGACGAAAATCACAAGCTCACATCACTTCTTTATCAGAGCTTTTCTTATGATGATTATCTCACTTTCCACAAAAGATACCACCGCATTGAGGATGACTGGGCATATCAGGATTTCACAAAGGTTGGTATGGAAAATGAGCATAAAGAATTTACAGCAAAAGGCGAGGCTTTTAAAAACGGCAACAGCTTTGTTGTGAAATATACTTTCCCGAAAGAGGCAACAGATTTCCTCGGTGCTCCCGAAAAAGCAGATTTGCTTATTGAAATCAAAGACGGCAGTGTTCACTTTGATTTTGCGTGGTTTAATAAGCCTGCCAACAGAATGGCAGAGGCTATGTGGATTGGCTTCAACCCTGTTGGAAGCAACAGAAAAATTAGAAAATTAGGCACATTCATTGACCCGCAGAATGTAGTCAGCCGTGGCAACAGAAGCCTTCACGCAACAGACTGGGGCGTTTCGTTTGATAATCTCACAATAGAGTGTGTTGATTCAACTCTTGTAAGCCCCTGCAAGCCCTGCGTGCTTCAGTTTGCAGATGTTATCCCAAATGAAGCTGACGGATTTTATTTTGGACTTCACAACAACCTGTGGGGCACAAACTTCCCCATGTGGTACGGCGAAAATGCAAGATTCAGATTTAATCTGAACTTGGGTTGATGCAGTCAGCACGAACCGAAAAAATACGGAACGAAGAAAACGCTTTCTGCATCTAAATTCGACAACCCAAATATTCTTTTATTTCTTCAATAATTTCAATAATCTTAAATCGTGGCTCATATTTCGGATTTTTCGATATGAGCCGCATTCCTTTTTTGCCGAGAACCGCTTCAATATCTGTGTTGGCTCTTGCGGCTGGCAGGCACATTGCAGGGAACATAACGCACCACCAGTTGTGTCCCTCGCCTTTTTCAATAACCACCCGCAACGCTAAATATTTCCCTGCGGGCAAAGTAAACTTTCCGTATGTTCGTGTGGCAAAAAATTCATCTTTAAGCGAAATGTTGACGGTGTAATCAAACCCGTTTTCTTTTATAACATCGCTTGCAATTTTTTGAAGCTTTGAAATTTGCGGTGTGATTTTTTCAACGGCATTTTCAATGTCAACCGTTCCGTCAAATATGTCTGCGCCCTTTTTTAAAAGAGCATCACGCACCTTTAATTTTAGCTCCTGATCTTCTTTTTTATCAGATGCCGCCACAATGTGAAGCCTAAGCACCTTATCACGCACATCACTGCAATCAAGGTCAAAGCTCACCATGCTTAAAATAATTGATATAATAATTGAAAAGATAATTGCCTTTTTAAATTTTTTCAGTATGTTCAAAAAAATCCCCCCGACTTTCAAAAAAAAGTATGGGAGGGAATTTTTGATTTTATTCATACAAAAGTGAAATATCTCTTGCCTTATCTCTTACTGCATTTTTTAATTCAATGGGTTCAAGAACTTTCATGTCTGTGCCAAACTGCATTATCCACGAAACAAGACCTTCGCTCAACTCAACAGTGGCACGCACAATAAATGCGTCCTCGCCGTCTATCATAAGCGGTATGTTTTCGCCGAAACGCTCAAGAATATCGTCAACAAGTCTGTTGTTGCAGCGGAGCTTTATTTCACCGCTATCGCCGCTGAACATATTAAACAGCTTGTTAGAATAATCCGCAGAGTCAAATTTATCTTTATAAGCAGAAACTGCCGAAAAATGCCTGCACGGAGTCGAGGTTATCTGAATGTTGCTTATGCGGTCAAGTCGCACATGCATAAGATTAGAATATTTCGGGTTGTTGCAAACAAGGTAATAATGATCGTTTGACCAGATAAGTGCGTAAGGGTTTACAATGAATATTTTTGAAGTGAATCTGCGCACAAATCGCTTTTCTAATTTGCGTTTTGAATATTCAAACTGAACCTGCACTTTTTGCTCAATGGCATCACTTAATGCGCTGATGATTTCATAAAGCTCCTCGTTTGAGCATTTAACGCTTGAATTAACATAAACCTGACGGCGGAGCATTTCTTCCTGACTTTCGCTTAAAAGTGAACCTGTTTTATAAACCAGCGATTTTGTCTTTTTAGGTGAAATAAACTTTGCCGCCAAAACAGCATCTGTCAGAAGTCGAACCTCCGCAGGCTCAAACTTTCTGCTTTTAAGATAATACCCTCTCACAGGGGAACGGGTGTTTACAATCTCCATTCCGTAATCCTGCAAAGCCTCAATATCGCCGTAAATCGCTTTTCTTTCCGCAGAAATTCCGTAATCGTCCTGAAGAATCTCGCAAATCTGCTCTGCACTGAAAACATGGTTTTCGTCAGACCTGCGTGAAAAAATATCCTGCAAATATAAAATTCTCAGTTTCTGGTTGCCTTTGCCCATAAAATCACCTGTCAGTAGCTAAGCTTTCTGTTAATTTCTTTAACTGTTTCTGCGTCAATTTTAAGAATTTCTCTGTCATATGTAAACATTCCGTTTATCTCAAATTCAACATCAGAAACCTGTGTGTAAACTGTTGCACAAAGTCCTTTTTCCACAAGGGGAATAACCTGCTCTTCGTGGAGCTTTTTGTAAGCCTCGGTAACTTTTTCACTGCTCTTGTAGTTCACATTGTAGCCGAAGCTTTTGCTTGCATTGTATGCGTGCTCGGGAATGATGTAGCTGAGTCCGCCAAATTCTGTCAGCGCAAAAGGTCTGCCGTCCATTTTTGGAAGTGTAACAGGGAAAATGTATCTGTGCATACTGTTAAGCTCACCGCCTTTCTGGTCGTGCCAGCCGCTGGCGTGGTCAACAATTCGGCTGCTGTCATATGCCTTGATTTCACTGCCGATTCTCTTTGCATCAAACTGACCCCAACCCTCGTTAAAGGGAACCCAGCAACCGATTGAGGGGCAGTTGTAAAGTGTGTCAATAACCTCATAAAGCTCTTTTTCAAAAGCATCACGGTATGATTTATCTTTTCTTCCGAAGAGATTGTAGTGGCTGTCTTTAATTTTTGTCAGCTTGATGTTTGGCAGTGCACCAACAAGAATAAGATTCAGCTTGTCAATTCCGCTTACCATATCCTGCCATACGATCATGCCCAGCCTGTCGCAGTGATAATACCATCTTGCAGGTTCAACCTTAATGTGCTTTCTAAGCATATTAAAGCCTAAATCTTTCATTGACTGAATGTCAAAAATCATAGCTTCGTCAGTGGGCGGTGTAAGAATACCGTCGCACCAGTAGCCTTGGTCAAGAAGTCCACGCTGAAAATACGGCTCATTGTTGAGCATCATTCGTGGAAGTCCTTTTTTGTCTTTGCCAATGCTGAATTTTCTCATGCCAAAATAGCTCTGAACGCAGTCTTTTTCTTCGCCGTCAATGAGCTTCAGCGTGATGTCATAAAGGAACGGATTTTCAGGACTCCACAATTTCTGTTCGGGAATTTCAATATCCTCATCCTTTGAAATTTTACCGCAGAAAATTTCTTTTTCGCCCTCTTTAATTGATGCAAAAATTTCACCATCGCCCTCAACATTTGTTTTGATGTTGATAACCGAGCGGTCAATATCGGGCAGAAGCTTAATTGATTTAATATGACTTTCACTCACAGGCTCAAGCCACACTGTTTGCCATATGCCTGTGGTGGATGTGTACCAAAATCCGTGGCTTTTGCTTGCCTGCTTGCCCCTTGGCTGCATAGCCTTGTCGGTGGGGTCAAAAACTCTTAAATTAAGGGTGTTTTCGCCCTCAATAAGATAATCTGTAATATCAAAGCTGAAAGGTACATAGCCGCCCTTATGCTCGCCGATTTTTTTGCCGTTGATGAAAACACGGCAGTACCAGTCCACAGCGTCAAAGTTCAGCATAACTCTCTTGCCCTCAAAGCAGGGGTCAAGGGTGAATTTCTTTTCGTACCAAAGAATCTGTTTATCGCTGACTCTTTTTTCAACGCCCGAAAGGGGACTTTCAACTGCAAAAGGAACAAGAATATCACCGTCAAATTTTTCGGGGATTTCATCCTGTATATCGGTAATTGCATATTTAAAAATTCCGTTAAGATTTTGCCAATCATTTCTTACAAACTGCGGGCGTGGATACTCCTGCCATGGCTGAGTTTTATCAACCTTATCTGTCCAGCGGGTTTTCATATACATCATCCTTTCGTTAATGGTAATATTTTAAACTAAAAGGCAAAAAAAGTCCATAGATTTCAGATGATTTATTTGCAGAAAATAGTATGCCAAAACATTTATATTGACTTTGCAATAACGGCTTGATATAATCAATATGACATTTTGAAATAATAATTTGGCACTGAACCGAAAGGCGGTATTAGCGTGGCATTCAACACAATAGAATTTCTCCTTTTCTTTTTTGTATTTTTTGTTTTATATTATATTTTTCCTCAAAAGGCAAGAAATGTTCTTTTGCTTGCAGGCAGTTTATTCTTCTATGCAACAAACAGCCTGCCGCTTTCTCTTTATATAATTTTGGCAATTATTTCAACATACATTCTTGGTCTGCTTATTCAAAAAAATTCGCAGAGCAAAAAGGCGTGCAATGCACTTCTCAGCGTGGGCGTTGTGGCTCTTGTGGCGGCACTTGCTGCTTTTAAATACACAAACTTTTTAATCAGAGGATTTAACAGCATTTTTTCAAAAGATGTGAGCCAGTTTAATATAATTGCACCTCTTGGCATAAGCTTCATTACATTCTCTGCAATTTCTTACCTTGTGGATGTTAAAAGAGGAAAGGTTACTGCCGAAAAAAATATTTTAAAATATGCACTTTTCCTTTCATTTTTCCCAAAGGTTATGCAGGGACCAATTGAAAAAGCATCAGATATTATCCCTCAGTTTGACGAAGAGCATAAATTTCAGCTTATCCCTGCCCGTGAAGGATTTGTTACCGCTCTTTTTGGCTTGTTTATGAAAATGACTGTGGCAGATAGAATTGCTATCCCTGTTAATGAAATTTTCGGCTCATTAGGCGAGCAGACAGGCGCAAGAATTATTGCAGGAGTTTTCCTTTTTGCCATTCAGCTTTATGCAGATTTTGCAGGCTATTCTCTTATTGCAATAGGCTCATCTCAGATTCTCGGCTTTAACATTAAACAGAATTTCCGTCAGCCATATTTTTCGCTTTCTGTTTCAGAGTTTTGGCGACGCTGGCACATCAGCCTTAACACTTGGCTCAAAGATTATATCTATATCCCACTTGGTGGAAGCAGATGCAGTAAGGCAAGAAAATATTTCAATGTAATGGTAACTTTTCTTGTCAGCGGATTTTGGCATGGCGCAGATGTGGGCTATATAATCTGGGGCGGACTTAACGGTGCATATGTTGTTGGCGAAAACATTTACCGTGATATAAGAAAGAAAAAAGAGCCTGCAAAAAGCAACAGTATTTTTAACTTTTTAATGCAGGCAAAAACTTTCATTCTTGTTGGCTTTTCATGGCTGTTTTTCAGGGCGCAGTCAGCAGGAGATATTGCACTTTCTTTTAAACAAATCTTTACAAATTTCGGCTTAAAAAATTATCTTGATTACCTTATAAATCTTGTCGTAGGGGATAGTCATGAAATTCTTCTTGGCTATCTTGTTACAGGCTTCTGCACATTAATTATGATAATTGCAGACATTTTAATAATTAACAAAAAAATATCCGCAGGCAAAATTGCGCAGGGCAATAGATTCGTAAGATGGATAATTCTCTATGCACTTATTTTTATGATAATTCTTTTAGGTGCATACGGTTTTGGCTACAACGCATCGTCATTTATTTATGACAGATTCTGATAAAAGGGGGAGCTTTATATGACAAAAAAAGAGATAAAAAAAGAAGCCTTTTTTGTAATAATTTTTCTTTTAATTTTTGTGCTTGCATTCACGGCTCTTACATTGCTTTATTATCCAAAAAGAAGCCCTGAAGACAGCACGGGAAATCTTTCAAACGGTATATATCTTGAAGACGAAAATTCAGTTGATGTTTTGCTGGTTGGCTCATGCAATATGTATACCTCTTTTAATCCGCTTTTCTTTTATGAGAACACAGGCGTAACAAGCTACGGCAGAACCTGCCCCGATCAGATTATGATCACATCGTATTATTATATCGAAGAAACTCTCAAAAGGCAGACCCCAAAGGTGGTTGTTGTTGACACGCTTTTTGTTGGCGATAAAGACACAGATGAAAGAGAAGCATATAACAGATGTGCAGTGGATTTTATGCGCCCGAATTTGTCAAAGTTGGGTCTTATCAATGCACTTTCAAAATACGAATCAGCTTATATGCAGTCTGTTAACCCGTCTAATCCCAGCAAAGCTCTCACATGGGCAGGCTATGTGTTCCCTTTGCTTCGTTATCATCACCGAATGGATTTCAAAAAGGAAGATTTAACATTTTTCTTGGATTACACAGGCTATAATTATCATAAGGGCAGTGAATCTCACAGCAATTATAACAATATAAATTTTGAGTATGATTTTGTGAATAATTCCACTGAAGTCCGTGAAGATGCAAAAGAATATGTGCCTAAAATTATCAAGCTTTGCAAAGAAAAAAATATTCCGTTGATATTTATTAACACGCCTAATAAATACAGATGGGATGACACATTAACCGCTTCCGTAAAGAATTACATTGAAAGTCAGGGCGGAACATTCCTTGATTTATATCATGAGTATGGCGATATGCTGTCGCACGATTATTATTTTCAGAGCAACACAGGCAGACTAAATGTTTATGGCATGGAGGTTTTTACAGAGCGTTTTGGCAGCTACCTTGTTGAAAAATTCAGCCTTAAACCAACACCTATGAGTGATGCTAAAAAGGCGCAGTGGCAGGCAGACATCAACACTCTTTACGCAAAGATGAAGAAAGATGGCGCACCGCTGGAGGACGGTCAGCTGGCACAGGTTTGCAATAAGAATGACAGCATTCTTGTCAGATGGAATCTTTTTAAAGACTGCAAAACCTATGAGCTTTATAAGCGAAACGGTGCAGAAAAAGAATATACTTTCCTCGGCAAAATAGACGGCAATGATTATTACGATAAGGCTGTCAAAGAGGGGGAAGAATATTCATATTATATTGTTCCCTGCGAGGGAGCTCATAAGGGCGAAAAATCCGAAAAAGCGTCATATGTTTTTGTTGAAAAACCGAAAGAGGTAACAGCTATACGCAATGGCGAAGAAATCACAGTAATATTTGCTAAAGAAAAGAAGTATGACAGCTTTGCTGTTGAACGCAGGAAATATGGCGACTTCAGATTTTTTGATTTAGCAACAGTTGAAGATGTTGAATATAAAGACAGTAACATTAAAGAAGACACAGTTTATTTTTACAGAGTAATGAATTGCATAGAAAAAGATGGCAAGACATATTACAGTGATGGTACATCCTGTAAAGAAAGCTGAAAAAGTAAAATCACCCTTGAATTATTCCGCAAAATGTGTTATAGTTCTTGGGTGAATTAAATAAGCGGGTATGGTGGAATTGGCAGACACGTAAGATTTAGGATCTTATGCCTCACAGCGTGCAGGTTCGACCCCTGTTACCCGCACCACAATCCGAATGGCTCCGCTGTTCGGATTTTTTATTTGTATTTTTATTTCCATATATTGCCAAAATGAAAAGAATATTGTAAAATATTGGCGAACACTATTTTATTAGGGGGATAATAAAATGAGCGAAAGCAAAAGAGAGCTTGAAATAAAAAAACTTGAGTATTATAGATATTATTATGAAAAAGGATACTTGAAAGAAGATGTTTTCAAAGAGGTCGAAAACCAAATTATAGCAGACCCAAATGTATGCCCAAAGTTAATCGCTGAAAAGCCTTTAAGTAAAAAAACATATACAGTTGCCATTGCGATTGGATGCTCATTGTGGGGATTTATTTCAGCATTCTTAAAATCCTTTAAAATATTTTTAGGAGTAATACCAGCGGGGATTGTTATATGGCTGTGTATGTATTTTGGAAAAAAGATTTTTCAAGGAAAAGTAGAGCTTCAGTATTATGATAATTGGAAAGAAAATAAAAGTGATTTTAAATATGTCCCCAAAAGCCGAAGTATAGGTATTGATTTGGAGAAAGAAAAGGATTTAAAAAGTAGCGGATTATGTAGATGCGAAATGTGCGATACGGAAACAGAAGTTCTGAGCGAAACAAAAATTGTTGATTCGATGGGTACAAGATATAGAAAACTTTGCCCGAATTGTATTTCAAAATACAATGTATCTATAATTGAACTAGAAAATACTAAATCCGAAAACTTTAACGAGGGTAAATCAACCGAGAGTATAATTGACAAGTCAACTCATTGCCATAAATGCGGTGCAAAGATTATTGAAGATAGCGCTTTTTGCTCAAAATGTGGTGCAAAAGTTAAGATGAAAAAGTCTAAAAACAAAAAAGCTATCAATATAGTTATGCTTGTACTTCTTTGTATATCATTTGTTGCGAATGTTGCGTTGGCAGTAATTTGTGCAACTAATTTACATAATTATAAGGAACTTAAAGATAAATATTTCTCCTTACAATGCGATAATAGTTTATTAGAGTCTCATTATAAATCAATGAAATCTAGCTTTGAAAAATCGGAAGTATTGAGAAAGGCTGCGGAAAGCTATGAGGAAGAAGCGGCTTTTTTTGATAGTTATGCGGTTATTGTTTATGATAGTGATGAAAAGCACTATCATAAATATGGTTGCTCTTACTGTGATGCAGATGGTTTGTTTTGGATTTACAACACAGAATTAGCAAAATCGTATGGGATAAAGCCGTGCTCGCATTGCTTTTGATTTTTAGCAAAAGTGAATTTAAGTACAGTTGCTTTCAAAATAATAAGACTTCTAAATCCTGTTAAAATAATATCAATTTTCATATTGACTTTTAAGTGGCAGATGATATAATGAACTTGAGCATAAAGGGAGGCGATGCTATGCTTTATTTCTGGATAGCTGCGGTAATCGTTCTGCTCATTATTGAGGTGGCGACTATGCAGCTCGTTACCATCTGGTTTGCCGTGGGTGCGGCGGCTGGATTGATTGCTTACCTTTGCAACCTGCCCCTTGTCTGGCAGATTGTGCTTTTCGTTGTTGTTTCAGCGGTGGCATTAGCTGTTACAAGGCCGTTTGTTAAAAGGTTCGCCCACAAAGAGATTGACCCCACCAATGCAGACAGGTGCATCGGCAAAACCGCCATTGTCGTTGAGGATATTAACAACAATTTAGGCAAAGGCGCAGTTAAAATCAACGGCGCTGTCTGGACTGCACGCTCCGCTGACGGTGAGCCAATCGAAACCGAAAAAGAGGTTATTATTGAGAAAATTGACGGTGTAAAGCTCATCGTCAAAAAACAGGAGGTAGTTGTATGAACCCCGCATTGATAGCTGTTGCAATTATTGCTTTTATCGTTATCCTCATTATCGTTTCCAATATCAAAATCGTTCCCCAGTCAAAGGCTTATGTTATTGAGCGACTTGGCACCTACAGCACCACATGGCAGACTGGTCTTCATGTTAAAGTGCCGATTTTTGAAAGAGTTGCTAAAGTTGTTTCTCTTAAAGAGCAGGTTGTGGATTTCCCGCCCCAGCCCGTTATCACAAAAGATAACGTTACAATGCAGATTGATACTGTTGTTTTCTTCCAGATTACTGACCCCAAGCTTTACACATACGGCGTTGAAAGACCAATCTCTGCTATTGAGAATCTGAGTGCTACCACACTCCGTAACATCATTGGTGAGATGGAGCTTGACCACACACTCACATCCCGTGATATTATCAACGCAAAAATCAGAGGAATCCTTGACGAAGCCACAGACCCGTGGGGAATTAAGGTAAACCGTGTTGAGCTTAAAAATATTCTTCCGCCCCGTGAAATTCAGGACGCTATGGAGAAGCAGATGAAAGCCGAGCGTGAACGCCGTGAATCTATCCTCCGTGCAGAGGGCGAAAAGGCAAGTCAGATTCTTGTTGCACAGGGTAAAAAAGAGTCTCAGATTCTTGAAGCCGAAGCAAACAAGCAGTCCGCAATCCTTCACGCAGAGGCTGTTAAGGAGTCAAAGATGCGTGAGGCAGAGGGTGAAGCTGACGCTATCCGCACAGTTATGAAAGCTCGTGCAGAGGGTATTGCCTGCATTAACGACGCTATGCCCAGCGATGCTTATATCAGACTTAAGAGCCTTGAAGCATTTGAAAGTGCTGCTAACGGTCAGGCAACAAAGATTATTATTCCATCAGAAATACAGGGACTTGCAGGTCTTGCACAGGGTGTAACAGAAGTAATCAAAGGCTAAAATTAAAAATTTTGCGTGGAGCGAGAAATCACCCCACGCATTTTTTATTATAGATATAAGAATGACTGCCGATTAAATTCAGCAGTCATTTTTGTTCGTGTTTTTCAACCATATCATCAAGAGCATATTCACAGCATTGAACTACAAGTTGGTTGAATGAAATATTATTTTTATCAGCGATTTTTTGCAGGCGGTCAATAAGAACATCAGGCATTCTTATTGTTTTATTTGATTTTTGCTCATTTTTTATTTGAAACATTCTCAATCACCTCTATGATATATTCTATACAATCATTCCACCAAAATATACAAGTAAATTTACAAGTAAAAAACACTTGCAAATTGCAATATGATGTGTTAATATAAGTTAAAAATAAATGTGGAGTGATAAGAATGAAAAAAATATTGTCAGTTTTAGCTGCTTTTATTCTCTTGTTTACATTAGCATCTTGCGGTAAATCAATTGAAAAAAGCATAATCGGTAAGTGGTACAACGATGATAAACGTTGCCTTGAAATTCAAAAGGATGGGTCATATGTGCTCGAAAATCAGTACGGCAAAGGAAAATGGCAAGTTCTTGATGATAAGACTATAGAATTTGTTGATTTTTACGGTGAAAGAGACACGGCGGATTTTATAAAAATTGATGGTGAAATATGTATAGATTTTGGATATTACGGTAAGTTTTATCAAAAACAAAAAGATAAAACTGAAAAAGAAACAAGCCAAAAAGAGACAAAGCAGGATTCAGTTAAAGAGAAATTGATTAAGGAAGCTAACAATTTTTCTGACGGTGTTGCATGGGTAAAGTACGGTGATGCCGTTGGAGAAAAGACTTTAGCTCTTATTAACACAAAAGGAAAGATTTTGTATAAAACAGATATTTTAGATGGATATTCTGTTGAAGCAATATCCAATAAAGGCATAAATTGTTATATTTTAAATGAAGAAAGTACAAGAAAGAAAACATATTATCTTTTTGACAATCAAGGAAAAAGCATTGCTGATTCAAACAGTGGATTATTTGATTCAGTACTTGCAGTAGATAATGGTCAAGCGTTGGTATATAAAAATACAAGTGATATAAGTGAAGAGTCATATACAATAGGGGTAATAGGAATCGACGGCAAGTATGTTTCAAATGCTCAAAAATTTGATGGGGATTATGGCTATAAAGATACAAGCGTTAAATATACCATTGCAAATTCGTTTTACTCAGGCTCGAATGTATGGAGCGTAAAAATCAATAGAGATTATTTTAATATCAATATGTCTAATGGAAAATCCATTGTCTTTGATAAACCATTAAAATTTTATAACGGTGTTGCATATTCTTGTGGCGGAGGGAAAGTGATAAAGTTTGACACAAATTTTAACACGACAGAAATACCGAATGTTACAGGAGATGGTTTGGATGGTTGCACACTGTTTAAATATGAAATGGATGACGATGTAGTCAAAAAAGTAATAGCGACAAACCTTTCAAATAATAAGAGCATAAATATCGAAAGCTATGGTTCGGATAGGTATAGCCTTGGTTTATATTGCATAGATAATTATATTGTGGAAACAATTCAAGGAAAGGATAGTAAAAATTATTTCACAGTAATAGATAAAACTGGTAAGAAACTTTTTGAACCTGTTGTTGGCGAATATAGCAGCTTATCTGAAAATATTTTGGTGTACGAATCAGAAAATGTATATAGAATTATTGACTTGTCAGATAACACAAAGGCTGAATTATTTGATATGACTGATGTAGGCGAATTTCGTGATGGTTTAGCATGTGCAAAAGAAAATGGTTCGGAAAATAAATTTTACATAAATAAAAAAGGTGAAAAAGTAATTTCTTCAATATCTGAATAACATAAATCAAACCGCAAAGTTTTGTAGCTTTGCGGTTTTGTACTATAAATTATCTGAAATAATCATATATAAACGAAAACTTATCATCTATAAGCGACTTTGCGTTTTTGCAGATAAGATAAATATTGCCCACAGGGGCAGGGGCGAGGCTCATGATTTTTTCAACGGGCAGGCGGTTCAATTCATCTGCCGTGTAAACGGATTTATCAATCTTAACCGAAATTTCCTCGTCATCCCTTGCGGCATAAATCATGGCAGGATGAATCCCTGCGTCAAGAGCATCGGTGTTGTTTTTTGTGGCAAAAACACCCATTACAATAAGTATAACGCACGAAATTATCACCGTTACGCAGGCAAAGCTGTGCACAATTCGCTGGTGTTCTCTTTTGGTTTCTTTCATAAAATAACCTCCTTTTAAAATATTCTTGACCTGTTTTGGAAATACTATACCTGCAATTTGTAACAAATGACAAATTTTTAACAAAAAAATCAACGATTATTTTTTATTTTTCCGTTGCAAAAACAAAGTAAAAAGATTATAATATATCCGTCAAAATTTGGGAAATGCTATTTAAAGTATTTTATTGGTATTTCAGTAATTCTGAAAGGAGAATTATCATGGCACTTACAAATAACAAATCAATCCTTGATTGGGTCAATGAAAAGATTGACCTTGTAAAGCCCGATGAGGTTATGTGGATAGACGGCTCTGAAGAGCAGCTTGACGCACTCCGCAAAGAGGCTTGCGAAACTGGCGAAATGACAAAGCTTAACGAGGAGCTTCTTCCCGGATGCTACCTCCACAGAACAAAACCCAACGATGTTGCCCGTGTTGAGGGTCGTACATTCATCTGCACCGAAACAAAGGAGCAGGCTGGCCCCACAAATAACTGGGAAGATCCTCAGGTTATGTATAAAAAGCTTTACGATATTGCAAGAGACAGCTATAAGGGCAGAACAATGTATGTTATCCCTTATTCAATGGGTCCTGTTGGCTCAAAGTTCTCAAAGGTTGGTATCGAAATCACAGACTCAATCTATGTTGTTCTTAATATGTCAATCATGACAAGAGTTGGCAAAGCAGTTCTTGATTGCTTTGGCGATGAAAACAATGACTGGGTTCGTGGTCTTCACTGCAAATGTGATGTTGACGAAGAGAAGAGATACATCTGCCAGTTCCCTCAGGACAACACAATTATCTCAGTTAACTCAGCTTACGGCGGAAACGTTCTTCTTGGTAAGAAGTGCTTCGCTCTTCGTATTGCTTCATATCAGGGCAAGAACGAGGGCTGGCAGGCAGAGCATATGCTCATCCTCGGCGTTGAGAATCCCAAGGGCGAAGTTAAATATATCTGCGCAGCATTCCCCTCAGCTTGCGGTAAAACAAACCTTGCTATGCTTGTTCCTCCCGAGGGATACAAGAAGAAAGGCTATAAGGTTTGGTGCGTAGGCGATGACATCGCATGGATTAGAAAAGGCGCAGACGGCAGACTTTATGCTATCAACCCCGAAAACGGTTTTTTCGGCGTTGCACCCGGCACAAACGAAAAATCTAACCCCAACGCACTTGCATCAACAAAGAGCGGCACAATCTTCACAAACGTTGCCCTTAACCTTGATAACAACACTGTTTGGTGGGAAGGTCTTGACAAGAATCCACCCGAGAATGCTATCGAGTGGAAGGGTCAGCCCTGGAACGGCAAAGAGAGCACAGAGAAAGGCGCTCATCCCAACAGCCGTTTCACAGCTCCTGCAAAGAATTGCCCCTGCATCAGCAAAGAGTTTGAGAATCCCGATGGTGTTCCGATTTCAGCATTTGTATTCGGTGGCAGAAGAGCTGCTCTCACTCCCCTTGTTTACCAGTCAAGAGATTGGAACCACGGTGTATTTGTTGGTTCAATTATGGCTTCTGAAACAACAGCAGCAGCAACAGGCGCAGTTGGCGTAGTTCGCCGTGATCCTATGGCAATGCTTCCCTTCTGTGGATATGACATGGGCGATTACTGGCAGCACTGGATTGACATCGGTGAAACACTTGATGCAGACAAGGCTCCCAAAATCTTCAACGTTAACTGGTTCCGTAAGGACGAAGACGGCAACTTCATGTGGCCTGGTTTCGGCGACAACCTCCGTGTTCTTGAATGGATAATCAAGCGCTGCGAGGGCGAGGTTGAGGCTGACGAAACAGCTATCGGCTATCTTCCCAAGGCAGAGGATATTAACCTTGAGGGTCTTGAGGGTGAGGTTTCACTTGACTCTCTCAAGAGCATCCTTGATGTTGATAAAGAGCTTTGGAAGAAAGAAACAGCAGGTATCGAAGAGTTCTATGGCAAGTTCGGTAAGACACTTCCCGCAGAGCTTAAGAAAGAGCTTGAAACACTTAAAGCTAACCTTGACTAATTAAATATTAAATAAAAATCGGAGCTGTTTTGTGCAGTTCCGATTTTTTGTTGACTTTGTGCCCTTTAAATGATAAAATTATATTGGACTTTTATGGAGGTGAGTTATGCCTGTTTATGTTATAGCGGGGCTTCCCGTTGAGTATGATTGCAAATATCCTCTTTTAAAAAACAGAAGTGAAAAATATCTTGCACAGGATGATGTAAAACCGCTTTTTAAAATCCACCTTGATGAAAATTTCTATGCCGAAAAAAGGGAGATGTTCCCCACAATCAGCGATGAATATCAGGAATATTTGGGTATGGGTGCACTTTTTTATAAAGAAATGCTCAGATTTGATGGCGTAATGCTTCACGCTTCAGCCGTTGCAGTTGATGGATATGCTTATCTTTTCTCTGCTCCGTGCGGAACAGGCAAATCCACCCATACAAAAATGTGGCAGAAGCTTTTTGGAAAAGACAGGGCAGTTATCATAAACGACGATAAGCCTGCCATAAGAAAAATTGACGGGATTTATTATGCTTTCGGCACGCCTTTCAGCGGTAAGCACGATATAAGTGAAAATGCGTGTTACCCCATAAAAGGTATTGGCTTTCTTCGCAGAGCGAGTGAAAACAGCATCCATAAGCTTACACCCGATGTTGCAATGGTGCCGTTTTTTAACCAGACAATCAGACCTCAGGAAGAAGATAAAATGGATTTACTTTGCAAAAATGCAGATGATATTTTAAAAAGCATCAGCTTTTATGCTCTTGATTGCAGGGCGGATACAGATGCCGCACAGACGGCTTATGATATGATGAAAGGCGGCGAAAATGATGAAAATTAAAAAGCAATTCAAATTAAGAACAGTTGGCGGAATGAACATTGTTGTTTCAACCGCAGGGATGAATTTTCAGGGAATTATAACCGTAAACAACACTGGTGAATTTATCTGGAAAATGCTGGAGCAGGGCGCAGAAGAAAGTGAAATTATCACCGCCCTTGCAAAAGAATGTAATGTTTCAGAGAAAGAAATTTCACAGGATGTTAAGGAGTTTATCTCTTCACTTGAGGGAGCGGGTATCCTTGAATAAAGAAATCAACCTTTCTCAATTGGAAGAAGTTATTGTTGAGGTGCTGGAGCACGATTCACAGGTTACATTGACCGCTTCGGGGAATAGCATGGAACCGTTTATTTCTGACGGCAAAGATAGTGTTGTTTTAAAAAGACTCGATAAAGAGCCAAAAAAAGGCGATATTATTTTTTATAAAAGAAGCAATGGCAAGTTAGTGCTTCACAGGGTAGTTGGTGAGGACAAAAACGGCTATATCCTTTGCGGAGATAACCAGTGGATTAAGGAACACGGCATCAAAAAAAGTCAGATAATAGCCGTGCTTCATGCTGTTGAAAAAAACGGCAGAGTAATAAAATCTGACGGCATATATTTTAAATTATTTAAAGCATTTCTGCCACTTATAAAATGGGTGCGCAGAATTAAAAATTCTATCAGTATAAGATTAAAGGGAGAACACAAAAATGATAAGCACAGTTAATGTAGGTCTGCAATATGGCGGAAGAGAGCTTTTTAAAAATGTTGATATGACCTTTTCAAAGGGCAATTGCTATGGTCTTATTGGCGCAAACGGCGCAGGTAAATCAACATTTCTTAAAATTCTTTCAGGCGAAATTGAGCCAAACAAGGGCGAGGTAATCTATACCCCAGGTGAGCGAATTTCTGTTTTGAAGCAGAACCACTTTGAATTTAACGAATATTCAGTTATCCGCACTGTCCTTATGGGCAACCCAGACCTTTGCAAAATTATGGACGAGCGTGATGAGCTTTACTCAAAAATGGAGCTTACAGAGGAAGAGGGCATTCGTGTTTGCGAAATTGAGGATGAATTTGCAGAGATGGGCGGTTACAGCGCAGAGAGCGATGCAGAAATCCTCCTTAACGGACTTGGCGTAACAAACGAATTTCACTATCTTCTCATGAGTGAGCTTACAGACGCAATGAAAGTTAAGGTGCTTCTTGCACAGGCACTTTTCGGCAATCCTCAGATTCTTCTGATGGACGAGCCTACCAACCATCTTGATGTTGACGCTATTGACTGGCTTGAAGAGTTCCTTATTGAGCTTGATTCAACTGTTATCGTTGTATCTCATGACAGACATTTCTTAAATAAAGTCTGCACACATATTGTTGATATCGACTTCGGCAAAATTGCAATGTATGTTGGTAACTATGACTTCTGGTATGAATACACTCAGATGGCACAGCGTCAGCTCCGTGAGCAGAATAAAAAGGCAGA
The DNA here is from genome assembly GCA_045598085.1 of Acutalibacteraceae bacterium. Taxonomy (GTDB): domain Bacteria; phylum Bacillota; class Clostridia; order Oscillospirales; family Acutalibacteraceae; genus CAG-488. The sequence goes on from JAZLLI010000027.1 coordinate 63,208, forward strand.
GGCAAAGAAAAAAGAATTGCAGGAATTTATTGCTCGATTCAGCGCAAACGCTTCAAAATCAAAGCAGGCAACCAGCCGTAAAAAGCTCCTTGACAGCCTTGTTATTGAGGATATGCCTGTTTCTTCAAGAAGATTCCCGTTTGTTGATTTCAAGCCCGACAGAGAGGTTGGCAACGACCTGCTTACCGTCAGCGGAATTTCAAAAACAATCGGTGAAAGAAAGGTTCTTGACAATGTTTCTTTCACAATCAAACCGAGAGAAAAGGTTGCATTTGTTGGCACAGACAGCCTTGCAAAAACAACTCTTTTCAAAATAATTATGGGCGAAATGGAGCCTGACGAGGGCGAGTTCAAATGGGGCGTTACAACCTCACAGTCATATTTCCCCAGTGATAATTCAGAATTTTTTGACGGCTGCGAGGATTCACTTATTGACTGGGTAAGAAGATATTCAAACCTTGTTTTTGAGTCTGATGTTCGTGGCTGGCTTGGCAGAATGATGTTCTCTGGCGAAGAGGCAACCAAAAAGGCAAAGGTGCTTTCAGGTGGTGAAAAGGTTCGCTGTATGCTTTGCAAAATGATGCTTTCAGGTGCAAATGTTCTTATTTTTGACGAACCCACCAACCATCTTGACCTTGAATCTATCGCTTCACTTAATAACGGAATTATCAAATTCCCCGAAACAGTTCTCTTTACTTCACACGACCACCAGTTTGTTCAGACAATTGCAAACAGAATAATTGATGTAACAACAGGCAGTTTTTACGATAAAGAGATAACATATGACGAATATCTTGAAGAAATGAAAGAAAAGCAGGCTAACGGAGGTTATTGATATGCTTAAAGGTATAATTTCTCTTGTTCAGGCATTTTTATTTTTGGTTTCATCCTTTTCAGTTCTTGATTCAAGCTTTAAATATATAGTAGATATGAAAGCTATTGATATATCATCAAAAACAGATATTTCCTTTGACAGCATTTCAGCAGAGGATGTTGAAATTTCAGAGGAAGAAAAACAGCTTTGCCGTCAGTGGTATGAAGAGAATGTTCTCACCACAAACGGTGTGCCTGCTTACGATTTCACTGTTGGCGGCAAAAAGCTTTCCAAAAATCTTTCTGATTGGGAGATTACCCTTGGCGAAGAGAGCGAAGTCGGCGCAATTTATAAGGGCGGCAAAACAACTAATGTTAATTTAAAGCATAAAAAGAGCGGTATCACCGCCACTGTTGAAGCCACAATTTATGAAGACTTCGCCACCTGCGAATGGACAGTTTACATAAAGAATGAGGACAGCGAAAAATCCCCCGTTATCAAGAATTTCAATGGCGGAGATTTCACCCTCAAAACAGGCAAAACAGACCTTTATGTCAGCAGAGGTTCAAGACCTGTCAACAACGATTTTGAGCTTCTTAAAACAGATATAAACTCTATCCCTATGCGCTTCAATGCCAACGGAGGAAGATCAGCTTCTTTCCTGCCATTCTTTAACCTTGACGGTGATGACTTCGGCGCAGTCCTCAGTGTCGGCTGGACAGGTCAGTGGCTGACCACCCTCAAGCAGACTAAAAACGGCGTTAAAATCAAAGCAAAGCAAGAGAAATTCAAGGCATACCTTGACCCCAACGAAGAGGTGCGTTCACCTTTGGTTTGCCTTACATTCTATAATGGCGGCAACCCGCTTAAAGGATTCAACACTTTAAGAAAGTGGGAAACCGACTGCGTAACAACAGAAAGCGCAGATGCACTTAACGGCTATGTTATTGCCAACGAGTTTTCAACCCTCAATACAGAACAGCTTATTGCAGAGATTGAAAAAGTCAACCCGAAAGTTCTTGAAGATGTTGATTATTTCTGGATGGATGCAGGCTGGTATAAATATAATGAAAACTGGTCTGACGGAGTTGGCAACTGGATTCCAGACGAAAACAGATTCCCCAACGGACTTAAACCTGTTGGCGATAAAATAAAGTCAATCGGCAAACGCTTCCTTTTGTGGTATGAACCCGAAAGAGTCCGTGAAGACACATTCCTTTATAACGAAGCTATGAAACACGATACTTGGATTGTTAAGGATGGCGGCAATCTTCTTTGGAATTTAGGCGATGATGATGCCTGCGAATACCTTAGCAAATACATAAGCAAATCTCTTGTTGATAACGGCGTTACAATTTACCGTCAGGATTTCAACTTCACACCCACATTTTATTGGGAAAAAGCAGATAAAAATTTCTATAACAAACGAAAAGGTATCTGCGAAAACCACTATGTAACAAACCTCTATAAATATCTTGATTGCCTTATTGATTCTGTTGACGGCTTGATGATAGATAACTGTGCTTCGGGCGGCAAAAGAATAGATATTGAAATGACAAGACGCAGTGTTCCCCTGTGGCGAAGCGACTATAACTGCGGAAATTCAGACGGCACTGTTAAGCCAGATGTTCTTGAAGCAACACAGGCAATGACAAGCGGACTTTCCTGCTGGATTCCCTACAGCGGTACAAACAGATATTTCCACTCTGAATATGCTGCACGCTCTGCAATTCTTACAAACCAGTCGGTTTATGAGCCGTCTGTTGAAGAGTTTGCAAAGTATGACGATGTGAGCCATTATATGACTGATAAGTACTATCCGCTCACTCTTGGCGGAATGGATATGTCAAAATTTGTTGCAATGCAGTTTGGCTCCGGTGATGAGGGTGCGGCTTTGATTTATAAAAGAGAGAATGTAAAGAACGACACATATACTTTAAAGCTCAACGGACTTTATGAAGATAAAACATATGAAGTTTATGATATTGATGCTCCCGAAAAGATTTATACTCTCACAGGAGCGGAGCTTATGAGCGACGGACTCTCGCTTTCAATTACAGAAACACCAAAAGCTGTTGTTGCTAAATATAAGGTGAAATAAATGAAAAGCTATGTTGCCTTTTTAAGAGGCATAAACATCAGCGGCAAAAATAAAGTTCCTATGGCAGAGCTGAAATCATGCTTTGAAAATTTAGGCTTTTCAAGCGTTTCAACCTACCTTAACAGTGGCAATGTTTCGTTTGATTCAGATGTTGAGGATGTTAAAAAAATCAGAGCTGAAATTGAAAAAATTATTTCTGATTCTTTCGGCTTCACTGTGCCCGCTTTTGTGGCAGAAAAAGAAAGCGTTGCAGAGCTTTTAAATAACGCTCCCTCTTGGTGGGGCAGTGGGGATAAATCACTTTATGATAATCTGATTTTTATTCTGACGGATGAAACACCAAAAGAAATATGCGATTTAATCGGTGAAACATCCCCTGAGCTTGAAAAAGCAGAGATTGTCGGCAACGCAATATTCTGGACATTTGACCGAGCATCATATCAGAAATGTGCATGGTGGAAGCGGACGGCGCAGGTGGGTATTGCCGAAAAGCTGACCATAAGAACGGCAAATACAGTTAAAAGAATCTGCAAATAATAACCACGAACTGCCGAATGTAGTGCAGAACAAAAAACAAAATAAAAGGGATTTAAGGTTAACTGAAGCTCAGGTTTAAACCTTGAATCCCTATTTTTTATGTAAAATAATAGTACAGCTAATTTTATATTGACAATAAAGAACATTTGTTCTATAATTATAATAGGTAAGTATGTAAAAGACTCCTTTGGTACATCAAGGAGATGGACATTTGAGTAAAATCAAAGCTGTTACAAACGATAACAAACTGATAATTACTGCACGCCCGTCAATCACCTCGGGCAGCAAAAATGTTGATGAGCTTTTGGTGGTTTTTGATAAATCGTGGGAATTTGATTCTGCAATGTATTTTGTCAATTTTTATCTTGATGATGATTCTGACGGAATCGTGAGAAGGCTTGATGTTATTGGCAACACGGGCAGCTGCAAATTGCCCGATTACATCACAAAAGATGAGGGCTTTTTTCACTTCGGTGTGTTCACAAAGGCTGATGACGATATTGTTAAAACATCTGATGTGGTGGCATACGAGGTCAAAAAAGGCATATGCGTTGAGCCAGACGGAGATGTAAATGAGCACACAAATATCTCTGAATTAAAAAGGTGGTTTATTGACTTGCTCAATGCCAATGTTCACCCCGTTTCGTTTTATTACAAAATGAGACTTGGGGATATTGACGCAACATTCACCACATATATGTCAGAGCTTTACAGTGAAATTTCAAACCTCAGCGGATTCAGCGACGGTCTTTACGCCATTGTTAAAGAGTATGTTAATCCAAATTTGCAAAAGGATTCTGAAACTGCAATGGTTTTCCTTTCGTGCATTGTTGCTCTTGAGGAATATTTCAGATTGATTTATTCAAGGATTGATTACGACAGCGATAGTTCTGGTCTTGTTGATTTGCTGAATTTTAAAAGTGAAATCAGAGAAATTGTCAAAAATTATCAGGGCGAAAGCTTTAACGAAAACAGCAGTGATATGGATTGCCTTAATGAGGTGAGAGAAATCGTAAGCCGTTCAAAGGCTCTTGAAAAAGAAAACAAAGCCTTTATTGACGGACTTACAAATCTTTATTTACAGGAGGATGCTAATGCCTAACGAAATATACGAAAACATTATTGAAAATCAGAATAACTTTATCACCGCCCGCACAGCAGAGATAAACGAGCTTAAAGAAAACACCGCTACTGCATTGGCATCACTTTCTGCCCTTGCAAACCGTGTTTACGGCTACACCCACACGGCGGTGGTAACAGACAGCCTTGACGCTCTTTACAACAGCATCATTGCAGAAAACAACGAGCTTGCGGAGCTTTCCGCTGTCGGCTTCTCTGCAATGCTCCGTTCAGGTGATACAATCCCCGTGCAGGGCAACAGAATGTTTATAAACGGCACTGAAACACAGACCGACTACACATTTTCGGGCGAAAACTCTGAGGACGGCACAGAGCTTGTGCAGGTTTGGTGCTTTGAAAAAAATAACAGCCTTATTCTGTCGGATGACATTGATTTTTCTATCGTTTTAGTTCACATTATCCAGAAAAACACCGAGCCGCTTCTCAACAGTTCATACCTCAATTATGTTGTGGATTTGAACTGTGAATTTTTTGGCTCTGTGGGTATTCCTCGTGGTATTAAGCACTGCGTTATCAAAAATACAGGTGCACTTTTCCCAGAAAATTTCCTGCCCTCTGATTGTGAATCTGTCGAAATAATTTATACTGACGGAATCTCATACCGCCGACTTGGCACACCATCTGCAAACTGCAAAAAAATTGTGATTGATGTAGAAGAAATTTCCACCAGCGGAGATGGTTTTGTTTCTAAGCAAGCGAATGCTGGTCAGTATTCACAGCTTGATGTTGAGTTGATTCTCCGAAACCTTAAGAGCATAACAAGAAATTACAGCAACGAATTTGCGGCTTGCTTCAACAATATTAAAAATATTGTTATTCCCGAAACGGTTGAAAGAATCGGAGCTGGCACAGGCAAATGCGTAATCTGTTGTAATAATGATTATATCCGCCTTGAGTGCAGAGATGCCGAGTACATATCACCTAATTGGTGTGCAAATGCACCAAGAAGAATGTTTGAAATGGTGGACGATTGGGGTGCATCAATCAATATTGCCACCTCTGCCGCCAACTGGAGCAAGGCAGATTTTATTGATTTGTTCCAGAATAAGCTCCATGATATGGGCGAGGATGCAAAAGAAATAAAAATCCCGTCAGCTATTTTTGATAGCTTGACGGATGAAGAGTTTGAGCTTGCCGAAAACAAAGGCTGGACAATCGGTTGTTAAGGAGGGTTAATATGAATTACACAGTAAACGGCAAAACCTACACCGCAGATGATGGCTTTGTTTTTTGCCATAAAATAAGCGGAGCTTGTTTTAAAAAGCTTCGCCTTGCAAGAAATGACAGTATTGAAAATTATGATGTTATCCCCGAACCTGCACCGCAGGAGGAAGAAACAACAGAAGAAGAGTAAGCATAAATAAAAATAGCGGAGCTGTGTTGTGTGATACACGCTCCGCTGTTTTGTTTAATTATTTAAGAATTTTGTCGCCGTCAAATGCAATAAGTCCGAATCCGCTGCCTGCTTTGTTGCCTGCACGGAGCCACTCTGCATAGCACTTCTGAAGTGTTGTCTTTGTGGGAAGCTTGTCGACAGGTAAGTCTGATTCATAGCCGAAAATACGCCAGCCATCATGGAAATCTTTCTTTTCGTCAGAGCTGATAATCTCAAAATCATCCATAAATCTGCGGATATTCAGCTTTTCTGGCAGGAACTCTCTGTGCTTTGGATAAAGAAGCCATGAACCACAGCCGAAAATAACAATGCCATCGTCAAAGAATTTTGAAACGCTCTTGTATGCTTCTTTGTATGATGCAAGGCGAACCTCATCTGTAAGGGGAACACCTGATGACGGAATGTGGAAGCCGATGTATTTATCACCTTTCTTAATGGTCTTGCCACATTTCATGGTGTAGGGTGTGTCTGATGTGTATGTTGCAACCTCATACTGGAATCTGCCGTAAGCAACTCTTGCCATGCGGAAAAATCCGTCATACCAGCCTGCAACAAATGTTCCGGGAACCTTTTCACATTCCATACATTCAAGAAGCTTGTATTTAAGGTCGCCCATTGTTTCGTAATAAACCTTTTCATCAATACCGTAAAGGGTGTACTGATTTTTAAGCTCCTCTGTAAGGCTAAGTAAAAATACAAAATGAAGTGTGTATTCGCTGTATCCCATAACCTTTGCAAGGGCGGTGAGCCTTAAAAGAAGCTTGTCCTCAATTCTTAAATGACGGTCATAATATTTTTTTCTTGTTGCTTCAAAGCTTCTTGCAAAGCGTTTGTTATTGTCAAGCTTTTCAAGTACCTCTGTAAAAAGCTCTTTAGCTTCAGCAGGGTAGTCATAATAATTCATAAAATCCTGTATAAATTTTGTGTTATACATTTTAAATTCCTCCAAAAATTCAAGAAAGTAAATCCTTTTATATAATTATACAATAAAATTGTCATAATTCAATATTATTTGTAAAAATATCCCCGTAAAGTTAAAAACCATATACAAAAAAGAAAATTCGTGATATAATCAACTTGTTAGCAGATTTTTCTGCGGAAAGGGAGAGATAATATGTCAAAACCTAAATTAGGGTTAAGAGTATGGTTTAATCTGATTCTGTTTGGCTTTATGGGTCAGGTAGCGTGGAATGTTGAGAATATGTATTTCAACACATTCCTTTGCAATTTTATTTATGGCAACGCAACGCCCGATGCCGTTAAAAGCTCTATGAGCGTTGTTGACGCTGTTGCATGGATGGTTGCACTCAGCGCAGTTGTGGCAGTTATCACAACATTCATCATGGGCAATTTGAGCGATAAAATAAATAACAGAAAAATTTTTATTTCTGTCGGCTATATCCTTTGGGGTATTGTAACAGGCTGTTTCGGCTTCATTTCGCTGGATAACACCGCAAAATTAGGTCATTTTTCTTCAGCCGCAGGCATCCTCACCGCAACGGTTTGGATTGTAATCGGTATGGATTGCCTTATGACATTTATGGGCTCAACAAGTAACGATTCAGCCTTTAATGCGTGGGTAACAGATGTTACAGATACAGAAAACAGAACCACCACCGAAACAGTTCTTTCAATTATGCCCATTGCGGCTCTCGGTGCAGTTACAGCATCAGGTGCGGCTGTTACAAAATTAGGCTATCCCGTTTTCTTCTTCGGTCTTGGCGGATTCGTTACCCTCTGCGGTATTCTCGGACTTTTCACCATGAAAGATTCAAGAAGCGGTGAGGTTAACAAAAGCTCTCACTACTGGGCAGACCTTTTCTACGGTATGCGCCCCTCTGTTATTAAAGAAAACTCACGCCTTTATCTTGCACTTTTAACCTTGTGCATTTATAACACCGCTTTTCAGGTTTTCTTTCCATATCTTATAGTTTATCTTCAGCACAGCGAGCTTGATTTCCTCAATAAGCTCCCCACTCTTTTCAGCGGTTCATCACTTATTATAACAGTTGTTTCGCTTGCTGTTACCGTTGCAGTGCTTCTTTTCTTCATTCTCAGAGTTAATAAAATCGGCAAGGGCATCTGCCTTGTTATCTGCGGATTGCTCTATGGCTTAGGACTTATTGCCGTTTCATTTGCACGCACACCGCTCACATTTCTTGTTTGCTGCTGTCCTTTCCTTGTTGGATATGCAATGCTCGGCATCATCGTTGGTGCAGTTATCCGTGATTTCACCCCCGAAGATAAAACAGGACTTTTCCAGGGTGTCAGAATGGTGTTTATGGTGCTTATCCCCATGGTTGCAGGTCCTCGCCTTGCATCAATTGCGGCTAAAAATTCGAGCATCACATATATTAACGATTTAGGCGCAGAGAATATTCTGCCATCATCTTTGATGTTCCTTATTGCAGGCATACTTGCTCTTACTATGTTTGCGGCAGTTATTCCGCTTCTTAAAAAGGGACTTGACCCAAGAAAAGTTAAGAACGATTGACAAATTCACAAAATGCGTTATAATTCTGTTATGACACTTTAAGGAGGATTCCCCGTGAAGAAATTTTTATCAGTTATGTTAAGCCTTGTGCTTGTGTTTTCAATTATTACCCCTGCCATTTTTGCAGAGGATAAAGACACAGCATTTATGACAGCCAACTCTGTTGAAGAGGCGGTCAAGCTCAGCGGCGACCAGTACCCCATAGTTTTTGTTACAGGTATCGGTCAGACTTTCTCATATTATATTGACGAAGACAGCGAAGATGTTATGTACCTTAACGGCAAGGCATATAACTACAGCACAATGGCAAACCTTTTTATGCTTGACACTGAAATTATCAACATTATTTCTGATATTTTTGATGATATTGGTTCTGGCGATGCCAGTGCAGAAGATGTTATCAGAGCATTGAAGCAGGTTAAGAATAATAAAATTCTTCAAAACAGCTTCGGCACAGTTGCAGGCGGTGCAAACTTTGTTAAGGTTTTAGGTCAGATTATTTCATCTATTTCAACAGGTGTTTACACTGTTAATTACAATGACCTCTGCACACTTGCAAAGGGACTTCTCCACGATAATATTATTGATGAAAACGGTAAATTGCCCGATTACATTGTTTCTTCTGTTCACGAATGCCCCATAAGCGAGTTTGATGTTAAGCCTGACGGAACAGAGGCAAACGCATTCGGTAAGGGCAGATTTTACAGAGATATTCCCTGCCGTGAAATTCTTGAAGAAATCGGAGAAGACAAGGTTTTCTGCTATAACTACGCATCATTCGGCAGCCTTACAAATATTGCCGCAGGTCTTGACCACCTTATCAATGATGTTATCCTTGGCAAAGACGGATATTTCCCCGATGCTGAAAAGGTTGTTCTTATCCCCATGAGCATGGGTGCGGCAATGGTAAGTCAGTATCTTTATAACTGCGAGCAGGCAGGCAAAGACCCCCATGTTGCAAGAGTAGTCAGCATTGTTGGCTGCTGGAACGGCAGTGATATTATGGCTGACCTTATTGAAAGAAAATATGTTGAAAATTCAGCAGAGCTTTTCTACACAAAGTGGCCCGTTATTGTTGGCAATGACCAGACTGTCGGCACTGTTCTCAACACAGTATGGCGACTTTTCAGCCATGATGCACTTTCAAAGCTTATTACCGATGTTTTAAGTGCAATCTGTGATGAACTTATATTGAAATCCCCCTCAATGCTGGCTCTTATTCCCTGCGACAGATATGATGCTATCAGAGATAAATACCTCACAAGAGAGGGCTATGAAAGCGTTCTCAAAGAGCTTGATACATACCATAAGGTTCAGCTTGGACTTAAAGACAGAATGGAAAAGCTCAATAAAGAATACGGCATTGAGTTTTATTTCATCAGCGGTTACGGTCTTAACCTCGGCGGTGGATTCGAGAAGTATGACACCACAAAAGATAACTATTCATTCTTCAGCTTCCTCTATTCATCAAATAAGGTTAATTCAGATGAAATTATCCCCATCCAGTCAACAGCTCCCGGCACAACCTGCGTACCTGTTGGTCAAAAATTCTCTGATGAATATATGAAAAATGCTGAAAGCAACGGCACTGCAAAATATATCGACCCGTACAGCCAGTCAATCGACCTTTCAACCTGCTATTATCCCGACCACGCATGGGTGTTCTATCAGCAGATTCATCAGCTTGATAATAATAACACCGCTTTAAGGCTTGCGTTTAAGATTGCAAACGGTGAAATCACAGATGTAAATCAGTGCAAGGATGCCTATCCGCAGTTTAACGATTCAAGAGATTTAAGAGGAATAAATGGCGACCTCCAGTGGGTTAAGGCAGCTATTCTTGATGTTAAAGACACTAACCCTGCCGCCGCATCAATTGCAGACGAAGCACAGAGCTATTATGACAAGGGCATGGCAATTGTAAACAGCACCATCAACCATAGGGATGATGAAGAAGCCTTTGCAAAAGAGTTAAAGGATTTCCGTGCAGACGCTTCAAGAGTGCTCAACGGTCAGGCTCCTAAGGAAGAGAAAGAGCCAACTTTCTGGGATACAAACGGCGATAACATTCTTTCAACATTCAGCAAGGTAATGTATAAAGTTTTCGGCGGTTACGGAATCCCCGATTTTGTAAACTTCTTCGCAAAGCTTTTCTTTAAGGTTGCCGAAACAGTTCTCACACTTATATCTGCATAAAAATCAACAGCTCCCGTAAAAAGGAGCTGTTTTTGTTTTGAGTGAAAATGTTGTCATTGCGAACCTCCGCAGGAGGTGTGGCAATCTATTCTTAAATTTCGCACATATTCACTTGATTAGTAGTGTAAAAGCCGCAATCACACCGTAGGGGAGGGTCTCGACGTGGAAAAGTCCAAAAAGCTTCCCTTGGGGGAAGTGGCAAAATCTCCGATTTTGACGATAGGGGTTCTCTTTAAATTCAGCAGAAATTTATAGTATTGTCATTGCGAGGTTGCGTAGCAACCGTGGCAATCCACGCTCACATCACGTACCACCGCCCACCTCACAGAAATAAACTTCAAGCCCTAATTATGCCGATTTTTGAATCTCAAGATTTCCATTTTTGCTAAAACTTAAATTATAAGTTTGAACCTGCATTGAGCAATCATTGTATTCAACTGTTATTGTAAGTTTAGCATGCTCAAGTTCATCAAAACTTTTTTTACTTGGTTTTCCGTTTGCATCAAATAACTCTTTTATATCGGGTTTCCAACAAGCGTAGTTCAGAAGCTTTTCTGAATTTAAATAGTTAACATATGTGAAATCATTGCAACTGATTTCTGATGATACGCTTTGATATACTTTGTGTGAAAGAAAACCAATGCCAATTATTTCTTTATCATCATAAATTTTTTCGGCTTTTAAATAATCTGATAGGGGTTTCTTTTCTTTGAAATATTTGTCATAGTTTCCGCTTTCGTAGTTTTCAAAAATTTTTTTGTTTAACTCTGAATCTGAAAGTTCTTGCAAATCTTCTGAATAAGGGATGATTGCATCGTAATACTTATTATGGTTTTTTAAGTAATTCATCTTATTAAAATCTACGCAAAGTCCAAAAGTACCATTATCGCATTGATACCTGACAGATTTAATATTATCGCCTTTTACCTCAAATTTTGAGCCTCCAGACATTTCAACTGTGTAAACTCCACTGTTATCATAATAAGCATTGATTTTTGAAGTCTGCATTGTGTATTTGGTTGATTTCGTTATGTTTTGGCTTTCTTTACTATCCTCGGCATATGCTGTCAGAATAAAAGAATTACCCAAATGTGATATGTTGGTGTTGCTACTTTTATCAGCAGGATTTTTGCTTTTTAACAGTGCATTGCTACCTGCAAAAATTCCTGTAAGAACCATTGCTATACAAACAGCAATAGCTAAAACTGGTTTTAATACACTTTTTTTGTTTTTTTCAATATTTGCCATATTCAAAATCCTTTCAACTGCTTGTTCAGATGGTTGGATTCCTGACATAATATCCTTATAAAAATCCTTATTGCTCATCTATCCAATCATCTCCTAAAATTGATTTTAATTTTTTTCGCCCTCTGTGTAATCGGGTTTTAACTGTAGAAGCATTACTCTTGGTTATTTTTGCAATTTCTTCAACAGATAAATCTTCGTAGTAAAACAGATGGACAACGGTTCGTTCTTTTGGTGGTAATGATAAGATTGAATTAAGAATATCTGCTTTTTTTGAGCTGTCAAAGGTATATATTTCGTTCAGTTCTTCAAGTGTTACAGTGCTTTTTCTGAAAGGTGATCTGAAAAAGTCTTTGCATTTGTGAACACATGTAACAGTAAGCCATTTATCAATATGTTCATCACTGTTAAATATTTTGTTAGTTTTTAAAAGCTTCATAAAAACATTTTGCATTATATCTTCAGCGTCATAATGATTATTAAGATACGACAATGCAATCAAATAAATTCTTTTATAATTTCTTTGAACAGCTTTCAAATAATCGTCTTTTTTCAATTTATCACCACCATTGTTGAAAGGTCCTTTCACTTATATAACGAATCAAAGAATGAAAAAGTTTCATTTTTTTATAAAAAAGCACTCGTCAAAATCTGACGGGTGCTTTGGACTTTGGTTTAATATTTAAATATGCTAACTGATTGGTAGAGAAAATGCATTTCGCATTATTTCATTATTTTTAAAATCTAAAATTTATTTTATTTTTTCAGCACTTTTTTAAGATACTGACCTGTGTAAGAGCCGTCAACCTGTGCCACCTCTTCGGGAGTTCCGCAGGCAACAATTTCACCGCCTTTGTCGCCACCGTCGGGGCCTAAATCAATAATGTGGTCGGCTGTTTTGATAACATCAAGGTTATGCTCAATCACAAGCACCGTGTTGCCAGAGTCAACAATCCTCTGCAAAACAGTTATGAGCCTGTGAACATCAGCTGTGTGAAGTCCTGTTGTTGGCTCGTCAAGCAGATAAATCGTCTTGCCTGTGCTGTGCCTTGCAAGCTCTGTTGCCAGCTTCACCCTCTGCGCTTCACCGCCCGAAAGGGTTGTGGCAGGTTGACCCACCTTAACATATCCAAGACCAACATCACAAAGAGTTTTCAGCTTTTTCTGAATCTTCGGCACTGCGGAGAAAAATTCCGCAGCCTCTTCAATTGTCATTTCAAGCACATCATAAATCGTCTTGCCCTTGTATTTAACCTCAAGTGTTTCTCTGTTATATCTTGTGCCGCCGCAAACCTCGCAGGGAACATAAATATCGGGGAGGAAGTGCATTTTGATTTTAACAATGCCATCGCCCTGACAATCCTCGCATCTACCGCCCTTAACATTGAATGAGAAGCGGTTCGCCTTGTAGCCTTTGATTTTTGCATCCTTTGTTTCTGCAAAAAGCTCCCTTATATCGGTGAAAACACCTGTGTATGTGGCAGGGTTTGAGCGTGGACTTCTGCCGATAGGGGACTGGTCAATGTCAATAATTTTATCAAGATTTTCAATTCCCTCAAAGTGGTCGTGCTTTCCGGGGAATTTTTTTGCTTTGTTAAGGTCGGTTGCCAGCTTTTTATAAATAATTTCATTCACAAGTGAAGATTTGCCCGAACCTGAAACACCTGTTACGCACACAAATTCACCTAAGGGAATGGTAACATCAATATTTTTAAGGTTGTTCTGCTCTGCACCAAATACCTTTAAGAATTTGCCGTTGCCCTTTCTTCTCTCTTCGGGGACAGGGATTTTCTTTCTTCCGCTGAGGTACTGACCTGTGATTGACTCCTCACAATTCATAATATCCTCAACGCTTCCGCAGCATACAACATTGCCGCCGTGAATACCTGCCCCTGGGCCAATATCCACAATATAATCTGCCGCAAACATTGTGTCCTCATCATGCTCAACCACAATCAGAGTGTTTCCTATATCCCTCAAATGACGAAGTGTGCCAAGAAGCTTTTCGTTGTCTTTCTGATGAAGTCCGATGCTGGGCTCGTCAAGCACATAAAGCACGCCCATAAGTGAAGAGCCAATCTGCGTTGCAAGCCTTATGCGCTGACTTTCACCGCCCGAAAGCGTGCCTGCGGAGCGTGAAAGAGTCAGATATTCAAGACCAACACTTGTAAGGAAAGAAAGTCTTTCTCTTATCTCTTTAATAATTGCCTTTGCAATCATTTCATCTCTCTGCGAAAGGGTAAGGTTGTCAAAAAAATCAAGAGTTGCGGTCATGGATTTCTGACATACCTCGTCAATGTTAAGACCGCCAACTGTAACACCGAGGGATTCTTTTTTGAGCCTTGCACCTTTACATTCGGGGCACTGAACAGTTGTCATATATTGCTCAATATCTGCCCTCGACCACTCGCTTGTGGTTTCTGTGTATCTGCGCTGAAGGTTGTTTATAATTCCCTCAAAATCTGTCATGTATGTTCCGCTGCCGTATTCACTTTTGCGAATCATCTTGAGCTTTTTGCCATCCGTGCCATACATCAGCACTTTTTTTGTTTCTTCGGGAAGCTCGTCATAAGGGGTGTCCATTGTTCCTCCATAAGCATTAAGAACGCCCTCAAAATACATCTGTGCAATTGTGCCGCCATCTGCCTTTGACCAGCCTGATGCTTTAATTGCACCCTCTGTCAGCGAAAGGCTGCCGTCTGGCACAACAAGGTCGGGTGAGGGTCTGCTGAATACACCAAGACCTGCACACCTCTGGCACGCACCAAAAGGATTGTTGAACGAGAACATTCTGGGAGCTAATTCCTCAACGCTCACACCGTGCTCGGGGCAGGCATAATTCTGTGAAAACATCATCTCTTCGCCGTCTGCAACATCAATAAGCACAATGCCCTCAGACATTTTGGCGGCTGTTTCAACAGAATCTGAAAGTCGGCTTTTAATATCAGCCTTAATAACAAGTCGGTCAACAATGATTTCAATGTTGTGCTTCTTGTTTTTATCCATTGTGATTTTTTCAGAAAGGTCATAAACTATGCCGTCAACACGCACACGCACAAATCCGCTTTTTCTTGCGTTGTCAAGCTCCTTAACATATTCGCCTTTTCTGCCTCTTACAATGGGAGCCATAATCTGAATTTTTGACTTTTCGGGAAGCTCCATAATTTTATCAACAATTGTGTCAACGCTCTGCTTGCTGATTTCTCTGCCGCAAACAGGGCAGTGGGGGATGCCCACCCTTGCAAAAAGCAGACGCAGATAGTCATAAATTTCTGTAACTGTGCCGACAGTTGAGCGTGGATTTTTTGATGTGGTTTTCTGGTCGATTGAAATAGCAGGGGAAAGACCCTCAATGTAGTCCACCGCAGGCTTTTCCATCTGACCTAAAAACTGACGGGCATATGACGAAAGGGATTCAATATATCTTCTCTGTCCCTCTGCATAAATTGTGTCAAAGGCAAGGGACGATTTGCCCGAGCCTGAAAGACCTGTGAAAACAACCATTTTATCTCTGGGGATTCTCACATCAACATTTTTTAAGTTGTGCTCTCTTGCACCTTTAATAAAAAGATCTTTAACCTGCATTTACTTACCTTCTTTAAGCTTTTCGATTTTATCACGCAAATATGCTGCGTGCTCAAATTCAAGAATTTTTGCCGCCGCTTTCATTTCAGCGGTCAGCTGTTTAATCATTTCTTCTCTCTGCGCCCTTGTCATGCGGCGGGAGCTTTTCTCTTTTTCATGGCTTGAAATTTCAAGAATATCTCTGACATCCTTTTTGATAGTCTGTGGTGTGATGCCGTTGTCTTCGTTGTATTTCTGCTGTTTCTCTCTTCTTCGTGCCGTTTCTCTGATAGCCTTTTCCATAGACGGCGTTACGCTGTCTGCATACATAATAACCTGACCGCCAGCGTTTCGTGCGGCTCGTCCTGCTGTCTGAATAAGCGATGTTTCACTGCGGAGGAAGCCCTCCTTATCTGCGTCAAGAATGGCAACCAGCGAAACTTCGGGAATATCAAGACCCTCACGCAAAAGGTTGATGCCAACAAGCACATCAAATTCACCTAAACGAAGCTCACGGATAAGCTTCATTCGCTCAATGGTGTCAACATCATAGTGCATATATCGCACCTTAATGTCAAGATTGTCAAGATAATCTGTCAAATCCTCTGCCATCTTTTTGGTGAGCGTTGTTATAAGCACTCGCTCGCCCTTTTCTGTTCTCATATTTATTTCAGAAACAATATCGTCAATCTGACCCTCTGTTGGTTTAACGATTATTTCGGGGTCAAGAAGTCCTGTTGGTCTGATAAGCTGTTCCGCTATCTGAACGCTCGTTTCCTTTTCAAATTCACCGGGCGTTGCACTTACAAAAATTTTCTGCCCGATTTTGTTATAAAATTCTTCAAATCTCAGCGGTCTGTTGTCATATGCCGAGGGCAGACGGAAGCCGAAATTTATAAGGCTTTCTTTTCGTGAGCGGTCGCCGCCATACATTCCTCTTACCTGCGGAAGTGTAACATGAGATTCATCCACAAAAAGAAGAAAATCATCGGGAAAATAATCAAGCAGTGTGAATGGAGGGTCGCCTGCTTTTCTTCCGGACATAATAGCCGAGTAATTTTCAATGCCCTTGCAAAAGCCTGTTTCACGAAGCATTTCAATATCGTATTCAGTTCTCTGCTTTATTCGCTGTGCTTCAATGAGCTTGCCCTCGCTTTGAAAACGCTCAACCTGCTCCAACATTTCAGCATAAATTGTTTTGATTGAAGCCTCCATTTTTTCGGGGGATACAACATAATGCGAAGCAGGGTAAATTGCAACATGAGAAAGCACATTTTTAACCTGACCTGTGAGGGCATTTATTTCACTGATTCTGTCTATCTCATCGCCAAAAAATTCAATCCTTATGGCGTTCTCATTTGAATAAACAGGGTAAACCTCAACCACATCGCCACGGACTCTGAATTTATTTCTTGTGAAGCCTATGTCGTTTCTTTCATACTGAATTTCAATGAGCTTCTGAATTAAATCATCACGGTTTTTCTCCATCCCTGTGCGAAGTGATATTACCATACTGCGGTAATCAATGGGGTCGCCCAAGGAGTAAATGCACGAAACACTGGCAACGATTATAACATCCCTGCGTTCTGAAAGGGCGGATGTTGCCGAGTGGCGAAGCTTGTCTATTTCATCATTGATTGCGCTGTCTTTTTCAATGTAAGTGTCTGTTGTGGGGATGTATGCTTCGGGCTGATAATAGTCGTAATAGCTTACAAAATATTCAACCGCATTTTCAGGGAAAAATTCTTTAAACTCACTGCAAAGCTGTGCCGCAAGGGTCTTGTTGTGGGCAAGAATCAGCGTAGGTCTGTTGAGCTTTGCAATAATGTTTGCCATGGTAAAGGTTTTGCCCGAACCTGTAACACCAAGAAGCGTCTGCTCTTTATATCCTTTGTTTACGCCGTTTGCTAATTTTTCAATAGCCTGTGGCTGGTCGCCCATTGGCTTAAAATTTGAAACCAGCTTGAAATGATCCATTTCACAACCCCCTTAAAGGATAAATCAATTACAGATTAGTATAACACAAATTAACAATAAAAGAAATATGATATTAAAACTTTTCGTAATTTTCGTTTGTTGACATCAGTGCTTTATTCTGTTAAAATTTTTCATATAATTTATTAAGAAGGAATCACTATGGAAAATATCAAATACGCAATTTTTGACCTTGACGGTACTCTTACAGATTCAATGCACATATGGGATACCTGCGGCGGCGCATATCTTATGATGAGGGGCATCACTCCCCACGCAGGCGAAACATTCCGCACAAGGGGATACCGTGAGGGCATCAAATATATGATTGAGGAATATAATCTGCCAATGACATATGACGAGCTTATGGCAGAAATTTTAAAAATCCTTGAATACTATTATTTTAACATTGCAGAAGCAAAAAGCGGAGTTAAAGAATTTCTTGAAAAAATGAAAAATAACGGTGCAAAAATGTGCATCATAAGTGCCACAAATCAATACCTTGTTGAGGCTGCTTTGAAGCGCAACGGAATTGATAAATATTTCTGCAAAGTTTATTCAACAAATGACATCGGCAAGCATAAGGACAAGCCCGAAATTTTTAACATTGCAAAAGAATTTTTAGGTGCAGAAAACAGCAGTGAAGTTTTTGTTTTTGAGGATGCACTTTATTCAATAAAAACTGCAAAAAGTGCAGGCTATAAGGTTATAGGCATTGAGGATTATTCAGCAGAACCCGACAGAGAAAAAATTAAAGAGCTTTCAGATTATTACATCACAGATTACAAAGAAATTTTTGATATAGTCAGCTTTAATTAAGTAAAGCATTGAGATTTTCTAAAAAATAATATATAATGAACAGCGGTGATTGAAATGAAAGAGCCTATCAGAATTTTAAATCTTTTTACAATTATGAACCGTGGCGGAGCGGAAACAATGGTAATGAATTATTACCGCAAAATTGACAAATCAAAGGTGCAGTTTGATTTTATGGTTCACAGGCAGGAGCGGGGAGCCTATGACGATGAAATTGAAGCAATGGGCGGCAGAATTTACAGAATGTGCCCCATCTTTCCGCAGAATTTTGCCAAATACAAAAAGATGCTCAAGGTGTTTTTCAGCGAGCATCCCGAATATAAAATTCTTCATTCCCATATGTCAGAGCTTGGCTGCTTTGCTTTTCAGGAGGCAGAGAAGCACGGCATAAAGGTTAAAATCTGCCACGCACACAACGCCCCCGTTAAAGGCAGTATGAATTTAAAAGAAAAAGGTCAGCTGATTTTTAGAGATTATTTTAAAAAGAAAATGCTCCCGTTTATGGACCATCTTTTTATCTGCGGAGAGGAAGCAGGCAACTGGCTTTATGGTGAAAAAAATAAAGACAGATTTGTGATGATGAATAACGCTGTTGACGCAGAAAAATTCAGATTTTCTTCTGCTGTAAGAGAAGAAATGCGAAAAGAATTTGACATTGAAAATAAGCTTGTTATTTTAAATGTCGGCAGGTTCAATCCGCAAAAAAATCATACATTTATCATAGATATTTTTAAAGAAATAAAAGCACTTCATGAGGATTCTGTTTTGCTTCTTGTTGGCAACGGAGATTTGCAGGAAGAGATTAAAGAAAAAGTCAAAAGAACGGGACTTACAGACTCTGTGAAATTTTTAGGACTTCGCAGTGATGTTGATAAAATTCTCCAGTGCGCAGATGTTTTTCTTTTCCCATCTTTATATGAGGGACTTCCTGTTACTATGGTTGAGGCGCAGTCCTCTGGCATAAAGTGCTTTATCTCAGATGTTATTCCTCAGCAGTGCGTGCTCACAGATGATGTTACTGCACTGAGCCTTTCAAAGGGCGCAAAATACTGGGCAGAGCAGATAGTTATGTTAAAAGACGGCTACGAAAGAAAAGACAGATATGATGATATGGTAAAGAAAAATTTTGATATTACATCAAACGCAAAATGGCTTTGCGATTTTTATTTAACACAATACAATAATGCTTACGGAGAAAATTTATGAACGAATCATTTTACAAAAATCAAAATTTAAAATTTAACAAATTCCCCAAAACACAGTTTGAGGGTGCATTTTTAGGCAACGGCAGCTTCGGTGCTTCACTTTATCATGACGAAGATAACGCATTGATTATCAAAACAGGTCATAACGAAGTTTTTGATATAAGACCACAGCTCCCAACAGAATATGAAAGCGAGCCTATGTTTATATCATGCCGTATTCCTATAGGCTATTTCAAAATAAACACACCGTCTGCTGCCACAGAATGTGAAGAGGAGCTTGACATTTACACAGCCGAGTTTACAGGCAAAATCACAACAGAAAATGGCGGCTATGAGTGCAGCTGTATCACCGATAAAAACAGCGATTTAATTATTTTAAAAATAAAATATTCTGATGAAAAACCACAGCTTCAGTATGTTTCTCAGCCTGCTTTTTCACCCCGTCAGGCGCATATGATTGCTATTGACGATTACAACCGCCTGAGCAAAAATTATCCCGAACCCAAAGACGCAGTTGACAGTGTTGAGAACGGAATCAACATTCATTTTCAGCCATATTTTTCTTATGGCGGATATGCCGTTTCTTATAAGATAACCGAAAAAAACGGCGAAATTTTTGCCCTCATTTCATGTGCAGAAAGTGAAGAGGGCAACAGTGCAATTGCAAAGAGCGTTGCAATTATTGAAAATGCAGAAAAAGATATTGAAAAAGTTCTTGAGCTTCACAAAAAGAAATGGGCAGAGTATCACGCAGAGAGCTTCCTTTCTTTGAATGACAAAAAGTTTGAGCAGTTCTATCATCTTCAGATGTATAAGCTTGCCTGTGCCGCAAAGGCTGGCGGTGTTCCCTTTGACACCTGCTCCGTTTGGCTTTATGAAAAAACTGCATGGCCTGACGCTTGGTGGAACCTTAATGTTGAGCTTTCATATTCACCGCTTTATGTTTCAAATCATCTTGATATTGCACATTCGCTTACAACATCTATCAAGAAAAATTTTGAAAATCTTAAAAATAATGTTCCCGAAGAATACAGATACGACTCCCTTGCAATCGGCAGGGCAACAGATAAAAAAATCCGTGGTGTTGTTCTTGAACCGGGTAAGGATACACCCGACAGCAAAACAGAGCTTGGCAATCTTACATGGGCAATGTATTATTGCTGGCAGGAATATCAGATGACCCTTGATAAGACAATTCTTTCAGAGGTTGTTTATCCTGCACTTAAAGGCGCAACAGCTTATTATTCACACTTCCTTTTTGAGGGCGAAGATAAAAAACTTCACCTGCCCAGAACAGCATCACCCGAATATATCGGTGTTAAAGGCTGCGATGTAAACTACGATATGGGTCTTATGCGCTGGGGCTTTGCAACACTCAATAAGGTTTGCGAAATCCTCGGGATTGATGACGGCAAAATCGAAGAAAGAGAAAACATTCTCAAAAATCTTGCAGATTATCCCCATGATGATAAAGAGGGATTTTACATATCAGCAGAAACAAAATATGAGGTTTCTCACAGACATTATTCACATCTGCTTGCGTTCTATCCTCTTCGTGTGTGCAAGGACGAAAAGCTTCTTCGCACTTCACTTGAATATTGGCAGAGCAAAAAAGAGGCACTTCTTGGCTATTCACAGACGGGTGCCGCTTCTATGAGAGCTATGCTTGGCGAGGGCAACCTTGCATTACAGCACCTTAACAATCTTTTCAAAGGCTTCATTACCCCCAACTCAATGTATAATGAGGACGGCAACCCCGTTATTGAAACACCTCTTTCAGCCGCAACAAGTATGCAGGATATGCTCATTCAGTCCCATGACGGAATTGTTGATATTTTCCCTGCTGTGCCTGATAGCTGGACAGACATCTGCTTTAAGAATTTCAGAGCGTGGGGCGGATTTATGGTTGACGCTGAAAAGAAGAAAGGCAAAACAAAGTTTATTAAAATTCACAGCCTTTGCGGTGAAAAGTGCATAATTAAAGCCGATACAAAGTTGGATTATCCTGTAAGAGCAGACGGCTTATACGAAATAGAAATTAAAGAGGGCGAAACAGTTACAATCAACGCTCTTTAAGAGGAGGACTGACAATGTTTGTCAGCGAAAAATACAAGGGCAAATGCCCTGTTTCATTTGAAATTTTTCCGCCAAAGGGCGAATTTGATATTGCAGGTGTGCGCTCACTTATAAACGATTTAAAAGTGCTTTCACCCGATTTTATCAGCGTAACTTTTTCAGCAGGCGGTGGTGGAAACAGCCGAAAAACAATCGACATTGCATCAATTATCAAAAATGAATTTGGCATAGATGCAGTGTGCCATATGACCTGCATAAATTCAGATAAAGCAGAGGTTCAGTCTGTTATTGATTTAATTAAGCAGAATAAAATCGAAAATGTTTTGGCACTTAGAGGGGATATTGTTGAAGGCAAAACTCCAACAGATTTCCTCTATGCCAAGGAGCTTATTCCGCTTATTAAAGAAAACGGACTTTGCGCAGGTGCGGCTTGCTACCCAGAGGGTCATGTTGATTGCTATGATGTGGAAAAAGATATTGAATATATGAAAGAGAAGCAGGATGCAGGCGCAGACTTCTTTTTAAGTCAGCTTTTCTTTGATACACCGTCTTATTATAAATTTTTGGAGCGTTGCGCACGCCACGGCATCAATAAGCCTATTTCGGCGGGCATTATGCCAATGCGCACCAAAGAGCAGATTATGCGCTTTATCTTTATGTGCGGTGCATCCCTCCCAAGGGGAATAATCAACCTTTTGAATAAATATGAAAATGATGCTGAATCACTTAAAGCCGCAGGGGTTGAGTATGCCTCACAGCAGATAGTGGAGCTTATGAAAAACGGCGCACAGGGAATTCATATTTACACTATGAACAGACCCGAAATTGCCGCATGTAATCTCAGGAGAATTAAGGATGAGGGACTTCGATAAAGATATTCTTTGTTGCCTTGGCTATGGCAATAATCTGCCCGATGACAGAACAAAATCGCTTATTGAAAAAGTTAAAACCGAAGCTCTGCCAAAGCTGAAACCGAGAGCTACCCACGGCACATTTAAAAAAGATATGCTATGCTTTTCGGGCAAAGATATTGAAGAGCATTTAAACGGTGCAGAGCAGTGTATTCTTTTTGCCGTAACATTAGGGGCAGAAAGTGAAAGATTGTTTTCACTTTATCAGCGGACGGATATGGAAAAGGCTGTTATTTTTGACGCAGTTTGTGATGCTTTTGTTGAAGCATTTGCAGATGAATATTGCGATAATCTTTTAAAAGAATACAAAGAAAAAGGACTTTATATTAACACAAGATACAGCCCAGGCTATGGCGATTTTAATATAGAATATCAGAAAAATTTTATCTCTCTTTTGAATTGTCAGCGAACAATCGGCTTGACGGCAAACGAAAGCTCCGTTCTTATTCCACGCAAAAGCATAACGGCGGTTATGGGAATTTTTACTTCACCACCGCAGGGCAAAACAAAAGGCTGTGCGGCATGCAATATGAATTTAACCTGTAAAATGAAAGGAAAAGGCAAATGTTTGAAACACACAAATTTCTAATTGTTGACGGCGGAATGGGCACAATGCTCCAGTCCAAAGGACTTAAAGCAGGGGAGCAGCCTGAGCTTTTTATGCTCAAGAATAAAGATGTTGTTACTTCCGTTCATAAAGAATATGTTGAAGCTGGTGCAGACATCATCACCACCTGCACATTCGGTGCAAGCAAATATAAACTTGGCAGCAACGAAAAAAGCCGTGAAGTGGTTCTCTGCGCTGTTGAGTGCGCAAAAAATTCTGGTGCAAAATATGTAGCTCTTGATATTGGACCCTGCGGTTCACTTCTTGAGCCTATCGGTTCGCTCACCTTTGAGGATGCCTATGATTCATTTGCAACACAGGTTAAGGCAGGTGCTGAGGCAGGCGCAGACCTTGTGATTATTGAAACAATGTCTGATTTGCTCGAAATAAAAGCGGCTATCCTTGCTGTTAAAGAAAATTCGACGCTTCCTGTTATTGCCACCATGACATTTGAAAAAGACGGCAAAACTTTCCTTGGCACAGATGCAAAAACTGCCGCAATTGCCCTCACCTCTTTTGGTGCAGATGCGGTTGGTGTTAACTGCTCTTTAGGTCCCGAAGAGTTAAGCGATGTTATTGATGAATTTATACTTTACGCAGGTGCACCTGTTGCAATGCAGCCAAACGCAGGCTTGCCCGTTATTGAAAACGGCGAAACTGTTTTTAAAATCACACCCGAAGAGTTTGCAGAAAAAAGTGCAGAGAAAGCAAAAAAAGGCGTTCTCATTTTTGGCGGATGCTGTGGCACAACCCCTGCACACATTAAAGCACTTGCAAATAAATTAAAAAATATTGAGCCTGTGAAGCTCCCCGAAAAGCATATCACTTCTTTCACAAGCGGAAGAGAAACAGTTATTCTTGACGGCAAAAACAGTGCAGTTATCGGCGAAAGAATTAACCCCACTGGCAAAAAGAAGCTGAAAGAAGCTCTCAGAAATAAAAATTATGATTATGTTATAAACGAAGCCCTTAATCAAGAAAGTTGCGGAGCAGATGCACTTGATGTGAACGCAGGACTTCCCGAAATTGACGAAAAAGAAACGCTCGTTTCTATGGTCAAAGAGATTCAGGCAATCTGCTCACTTCCTTTGCAGATAGATTCATCTGACCCCGAGGTTGTTGAAGCGGCTGTGAGAATTTATAACGGCAAGCCTATTATCAACTCTGTTAACGGAACAGAAGAGAGCATGGCAAAAATTTTGCCGATCGTCAAAAAATACGGCACAGCTGTTGTTGCACTTACCCTTGACGACAGCGGAATCCCCAAAAAGGCAGAGGAAAGATTTGCGGTTGCAGAGAAAATTATTGCTCGTGCAGAGGCTATGGGTATCAGCAGAGATGACATAATTGTTGACTGCCTTACCCTCACTGTTTCCACAAGTCAGAGTGCAGTTAAAGAAACGCTGAAAGCTGTTACTCTTGTTAAAGAGAAGTTAGGTGTCAGAACTGTTCTCGGTGTCAGCAATGTTTCTTTTGGTATGCCAAACCGTGAGCTTATCAACGCTTCATTCCTTGCAGAGGCTTATGGCGCAGGTCTTGATATGCCTATCCTTAACCCGTTAAGCGAAAAATACCGTGAAATCATTGCCGCCCATAAGGTGATAAATAACGAGGATGTTTCGGGCAAAGATTTTATTGAAAAATACGGCAATGTTGAAAAGTCAGCCACACCTGTTAAGGCAGACAATAAAAAAGACCTTAAAGATATAATCATCAGCGGACTTAAAGGCGAAGCAAAATCAGCGGTGGAAGAGCTTCTTAAAGAAAACACACCGCTTCAGATTATCAACGGCTATTTTATCCCTGCACTTGATGTTGTTGGCGATGGCTTTGAAAAAGGCAAAATGTTCCTGCCTCAGCTTATGGCATCTGCGCAGGCTGTTAAAAACGGCTTTGAAGCAATAAGCGAAACAATGGGTGTAACTGCTCCCACAAAGGGCAAAATAATCCTTGCAACTGTTAAAGGCGATATTCACGATATAGGCAAAAATATTGTTAAAATGCTTCTTGAAAATTACGGCTATGATGTTATTGACCTTGGCAGAGATGTTGCCCCCGAAACTGTTGTGAAAGCACAGCAGGAAAGCGGAGCAAAGCTGGTTGGCTTAAGCGCACTTATGACAACTACTGTTAAATCTATGAAAGACACAATTGATGCCCTTAAAGCTGCAGGGGCAGACTGCAAGGTTATGGTCGGTGGTGCAGTGCTTAATGAAGAGTATGCCCAGATGGTTGGCGCAGATTATTATGTAAGTGATGCCACTCATTCTGCCCGTGTTGCGGCGGAGGTGCTGTGCTGTGAGTGATAAAAAATACGGATTTTTTCTTGATATAGATAATACACTTTATAATCACGGGAAAATTCCACAGGCAAATATTGAAGCAATAGATTTTGTCCGCTCAAAAGGGCATATGGTTTTTATAAACACAGCTCGTTCCTTTGCCAATGTGCCCGAAATTGTCAGAAATCTTTCTGTTGACGGATTCATAACAAGTATGGGTTGCAGTATTGTTATAAACGGTGAAAAAGTTCTGAGCGTTTCTTTTGATAAAAAAGAGATAGCAGATGAATTTGATTTAATCACAGGCTTTAATATGAAATGTATCATTGAGGGCGAGAGTATGCTCATAGGCAATAAATTCTATGATGGCGATAAGGACTTCCCTACAGTGAAGGACGGTAAAGAATTACTGGAGCGTTTCAGCAATGAAAAAATGCCAAAGGTTTATATCCACGGCACATTGCCAAAGGAGTGTATGGAAATTCTTTCAAAAAAGCACACCGTTTTTCAGCACGGAACATATGCGGAATATGCCGTTGAGGGTTACGATAAAGCAAGCGGAATGTTTTTTGCCGCAGAAAAATGCAAAATTGCAAAAGAAAACTGCGTTGCAATGGGTGATAGCTCCAATGACCTTGCTATGCTCAAAGCCGCAGGCATAAGCGTTGCAATGGGTAACTCAATTGATGAAGTCAAAGCTGTGTGCGATTTTGTAACTTCTGATGCCGCAGACGGCGGAGTTGCAGAGGCTATGATGAAAATAATTTCTTAGTATGAAAAAATTGTCAAAAAACGGGACTTTAAGCATTGATTTAAAGCCCGTTTTAGTTTATAATTTAAGTGTAATGCAATTTTTGGAGCTGATACAGTGAACTACTTGTTAGAAGAAAAACTGATAAAAGCAAATGTTATAAATGTTTCGTGGGAGAGAGTTAATCTTTACATTGATGTTAAGGTGGAGTTTGCCGCCAATTCCTCCCGCAATATTCCTCTGTCATTTTATGCTGTTAATCAGAGGTTTGCCGCAAAGGCAAAGTTTAAGGTTGTTGAGATTTTTGAGGGCAATATTTATCGCCTTTATCTTAATGTAACCAACCCTGGATATGCAAGATGCCTTCAAAGAGGTCAGTATAATATCCATGTATGCTATGAAGATAACGACCTTGCTATCTGCATGGCAGACCACTCTATTGTTAAAATAATGAATAACTTTTCACGAAGCTTCTTTTTCACATCCAAAACAAGGGTATATAATGTATTCTTTTATGTTGACGAAAATGACGGCAGCGATCTGCCATTTAAGATGGATATTCTTGTTTCCACTGCTTCGGGCATGGGCAATATTGACACAATCCCCATTTCACCAGCCGATGTCGCAAACGCCACCGACCTTAAAGTGATTAAAAAGAAAAAGCGCCACAAAAAATGGGCATTGAAGCTTCGCAAAATCTATTATGCTTATTATAGATTCAACGCAAGATTTTGCAGAAGAGGTAAACCGAAAATCCTCTTTATGTCTGATCAGAATAACTACATGGGCACTAACGAAGAGGCTCTTTATAAGCGTATGCTTGAAAGAGGACTTGACAGCCAGTACAGATTCACATTCTCTTTCAGAGAAGCTGTTACTCAGCATTACAGCATCAGAAGCTGGTTTAAGCTCATTAAGCTTATCGGTCAGGCACACACCATTGTCCTTGATGACCACGCACCTATTTTTGAATGGCTTAATGCAGGCGAATACTCAAAGGTAATTCAGCTTTGGCACGCAGGTGCAGGCTTTAAGTCATCAGGCTACAGCCGTTGGGGTCATAACGGCGGACCCGCTCCCTTTGGCGCACACAGGCAGATCACCTATGGTGTTGCAGGTTCAAGAAAGGTTGCCCACTTCTTTGCAGAGATTTGGGGTATCAATAACGAAAATGTTCTTCCTACAGGACTTCCCCGAATGGACGAATATCAGGACCCCAACCACCGCAGAGAAACTGTAAAAGCTCTTTATGAAACATTCCCAATTGCCGTTGGCAAAAAGGTTATTCTCTTTGCCCCCACTTACAGAGGTAAAAATAAAACAGACGCTCACTATCCTTATGAGCTTCTTGATTTTGACCGCCTTTATGAATTTTGCGGCGATGAATATGTTGTAATTTTCAAAATGCACCCGTGGGTATCTCACGGTGCACCTATTAAAGAGGAGTATAAAGATAAGTTTGTTGACGCAGGTCCTCTTGCAAATATCAACGATATTTTCTATATTACCGACCTGCTTATTACTGACTATTCATCAAATATCTATGAGTATTCTCTTATGAGAAAGCCAATTCTCTTCTTTGCGTTTGATAAAATTCCTTATTCGTTCTCACGAGGCTTCCACCGTGATTATGATTTATATACCCCTGGCAAAATTGTTGAGAATTTTGATGAAATGCTCGAAGCAATTGCCAATAAGGATTTCGAGATTGAAAAGCTCTATGAATATATTGACGAGCAGTTTGATTATTTCGATTCCAACGCAAGCGACAGAATCATTGACTGGGCAATTCTTGAAAATATGCCCGAGGAGTTCAAGACCGCTCTTATAGAAAGAGAAAAAGAAAACGAAGAGGTTGCACTTCTTGATTTCACTCCGCCTGTGGAAGAAGAGGAAGAAGTTGAAAAGGTTAATCCCTTTAAGGCGTTCTTCTCTAAATTCAAGCGTAAAGAGAAGCCGCTTCATCAGATGTCTGCACCTGTTGTTGTAATTAACGAGGAAGAACGCAAGGCAAATATTGCCCCCGAACCTATCCCCGAAGAGGTTGTTGAGCCTGTAGAGGTATCTGCTCCAATGGAAACAGTTGAGCAGGTGGCAGGTGAGCACGCAGATGAGGTTGGCGATGCAGACGAAGAGTTTGAAAAGTCAGCAGAGATTATCGAGTTCAAGCTCAAAACTGAACCCGAGGAAGAAAAAGGCGAAGAGAAAGAAACAGAAGCTTCTGACGAGGAGTCTGTAGAAACTGAAGCTGACGAAAATTCAGAAGAGGAAACTGAGGCTGGAGAAGCAGAGGAAGAACTTAGCGAAAATGAGGAAGAAGAGGAAGCAGACTTAACAGAAGAGAACGCTGAATCTGATGAATCAGCTGAAGAAACAGCTGAAGAAACAGACACCGCTGAAGAGCCTGAAAGTGAAGAAGAATCACTTGAAGCTGAGCAGAAAGATGAAACAGAAGAGCCTGCTGAAAATTCAGACGAAACAGCCGAAGCAGAAGAAACAAAAGAGCCTGTAGAAGAAGTAGAGACTGAAATTTCAGAGGAATCAGACGATACAGAAGAGCCCGAAGAACTGGATGATTCGGACGAAATCGAGCTTGTTGAATCAGAAGAAAACGAATAATCTTACAGAATAGAATAAAGAAAAGGATGTGCGCTATGGCTGATTACGAAAACGATATTAAAAACGGCATTGAGGGAATTAAGGACGAAATTGGCAAAATCAAAAATAAGAATGCACGAATGGGAGCAGTAATTTCAGCGATTGCTGTTGTGGCGGTTCTTGTTGGCGCAATTATCGGCGTGTATATTGGTCAGAACTGGAACTCATTTTTGCCAACAGTAGTGCCGGAGGTTTCTTCTGGTGAAACTGTTTCTATGATTGAGGAGCGACTTGAAAAAGAAGCAAAGCTCATCACCGCATCTGATACAATCACCGCCCGATATGACTCTGGTAAGATTTACAGAACAGTTATGGGTCAGAAAATTCCCCTTTCAAGCAAGAGCTTTTCATTCACCTACACAGGTGTTGTTGAGGCTGGTGTAAAAGACCTTTCACTTGCACTTGTTGAGGTTGACGCAAGCGCAAAGAAAATTAAAATCTCTTTGCCCAAGGCAGAAATCACAAACAAGAGCCTTAACACAGATAATATCAATAACACCGAGCAGACAAAGAATTTCTTTAATCAGATAACTATTGAAGATTTTAACAACGCACAGGAATCACTTAAAAAGACAATGGTTCATCAGGCAATTGTTAACGGAATCCTTGATAAAGCGCAGGAAAATGCTGAGCAGGTGCTCAAAGACCTTCTTAAAGATATAACAGAGGGCTATGAAATGAGCTTCGAGTGGTTTGCAATGCCCGAAAGAAGCGTTGAAACAACCACTTCAACCACCTCAACCACTTCTGCAACAATGACTTCCACACAGGCTGAATAATTAAAATTATAAAAAAAGAGACGATTATGAGTGAATTTCATAATCGTCTTTTTTATGTGTTTTGCCACAATTTTACCACATATTATCTGATCTCTCAAGGAATGCTGTCATATCCTCAATTTCAATAACTTCATCGCCACATTTAACTGTGCCGCTCCATTTGCCGAATACCTGATGGCAAAGGTTGCCAACAACGAGGAATCGAAGCATAGTGTAATTGTCAAATTCAGGCTTCATTGTCATTTCAAATGAACCGTCATCGCTTGTGATTTTCCATACCTTGCCGTTGTTTGCCCAGTCTTTATCAAGTGGCTTTACGATTTCATCTTCATTTTCAAGCCTTAAATAGCCTAATTTGTATGCCTTGCCGTCAATGAATGCTGTGCTTTCAGATGCAGCGTCTGTGTTGCCAAATCCCCAGCCGATTTCAAAGCCGAAAATTCTGCCGTCTGGCAAAACGGTGTTGCCGTTGCCCCACCACCATACCTGATGGAACGGCCATACGCCTCTGCCCCAGTCAAGCACTGCAAAAGAGTTGTCTTCAAGTCCTTTAAATTCATAAACCTTGTCGCCATATACCACAGTGCCTGTTGCCGCCATGCAGTTTGTTTTCTGATTATAATAAAAGTGCTTTGCGTTTGGCTTGTCAAAGGGAACAGCGATAAAGTGGCTTTCAATATCGGGGAGCATATCCAGCTTAATATCCATTGTGAATTTCTTGCCGCTTGCCTTGCCGTCAAAATGAATTGTTCTAACCTTTTCGTTTACATCAAGCTTAAAGTCAAAATTCTTTTTCTGCCTTGTGTATGTATGGTCAGACCAGTCATTTTCGGGAAGTCCCTTTTTAGGAAGACCTAAATCAAATCTGCCGAATGTGAAAAGATTAAGCACCATTGCACTCGCTCTTTCGCCTGTGTGTCTGTCAAAAAAACCAACAGTAACAGCACCACCAAGTGAAATATCCGCAACGGTAATCTGAACAGTGAAATCATCGTTTGTAATCTGATAAAAATCCCACTCTTTAATTCTTGAAGCGTTGGCTTTAATATCACTGCGCTTGTATTCATAAAGGTCAGTGAAGCAGTAGCCTGGCTGTGTCAGCTCACCCTTTTCGTTAAGCAGGGGAGTCTTTTCTGTGATTCTAACCTGCTCTTTTTCTTCAATTGCATAGGCAGGCACCTGCGCCGCAGATGCAAAAAGCATTGTTGATGCTAAAAAAGCAGATAACATTCTTTTAAACCTTCTTTTCATTTTATTTCCTCCTTATTCCGCTTCGCTGTCAGATGTCATTTCGTCAAGCGTAAGTCCGTAGCTTTCAAGAAAATCCTCAATGAAGCATTCTGCTTCGGGCATATTCATTTCTTTAATAGCGGCTCTTGTGCTTTCTGCGGCACTTTCAAAGTCTGCATTGCCTGCGTGAGTTTCTTCAACGCACTTTGTCAGCGCACATATTTTATCTGCCGCTTTAACAAATTTCCAAAGCTGTCTGTCCTCTTCCTGCTTAAAAAAGAACGGTTTGTATTCTTCACGCAAATCCTCTGGAATCATTTTAAGCAAAGCGGCGCAGGCATCATCCTCCACCTGACTGTAAGCCTCACGCACCTGATCACTGTAATACTTAACAGGTGTTGGCATATCGCCTGTGATGATTTCGGGGGTATCGTGATAAACTCCAAGCACTGCGGCTCTCTCTGCGTTCACATTACCGTCGAAGCGTTTGTTATGAATCACAGCAAGGGCGTGAGCGATGCTGGCAACCTCAAGGCTGTGCTCACTGATATTTTCATCGTGAGTGTTTCTCATAAGTGCCCATCGGCTGATATATTTCATTCTTGAAAGCATTGCGAAAAAATGGTTTTTCTTTTTCTTTGCCATAATATTCACCTCAAAAAAATTTTAACATAAAGCCCATGTTTTTGCAAGTTAATTCTTTTATTTTGGAAAGCACTGTGTTATAATATAATGAAAAGTTTTATTCTTGGGGTAGTGTCATGTTAAAAAAGAACGATGAAATAGCTTTAAATATAGATTCCTGCACAGCACTGGGCAGCGGAGTTGGCAAATATAACGGAATGACCGTTTTTGCCGCCAATACTGCACCGGGCGACCATGTCCTGCTCCACATTATCAAGGCGAAGCCAAATTATGCCGTGGGCAAGGTGGTTAAGGTTATACATCCCTCAAAAATGCGTATCACACCTGCCTGCAATGTTTTTGAAAAATGCGGCGGCTGTGCATTCGGTCATCTTAATTATGAGGATGAATTGCAGATAAAATACACACAGGTTAAGGATAATTTCAATCGCCTTGGCGGTCTTGACATTGTACCTCAGCCCATAATTCCCTCTGTTAGTGAGGAGCGATACAGAAACAAAGCACAGTTCCCTGTAAGTACAGATAAATTCGGACTTGCAGAGATAGGCTTTTTTGCCCCCCACTCCCACAGGGTTGTGGATTGTGCCGATTGCCTGCTTCAGCCGGAGGATTTCAGAAAAATTACCGATATTTTCAGAAACTGGATAAGAATTTTCAAAATCCCCGCCTATGACGAAAGAAGCAGAAAGGGCATTCTCCGCCATATTTATCTGCGCAAAGCCGTTGCAACAGGCGAGATAATGGTTTGCGCTGTAATTAACGGCAATAGCCTGCCATATGCTGACGAGCTTGTTTTTGAGCTGACAGATGCAATGCCATCAATAAAAAGCATAATCCTTAATATAAATAAAAAAGATACAAATGTTGTTTTGGGTGATAAATGCGTTACTCTCTACGGCAAAGATTACATAACCGATATACTTTGCGGATTAAAATTCAATATTTCGCCCCTTTCATTTTATCAGGTGAATCACGATACCGCAGAAATTCTTTATAAAAAAGCGGCAGAGTATGCCGATTTAAAGGGCGATGAAACGCTCCTTGACCTCTATTGCGGAACAGGCACAATCGGTCTGACCATGGCAGATAAAGCAAAGAGCCTTATCGGTGTTGAGATTATTCCGCAGGCGGTAGAGAATGCCGCACAGAATGCGGAGCTTAACGGCATAAAGAATGCAAGATTTATTTGTGCCGATGCCTCCAAAGCGGCAGAGATGCTTGAAAGTGAGGGCGTGCGCCCCGATGTTATTGTGGTTGACCCGCCGAGAAAAGGCTGTGATGAATCGCTTATCGGCACAATTGCAAAGATGAACCCCGAAAGAATAGTGTATGTTTCCTGCGATAGCGCAACCCTCGCAAGGGATTGCAAACGCCTTAAAGAGTATGGCTACGAAGTGAAAGAAGCCACCCCCGTCGATATGTTCCCAAGAGCACCACATTGTGAGACGGTATGCTTATTTGGAAAGGTACAATTATCGGAAGTGCTTTGCTAAATGTAGAATTGCATTTATTAAATTGATATGGAGAAAAAATGAATACTATTGATTGGAAAATAAATTTTGAGTGTAATGATAATTGCTTATATTGTTTTGGAAGTAAATCATTGCAGTTTTCAAAAGATGTTGATGAATTAATAATAGATAGAATAGTTGCCTCTAATGTTGAGAATATCTCAATTACTGGTGGAGAGCCAACAATCAATCCAGAACGATTAGTTTACATTATAAATCGGCTATCGGATGCACAAAAAAAAATTTACTTGTCTACAAATGGATTTCGATTTTTTGAAGTATATGAGAGTGTTAAAAATAAGTTAGATATTATTGGTGTACCGCTTGACGGATATGATTCATATAGTAATATGATTAATGGAAGAAAAAAAGAAGCATTTGAAAATTCTGTTAACATTATAAAGAATGTAGATGAAAATATTATCATTAAAGTTGGCACAGTGGTAACAAAACGAAATTTTGATTATATGTGGCTGAATAAAATTGCAGAGGTATTGAATGAATATAATAATGTTTTAATTTGGAGAATATATGAAATAGTTCCAGAAAACCGAGGTGCAGAAAATGGAAAGTTCCTTTTGTTAAATGATGAGGAAAGAAATATATTAAATACGAATGTTCAAAAAATATCATCGCAAAAGCATAAGTATCAAATAGAATTCGTAACACGTGAAATGCGCTCAAAGAATTACTTGATCATTCAACCTGATGGTACTTATATGATTCCAATTGATTTTGGAGATAAGGTTGAGGAAGTAGTTATTGGTGATGCAAAACTTGAATCTATAGAGGAAATGGAAAATAAATGGACTAAGTATATAAAAACAACATTAAGCGAGTATTATAAAATTCGGTCAAAGGATTTTTTTATAAAGGAGTGAATAATAATGAAAATTATACGGTTATTTTTAGCTTCAAGTAATGATATGCTTAAACATCGGAAAATAGTTCAAGAAATTGTTGACGAAGTAAATCAGACGATTGGCGAAGAATTTGAAATCTATATTCAGCTTTTTCGTTGGGAAAATAAAATCATTCCAAGCATGGGAAGACCCCAAGAGATAATATTTCAACAATCTGATTTTGACAATATTGATATTTTTATTGGAGTAATAGGTAGTAGGTTTGGTTCATTGACAGGGGCAACAGATGGTAACAATATTGAATATGAATCTGGAACACAGGAAGAATATGAAAGAGCTTACCGAAATTATAAGAAAAATGGTAAACCGTATATTATGATTTTTAGAGATATTACTCCTCTTAAACAAGAAAAAATTGATATAGAACAATATAACAAGGTTCAATCCTTTTTTGAAAAATTTGAAGCGAATAATAGCAATCCAGGGATTTTTTTGAAAACAAAGAATAAAGTTGAATTTGAAAAAAAAGTTCGCATTACGCTTATAAAAACAATTTTTTCTATAGTTCATAAATTTAATAATGAAGAAAAAGATATAGAATGTTTTTCTAGCAAGTATATGAAATTAGGCTATAAAAAGATGTTTATTAATGAGACAAATTCATTGCGATCTCATGAAAAAAACAAGGCAATAAAAAAATCAAATGTTGTATATTTATTGTCGAAAACAGGAAATTCTTTTATAGGATATGTTGGAAATAGCTATTATGACTTTTATGATTTATTGATTGAAAATATAGAAAAGTATAATGCTTCTGTGAAAATACTGTTGCTCAATCCATGGACAATTAATTCTGTTTTGACAGCTTTTACTGAAGATGTTGATAGTTATTATTACTTAAAATACATCAATAAATTATTGCCAGCACAACAAATAATAGAAGCTTATAAAAAAACTCAATGGTTTCAAACAAAGTTGAATGATGTGTTACAGGGGTATAAAGTAATAAAAAAGAATTACCCGCAAATTGAATTAAGGTTTGTTGATGCGGATATCACAGCGTCTGTATTGTTAACTGACAGCACAATGTTTTATGAACCATATTCCAACTATGTTAGTAATAGTAGATTGGAAAAGAAACTTTCTTCTTTTGAAATTGAAATTAGCAAGGAAA
Organism: Acutalibacteraceae bacterium; assembly: GCA_045598085.1. Taxonomy (GTDB): domain Bacteria; phylum Bacillota; class Clostridia; order Oscillospirales; family Acutalibacteraceae; genus CAG-488. The sequence continues at coordinate 98,177 of JAZLLI010000027.1, forward strand.
ACCCTTTCTATAAAGTTTCTATGGATAATTTCAAATTTCTGTGGAAAGGTTCAATAAGTTATGATGATATTATTGAAAATGAAGAAGTATTTGAAAATCGACTTGCGAATATTCTTGATAGTATGTATTTAAAAAACACTTCTGCTTATGTTGGTGTACATGTGCTGATAAAAAAAGAAAACAAATTCTTAATTTTACGCCGTGCGTCAACGAAAACTTATATGCCATTAAAATGGGATCTTCCAGGTGGAATTTTAAAACAGGGAGAAGAATTAGAAGAGACTGCAAAACGTAAGGTCAAAGAAGAAACTGGATTGGATATAACTATAAAAAAAATAATATATGCTTTTTCAAACAAAGTTGAATTGCCAGAAAAACAAACAATTCAATTAATATATGAAGGCGAATTTGAAAATGGTGATATTAAGCTTGATAAAAATGAACACGATACATATTACTGGGCCAAAAAAGATGAATTAAAAAGTATTCCGTTAATAGATTATTTAGATAGCTTTATTTTTGAATAGTTTGATTCAAAGTGTATGCTTTTTGCTTTAATCCAAGGAGGTTTCCTATACCCCGTGAGTTAATGTATATCGAACTTAAAACTGGATATTCAGATGACGGTCCTGCATGGATTGGCTATGTGATGACATCAAAAAGTGGAAAGACGATTTATTTTAATGACCATGTTTTTCAAAAATATAATGGTGGAAACTCCAACTATTACGATATTGAAACAGGCAATGACTACTGGATTTCAGGTGTCAAGAAGACGGTGGCATCAATTTCAAAACTTAATGAATAACAATTTGTTCCCAAACAAATTCATGATAATAAAAACATGAGGAGAGAGTAAAATGAAAAAAATTATTTGCTACATAATGGCTGCGGTTTGCCTTTTGACACTGGGGGGCTGCAAGCAGAAAAAACCAGCACCTCAACCATCAACTGAGGTAACCAGTACAATCAGCAGAGATACGAAGTATGATTCAGCCACGGTCGCTTTATCTCCCGAGGAGTTTGAAAACGCAGGCTTTAAACTGGGCGACAGCTGTGATATTGTATTTGAAAACGGATATACCATTGAGGATGTGCCGTTCTACAATGGCTACTATGTAAAAAACAATGAACCTGTTATTGTTGCGTATCCGGGCTTTTCCAACATAAGCATCACCTATAATAACATGGGTATTTGTAGTACCGCAAAGCTTACAGATGGAGATAAAGTAACGATTAGTTTAAATAAGTCAGGGAAGTATTCTGCCATTCAGGACACACTCGGACAGGTATATTCCTTTGAGTATGCGGATTATGAAAGCAGTGAGGAATTCTGCAACTTCCGTGCGCTGACTGGTGGAAACATTAAGGAAGATTTTCTGTTCAGAGGTGCTTCTCCTGTTGATAATAGCCGAGGCAGAGCTGCCTATACAGATAAACTTCTGAAAGATAACGGTATAGCATTTGTTGTTGATTTGGCAGATTCTGAAGAGGATATGCAGGGATATATGAAAGATGAAAGCTTTGCATCCCCCTATGTAGCGGCTCTGCATGAGAATGCTCAGATTGCATTGCTTAGTATGGGATCCAGCTATCAATCAAACGAATATCAGCAAAAGGTTGCTGCTGGCATGAAAGCAATGACTCAGTCAAAAGGTCCAGTATATCTGCATTGTATGGAAGGCAAGGATAGAACTGGATTTGTATGTTTCTTATTAGAAGCACTGGCAGGAGCCAGCTATGAAGAAATGCGTGCCGATTATATGAAAACATATGAGAATTATTATTCTGTTTCTGAAAAGCAGACCCCCGAGAAATATAACGCAATTACCGAGCTTTACTTTGATGCTTTTGCGGCATTCCTTCATGGTACAGAGGATAAGAAAGAGCTTGTTAGCGCAGATTATGTTCAGGATGCCGTGAATTATCTGCTTGCTGGCGGAATGAGCAAGACAGAAGTGGAACAGCTGCGTGAATTTATCACAAAATAATTCTATTTATACTATGGTAGTGAGTGATTTGACAAAAATATAAATTACAACTACAAAGAAAACAATTGAAAGAGTAAAAGAAATGCTTAATTCTCCAATTGAGAGATAAAATCAGGAGAAATAAAATGGCAAAAGAGAAAAAGAAACCAAACATACTCATTGTAGCTTTAGCTTATTTTCACCGCTACGGATGGATAGTTTTGATGCTTCTTCTTATGTGTATTATAAGAAAAATGTGTGTGCTGGGAATAGGCTGTGTTGCATTTTCAGTTTGGACTTTCTTTGGTTATATATTACGATGGAAGCATATTTATTGTTCGTATCAGAATGCTTATCATATGCCCATGACACCAGATAATATTAACTGGGATACTGTCAAAAAAACGGATGCCTATGGTATTCCTGCTATATTGATGATTTTGGGCGTTGCATTATTATTGGTTTAGATTTGATAGTGCAAATCAGAAATTATTAAAAACAATTTTTATTACGGAGCGTAATATGAACATCACTATAAGACAATTCACAGAAGCTGACATCCCCGCTATGGTGGAAATCTGGAACGAGGTTGTTGAGGACGGAATCGCTTTTCCGCAGGAGGAGCTTCTTGATATAAACAGCGGCAGGGATTTTTTTGCTTTGCAGACATATACCGCCGTTGCTGTTGACGAAAATAACACCGTCCTCGGTCTTTACATACTTCACCCCAATAATGTTGGCAGGTGTGGACACATCTGCAACGCAAGCTATGCTGTGAAAAAGACTTTCAGGGGCTTGCACATTGGCGAAAAGTTAGTGTCCGATTGTCTTGCACAGGGTAAGGCGCATGGCTTCGGCGTGCTTCAATTCAATGCTGTTGTTGCAAGCAACACCCATGCCCGCCACCTTTATGAAAGGCTCGGCTTTACTCAGCTTGGCACAATCCCCAACGGATTCAGAATGAAAGACGGTCATTTTGAAGATATATGCCCCTATTACCACCAGCTTTAAGGAGAGTTATAATGAAAGTTTTAATCTTGAACGGCAGCCCGAGAGTTGACGGAAACACAACCGTTGCTTTAAAAGAAATGGAGAATGTTTTTGCGTCAGAGGGCATCGAATTTGAAACAATTCAGGTTGGAAACAAAGACATCAGAGGGTGCGTTGCCTGCGGAAGTTGCGGCAAAACGGGCAAGTGCGTTTTTGATGATGTTGTAAATGAAATTGCAGAGAAGTTTAAGGATGCAGACGGTCTTGTTGTTGCAAGCCCTGTTTATTATGCCTCTGCAAATGCAACCCTTGTGGCACTGCTTCACAGATTATTTTTCAGCACTCATTTTGATAAAACAATGAAGGTTGGCGCAAGCGTTGTCTGTGCAAGAAGAGGCGGCTGCTCCTCAACCTTTGATGAATTAAATAAATTTTTTACAATCAGCGGTATGCCTGTTGCTTCAAGCCAGTATTGGAACAGCATCCACGGCAGAGATAAGGGCGAAGCTGAGCAGGACGCAGAGGGCAGGCTTACAATGCGTACCCTCGCCCGAAATATGTCTTTCCTTATGAAAAGCATTGCCCTCGGCAAAGAAAAATACGGACTTCCGCAAAAAGAAGAAAGAGTAGCAACTAATTTTATAAGATAAAAACCGCACTGAAAAAGTGCGGTTCGTTAAGGCTTTTATAAATTGGGATATATTTTTTTTGAAAGATTTTTAAAATAAAAAGAGATTAAAATGCACAGCTTGTCTGACAAAGAAAATTCAGAACTTTTAAGATATGTAAGAATGTATTTTCTGAATATTTTTTTGAGTGCTTTCTTTTGCTCTTTGCAGTTTTTAAAGTAATTATTTCTGTTGTATTTTACAATATAAAGCAATGCCTGACTAAGATAAAAAAGTGCGGTGCTTTGATAATTTCCTTTGAGAATTTCAAAGGACTTGATTCTTGAAAGCACCATATCAAATCGTCTGTCATTGTTCATATTTGAAAGCGTGCTTGAGGCGTTCCTCTTGTAATAATAAAGAGGCGTGTCAACAAAAGGCATTTCTTTAAAAGAATTGCATTTATAAACCGTTGACGAAAAAACAGTGTCCTCGCCAATTTTATATCCTTGAAATCTGATTTTATTTTCATCTAAAAAGCTCTTTTTAACAATTTTAGTCCATACACTTGAATACAGCATTTCAGTCTGGCGGTGTATTTCATCTGGACTTATCATTCTATAATCAAATTCAAATAAATCCTTGCTGATTGCGTTACGGGTAAAGTTGCACAGCGCAATGTTACTGCCTGTTTCTTCAATAGATTTAAAAAGAAATTCCATCATCTGCGGATGAATAAAATCGTCTGCATCAATAAAGCAGATGTATTCACCAGTTGCCATTTCAATTCCGTAATTTCTTGCAGAAGAAACACCCTTATCTCTGTTTTGAAGCGGGATAACTCTGCTGTCTTTTTCAGAATAATTTTTAATAAGCTCAAATGTGCTGTCAGTGCTTTTATCATCAACACATATTATCTCAATATCATCAAGGGTCTGATTACACACGCATTGAAGCGTGCTGATAATATTTTTTTCTTCGTTATATGCAGGTATTATTATGCTTATTTTTGCACTCATGAAAACACCTTCTCTTATGTACTGCAAATTCAGTATAACATAGAAACAGTCATTATTCAAGAGCTCCGTTAGTGAAAGAATTCTTTTGCGATAAACATAGAATGAAACGCAAAATCTATTGTTTTTGAGCGGCGTTATGTTATAATGTACAGTGATTTTGTAATTATTTCCATAGATTCTGAGAGGCGAAACCAGTGCCGATTATACTTGATTTATTTTTGAATTTTGTGAAAATTGGATTTTTCACCTTCGGTGGCGGTTACGCTATGATATCGCTTATTGAAGATGTTTGTGTCAGCAAAAAGAAGTGGATAACCCACGAAGAAATGATGAATGTTACAGTTATTGCAGAGTCCACCCCCGGACCCATTGCCATAAACTGCGCAACATATGTTGGCTATAAGCAGGCAGGGATAATTGGCGCAATATTTGCAACATTCGGCATAGTTGTGCCGTCGTTTATTGTAATTTTTCTTATTTCAATATTTTTAGAGAATTTCTTAGAAATTGCAATTGTCGCAAAGGCATTTGCAGGTATTCGTATCGCAGTGGGAATACTGATACTGAACGCTGCGTATAAAATGATTAAAAAAATGAAAAAGCAGCCGCTTAATGTGGGCATATTGATATGTGCCTGCGTGGCAATGCTTGTGATAAATATATTTTCCTTTAATGTTTCATCAATTATGCTGATGCTGTCGGCAGGTGTATTCAGCCTTGTGCTGTTTACAATAAAAAATATGGTGAATAATAAAGGAGGAAAGCCTTTATGATTTACCTTGAGCTTTTAATCGGATTTCTGAAAGTTGGCTGTTTCTCCTTTGGCGGAGCATATGCGGCAATTCCGCTGATTCGTGATGTGGTGCTGTCTTATGGATGGCTGTCAGACGAAACTGTTTCATATATGATTGCCGTTGGCGAAAGCACACCAGGCTCAATTATGGTGAATATGGCAACATATGTTGGCAGCAGTCAGGCGGGATTTTTAGGCGCAGTTGTTGCAACCACCGCTGTTGTTTTGCCTGCGTTCGTTATAATTTTGCTTTTGATGGTGGTTTTAAAAACCGCTATGAATAATAAATATTTTCAGGCAGTCCTCGGGGGACTTAAACCCTGCATTATCGGCATAATTCTTGCAACAGGAATTTATATGATAATAACGAGAGTAATAAATCCCGATTTGAGGTTTAATATAGATATTAGGGCTTTGATTGTTACGGCAATTCTTGCACTTGTGATGTTTGGTTCAGAAAAAATAATAAAGAAGCAGATTTCACCAATCGTGTTGATTATCATTTCCGCCGTACTTGGCGTGGTGATGATGTGAATTTTTCAATTAAATTATAATCGAGGCGTATATTTATGTGGTTATTCTTTGCTATTCTTTCAGCGGTTTTTGCGGCGGCAACATCAATCCTTGCCAAAATCGGCATTGACGGTGTAAACTCAAATCTTGCCACCGCCATACGCACAGTTGTTGTTGTGGCTCTTTCGTGGGGCATGGTTTTTATCACCCACGCTCAGAGCGGAATAAGCGAAATCAGCAGAAAAAGCTGGATTTTCCTTATCCTTTCAGGTGTGGCAACTGGTCTTTCATGGCTTTGCTATTACAGAGCCATTCAAATGGGCGATGTTTCAAAGGTCGTTCCCATTGATAAATTGAGCGTTGTTATTACGCTCGTGCTTTCATTCGTATTTTTACATGAGGATTTCAATACAAAATCGGTTATCGGCTGTGTGCTGATTACCGCAGGAACCCTGTTCATGGTTTTATAAAATTTTGCTTTAAGGGGAGTTTTAATGAAGCTGTCTGAAGTTTTAAACGGCATTGATTATTGCGGCCGTATAGAAAATGATGTTGAAATTGAAGATATTGTTTATGATTCACGAAAGGCAAAAAGCGGAGTAATTTTCGTTTGCCTTTCTGGTCTTAAAACAGACGGTCATAAATTTGCACAGAGTGCCTATGACAACGGTGCAAAAGTCTTCGTTGTTGAAAAGGATGTTTCTCTGCCAGAGGATGCTCAGATTTTTAAAGTTGAAAATTCAAGAGTTATCCTCAGAATGCTCGGTGATAATCTTTTCAGATGTCCCGAAAAAGAGATTAAAGTCATCGGCATAACAGGCACAAAGGGCAAAACAACCGTTGCCCATTTGGTGCAGAAAATTCTTAATGCTTCGGGTATTCCAACGGGCATAATCGGCACTGTTGGCGCAGAGTTTGACGGAATGAAAATTCCCACTGCCAACACCACACCCGAATCGCTGGAGCTTCAGAAGATTTTCCGTGCAATGCTTGATAAAGGCTGTAAGGCGGTGGCTCTTGAGGTGTCGTCCCTTGGTGTGAAGCACGGCAGAGTTGACGGAATACAGTTCGCCGCAGGAATTTTCACAAACCTTTCACCCGACCATATCGGACCTTTGGAGCACGAAACCTTTGAAGAGTATGCCTACTGGAAATCGGTGATGTTTGAGCATTGCGACACAGCAATTATGAATTTTGACGATGAAGCATATTCAATTATGAAAGAAAACTGCAAATGCAAGGTTATTTCATACGGACTTGACACCGATTATGATATTTCTGCAAAAAATGTTGCCCCTGTGAGAAATCGCAGAACATTGGGCATTTCATTTGATTGCACAGCGTTTGGTGAAAATTTAAAAATCACCGCCCCAGTTCCTGGAACATTTAACGCATATAACATACTTGCCGCTTTAGGTGCGGCACATGCTTTGGACGCAGATATTTCAAAGGCAGCCGAAGCTCTTCAAAACATAAAAATCAGCGGCAGAGCTGAGCCTGTTTCAATTGATGCAGATTTTGATGTGATTATAGATTACGCTCACAACGGCTTGAGCCTCAAGAGCATTCTTGAAACGCTTTATGCTTACAAAACAGGCAAGATTATCTGCGTTTTCGGCTCCGTTGGCGGCAGAACATACGAGCGCAGAAAAGAAATGGGTCTGGTTGCAGGCAGTATGTGCGAATTGAGCGTGATTACATCAGATAATCCCGATTTTGAAGAGCCTGAAAACATTGTTAAAGAAATTGCGGAATATGTTGAAGAAGCGGGCGGCAAATATTATGCCGAACCAGACAGAAAAAAAGCCATAGAATACGCTTTGAGCGTTGCAGAAAAAGGCGATATTATCCTGCTTGCAGGCAAAGGACACGAAACTTATCAGCTTGTTAACGGTGTTAAAGAGCCGTTTTCAGAGCTTGAATGTATAAATGAATTTATGGGGAGAATAAAAACAGATGCTTGAATTTAAAGTTGAAAACGATTTAAAAGAATACGATAAATTTATTAACGAAAGAAAAGGTTCTTTCATTCAGTGCTCTCGCTGGCCTGAAATTAAAGTAGTGTGGAAGCCTTATTTCTTTTGCGGATTCAGAGATGGCGAAAGGGTTCTTGCCTGCCTTGTTCTCGAAAGAAATCTTTCTCTTTGCGGCAAAATCTGGTATATCCCCGATGGTCCCGTTACAGATTATTCAGATGGTGAAATCATAACTGAGTTTACATCATTTATTAAAAAAGAGCTTAAAAAGCACAAGATAACCGCTCTTATAACCGACCCCCATGTTCCGCTGAGCATTAACGGCGAATACACCGAAGAGGGTCTTGCACTTCATAAAAAGCTTATTGATGCAGGTTATACACTGAACCACGATACAGAAAAATACATTTACAAATCACCAATTCAGTATATGATTCCCCTTAAAAAAGAGGATGGCACAATGTCAACCGCCAAAGAGCTTCTTAAAAAATGCGAAAAGGGCGTAAGATATTCTGTCAGAATCGGCGAAAACCGTGGACTTGTGAGCCGCCGAGTTTCAATTGCAGAGGTTGAAAAAGAGCCTGAGCTTCTTGATGATTTTGCAACCGTTATGCGCTCCACTTCTGAAAGAGACAGCTTCATTGAAAAGAAGCCAGATTACATCAAAAGGATGATGGAGGTTTTCAATGACTGCATGGATTTGACCCTTGTTTATTACGATAAAAATGCGGATAAGCATTTTGAGGACGAGCGTCAGAAGCAGTATGAGGCAAACCTTAAAAAGATGGAGAATACAACAAAAGAAAGCATCCTCAACCGTCTTAAAAATGAGAACGAAACAATTCTCCAGCAGTCAAAAAATTATCAGATAAGACTCGAAAAAGCCGCAGAATTTTCCAATAAAGACAAGTTCGTTGTTGCGGGCGGACTTACAATCCGTTATGGCGGAGTTGCAAGCTGTCTTTTTGGCGGCAGCATAAATGTTCTCAGAAACGAAACACGCCCCAGCCATTTTGTTAATTATCTCCGCCTTTGTCAGAGCCTTGAAGCAGAGTGCGATTACCATGACCTTGGCTACGTTCTTGTTAATAACCTTAACATACCCGAGGATAAAACACAGCCTTTAGGTGAGCTTACTCCGTTCCCGAATTTTGAGGGTATAAATTCATTTAAGGCAAGCCTTGGCGCAAATCTTTATGAGTTCGTGGGCGAATATGTTATTGTTAACAACAAGCTTCGTTATAATATGTATGACAAGCTTATTCCTATGGTTAAGGATGTTAAATTTAAAATACTTCAGGCTTTAAGAAAGTCTAAGGGCAACGATTGAGGAGGAATTTCATATGAGCAAAAAAGATTTTGATCTGTTTGACGATGATGTTTTGAACAGCCTTGAAAAGCTCAAGGCAAAGTATTCTGATTTAGGACTTGAAGATGATGACGAGCCTGTTGTAAAACCTCAGAGCGTTGCTGAAAAAGAGCCCGAAGAGGAGTATTACGAAGAGCAGGTTACTGAAGAAGCTTACCCAAAAGAGGATGAATACTACGATGACGATTATGAGGAAGAATACCCCGAAAATAACAGCGTAGAAAATGAACATCATACTCCTGCCGAATATGAAGAGGCAGACGAAATGGAGCATGAAGAGAAACCCAAAAAGAAAAAGAGCAAGAAGAAAAATAAATCGTCAAAAATACTCACAATAATTCTTGCAGTGCTGATTCTTGTTATTATTTGGGGCGCACTTTTCAGCATCGACTTTGTTCTTGCAAGCAGTATGCAGAAGCCGTTTTTCTGCGTTAAAACAGAAGAATATGAAAACGGCAGTGCTGACTACACAGGCGCATTTTATAAATTGCAGTATCATGTTGAGGATAACGGCGAAACAGTTATCGTTTGCCTGCCATGGTTTATGAAAGGTCCCAATGATGAAATCGACAAGAACGCCGAAGCCAAAAAGCCAGAAGAGAAGCAGGAAGAAACTGCTCCTGTTTTTGAAAGCTCAAAGACAATTAAAATTAAAATTCCCAAAGAGTTTTATGGCGAGCTTAAAGACGGCAAGCTTGAATTAACAGATGAGCAGAAAGAGCAGGGCTTTAAATCTGTTGAATTAAGCGAAAAGAAAAAGAGCGCAACATTCACAATTGATAAAGTAGACTATGATGTTTTCATCGGTGAAATGAGAGAGCAGGTTGCCAAAGACCTTTCAGCAATTGCAGATGATAAAGATTATCCCTCAATCAAAAAGGTTGAATACACAAACGATTTCTCAAATGTAACACTTTATGTTGATAGCAAGCTTTATGAAACAAGCCTTGACCATTTTATCAGCGAATCTATTTTTGAATGGGTTGGCAAGTATAAGGCATATGCGCAGAGAGAGCTTGTTTGCGACCTTGTTATTAAGGACGTTGTTGACGGCACCGTTGTTGAAGAGAGCAAAGGTTAATTTACATATTCAGATGGCTGTAATGAATGGATCGTTACAGCCACCTTTTATTTCTTGACAAAATAATATTTCAGTAGTAGAATTTCAGTAGGCATTCAGTGGGAAGTTTGGTGAAAATCCAGCGCAACAGCCATTACCGTATAGTCGGAAGACCTGATGCTTAAAAAAATGAAACACTTTGGGCAAGAAAGCTGTATCGTCTGATTGTTTAATCGGTCTGTGTTTTTGCGCCCTAAGGGGCGTTATTTTTTTGGAGGATTTATGGAAAAGACAAAAGAATATTACATTGCCCTTTTAATTGAAACTGCAAAAAAAGAGAATCGTCTGCCAAAAAAATCTGATTTTTCACAAGAGGATGTTAACAGAATAAAAGGATTTTTCGGTCCGTGGCCGTGGGCACTTGAAGCGGCAGGGTTAAAAGAATCAAAGCAGGAAGAACGCATTGCAAAAAATCGTGAAAAGCGACTTCGTGCAAAAGAAAGAAAAAAGCAGTTTAAAAAAGAGCAGAACGGCACATCGTCAGAGTAATTAACAGGAGCATTTATGGAAGCAGGATTTAAAGGGTATCACCCTGTTCCCAATTTAATATATTTTTTGAGCATAGTCATTTTCAGCCTGATTTTTAAGCATCCGCTGACTTTGGCTGTGTGCTTTTCGGCGTCCCTTTGTTATTATATAAAGCTTTGTGGCAGGCAGGCGGTGAAAAATTTCTTTTGTTTTTTGCTGCCGATGCTGATTGTGGTGCTTTTAATCAACGGCTTCTTTGCCCATTATGGAACTACCCCAATTTTTACCTTGCCATCTGGCAACAGAATGACTTTTGAAGCAGTAGTTTACGGCTTCGTGCTGGGGCTTTCTGCGGTTACAGTTATGATGTGGTTTTTTTGCTATAATGAGGTTGTAACGGCAGATAAATTTATGTTTGTTTTCGGCAAATTTCTGCCAGCCGTCGCACTTGTTTTTTCAATGGCACTTAGGTTTGTTCCGCTTTATAAAAACAGACTTCATGTTATCGCCGAGGCACAGCGTGGAATAGGCAAGGATTATAAAAGCGGAACACTTTTGGAACGAATAAAAAACGGTGGAAAAATTGTTTCAATTTTAATTACATGGAGCCTTGAAAATGCCGTTGAAATTTCTGATTCAATGAGGGCAAGAGGCTACGGCTTAAAGGGCAGAAAAGCTTACGGAAAATTCAAATGGAGCGGCAAAGATTTTGTTGCAGTTTTTGTGATATTTTTTATCGACATTCTGCTGATTTTCGCTTGTATTTTTAAATCGGTTAATTGCGTTTATAATCCGTATATTGTTATAAATCCGCCTGCAAATTTTGGCAAAACTTATTTTATAAATCAATTAAATTTAACCTTGAATCCCACATCTTTTTTTGGAATAATTACGCTGATTGCGTTTACATTTCTTTGCTTTTTACCGCTGATAATTGAAATAAAGGAGGATATAAAATGGAACAGATTAAAATCGAAAATTTAACTTTTTCATATCCTCTTTGTGATGGAAAAGCGATTGATAATATTTCACTCTCTGTGAAAGCAGGGGAGTTCATTGTCCTTTGCGGAAAAAGCGGATGCGGCAAAACAACGCTCTTGAAGCATCTTAAAAAAGAGCTTGCACCCCACGGCGAAAGAAGCGGAAAAATTTTTATTGACGGCAAAGATTCTGACGAATTGAATCTTAGAGAAAGCGCAGAAAAAATTGGTTTTGTTATGCAAAACCCCGATTTGCAGATTGTTACAGATAAAGTGTGGCACGAGCTTTCATTCGGACTTGAAAATTTAGGACTTTCAAATGATGAAATTGGCTTGCGTACCGCTGAAATGGCGTCATATTTTGGCATCGGTCAGTGGTATAACCAAAAAACAACGCTTCTTTCCGGTGGTCAGAAGCAGTTAATGAACCTCGCTTCGGTGATGGTTATGCACCCCGATATTCTGCTCCTTGACGAGCCCACATCTCAGCTTGACCCTGTTTCTGCAGAGAATTTTCTTCACACTGTCAGCAAAATCAACCGTGAGCTGGGCGTAACTGTGATTATCACCGAGCAGCGACTTGAAGAAGTTTTCCCTTGCGCAGACAGAGCCGTTGTTATGGACGAGGGCAAAATTATTTTTGACGGCACACCTGCACAGATGGGAAATAAGCTTTCAGATATGCCGTCTTTTCTCCATTTTGCAGTGCCGACTCCTATGAGAGTTTTCTCAAAATTCTGCAAAGAAAATTGTCCTGTAACTGTCTGTGAAGGCAGAAGCTTTTTAAGAGAAATTCCTCACAAAAATGAAGTGGATTTTAAAGAAAAAAGCATAAGCGAAAATGTTGCGGTTGAGCTTAAAAATATCTGCTTCCGTTACGAAAAAAATGGTAAAGATATTTTAAAAAATCTTTCACTTAAAATTCCAGAAAAAGGTTTCTTTGCAATCCTCGGCGGCAACGGTGCAGGCAAAACAACTCTTTTAAAAATTATAAATTCTACACTTTCTCCCTTTAACGGAAAGGTTAAAATTTTTGATGAAAATCAAAAGAAAAGTAAAACGAAAATTTCAACACTTCCGCAGGATGTGCAGGCACTTTTTACAGCCAAAACAGTTATGCTCGATTTAAAAGAAATCGAAAAAGATGAAAGCAAAATTTTAAAAATTGCCCGCCATGTTAAAATAGAAAATCTTCTTTCAAAGCATCCATTTGATTTAAGCGGTGGTGAGCAGCAGCGTGCCGCACTTGCAAAAGTTCTTTTGTGCAACCCTCAGATTCTTCTTCTTGACGAGCCAACAAAAGGCATGGATGCTGAGTTTAAAAATGACTTTGCCAATATAGTGTCTTCTCTTAAAAATGACGGCTGTACAATAGTGATGATTTCTCACGATGTGGAGTTCTGCGCCAAGCACGCTGATATGTGCGCAATGGTTTTTGACGGCTCTGTTGCCGCCTCAGAAACGGCACATAAATTCTTTAACGAAAACAGATTTTACACCACTGCCGCCGCAAGAATGGCGAGGGGAATAATCAAAAACGCTGTAACAGATGAGGATATTATTTTATGCTTAAACGAAAAATCTTTTCAATAATTATGCTGTGCGTGGCAGTGCCTGCGGTGGTTTTTGCAGGCTATTTTCTGGCAAAAGGCAAGCAATATTATCTTGTAAGTCTGCTTGTGATTTTTCTTTCAATTTTCCCGTTTTTTTATTCACTTGAAAGAAAAAAATTGCAGACAAGGGAGCTTGTAATAACTGCAAGCGTAACGGCAATTGCCGTGGCATCAAGAGCGGCATTTTTTTATCTGCCAAACATCAAACCTATGTGTGCTGTGCTGGTAATTTCTGCCGTTGTTTTCGGTGCAGAGTTCGGCTTTATATGCGGTGCTCTTTCAATGCTTCTTTCAAATTTTATTTACGGGCAGGGGATGTGGACACCATTTCAGATGCTTGCAATGGGACTGACAGTTTTTGTAATCGCCCTTATAATAAGAAACTTCAAAATTAAAAACCGCTTTGTTGCAGGCATAATCAGCGGAATAATCTGCACTGTGCTTTATGGTGTGATAGTTGACCTATGCTCTGTTTTTATGATGGTGTCAGATTACAATTTAAAATCAATCCTTTCAATTTATTCTTCGGGTGTTCCGTTTAATATTATGCACGGTGCCGCAACCGCTTTGATTGTGGCTGTCTTTATGCCGTCAATAACAGAAAAGCTTCAGAGAATTAAAATTAAATACGGAATTTTTAACGAAAAAAATCAGCATAGTTCTAAGTGAGCTGTGCTGATTTTTTGTGTGAATTTAAATACACTTTGCAAATAGAAACGCTGAGTTTTCGTATAATAGTTCTTCTTGAAAAATGACAGTATAAATGTTATAATGTTTTCAAATTAAAAAAGAGGTGTTAAATATGAAAAAAGCAATATCTTTTTTACTCAGCATAACAATCCTTATGATGGTTTTACTTATGAGCACACCTGTAGCTTTTGCCGCAAGCTATAACGGCAACTGTGGCGACGGTGTTCAGTGGAGCCTTAACACATCATCAGGTACACTCACCATTTCTGGCAGTGGTGAAATGAACGATTATTCTCTTAAATCAACCCCCGAGTGGGACAGGTATCAGGGTTACATTAAATCCGTTGTTTTTGATGATGGTGTAACAGATGTTGGTGCATACGCTTTTTATAACGGCGGCAACGGCTATAAATATAAAAAGCTCACCGCTGTTGATTTTGGTTCTGTTGAATCAATTGGCGCATATGCTTTCAGAGGATGTGCCGCTTTAAGCGATTTTACAAATTGCGAAGATGTTATTTCAATTGACAGCTACGCTTTCCTCAGCTGTGTTTCAATCACTGATTTTCCATTCAGCAATGTAAGTGATATTGGCAACGGCTCTTTCAGCAACACTTCACTTGCAGACATTACTCTTCCCGAAACTGTTAAAGCAATCCGTGCCGCCGCTTTTGAGGGATGCACAAGTGCTAAAACAATCACAGTGCCAACTCTTATTTCACGCCTTGAAAACCGTGCCTTTGCAGATTGCACATCTGTCAGCTACATAAGCTTTAACGCAACTTCAATTTTCAATCTCGGTAGTGGTGTATTTGATAATGTTGGCAGTGCGTCAGGCGTTACACTTGATATTGGTGATTATGTTACAACTATTCCCGCAGGTATTTTTTCATCATGTGCAAACCTTAATAATATCGTAAACGGCAACAGCGTTGCGGCAATTAAAGAGAAAGCATTTGCTCACACATCAATCACAAGGTTTGATGTTAAGGCTTCTGTTAATGAAATTGACAGCTCTGCTTTTGATGATTGCCAGAAGCTCACAGCTTTTACAGTTGAAAGCGGAAATGAAAATTATTCTGCCAACGGTCTTGGTATACTTCTCACAGCAGACGGCACTGAAATTGTAAGATACCCATGCGGTAAAACAACAGCTTCATATTCTGTTCCTGCAAGTGTTCTTTCAATTGGAAACGGTGCTTTTAAAGATGCGAAGTATCTCACATCATTTTCAGCAGGCTCAAGCATTTCTATAATTCCTGAGTATTGCCTTGCAGATTGCTCTGCTCTTCAGAGTGTAACTCTTGCTTCATCTGTTCAGACTCTTGGTGGTTATTCATTCATTAACTGTGATTCGCTTTCAAATATTTCCATCCCTGGTGTTAAGCAGATTAACAACTATGCTTTTGCACAGTGCAACAGTCTTTCAAGCTTCACAGCTACATCAAAGCTTACAACAGTAGGCGATTTCGTTTTTGTTAATTGCGGTGCTCTTACAAGTGTTGATTTTTCACTTGCAACAACAAAAATCGGCAAATATGCTTTTAATAACTGCAAATCACTTGCATCTGTAAAGCTTCTTTCAACATTAAGAGAGATTTCAGAGGGCACATTCAGCGGCTGCTCTGCAATCACAAGCTTCACAATTCCAGCAGGCGTTAAAACAATCGGTCAGTATGCCTTTGTTTCCTGCACAGGCTTGAAGTCAATAACAGTTCCCTCAACTGTTACATCAGTCGGCAAATACGCATTCGGCTTTGAGCAAGGCTCAGGCTCTGCTGTGAAGGCTATTTCAGGCTTTAAGCTTTATTGCTCCTCAGGCTCTGCGGCAGCAAGCTATGCACAGACTTACAGTGTTCCATATGAATTTACAACCAACTCTGTGGATGATGAATTTATCCCCGTTGACGGTGCAGAGGAAACAACAGAAATCAACACATCATTCTTTAACTTTGATGCAATTATTGAATTTATCCGCAACATTGATTTCATCTCTCTTTTCAAGCAGATCACTGGATTCATTCTTTCTTTTATAGGAGGTTGATTTTATGTTTTTCAGAAAGATTTCTTCATTGCTCCTTGCCCTTTGGTTTGCAATAACGGGCAGTATCGCCACAGCCTTCAGCGGCGGAAAATATGTTTTTTTCATAGATTCCTCAAAGCTTGGTGATGTTATTGGCAACAAGGCGAGCAATGTGAATCTTTGGGATATGGGCACACAGTTTTATAATCCCACAAAAAACACAGAAAACGATATTTTTGAATTTGTTGAGTATGTTCAGCTTATGCAGTGCACAGGCGGCAACGCTGGGCGAGATCTTTTTAAAGACCCTTATGATAACACAGTTCTTGATGATTACGATTTTGAACCCCTTATCAAAAACTGCAAGGGTATCCTTTCAATGGGTGCAAAGCCTCACCTTAAATTGGGCAGTGTGCCTATGAAATACACTCAGAATTGCAAAATTGATTATTTTGAAACAAATATCTATCCACCCGATGATTATAATGTTTATTATAATTATATCGCCGCCATTGCGCAGGCTCTTGTTGATGAATTTGGCAAAGAAGAGGTTCTCTCATGGCGATTCGGTGTTATGACAGAGTATGAAAACAGCGATTGGTTCATGGCTCAGAGCGGCGACCCGCAGGATTCAGCCAACGAATATTGCAAGCTTTATGATTACACTGTAGCCGCTTTGCAGGATGTTATTGGCGAGGATGTTTATGTTGGCGCTCACTCAATGTCTGTTTCAGAGGGACTTTGGAGCGAGGAGCTTTTCATTCGCCATTGCGCAGAGGGCACAAACTATAAAACAGGCAAAAAAGGCACAAGAATCTGCTATATCTCCGCTTCATTTTATGTAAGTGAGCCTGGCGATAAAAATAAGGGCAGAAAATCTCTTCCCGATATGTTTAAAGAGCTGAGAGGCTATGCAGAAAAATACGGACTTTATGACCTTAAATATGGCGTTGACGAGGGCAGAGTTCTTGTTGGCAACACAGCAGGTGCAGATTCTGACGAGCTTATTCTTCGTGCGGCAGGTTATTCATGGCAGGCGGCTTTTGACGCAAGGCTTTACGGTCAGATGATTGAAAATGATGTTGACTACTTCTCATATTGGGGATATATGTCTGGCGGACTTATGCACGGCAACCCCACAGTCAGCTACCATGTTTCAAATAATATTCAGAAGTTTAAGAATTCTAAGCAGGCAAGTGTTAAGAATACAAGAAAAGGTCATATCCTCGGTGCAGAGGTTAAGTCCTTTGCCGCTTTTGATGAAAACGAAAATGTTCTTCATGTAATGGCATATAATTATAAAAATAAGGTTGATTATAACCGCAAAGCCAACGCTTCATTTGAGTTTTATGTTCCACAGCTTCAGGACGGCGATGCAAAGCTTATCACTTACCGCATAAATGACGATTGCAACTACTTTGATGAGTGGCAGGAGGACAGAAAAACCTACGGTATTGACGATAGTTGTTTCAGCTGGTCCCCTGATGACGGTGCTATTGAAGCTGTTCTTCAGAATAGCGAAAAGAGAACACTTTATTTTAACGAGCTTAAAGAAAAGTATAAAGAATGTTCTGTTCTTACCCCTGTTGAAACAGAAATTCAGATTAAGGACGGAAAGTTCACCCTTGACACTCAGCTTGGCGGTAACGAGGTTGTTTTCTACGAAATAAGTCGGTGAGTAAATGACAAGAAAATCCAAAAAGAAGAAATCAAGGGGCAGGGGATTGATGTTTGTCTTGCTGGTCATTTTTGTGTGGTGGTTCAATAATTTCACCCTCACAGAAACAAATGTCTGCTTCACTGATGAAAAAATCAACGATATTATCACCATTGTGCAGATAACTGACCTCCACGGCGCAGAATTTGGAAAAGACAACATAAATCTTTTAAGAAAAATTGAAAATCAAAACCCCGACCTTGTATTTGTTACAGGGGATATGTACACCAATTTAAGCGGTAACAACGGCAGAGAAACAGCCATGAATCTTCTTAAATCCCTTGGCGAAAGATTCACGGTTTATTATATAAACGGTGAGCATGATAATGACGATACCGAGTTTTTCAACGAAATCAAGGCTTCGGGTGTCAATATTCTGAATTATGAAAATGAAATAATCACTGTTAAAAACACTGTGCTTCACCTTTATGGCATAAATAATGTTTATTATACAGATACATTTGATTTGCATAATGCCTTTGTTTCAGATAGCAATAATTATTCCATTCTTCTTGCCCACGCTTCAAACTTTAAGAAGTTCGCTGAATTTGGCATAGACCTTGCTGTTTGTGGCGATACTCACGGTGGAATGTTCCGTATGCCTTTGGTTGGTGCAGTTTATGACGGAAACACATTTTTCCCCGAAAGATACGGCACATACATTAAAGGCACCTATACTCTTGGGGACAGCAACCTTTTCATTTCAAGCGGACTTGGCAATTATCCTTTGCCAATAAGATTTTGTAACAGACCCGAAATTGCAGTTATAAAATTAGCTCCTGCATAATTTTAACGGATTGTCTTAACGGCAATCCGTTTTTAAATTATTATTATTTAACATATCACACTTTTTTGACCAGCTTATGATAAATAATCATAGGTGATTTTTATTGACTTTTACTTGATGATATTATATAATTCTGTTATGTATGGTTATAGACTTAATTTGGGGAAGAGGGATGTTTTATGAAGAACTTTGATGTTCCGTCTCTTCGTGAGCTGTTAGACACGGGTGCAGAGCGATTTAATAACGCACCCTTTATCAAATATATTAAAGACGGTCAGATTATTAAAAAAAGCTTTTTGCAGGTGCAGAAAGACAGTCTGGCTGTTTGCCGTATGCTCAGAAACGATTTTAAAGAAAAAACTCATTTTGCAGTTATCGGCAAAACATCTTATGATTACCTTATGTTTTTTTCGGGTGTGATTATCAGCGGCAATGTTGGTGTGCCCCTTTCACCTGAAATTTCTGTCAGTGAAGCCGTTGAGCTTTTTAAAAGAGCTGATATTGAGGGACTTTTTTATGACAGTGAATTTGAGGAAAAGGTGGCAGAGCTTAAAGAAGCACTCCCTTATCTTAAACTCGTTCAAAAAATAGACTGTGGCGAAGAAGCCGAAAAAATTTATGAAATTTATTCTGAAAATTCACAGTATGCACATCTTTCAGATTATGCTGTGTATAAAAAAGACAGTGCAGTTATCATTTATACATCTGGCACAACAGGTGTTAAAAAAGGTGTAGTCCTTTCATCAGATGCACTTGTGGGCAACATCACTTATCATGATTATTGTGAGGATATTTTTACCGAAGGGTCAGTGTCCCTTTCAGTTCTTCCAATGTATCATTGCTATTGCTTCTCAGGGGATTACATCAAAAATCTCAAGGACGGCGTTCAGCTTTGCCTTAACACAAATCTTAAAGATATTGTTACAAATCTCAAAACATTCCAGCCAGATGTTGTGCGCTTTGTTCCTCTTATTGCGCAGTCCCTTTTGCAGCAGATCAGAATGGTTCTTCGCAAAAATAAAAATATTTCTCCCCGTGAAGCTGCTGAGCAGGTTTATGGCAAAAACATCAAGTGGATTATTTCTGGCGGTGCCTACCTTAACCCCGAGCTTGTTGAGGAATACCGCAAGCTTGGCATTATGATGCGTCAGGGCTATGGTATGACAGAGGCTGGCTGCCGAATTTCTGTTCCCGATAACGATGTTTCGGTTGCGTCTGTCGGCAGAGTTATTGACCTTTGTGAGGTCAGAATTCAGAATGGCGAAATTCAGGTTAAAACCCCAACTGTTATGACGGGGTATTATAAAATGCCGGAGGAAACAGCTAAAATGTTCACCTCTGACGGATGGCTTAAAACAGGCGACATCGGCTATGTTACAGAGGATAATCAGCTCTTCATCACAGGCAGAGTTAAAAATCTTATAATCCTTTCTGGCGGTGAGAATGTTTCACCCGAAGCTATCGAAAAGAAATTTGCAGATATAAAGCTTATCAGCGAAGTTTTGGTTTATGCAGAGAATAACCGACTTGTTGCGGAGTTTTATCCCGATTTTGATTATGCCAAGGCAAAGGGAATTTCAGATATTTCCGCTTACCTTGAAAATGAAGTGGATAAACTAAACGAAACCGCAAAGGCGGCACATGTAATTTCAGTTGTAAAAATCCGTGATGTTCCTTTTGAAAAAACAGGAAGCGGAAAAATCAAACGAGGCAAGACAGTTATCGGACAGGAGTGATTTTATGAAAAGACCTAATACACAAGTGTATGACCTTATCCCTGCGCAGGATATGATTCAGTTTATGCTGAAATACAGCTTTTTCCATAAGCAGGTTACACAGATACCCGAATCAATCATTGTTACAAAAGAGATTGATTTTGATGTTATGAAAAAGGCTTTCAATATTGAAATTGAAAGAAACGATTGTTTAAGGCTCAGATTTTTTAAAGAAAAAGGCAAAATTAAGCAGTATTTTCTTGAAAGCTACCATGTTGACAAAATCCCTGTTCTTTCATTCTCAACAGAGAAAGAGCAGACCGATTATTTCAATGCAGACGGTCAGAAGCCTATAAAAATGCTCAAGGGCGAAACCTACAGAGTTAAATTCTTCCGTTCATATGATAACCGCTACGGCGTTTATATCAACATCCACCACCTTGTTATGGATAACGCCGCTGTTTTCACATTCTTTGCAGATTTGTTTGCAGTTTATGACCACCTTAAAGATGGTGCACCTATGCCAAAAGCTCTTGGTAAATATGAGGATATGATTAAAAAAGAGCTGGCATATGTTGCAAACCCCGAAAATCTTAAAAAAGAAGAGAAAGCATACGCTGAATATATCACAAAAGATGGCGAGCCTACCTATCTTGGTGTTGAGGGTCCCAAATTCCTTGAAGCAGAGCGCAAAAAGAGAAAAGACCCCTCAATCAAATATGTTTCTCTTTTTGACCCCATTCACGATAAAGCGGAGCTTACCAAAAAAGAGGTTCCCTATGAAGAAAGCCAAAAAATCTTTAAGTTTATGGATGATAACGGTATCAGCGGTGAATGTCTTGTTCAGCTGGCAATGCGTCTTCACCTTTCCAAAATCAATGGCAGATGCCCAGATTCTTATTTCATAGTTCTCTGCCCAAGAAGGCATAACCTTAAAGAGAAGCGTGCAGGCGGTACTATGGCAGTTCCTCTGCCATGGCGTGTTGTCCTCCCTGAGGATTTAACCTTTGCGCAGGCTCTTGATAAAATGAAAGAAGTTCAGTTCTGGGCGTTCAAGCATATGGATTATCCTTATCTTGAATATCGCACTCTTCAGCAGAAGCTCTTCAATTATTCATCAGCTGCCGCATCATCAACAATGATGTTCTCATGGTTCCCCCTTGAAGCAAATTCAATGAATAACTGGGAATATGAGTTTGAGGGTTACTCCCTTGGCAGATATATTATGGTGCTTTATTCATTCGCAATGAAAGATACTCACAGCGGTTGTCTGAAGCTTTCATGTATGCACAGAACAAAATTTGTCAGCAAAGAGGATATTGAATCTCTCTATGAGGGCACATCAAAAGCACTTGTGCTGGGTGTCGAAAATCCCGATATGACACTCGGTGAAATTATTGATAAAATCTGATTCTAAAAGAAAGGAATTTGCATAATGATAGATACTTTAAAAGAGATAGTTACAAACTATGTTGATATTGACCCCGATGAAATCACAAAGGATTCAAAGCTCCTTTCAGATTTGGGACTTACATCACTTGATCTGGTTATGGTTTCAAACGAAATTGAAAGCGAGTTCAATGTAGAACTTCCGCAGAAGCTTTACGCTTCAATCAAAACAGTGGGCGATCTGCTTAACTTTATTGAAGAGAATAAATAATTCAAAAGGCTGTTGCTTAGTGCGACAGCCTTTTTTATAAAATAATATACATTTTTTAGAAAAAAGATTATTTTCTCTTTACAAAATTCTACAAAAGTGGTATAATTAAGAAAATTTGTTAAGAAATAGACAAACTTGAACGGAGTGATGCATATGTTTAAGGCAATTCTTTCACTGTGGGTCTCATTTGTAATGCTTTTTATGGATTTTGTGCCAGGCTTTGTTCCACCCGAAAAGCCTGAGGAGCAAGGTAAAACATACCCTTATGTTTTTGTTCACGGCTTCCTCGGCTGGGGCAGGGATGAGGGTATCAATAAAGATATTCCGTATTGGGGAGCAACTGCCTGCTATCTTATTGATGAGCTTAACGATAAAGGCTACAATTGCTATGACGCTTCTGTTGGTCCGTTCTCCAGTGCATGGGATAGAGCCTGCGAGCTTTATGCTCAGCTGACAGGCACCCGTGTTGACTATGGCGAAGCTCACTCCGCTCTCCACAATCATTTAAGATATGGCAGAACATACGAAGAGCCTCTTGTAAAGGGATGGGGCGAAACTGATGAAAATGGCGAAATAAATAAAATCAACCTTGTCGGTCATAGCTTTGGCGGCAACACTATAAGAATTTTCACCGAGCTTATGGCAAACGGTGATAAGGAAGAGCTTGCCACATCAGACGAAAGCGATATTTCACCGCTTTTCACTGGCGGAAAATCAAATTGGATAAATTCGCTTGTAACAATCTGCACTCCGCATAACGGTACAACCCTTGAATATATTGTTGAGGGTCTGCACCTTATTCCGCTGACCGAAACAATTCTTTATCTTTATGCAGGACTTATGGGACGCTCTTTCCTTAACGGATACCTTGATTTCCACCTTGAGCAGTTCGGTCTTACCTATATCCCTGGGGATAACATCAGCAATTCTTCAATTATAGAAGCAATCCGCCTGTTTATGTCTCAGAAAACGGACGATGTAGAGTATGACCTTTCACCCGATGGCTGTGCTGCGGCAAACGAAAGAATCGGCATAAGTGATGATATTTATTATTTTTCATATCCGTTTTGCTCCACATTCAATACAAAGATAGATAATTCTCAGCTGCCACTGCCAAGCACATTGTTTATTATCAACCCCTTTGCGGCTATGATGGGTAATTACTTCAAAAACCACATTTCAGATTACATAATTGATAAAACATGGCGACCGAATGACGGTCTTGTGAATGTGGTATCATCCAGCTTTCCCGAGGATGACCCGCATCAGGATTATGACCCGAAAAATATAGAAAAAGGCATATGGAATGTAATGCCGTTGAGCAGGGGCGACCACGGTAACGCAATCGGCATAGGTGTCCGCAAAGATTATCTTGTGAATTTCTATGACCAGATGCTCAGCATGATTGATTCCCTGCCCGCATCATAAAATTTAATAAAATACTTGACTTGACGGGGATATTGTGCTATCATATCCCCGTTAAGAAATGAATTACTTAGTGTGCATATGGGGGCGTAGCTCAGCTGGGAGAGCGCTTGAATGGCATTCAAGAGGTCAAGAGTTCGATCCTCTCCGTCTCCACCAAGCACACTAAGTAATTTTTTATGTAAAAAACCGTGTAGAGTTTAATGCTCCGCACGGTTTATTTTTTATGCTATACAATCAATCCCACCAATAAACTGTTGAAAATCAAAGTTAAAGTCAATCTTCAACTTGTATTCCCGATAAACATCAACCCTCCGAATAAGGCAGTTCACAATCATTTTCTTTTGTGCAAATTCAACCTTTTCGTAAAGCTCTGCCCACGAGACAAACTCATCAAAGTAGTTCTCTCAACATCATCAAGAGTATCAACGAAGCCTGTAACCGCTTTTTCAATTTCTTCGTCTGGAATTTGTTCAAATTCGGGTTCGGCTATTAAATCATCTTCGGCAAGTTCTTCAAAAGAAAGCAAGCTATCAAATTTTCGTCTTAATCCATATTGCTTGCGCAGAAAATCTGTTTTGAATGGTTTTCTTTAACGCTCAAATTAAAATCTTCAATGGCAGAGTTTTCATATGAAATATTATGTAGTTCAGGTACCTGTTGACCAAGCATAACAACATTAAGAATTTCTTCATCAATTACACCTGCAACGCTGTCAATTACAAAATGCAATTCCTCGTCAGTTAAATCATCAGGAGATTTACCGAGCTTTTTCGCATATTTCTCAATGCCAGTCAACAGTGATTACTGATACATTGTGCAAAAAACATCAATGAATTTGTTATTAGAATCAGTGTTAAATTGATCATACTGCTCTGCTACAACTTCTGACAGCATATGGCTATCGACGTTCATCAGTAAGTTTATCGGGTGATCTTTTGAAAAGTTTTTCATAGACTGATTTATTCCAAAACTTTTCAGATTGATTTTTCAGTACTGTTCAAATATTTTCTTTGTACGATTGAAAATATCTACTTTATCGGGAGGCAAATCAGTTCCTGCTTCTAATGAGCTATTCATAGTTATGTCATTTTCTTTAAAAAACGCTTTTATTTTTTCCACCTGTTCTGGCGTATATCCATAGCTCATATTATCACCTCTATCAAGGCTATATTAACATATATACAAAGCGTTTACAATAACAAGTTTATATATAAATCAACTCAGAGTTTACAATTTCGGTTGCACGAATACGGATATTATTCATTTTCTGTATCCATAACACCTGGTTCTCTGATTTGAGCTGTTCTGTAACATTCTCGGCTTTTGCCATTTCTTTTATGAGCCGAGCAAACATCTCATCTGCTTGTTCATTTATATCTGCAAGATATGTTTGAAGTGTGCCGTTCATCTGCATAGTTGCAACCACATCTTTCTTGTGTTCAAGAAGGTATCGCTTATGGCGAATACTCCATATGCCGATTTTTAGAGTTTTATTTTCATCAGGCGGAACCAAATCTGGAATATAATAATCCCCCTGAAGCGTATAGCCTATCCCAGTCTTTTCATCAATAATGTGCTTTTTCATAAATATAACCTCCTGTTATTTGGTGGCTTAATTGTACCGAATAGCAGGAGGTTTGTCGAATGTGCGAAAGTTTTCTTTATTAAGTATTAAACCCTGCTGGCTTTAATTTTAGCTAGCAGGGCTTTAAATTTATAAAGTTTTCAGACAGATATAAGAAAAATATTGATTATCTTTTTGCGTAGAACAAATACTTCTTAACACGCCATTTTTCAGCAAATTTTTACTTATTATATCATTTAAAATGTCAAAATGCAATGTGTAAAACATTAAATTTGTAACAATAATAAAAATTTTTTATGCAAGTGTATTTATAAGGTGTCAAAAGTGTTGGGCGATTGTTTTTTTACTAAAATTATTAGAAAGGAACATTATAATATGTCAAAAAGAGGATTAAACATTCATAAAAGAAAAGATGGACGATGGGAGGGACGTTATAAAAAAGGAACATCTAATAATGGCAAGATTCTCTATGGCTATGTTTATGGAAAATCATATTCAGAAGTTAAAGAAAAACTATTGACAGCTTCTGCAAATCATAGTCTTGAAACTCCAAGCTTTTCACCTACTACAAATATAAAATTTAGAGATGTTTTGAATTTATGGATGGAACAAAACAAAGTTAAACACAAAGGTGCAACAATAGCAAAATATCAATTTATAATTGACAAACACATTTCACCTGATATAGGCGATGTTTTTATATCACAACTAACCTCAATTATGATAAATAAATATCTAGTACAAAAATTAGAAAGTGGCAGACTGGATAACAAGGGAGGTTTAGCTGTTTCGTATGTAAGAACTATAAGTATAATAATTAATTCTGCAATACAGTTTGCAGTAAATGAAAACTTATGTTCAACGTTTAAATCAAAAATTAATAAGCCCGCAATAGATAAAACAGAATTACAGATATTAAGTTTAGATGCACAACAAAGACTTGAAAGGTATGCTTCTCGGTGCATTGATATTGCAAGTATAGGCGTACTGATTTCACTTAATACAGGAATGCGTTTAGGCGAAGTCTGCGCTTTAACATGGAATGACATTGATTTAAAAAATAAGATCATACATGTGCGACATACAGTTGCAAGGGTCAACAGCCAACCTGGAAGTAAGCACAAAACGCATTTAATAATTGATAAGCCAAAGACTAAGTCATCAGCAAGAGATATCCCTATTTCATCCGTACTATATCCAACTCTTGTAAGAGCAAAGAGCGTTTCTGTTTCAGATTATGTAGTATCAGAAAATAAAACATTTACAAGCCCTAGAACCCTTGAATACAAATATCATAGATTACTCAACCAATGTAACGTTGACAGTATAAATTTTCATGCCCTTCGTCATACATTTGCGACTCGATGTATTGAAGTAGGTGTAGATATTAAATCTTTAAGTGAAATATTGGGCCATTCAAATGTTTCTATAACTCTTGAAACCTATGTGCACTCATCAATGCAACTAAAACGTTCTCAAATTGAAAAATTAGCTTCACTATCAGCATAATAAGTAGTCATAAATAGAGTCAAAAATACGGAAAGTCTATAGTTTTCAAGGCTTTCCGTATCTTTATTCGCAGAAGTATTTGTTCTACGCAATATTATTTAAACGTGCTTATTTCATTTTGTAAAGGAGAATAAAAATGAAAAAATCAATATTAGCTGTAACTTCTATTATTATATGCATAAGTATTTTATTTACTGGTTGCAAATGGGCTTTATTTCATCGCAATCCTCCTACTGTGCTTAATAGTATTCCCGATTTTATGAATAAAACAGCCACAGATGGTTCTGACAATAGATCTTTCCCCATAGAATTAAATTTATTCTACGATAACACAAAATCAATGCAGGGATATATAAATGGGGATTCTGGTAAAGAATTTTCTAATACGTTCATTAAAACAACAGATGTTCTTTGCAGTATTATGGAGAGTGCAGATTTTGACGGAAGCGTTGTTTATAGGCTTGAAGAAAATAACGGAAACCATATTCTTGAGTGGGAAGACTTTGAAACAAGCGATTTTAGTGAATGCTATACAAAAAAGAATTTTTATTCTTTCAGCGAGAACAGTCATTTTGAATCATCTACTAATGGTCCACTTCAATCACTTTTTTCAGGCGGGAACGACAGTCCTGTTGATTTTGACAAGCTCAATGTTTTTATCACTGATATGAACGAGCAGAATCTTAATAACACAGATTTAGCTAAAAAAATATATGACGCAACCAAGAATCAGAAGGATTATTCTATACTTTTATACTGTATAAATTCGGAATTTCACGGTATGGTCTATGTTCCGACTGACAAAGTTAAAGATGAACATAGACCAATGAAAGAATATGATTATAAAGGTTACAAGCCTTTCTATCTTCTTGCTGTAGGCAAAACCTATGATATTGTTGAATTTAGTAAAAGGCTAAGCAAAGGATTTGAGGATAAACAATTAACAGAGGGCAAGGATTATTTTAGAGCAGATATCCTATCAAATTATGGTCTTAAAACCGTAGAATTAGAAAACATTATTACGGAAAGCAAGAAATTCAACAGGAATGAATTGTACGTTCCAAATACATTTATTGAAGGCGATAATACGCAGCTTAATATGAATGTGGAAAATATACTTTGGAAGGAATTATTTAAAAACCAACAATGTAATGCACTGTGTTTCAGGCATTATGAAACTCTTCAATCTAAAACAGAAAAGAATAAGGCAAAAATAAACATATATATCCCTTTTCCCGAACTGGTTGATGGCACATCGCCGGATGATGTAACTTTGACTCTGGATAACAGTTTTGTTAATGGTGAAAGAAGCTTTATATGTGAAGTTAAAAGCTTTATGGAAGACAATAATAGATGGGACACCAGTGAAGAAACCGAATGGTCAGATTTGTTTACTATCAAAACAAATAAAGTAAATAAAGATGAAAAAGTATTATTTGTAAATAATTATGAAAGTGTAAAAGAAGCCTATGATTTTGCTTTTGATACTGAAGAAGAAAAATATATTAACTTAAATCTTCAGAATGGTGGACTGATAGTTACTATTGATTTCAAAAATGTTGATACTATAAAAGGTGAACTTATTGCACTTAATCTTAAAGTTTATGCTTCAAGAAAGCAGTATTCTGAAAACACACCTGAGTGGATGGATAATTTTGACTATGATCGTTCTTACAAATCAGAAAATGAAATTTCCGAAGAAGAAAGAGAATGTACTAAGACAAAGAAACTAATAAACTTTTATGAAGTTTTAAAAGGTGATATTTTAGAAGGTAATGATTTTAATAGTGAAAACGGTGTGCTTATTTCTGAAATCCCTATTATTGTTGATTTCAGATAATAATAAATAGTCTATTATTATGGAGGTATTTTTATGAAAAAAAAGTACAATTTGATTTTAGGAATAGGAGTTATTGTTGCTGGATGGCTTATTGGCTACATAGTTTGGTCGCGTTTAGGTGAGTCAATAAGACTTTCTGGTGATGCAAGAAATTATGCAGGCATTTTCTTAGCAATAGCTTGGATTCCTCCTGTGATTATATTTGCTGATTGGTACAGTAAATTTACTAAGGAACTGAAAAAGACCCACGGAAATACACCGAGCATTTATCCTTTTGCGATTTCTGGATCTATACTTACTATATGTCTTGCTATCGCTCCTATGATATTGTTTGATTATGTAAAAGTTTTTCAGTATGTAGTAATTGAACTTGTATTTATTCTCATTGGTAATTGGATTGCATATTTTGTTGGAGAACCTAAATAAAAAGGAGAATTTTTATGGCAACAAATTTTTGTTATTGTATAGGAGGCACTGGTGCACGCATTGCTGAAGCTGCTGCACATCTTTGTGCTACAAACATGGTTGATTCAGAGGATAATATTGTCTTTATAATTGTTGATAAAGACTTTAATTGCAAAGGAACATTGAATGCTAGAGATGTTATCAGCCATTTGTCATCTCTTTCAAATGAAGACGGAGTTATTCAGAAATCCAGTTCTGAAATCGGAGGAAAAAACAAAAAAGGTGAATTTTGCCGAGTTGAAATGAAGGTTGAGGACTGGAGTTTTACTAATGCAATGAAACTTTTAAATAAAGATCTTGATAATAAGTCATCGATTAAAAGTGCGTTATGCAAATCCAAAGAAGATGAGGTACTCCTGGGAGCACTCTATTCTGAAGATGAACAAACAGAAGATACCGAGATGGGGTTTTACGGACATCCATCGACTGGAGCTCTTATATTTAATTATATGGTAAAGTTTCTTACTAAAGAGGAATTATGGAATTCATCGAATTCTGCAGGTAATATTGCTGATCCAGTAATAAACTACCTTGAAGATAAGACTCACAAGGCAAGAGTATTCTTTATTGGTTCAATATTTGGTGGAACAGGTGCAGCTGTTTTTTCAAATTTAGCGAAGTATATTAGAAAGACAATTAAAGATAAAAAAGAAAACTATAATGACAGGCTGTATTTATCTGGATGTCTTCTTCTTCCATATTTTGGATTTCCTCAGGGGAGAGAAAAGGACAGATACCATAATGTTAACTGCAACGATTTTTATATCAAGAGTCAAGTGGCTCTTGATCATTATGGTTTGGACAAAAAACTTGTCAAGAATAATTCTAATAAAGAAGATTATACCTTTGATACGCTTTATGTTCTTGGACAGAATCCCTTGAATATCACAGGAGAGGCATTTGCTAAAGGTGGAGACAAACAGAAAAATCATTTTGATCTTATTGATGTTCTTGCTGGAAGATCAATGATTGAATTCTTTAATACAAAATATGATGATATTGGTTCTATAGAGAATGAATTTTTAAATATTTTTGAATATAGACTTTCTACAAACTCAAATGATAACCTCTTATCAGCTCCAATTGATTATGATGTATTGCCTGGTATCGGCAAACCAGTTAAAACAATGCTTGCCTTTTCAGTATTTATTCTTTCTGTATATGCTGATATATTATTTAAAAAGGGTAATAAACAGGATATCAACATAATAAGAGCTATCACAAAAATTAAAGGGCTTACACAAAAATCAAAAAATGAATATTGTGAACCGATATATGCTGAAATAATTAAACCTGTGCGAGAAGTATATAACTATTGTAGTACTTATATCGTTTTTGCAAATGATCTTTCAAAAAACGGTAAAAACTGGGATGGGAGTTTAGGAGGAAATTCCGATTCTTATAATCTTTTTAATTCGGATTATTTGGATATTCTTTCAAGAGCTAATGATGGTATTGAAAGTGCTGCGGCTGGAGGTTTGGATCAAGAAGGAATAACAGCTATTTTAAACGATATAAATGTACTCAAATCCCAAAAAATTTTCCAGGTTAAAATTGACAACATTATTGATGAATTATCATCAAAATGCAACAATGGTAAAGCGTGGAGTGGCATTTCTGCCGAATATCAGAAGAGAGCTTCTGATTATATCCATGAAGCTTATAAATGCATATCAGAATTAGTAAGATAGGAGGTAATTTAATATGGCAGCTTTAAATAAAACAATGCTCCCAATTGACGGTTCTAATGAGGGTGCAAGGGTTGAGTATTCTAAAGCTTCAGGTTTAGGTTTTGTTAGGATTGACTCAGGCAATAGCCTTTCAGATATTGCTAAGGCTTTTCCTACAGGTGGTAATGCAGATTATGCAATTCCATCTGTTATTGCACACATAAAGAATTTTAAGAAAAAACTTGATGATGGAGAAGAAAAATATGTTAATGAGTGGAGAGGAATGTTGGCAGCAATAGCTATGCGTGGATGTTTAGGTTTAGATATTTCCATTAAGCCAGTAGAACTTAATTCCCCTTCTTCAACAATGCTCCAAAAAGTTATTTATGAAGAGCTTTCAGAATATAAAGATGCAAATTGGCCTACAAATGATGATACAAACGGTAATCTATATATTTTTTATAAGGATGGAAATCCATTTGCTATGCTTATTCCAGGAATGCTTATTTGTCCGTTCAAAAGTTATCCTAAAACTCTTTTTAACGGTCTGCAATGGTATAAATCTAAAGATTCGATTCCTTCTTGGATTCCCGTTGAAGAAAATATTGAAATTACTACTGGTGAGCTTAGCATACAGGCTCAAGAGTTGTATTGCTATCTTGACAGTTTAAGAGAACATTTTTCATACAATCGTATAACCGAATTTAGAGACTCAATTATAAATCGTGCTAAAAAAGGTGAATCTGATTCTAATAATCTCCCAAAAGGTTATTTGCCAGTTAATCCTCTTACTTCAAGTGGAAAGTATACTGAAACCAGTGGCTTTAAAGCCCTTGTTTCTCAGTGCCCTCCGCCTGAGCACGCACCGAAAAAGCCGTTTTCCGACAAGGTGCTCGTTATTATTCCTCAAAAAAATATATATGACGAAGCAGAGCATAAAATTGATTACGGTCCCAGTAGATTAACGCCTAAAAGATGTTCTGGAATAGGAATAGGTGATAAATACGGGTATATTTTACCTCCAGTTAGCAATGAGGTAATCAAAAGCTTAATCAATGGAGCCCAGATCAACGATTTTGAAATAAGATTTGACGGCAAAGAAATTTTCTGCGGTTTTAAACTTAGATTTAATGAGGGAATGACTATCCCATACAGCAATTCATATCCAGCCACAAAAATCGTTTATGCTGCTGATATGCCTTATATATCTTTGTGGCCCAATATTGACGAATCAATTATATGGAATGAATATCTTATCGGAATTGTAAAACATAATCCAACTGAGGGATTAAAAAATGATGCAGATTTAAAAGATTACACTTCTTTAATTGATTTACCTGGAGTGAAACGAATTACTGGTACTTATGAAAATTCAGGAGCGAGCAGTGAAAGTCATCCAGAACTTAATATTTCTATGATTTCAGATAAATCTGCAAAAACATATGACTATTCATGCCATTCTGCGTATAAGAATCGCTATTTCAAAATATTTAGAAGTGACATAAGACCGTATGCAATAGAATTCAAGTATACGGATGCTGGGAAAAACTATTCACTTGGGTGCTGGGTTATACCTTCTGATAACGCAAAAAACTATAACGGTGCCCGTGGCGTAAAGTGCGATATCGGTATAGATTTTGGTACGACTAGCACAAATGTTTATGTTCGTCGTGATGATAACAAAACTGCTCGTTCAATCTATTCTCCTGGCAGATATATTATGGATATTTTTAATCCTTATATACAAAAAACAGACGGAAATATTGAAAATGCTGGTGCTGAAGCAATTCAGAAGTATTATCTTTTCGGAAGTGAGAAAGGTTACCTTGGTAAAATATTTTCTTTCGGTCAAAATCTTGAAGCAGAAACAAATAATGGTGTGGCAAGTAATATTGTTAATGTTACAGGCAGATATGTTTCTGTTGACGAAAGTTATCTTGAAAATGCCGAAGAATTTGGAAGTGGTGGGATTTTTTATCCCTTAAAATGGCCTAATCTCGGATCTGGTAAGCGTCTTTGTGACTCTGCAAGAAGCCATTTTCTGGCACATCTTCTTAAATGTGCACTACTTGATGCTCAGGTTCACGGGAATGACGCTGTTGCTATTCATTTCTCATATCCATTGCCTCAAATCAGAAAAATAATAGAAGAAGATATTAACGGAATAGCCGATAAATTGGAAGAAATTTCAGGATACAGAATCCGAGGCAATATTTATTTTTCAACAGAGGCGTTTGCCGCTGGTTGTTACTATATAAATAGACCTGGTGAAGGGTCTGAAAAAATAGCTCCTTCATCTGGCTATGCAATTGTTGATATTGGAGGAGGAACCACCGATATTTCAGTATGGTTTGACAACACTGGCGGCGAAAATGCAGAATTAATCGGACAAGCTTCTTATAAATTTGCTGGTAATGAAATTATCAGAAGATCAATTATTAGAACGATATCAGATTTGAAGAAGTTTAAAGACATGTGGAGTCAAGAAGATAACGGAAAAAAATACAATCTCATCGAAAAATACAAAGGACTTAGCGGAAAACTAGGTATTGGTGAGGCGACAGATGAATATGAAACCGAAGCGGCAAAATTAGATTTCATTCTTGAACATTATAAGTTGAATCGTGATATAGTTGAGTGTGCCCCATACGATTCCCTCACAAGTGCTGTTCAGATAAAGTACTATGCATTGTTTTATGCTGTTGCAAAATGGATAAAGAGAATAGTTGATGATGAAAATAATCCTCTTTCAATTACAGTACCGAATACATTTTCTATTTGTCTTGCGGGATGCGGTTCAAAAGGTCTTTCAATAAGCAGGGATTCAAGCTTTATATCAAATATATCTAGTATTTTTAATAGAGTACTTAGTGTATCCGTTAACTTTGTTCAGTCTGCAGAAAACGATAAAAAAGAAGTTGCAGCAGGTCTTACTTATATACCAACTTTAAGAAATCCGAATGCAAAAGTTCATAATGATGGATTTCAAATTAAAGAAGATCAGAGTAAAACATCATTATCTGATGAAAAATTAATTGCCGAAGTTATTAAGTTCTTTAATATTATTGAAAATTTCTGTTTAGCAGATGATTTATTTGAAAGAATTGCAGCTTCCCGTTATTCTGATTCGAGTGATGCTAAGAACGTTCTTAACCAAATTATACCCAAAATTCGCGGACAGGTTTTAACACTCATTAAAAATGGTAAATGTGATCCCGAAATAGCGGAAGATTTGATCGTTCTTAAAGTTGTAGATGCTTTGATTGATTATTTCGCATAAATTAAATTACTCCCAGTTAAGCTGGCTATAGCTTAACTGGGAACAGCAAGATGTATTTACTTTGTACATAATATATAAAAAATAATTGTTTAAATGGAAAGTTGGGTGTAATTTATGCAGAAAAGCTATAAAACAATATTACAGTTTATTTTTATCATTTTAATTATTGCATTTTTTACTGGGTTCTCTGCAAACGCTGGGAATTTATTATCAAGTAACGATAAATCCAACAGAATTGTTAAGAAAGGCGATATGTTTCTTTCACAAGAAGCAGAAACCATAATTACAAAAAATAGTGAGAATGATAAAAAAATTGAAAATAGTTTTAGTTATAATACCGTAAATATTGAAGAAAATATTATAACTGAAAACGATATGTTAGCAGAATATTCTTATGATGTTGAAGATTTAAGAAAAAATTATAATGATGACGATATATTTATGACTTTCAAAGTGGATATTGATGGAATAAGTTATGATTTGGAATTTATATTAAAAAAAGATTTATCAAATAACATAAGCCTGCGGTTGTTAAATGGTAATACTAGTGATAAAAAATATGTAGATTTTAATAATGAGCATTTTGAGTCAAGATACTATTATGTCCAAAAAGACCAAAAACAAGTTGTAATAAAAATAAGTGAATCATGTTTAAAAATCGGTGATTCAACAGAAACGAATGATCAGAATATCATATCAGATTTTTATAAAATAAGCGATATAAATATGGTAAATCACACTCAATACACAGAGAATGAGATTTCGCAAAAAGACGATCATCTAAAAGTTTCGCATGGTGACTCTACAAAATCTAAACTATCAAATAGGACAGCAAAAATGTCTAAAGAAAATGTCGCTTCAAATCATTCAAAAGAAAAGAATAAAATATTGATAATAATTCTCATTTTTATCCCTATTGTCGTCGTTACATCTTTATTTGCAAAAAATAATATTAGAACGATAATATCAAATGTTTTAAAAAAAATTAAAAGTCATAAATCAAGTGAGGAAGATAAACATCAAAAAAACAACAATAAACCTACCTCTAATTCTGAAAAAGGTACTAGATTATTACATAATGCTGAGATTGCGGCTCTCAAAAACATAAACCAAACTACTGCTCCTCCAATAAAAATAGTTTATCCTGAAGTAAATGATAATATCCAAAAAGAAAAGCAAGATTATCAAAAACTTGAAATCATTGATTACATATCAATAAGCAATAATTACGAGTTGATTGTTGATGAAAGGCAATTGCCAGAATTTGTTTTAAGTTCTGATACAGAATCAGATTATATTCTGAAAAACGGCAATGAATTACTTCTTAATTGTAAAAAATACAGTGGAAAATATTATTGCTGCTATCCTGGAATAAAACATTTAAGCAAGTGTTTTGATATTTATGATCAGTATGGTAAAATTACCGTGCCAGATTCTCAAAAAATTTTAAATATTGAACCTTGCCTTTTGGTTTTGGAAAACAAAATATATAAAATAGAGAAAAAAGGTAAGATCTGCATCAAGGAGAAATAAAATGAGGGATATTTATACTGCAAGGTGTCCATTTTGTTTTAAAAAACTCAAAACAAACAATGTTGTATTTGAAAAAGAAATTGAAACGAATACAGAAGACAATATTTTGAAGGCATATTATGAGGAAAATAATAAGTTTTATGCTTCGGCATATAGAAGCTTTATCGATCCATGTCGAATTAATAAGAAAAATTTTTGTAAAGATATAAATAATAAATCGATAATTGCTGGAATAATTAGTCCTTCAGAGGAAACTAGAAAAGTTTATAATCAAAAATTGTGCCCGTATTGCCACAATAGACTTATATCAAGTTTTGCGACAGAAAGAACAAAGTATATTTCAGTTATTGGTTTAACAGGTAGCGGAAAAACCGCTTATCTTTCTGCCGCAAATGCATCATTAAGTTTTAGAAATTTTTTGTGGTCAAGTATAGATGATGAATCAAACAAAACTCTTAATGATACTACATACGCTTATATGAATGATGCTAATATTGAAATTGCAACACAAAACATTCAGGGACCGTATTTTTATTCTATTCGTACAGATAAAGAAAAGAACATTGATACAAATATTATTTTTTATGATATTCCAGGCGAATTTTATGAGAAGAAATTATTGTTAAATGATACAATAAAGAAATATCTTCTTTTTTCAGATGGAATTGTTTTTGTAATAAATGCAGCAGATGATGTCCAAAACCAAAGTATGAGAGTTAATAGTATTTTAACTACATTATATGACATAGGCATAAGAAAAAACAAGAAGATAGCTATAGTCTTAAATAAGTTAGATAAATTGTTTTCGATTACTCCCAGCTTTATCGGTAAATATATGATAAAGAGTGAAGATAAAAGAATCAATTTAGATACAATAAAAGCAAAATCTGATGCAATAAAAGGTTTGTTACTATCAAATAATTCATGTATAGATGGTACTCTTAAAACCGTTATAAAAAGAATAAATGACCAGTTTGGCTCAGATAGTTGTGTTTTTGCTTCAAGCATAATAAACGAAAAAAATGGACAAAAGAGATTTACATATTCTGGATCAGAGATACCAATTCTATGGCTTATTGATTTAATATAAATGTTATAGAAAATTATGAGAGGTAGAGGATTACTTTATGCAGAATAAAAAAAAGAAAAAAACTGCCAATTCTACAAACAAAGAGTTTCCAAGTTATAATTTTGTATTATCTCATAATGAACACAATGGTTATGATTATTATGGAAAAATGAATGAAATAATTAACAATAAAACAAGTGAAAAGGCTATTTCTTATATTACCAAATTCACTGAGAAATATGCATCAAATATGAGATTTATTAGTTCAAATAGTAATATAAACGCTTTGTTCGAAATTGATGGATATGTTTTTATTATAAAAGCATATAGCATGAAAGATTCAAGAAGTTTTATTGAGAAAAAAGTGACTGTCATAGATACAAATAATAGAAAATATAACAATCTTCCAATTAGTAAATATCTAAAAACTGATTGTGTTATTGAATCATACTATGATGATAGCCTACTTAAATATTTTCGCTTGTCTACATTGTTAACTGCTTTTTCAGAAAGAAGTAGAATGTTTATTTTGATAAAAAATGATGACAATCTTTCAAATGCTGTATTCAATGCTATATATCGTTATATCCCTAATGCAATTACGCAGCAGATTCCTTGTACAGAAACTTTTTGCGATTTTGTTGATATAGATTCGAGAATATATATATGTAGATGTTTAAATAACTTTGACTACAATATTTTTAAAGACTATATAAATAATCAAAAGAAATGTTATCAAAATATATCAGTTGTTGATTTCTATTCAAAAGGAATGTCGATTAATATAGATTTTGAGAATCCAACAATAAGCAGCGAATGTATTATGAGAACAATCACTCGTCCAAAATCTTTAAATGTAAATGAAATTGTTAAAAAATATACCAAATTACCCAAATCGAATTTACAGGCGTACTATGATACTATAACATTTCTTACATTATACAGGATGCTTCCTAATGAAATAAAAAATATTAAAGGATGCCGACAAGATATTGATAATATTTATAAATGTCTAACAAGAGGTGCTGAATAAAATGAATAAGAATTCTATTGAGTATGAGAATGTTGAATTAATTAGTCTGAAAGATATAAAAAAAGAATTTAATGAAAGAAAAGCAACAAACAAACTTCCGAAAGACTATAGGGTTAAGTTTCCAATAATCAGGGTATGCAGATATTGTCACTTTCCGTTTGTTGTTTTTTATATTAGCTTCTTTAATGATTATTGTGTATGTAATTGTCCGCGTTGTGGAGGAAGACATAAGGTTAGTAATGAAGATATGAAATCTTATACATTTTTCAGGATTATTTGCATTCTTATTATAATCGTTGTAGCACTTTTTTTAATAATTGATTACTATTTATTATAATTTTTGAGGTGATATTTATGGAAGAGAAATCTCATACAAAAAGTTTAGTGATTATTAGTGCCACTGTTTTAGTAGTTTTATCACTTGTTATAGGATTAAAATTTTTTAATAAATATGAAAAAAATAAGCTGGAATCCCAAACTACGATTTCTGTTAAGTCGGAGAGCACATATTCAGCCTCAACAACTTGTAAAACTCTACAAACAGTTACTAAAAAGGTACGAACCGAGATTCCAACCAATACAGGTGTTTCTGTTTCATCTATAGAGAGCAGTACATCAGCTAAAACTAAAGAACGATCCAACACAACGAATAAAACACAATCAAATGATTCAAACGGCAAAGTTCTTTCTTCAATCAAAATAATTTCAACACCGTCGAAAACAAATTATTATACAGGAGATAAATTATCGTTAGACGGAATAGTTGTAAAAGCATATTATAATGATGGAAGTAGTAAAGATGTTACATCACAAATAAAAAATGATTCTATTGATACATATAAAAACGGCAACAAGAGTATAAAAATCAAGTATTCAGAAAAAGGTGTAACCAAAACAACTTCATTTTCTGTAACTTATAAAAAACCATCAATTTCAATTACAAGTATTGAAGTTGATGTTAATATTGGAAAAACAGTTCAGCTTTCTACAACAGTAAAACCATCTGGCTGTAAAGTTATATGGAAATCAGCTTCAAATTCTATTGCGTCAGTAAATGAAAAAGGCGTTGTTAAAGGAATTAGCTCTGGTAAGACAACGATACTGGCGTCGATAGTATACAATGGCAGCACCTATTATTCTGAGGGGTGTGTTATAGTTGTTTCTCCTGAAGCTTCAACTTTGAAAATCCAAGATTTCGATTGGAATGCTTTTATTGAAAATGACAAAAGTATATGTGTTGAAACGGTATACGGTAGTATAAGTTCAAATTATAGCTTAACATGTATTCAAGTTGGTCTGATTGGACCCGCATATGTTAATGGCGAATATACAAAGGACTATAATCAGTATTACGAGATAACTGAAGAAAATATACACGGAAAAAGTTTTAATTTATCAGATTTTGTTTCGTTAGATTTTGATACAGTTTTGGATAACGAGTACGTATTCTATGTCTATGCAGAGGATTCAAAAGGTGGAACGGCTTTTGATTATTTTTGTGTGAATGTTTCATATAATTATTAAGGAGATCCTTATTATGAAAAAATTTTTATGCATTTTATTGATTATTGCAATGCTGTTTTGCTTTACAGCTTGCCTACCTATTGATGAAGATTCTTTTAAGAGGAGCAACATTATAGGCAAATGGTCTGGAAAAACGAGAATAATATCAGGTATAATGGTTGAAACTGAAATTAATTTTTATGAAAATGGCAAAGGATACATAACACCAAAGCTTGATGTTGGAATTTCTTTTGATTATTCAATCAATAATAATGAAATAACAATAATTCCTGATACTCCTATTATAAAAAAGACTTTGGTTTATGAATTTGAATTAAATGAAGATAAACTTGTTTTATCTGATTCTGATGGTGAAATGGAATTTATAAGAGTAGAGTAAAATCTATCTCAAACGTAACTAACCCAGTAGCTCGATTAAAGAACTACTGGGTTTAATTTATTAGACCCAAGAATTAATAAATGTTATTCACAATGTCAATAAGCTCCCCAGCAACATCATTACTTTCAAGTCGCATTAGGTTTTCTTCTGATTTGCCGTAGCTCAGGAAATTTACATTTCCGTACCAAACTGTTTGACTATCAATTATTGTGATTTTTTGCTGAACATTACTTTTTATTTCAACATTGATACCGATGCTTTTTAAAAACTCAATACATTGTTCCATAGCTGTTGCGTTATCGCCTGAAAAGTCTGTTGGCGGTCTTGTAACAACTGTTATTTTTACGCTACGGCTTATTGCTCCACATAACAAAAATTGCAAGCTTTTGATTCTGCTCATTCGTATAAACGGGCTGACAATAATCAATTCTTTTTGAGTCTCTTTTATATCATTTGCGAATACAGCCATATAATTTTTGCCGTCATAAATAATGCTTGGCTTATTGATAGCATTGTTTTCCAGTTTCACTTTATATCCTATAGATGCATAACCTTTCAGACGTTTTTGATACATCCGTTCCAGCACAGGAATATGAATGTCTGCATAATCGTATATAATTACTTCCTTTTTGCCAGGATAATTACGGTGAAGTCTGCCTGCATATTGAGCGACTTTGCCTTTCCATGCAATTGGCAAAGCAAGAAATAGCGTGTCAAGTCTCGGATAATCAAATCCTTCACCCACATATTTTCCTGTTGCGATTACTATAAGTGGCTCGTTATGGGGGATGCTATTCAGCTTCTCTATAGTGAGCCGCTTTTCCTTTTGACTTACAGTGCCAGTAAGGACGATTACATTTTTACACTTGTTATTTATCAATTCTTTTAGTTTGAATGCATGCTCTTTCCGTTCCGTCAAAATAATCGGAGTTCTGCCTTTGGCAACTGAGTTTAAAACGTCTTCGACTATTCTTTTATTTCTCAAATGACTTTCTGCAAGGTCGCCATAAATTTTAGAAATCATAGTTCCGTTTTCATAGCTTTTTCGGAAAGAAGTGAATTTGGGGATTAAATAGTGTTCAAAATCCCGCTTTTCAGCTTGTGATTTTGCATCAACTTTATACCTTGTTTCTCCACACTGCATAAAAATTATAGGATGCTGACCGTCCTGACGGGTTGGTGTTGCAGTTAATCCATAAACATATTTTGCATTTGCATATTTCAAAATAGCTTCAAAGTTCACCGCAGAAATATGATGACACTCATCAACAACTATCATACCATAATTACGCACAAGGTCTTTAACGCTATCTTTGTCAATCAGCGACTGCATAACAGCAACATCAACATTACCTTGCAAAGTATTTTTCCCCGCACCAAGGGTGCCGATTGGAGACCACTTGGCTTTTCTCCCTTTACCAGTTTTTAGTGGTTCTTCTGTGTGTAGGTCAAGAAATTTTTCAAGAGAGCTTTTCCATTGATTCATAAGACTTTGAGTGTGCACAAGAATTAAGGTGTTAGTTTTTCTCTGCGAAATGATATAAGCTGCAATAACCGTTTTGCCGAATGCTGTTGTTGCAGATAAAACACCAGTATCGGTTTGTATCAATGCTTCAGCGGCAGGCTTTTGTTCTTCTCTTAATGCACCGTTGAAAGAAGCATCTATTATATGTCCGTTGTTTCTTTCATCATAAAAATGATAGTCTACATTGTTTTGATTTAATAAATCTACAAGTGCATTTTTACATCCACGAGGAATTGCGATAAATCCCTCAATATCTTCTGAAAGGCAAATGATTCTTGACTTGTTATACACTGGCATTCGCATTGCCTGTGCACGATAAAATTCTGGATTTTTGAAAGCAGCAAGTCTTTTTATTGCGTTGATCGATCTGCTGTTTAGTTCACCTTTTGGAACATATATCATATTAGAGATTGTTATTTTTAATTCTCTTGGAAAATCAAAAGCTGATGCACAATTCTGATTTGTTAACCATGGCTTTTCTTCTGATTCTGTTATCAGCGTTCCTAATTCATCTTTCTTGCTCAGTCTGCTGATGATTGTTTGGATAAATGCGTTGTCTATTTTTTTCACTGTTGATAAAAATGCCCACTGGTCTTCATAAGGCGCAAAATCAGAATTTACAAAAACACTGTTTCCGCTTTTTCTTGATATTCCTTGAAGTGGCAAAGCTATAAGATTTCCAAATCCGCCTTTCGGCATAGTATCTTGATTTGGAAACATCCTGTCGTATGATTTGAAGCTGATTTTGCTGCAACTCTCCATTGCAACGGTTAAAATTCCACTTGCAAATTGTCTCGCAACTTTGGCAGGTATTGGTGCAGAAAAGAAAATCCATATATGTGCCCCATTCCCAGAGCGTGAACGCTCAATATATGCAGAAATCTTATTTTCAGAACAAACAGCATAAAAAGCTTTTGCTGCCTCTTCGTAGCCGTCATCATCAAAATCAACACAACAGAAATTACAGGTATCGTTATCAAGCAATGGATAAATTCCTATAACATCTCTGCAATGTTTATCCTTACCTGCAAGATGATTATATATATCTTTATCTGTTAAAGGCAACAGCTTTCGATTGGGACAGACATTGCATTTATATTGCTTTTTGTTGCATTTCTCATCAATCCATTCGTTGGCACAAACTGGTTGATACCCGCTCTTTTGAGAAGTTACACTATACCAGCGGCGGGCAAATACATCCGTTCTGCCAAGAAACAGACTCTTGAAAAGATTGATTTTCTCTTGCGGAGTGCTGGATTTATTTACAGATATTTTGGATTCTGTAATATGACTGATAGTATCTTCAGCTTTTGTAAATCTTTTTAGCTCATTTTTTAAGTAAATAATTTCATTCCTTAATCGTTGGTTTTCTAAAAGTAACTCCTCATATGAAATCATTATTGCCACATCCTTAATGATGGTTTTATCGTATTTATTATATCATAAAGTTGCCTGTTTTCACATATCTAAATTGATTACTTAAATATAGTGAAAAATAATGGGCGTGCGTTTCTGCCTATATCGGAAGAGTACTCAACAGCATTCAAGAGGTCAAGAGTTCGATCCTCTCCGTCTCCACCAAGCACACTAAGTAATTTTTTTATGTAAAAACCGTGCAGAGTTTAATGCTCCGCACGGTTTCATTTTAAAGTTAAAATCAATCTTCAACTTGTAATCACGGTAAATGTTACGCTTCTATTAAATTTTCTATTGAAAATAAGCAAATATTATTATATAATTTTGAGTAAGGACATAGGGAACAGGGGAACGATATGAACATTTTGCACATGAGATACGCTGTTGAAGTGGCTCGACAGGGTTCAATAAACAAAGCATCTGAAAAGCTGTTGATTGCTCAGCCGAATTTAAGCCGTTCTATAAAAGAGCTTGAAGCGGATTTGGGTATCACAATCTTTGACCGCTCAGCAAAAGGTATGTACCTTACCCCTGAGGGCGAGGAGTTTATGGGATACGCAAAGGCGATTTTAAGTCAGATTGACAGCGTTGAAAAGAAATATAAGCATGGCATTCCGTTCAAGCAGAGATTCTCTGTTTCTGTGCCGAGGGCAACTTATATTTCTGAGGCTTTTGCGCAATTTTCAAAAGAGCTGAATGCTGACTCAGCCGAAATATTTTATAAAGAAACCAACTCTTCACGCACAATCAGCAATGTTCTTTCTGATGAATACAAGCTTGGCGTTGTGCGCTATGCAGAGAATTTTGATAAATATTTCAAGTCCATGTTTGATGAAAAAGGGCTTGCCTGCGAGCTGATTTCTGAATTTCACTATGTTA
Organism: Acutalibacteraceae bacterium; assembly: GCA_045598085.1. Taxonomy (GTDB): domain Bacteria; phylum Bacillota; class Clostridia; order Oscillospirales; family Acutalibacteraceae; genus CAG-488. The sequence continues at coordinate 141,323 of JAZLLI010000027.1, forward strand.
TTGTTATGAGTAAAGACAGCCCCCTTGCAACGATTTCTGACATCTCATTTTCGGATTTAGAGAGTTATATCGAAATTGCTCATGCTGACCCCTATGTGCCATCACTTTCGGCGGCTCAGGTTAAAAGAGAGGAGCTTCCCGATAATGTGAATAGGCGCATTTTTGTGTTTGAAAGAGCGAGTCAGTTTGACCTGCTTGCATATAACAATCAGACCTTTATGTGGGTATCACCTTTGCCAGATAAAATTCTTGAAAGATACGGGCTTATTCAGCGTGAATGCACGGAAAATAAACGAAATTACAAGGATATGCTGATTTATAAGAAAGATTACAAGCTTTCTGAAATGGATAGAAATTTCATAACTCAAATATGTATTTCTAAGAGAAAATACCTGTGATAAAATGAGTTTTATGCAGGCATTTTCTGCATTCTTTGCATAGCTGAGGAAATATTATTTTTTGGATTTTTATGGGTATATCATTTCATATATAACCGATATACCTTTTTAATTATTTACAAACGGAATACTTATCGTTAAAATATTAACAACTATAAGTACGCAAATTTTTATTTGCAGGAGGTATTAAACAATGGAAGAAAAACAATACGAAATTGTTGACGGCGTTGAAAAGCTTGAAAAAGCTATTGCCCGTGTAAAGGCTGCTCAGAAAGTTTTCGCAACCTACACACAGGAGCAGGTGGATAAGATTTTCCTCGCAGCAGCATCTGCAGCAAACAAAGCAAGAATTCCCCTTGCTAAAATTGCAGTTGAAGAAACAGGAATGGGAATTGTTGAAGATAAGGTTATCAAAAATCACTTTGCTTCTGAATACATCTATAACGCATACCGCAACACAAAGACCTGCGGTGTTATTGAAGAGGACAAGGCATACGGCACAAAGAAAATCGCTGAGCCAATCGGCGTTATCGGTGCAGTTATCCCCACAACCAACCCCACATCAACAGCAATATTCAAAACACTTATTGCTCTTAAAACAAGAAACGGTATCATTATCAGCCCTCACCCCAGAGCAAAGGGTTCAACAATCGCAGCTGCAAAGGTAGTTCTTGAAGCAGCAGTTAAAGCAGGCGCACCCGAGGGAATTATTTCATGGATTGACATTCCCAGCCTTGAGATGACAAACCTTCTTATGAAAGAGGTTGACATCATCCTTGCAACAGGTGGTCCCGGCATGGTTAAGGCTGCTTACTCAAGCGGTAAGCCCGCACTTGGCGTTGGCGCAGGCAACACACCCGCAATCATTGACGACACAGCAGACATTCTTCTTGCAGTTAACTCAATCATTCATTCAAAGACCTTTGATAACGGTATGATCTGCGCATCTGAGCAGTCAGTAATCGTTCTTAAAGGTGTATATGATGCAGTTAAATCTGAATTTGCAAACAGAGGCTGCTATTTCCTTAACCCCGAAGAAACAGAAAAAGTAAGAAAGACTATCATCATAAACGGTGCACTTAACGCAAAAATCGTTGGTCAGAAGGCTGCAAAAATTGCAGAGCTTTCTGGTGTAAAAGTTCCAGAGGGTACAAAAATCCTTATCGGTGAAGTTGATAGCGTTGAGCTTAGCGAAGAGTTTGCACACGAGAAGCTTTCTCCCGTTCTTGCAATGTATAAGGCAGAGGACATCCACGATGCTTTTGCAAAGGCTGAACAGCTTATTGCAGATGGCGGTTACGGTCATACATCATCAATTTATCTTAACGCTGTTACAGAAAAAGCAAAGCTTGATGAGTTTGCATCAAGAATGAAGACCTGCCGTATTCTTGTAAACACACCCTCATCACAGGGCGGTATCGGCGACCTTTACAACTTCAAGCTTGCTCCATCACTTACACTTGGCTGTGGTTCATGGGGCGGTAACTCCGTATCTGAAAATGTTGGAGTTAAGCATCTTCTTAATATCAAAACTGTTGCCGAGAGGAGAGAAAATATGCTTTGGTTCAGAGCACCCGAAAAGATTTATATCAAGAAAGGCTGTCTGCCCGTTGCCCTTGACGAGCTTAAAACTGTTATGGGCAAAAAGAGAGCATTCATCGTAACCGACAGCTTCCTTTACAATAACGGCTACACAAAGCCAATCACAGATAAACTTGACGAAATGGGAATCCAGCACACAACATTCTTTGATGTTGCTCCAGACCCCACACTTGCAAGCGCAAAAGCAGGCGCAGAGCAGATGAAGTCATTCAAGCCCGATTGCATTATCGCCCTTGGCGGTGGCTCTGCAATGGACGCAGGCAAAATCATGTGGGTTCTTTATGAACATCCCGAAGCAGATTTCATGGATATGGCAATGCGCTTTGTTGATATCCGCAAGAGAGTTTACACATTCCCCAAAATGGGTGAAAAGGCATATTTTATTGCTATCCCCACATCAGCAGGTACAGGCTCTGAGGTTACTCCCTTTGCAGTTATCACAGACGAAAAGACAGGCGTTAAGTATCCCCTTGCTGACTATGAGCTTCTCCCCGACATGGCGATTGTTGACACAGACTTCCACATGAGCGCACCTAAGGGACTTACAGCAGCATCTGGTATTGACGCTGTTACACATTCACTTGAGGCTTATGCTTCAATGCTTGCAACAGACTACACAGACGGTCTTGCACTCCGCTCACTTAAAACAGTATTCACATATCTTCCCCGTGCATATGACAACGGACAGACAGATATTGAAGCAAGAGAAAAAATGGCAAACGCTGCAACAATGGCTGGTATGGCTTTTGCAAACGCATTCCTTGGTGTATGCCACTCAATGGCTCACAAGCTGGGTGCATTCCATCATCTTCCTCACGGTGTTGCAAACGCACTCCTTATCAACGAGGTTATCCGCTTCAACTCAGCTGAAACACCTGCAAAGATGGGCACATTCTCACAGTATGACCATCCTCACACAATGACCCGTTACGCTGAGGTTGCCGAATACCTTGGAATCACTGGCAAAAACGATGTTGAAAAGGTTGAAAATCTTATTAAAGCTATTGATGAGCTTAAAGCAAGAGTTGGCATTAAGGCAACAATTAAAGATTACGGCATTGATGAGAATGACTTCCTTGCAAGACTTGATGACATGGTTGAGCAGGCATTTGATGACCAGTGCACAGGTGCTAACCCCAGATATCCTCTTATGAGCGAAATCAAGCAGATGTATCTCAACGCCTATTACGGAAATACATTCAAAGAGGTTGCAACTCCTGACGAGCGTCAGCTTGGCGACGGCGTTGACAAAACCGATTTCAAACAGGCATACCGCAGAGCTCAGAACGGTATCAACCAGAACCTTTAAGGAGGAATTGAAATGAATCTTGATAGAGTTATTGCAGTAAGAAACACAAAGACCGTTTATCGTGATGGCAACAAATGTATCAAAGTTTTTAACGAGGGCTTTTCAAAGGCAGATGTTCTTAACGAAGCTCTTAATCAGGCAAGAGTTGAAGAAACAGGTCTTAACATTCCAAAAGTTCTTGAAGTAAAAACAATTGACGGTAAATGGACAATTGTATCTGAATACATTAAGGGCAAGACACTTGCACAGCTTATGGCTGAGGACGAAGACAAGGCAGACGAATATATGAATCTTTTTGTTGACCTTCAGTTAAAGGTTCAGTCAATGACCTGCCCCGGTCTTAATAAACTTAAAGATAAAATGAACGCAAAAATCTGCCAGGCAGACCTTGACGCAACAACACGCTATGACCTCCATACCCGCCTTGAGGGTATGCCCAAGCACAACAAAATCTGCCATGGCGACTTCAACCCCTCAAACATTATCATTGCAGAGGATGGCACACCTTATATCCTCGACTGGTCTCACGCAACACAGGGCAACGCCTCTGCTGACGCTGCCAGAACATACCTTCTTTTCTGGCTTAACGGTGAGATTGAAAATGCAAAGAAATACCTTGACCTCTTCTGCAAGAAGAGCGGCACAGAGCTTCACTATGTTCAGAAGTGGATGCCAATCGTTGCAGCTTCTCAGTCAGTAAAGGGCAACGAAAAAGAGCGTGAATTTTTGCTCAGCTGGGCAAATGTTGTAGATTACGAATAAGGAGAAATTAAAATGAAAGTAACAGTTTGCATCGGTTCTTCATGCCACATTAAAGGTTCCAGACAGGTTGTTGAACAGCTCCAGTACCTTATTAACGAGAATAATCTTGGCGATAAGGTTGAACTTGGCGGAACATTCTGCCTTGGCAACTGCCAGAAAGGCGTATGCGTTACAATTGACGGCGAGTTGTTTTCAGTAACTCCCGATTCCACAAAAGATTTCTTTGAAGAAAACATAAAGGCTAAGGTGTAAAAATGATTGTTCAGGTTTGTGTTGGCTCTTCATGCCATTTGAAAGGTTCCGCAGAAATTGTGGAGCGTCTCCAGAAAGCCGTCCAAGAAAAACACCTTGAAAACGAAATCACACTGGCTGGTAGCTTTTGCACTGGCCAGTGCAATCGTATAGGTGTAACAATTCAGGTTGATGATGATATTTACACAGGCATCACGCCCGAAACATTTGACGATTTCTTCAGCAAAAACGTTTTAGCAAAATTATAATTGATGAGGTTTAACTATGCCGAATTGTCTTACATTAAAAAAATCTAACTGCAAAAACTGCTATAAATGTATCCGCCATTGCCCTGTTAAATCTATCAGATTTTCGGGCAATCAGGCTCATATAATAGGCAACGAATGTATTCTTTGTGGTCATTGCTTTGTTGTTTGCCCGCAGAATGCAAAAGAGGTTGTTGATGAATCAGAAAAAGTTAAGGTTCTTATTCAGAGTGGTGAACCTGTTTATGCAAGCATTGCCCCGTCTTTTATTGCAAACTATGGTGGTGTAGGCATTGTTTCACTTCGTGAAGCTCTTATGAAGCTTGGCTTTGCAGGTGTTGAAGAAACTGCAATCGGTGCAACAATGGTTAAGAATGAATATGAAAGAATCATTCGTGAAGAACGCCCCGATGTGCTCATTTCATCATGCTGCCATTCTGTAAACCTGCTTATTCAGAAATATTTTCCAAAGGCTCTCCGTTACCTTGCAGATGTATTATCACCAATGCAGATGCACTGCAAAGATATTAAGCGTCGCCATCCCGATGCAAAATGCGTTTTCATTGGCCCATGCGTTGCAAAGAAGGATGAAGCAGAGCATTATGAGGGCATTGTTGACGCAGTGCTCACATTTGATGAGCTGACAGCATGGCTGAATGCAGAAGGTATTGAGCCTAAAAAAGAGATTAAAGAAAACGACGAAACTCTTACAAGAATATTCCCCACAACAGGCGGTGTTCTTAAAACAATGCAAGAAAAAGATACTGACTACTCTTATATTGCAATAGACGGCGTTGAGAACTGCATTTCAGCTCTTAAAGAGATTGAAGAGGGTAAAATCCACAATTGCTTTATTGAAATGTCATCCTGTGTAGGCAGTTGTATCGGCGGTCCTGTTATGGAAAAGCATCAGCATTCCATTGTTAAGGATTACATAACTGTTTCAAACTTTGCAGGCACAAAAGATTTCCCTGTGGAACAGCCTGATTATGTTGAAACAAAGAAAAAGTTTGAATACATTGAGCGTCGCTCACAGATGCCCTCTGAAAGAGAGATTATGGAAATTCTTCGTCAGATGGGTAAATTCAAGCCCTCACAGGAGCTTAACTGCGGCTCTTGCGGATATGACACCTGCCGTGAAAAGGCAATTGCAATTTATCAGGGCAAGGCGGAGATTTCAATGTGCCTGCCATTCCTTAAAGATAAGGCAGAGAGCTTCTCTGACGCAATTGTTGAAAACACACCAAACGGACTTATTGTTCTTAACGAAAAGCTTGAGGTTCAGCAGATTAACACTGCCGCCAGAAAGATTCTTAATATCCGTGCCGCTTCAGATGTTTTGGGCGAGGGCGTTGTAAGAATCCTTGACCCCACAGTGTTCCTCAGAGTTCTTAAATCCGGCAGAGGAATTTATAACGACCGTGAATACCTTGCAGAGTATCAGCGTTATGTTGAGCAGACAATCGTTTATGATGCAGAATCACGACTTCTCATTGGCATTATGCGTGATGTAACCGACGAAGAGAAAGAGCGTGAAAAGAAAGAATCAATCAGCCGTAAGACTGTTGAGGTTGCAGACAAGGTTGTTGACAAGCAGATGCGAATTGTTCAGGAAATTGCTTCACTTCTTGGCGAAACTGCCGCAGAAACCAAAATTGCTCTTACAAAATTGAAGGAGTCAATTGCCGATGAATGATTTATGTGCTGATATAGGATATAAAAGTATAAACCATGTGGGAGAACAGCTTTGCGGCGACCATGTTGAGGTAATTGAGCGTGATGATAACTCAACTGTTGTTGTTCTTGCAGACGGACTTGGAAGCGGTGTAAAGGCAAGCATCCTTTCAACACTTACATCAAAAATTCTTTCAACCATGATGGCTGAGGGAATAAGCGTTGAGGAATGTGTTGAAACAATCGCCGCCACGCTTCCTGTTTGTTCTGTCCGTGGTGTTGCTTATTCAACATTTACAATAATTCACCTTATTGATAATCAGTATGCCGAGCTTATTCAGTATGACAACCCTCATATCATTATGATTCGTGATGAGCATGTTTATGAATATCCGAAAACTGAGATGATGATAGGCGGTAAGAAGATATATAAATCCCTTATCTCTCTTCAGGAAAATGATATTTTCATCGCAATGAGCGACGGTTGCCCCCATGCTGGAATCGGCATTGCATATAACTTCGGCTGGAAGCGTGAAGATATTGCAACATTTATGGAAATGTTTGCAAATGTAGGCTACACAGCAAAGAATCTTTCCACAATTCTTGTTGACGAATGCAACAAGCTTTATGGTGAAAAGCCGGGCGATGACGCAACAGCCTGCGTTGTCAGAATCCGCAAGCGTGTGCCCATGAATATGCTCTTTGGTCCTCCCTCAAACAGAGATGATGCAGACAGAATGATGTCGCTGTTTTTCTCAAAAGAGGGCAAGCATATTGTATGCGGCGGCACAACATCATCTATTGCGGCAAAATATTTGCGCAAGCCTCTCAAGCCTTCACTTAATTTTGAAGCAGCCGATGTTCCCCCAACAGCGGAGCTTGAGGGCGTTGACCTTGTTACAGAGGGTGTTATCACCGTAAACAAGGTTGTTGAATACGCTAAGGATTACCTTGGCGAAAACCTGCACTATGACCATTGGAGCGTAAAGCGTGATGGTGCATCACTTATCTGCCGTCTTCTTTTTGAAGAGGCAACAGATATTAACTTCTATGTAGGCAGAGCGATCAACCCTGCACATCAGAACCCCGACCTGCCAATTAACTTTAACATTAAAATGAATCTGGTTGAGGAGCTTTCAAAGGCACTTAAACAGATGGGTAAGCATATAAAGGTAAGCTATTTTTAAGGAGAGAAAGTATGAGAAAGTTTGACACAAAAGTACAGCACCTTAAATATAAGGTTTTGCGTGAGGTTGCACGCCATGCGTGGGATAATACTCTTCTTGAAAAGGTTCTTGATATTCCTAAGATTATTGTTCCGGGTAAGACCCCTACAATGAGATGCTGCGTTTATAAAGAGCGTGCGATTCTTGAAGAGCGAGTTAAAATTGCAATGGGCGGTAACAAAGAAAACCCCAACATCATTGAGGTTATTGACATTGCCTGTGATGAATGCCCTGCCGCAGGTTATGAGGTTACAGACTCTTGCCGTGGCTGCCTTGCTCACCGTTGCGAAGATGTTTGCCGCCGTGGCGCAATCTCTTTTGACCACAACCATGTTGCACATATTGATAAATCAAAGTGCGTTGAGTGCGGTCAGTGTGCAAAGGTTTGCCCTTACAGCGCAATTGCAAACAGAAAGCGTCCCTGCCAGAACGCCTGCAAGGTAAAGGCAATTTCAATCAACAGCGAAGATGCCGCATCAATTGATAACAACAAATGTATCCAGTGCGGTGCCTGCGTTTATCAGTGCCCATTCGGCGCAATTATGGATAAATCATATATTCTCAATGTTGTTGACCTGCTTAAATCAGAGGAGCGTGGCAAAAACTACAAGGTATATGCTCTTGTTGCTCCATCAATTTCAAGCCAGTTTGCTTATGCAAAGTTAGGTCAGGTTATTACAGGACTTAAAGAGCTTGGCTTCCATGCAGTTATTGAGGCTGCCCTTGGTGCAGATATGGTTGCACTGTCAGAATCAAAAGAGCTTGTTGAAGAGGGCTTCCTTACAAGCTCATGCTGCCCTGCATTTGTTAAATATATCAAGTCAGCATTCCCTCAGCTTGTGCCAATGATTTCGCACAACCTTTCACCTATGGCGGCACTTGCAAAGTATATTAAAGAAACAACCGAAAATGCAAAGGTTGTTTTCATTGGACCTTGCACAGCCAAAAAAGCTGAGGCACAGCTTGAATCTGTTAAGCCTTATGTTGACGCTGTTTTAACATTTGAAGAGCTTCAGGCACTTTTTGACAGCCGTGATATTGAAATTATGAATCTTCCCGAGGGTGTACTTGATAACGCATCATATTACGGAAGAATCTTTGCAAGAAGCGGTGGACTTTCAGACGCTGTTGCTCAGGCTCTTAAGGAGCAGGGCAAAGAGGACTTCGAGCTTAAAGCCTGCGTATGCGACGGCATTGAAGCATGCAGAACAGCACTTCTCAAAAAGAGCAAAAATGTTCTTGACGCAAACTTCATTGAGGGCATGGCTTGCCTTGGTGGATGTATCGGCGGTGCAGGCTGCCTGACCCACGGCGAAAAGAACAAAAACGAAGTTGATAAATACGGCAAAGAAGCAATGGAAAAAACAATTTCCGATGCTGTTGCATTGTTAAAATAAAACTGAAATCTATATTTGCAAAATTCCTACAGACCATGTTGTGGTTTGTAGGAATTTTTTCTTTTTTTGTATAGTGTGTAAAAAATTTAAAAAACTTCAAACTTTTTTTGTTTTCATCCGTCTTAATTATAGAAATGTTTAAGAAAGGGTGAATTTTATGGATGAATTTCTGAGAACAGTTTTGAAATATGAGCTTGATTCGCTGACAATGACGGACGAGGAAAAATCCGCATTGCTCATATCAATTCTTACAGAATATTTGCATCTGAAAATGCAGGGCTCAATATTCTGAAACAGAAGAATCACCTTGAATTGATGTGATACTATAAATTAACAAGTTATAATGCGTTTGAACTAACGGAGGGGATAGCGTGGAAGATAAAAACAGACTTGCCGAGCTTGTTGTTGAATTACAGCATGGAAATGGCGAGGCATTCGAAGAAATATATAATCTTACAAGTGGAAAGGCTTTTGCTACCGCTTTGAGCATAGTTAAAAAGCGTGATGATGCAGAGGACTTACTTCAGGATGCATATGTAACCGTGCTTGATAAAATAGACACCCTTGAAAAGCCTGAGGCATTTCAGGGCTGGTTTAATATTATTGTTGCAAACAAGGCAAAGAGCTTTTTGCAGAAATCTCAACCAGTTCTTTTTAAAGACGATAATGAAGAATCGGCTGTTTTTGACTCGATAAAAGATGATAGCGAGGAATATAAACCGGGGCTTGATGTTGAAAAAGAAGACCTCCGAAAAGATGTTATGTCCCTTATCAACAATTTAAGCGATGACAAAAGAACGGTAATCCTGCTTTATTATTACAATGAAATGTCAATAAAAGAGATTGCACAGGCTCTTGAAATAAACGAAAACACCGTTAAAAGCAGGCTTTTTCAGGCGAAAAAGGATTTGTCAAAGGGCATAAAGACTCTGGAAAAGAAAGACAAAAAGCTTTTCGGTATTGCACCTGGTCCCGTCATTACATGGGCGCTCAAATCCACTTCAAATTCTGCCGCCGCATCATTTGTTGGCAGTGCGGCATCAGCAGGTGTACTCAACGCTGTTACGGCTGTGTCGGGTGCAGGAGCCGCCGCAGGCGGTGTTGCCGCTAAATTTGCAGCATTTTCCGTTTTGCAAAAAATTGTTGCGGGCGTTGTTGCCGCAAGCGTAGTAACAGGCACAGCCGTTGGAACTAAAAAGATAGTTGAAAATAGAAAAGAAAGCTCCGTGTCAATGTCTGTTGCCGAAACAGTTACAGATCGTCAGAATGAAGAATCTGAAATTTTTGAAATAAACACTGAAGAAAATTCAGAAAAGACAAAAAATACAGAAGAAATATCAAAAAGCTTCGAGAAAGACGAAAAAACAAAAACGACAACTGAAAAGTCTACCTCTCTTAATGAAAAGAAATCTACGGAAAAATCCACCTCATCAACCGCAACAACAAAGCCGTCAAAGACTACAGCTTCCACAACAGCAAAGTCCGAAACCACAACCGCATCAACAACCACAACAAAAAGCACTACCACAACCACCAAGCGTACCACTACGACTACGAAACGCACTACAACAACTACCAAGCACACCACCACAACCAAAAAGCCTACGACCACTACCACAAAGAAAACCACAACTACCACTAAAAAGACAACAACCACCACCAAACCAACTACAACGACCACAAAAGCACCTGCAACGATAAAAATTAACTATGTTGTTACTGACGGTTCGGGCAGTGAAAGTCCTGTAACAAAGAATGTTTCCGCAGGCAGTACCATTACTGAAAGTGATATTGTCGGTGGTATGAGCTCCAAATATGACAATGTTATTATCCGTTCGGGAACTTGCCCCGTAACTGCCGAGTCGGGCAATACATACGAATACATTGTCTATTTATGGAATTATTAAATCGGAGGAATCAATATGAAAAAAGTATTATCCCTTTTGTTAAGCATAATTTTTATTTTTTCAGCGTTTGCTGTTTCAGCTTTTGCCGAGGAAGCTCCTGAATGTGAACACAATTTTAAGCACATTGTTGTTCCCGAAACCTGCACTGTAAATGGAATGGAATATGACCTGTGTCTGAATTGCCGAAAAACATTCAATCAGACGATCATTCCCAAAAGTCATAAATTTACGCAAATTATTGAGGATTCCACCTGCACAGATGAGGGCGTGAAGTATGACCTCTGCTCTGTCTGCGGTGCAAAAGAAAATGAATCAGTTATACCTGTCAAAGCGCATTCGTGGGGCGAGTGGACTATCACAACAGAGCCGACAGCGGCGAGCGAGGGTGCAGAAGAACGAGAATGCGCCGTCTGCCATAGCAAAGAAACAAGAGCGGTTGACAGACTCAAAACTCTTTCTGATGAAAAAACAGGCATTTCGATTGTCTGCGGCGATGCGTTTCCAGAAGATGTTGAGCTGAAAATTTCACCCGTTAGTATTGGCAATTTTGACATTCAGCAGGGCAAGGTGTTTGCTTCATTTGAAATCAGTGCATTTTCGGGCGATGAAAAGGTTCAGCCAGATAAGCCGATAACGCTGATGTTTGATGCATCAAAGCTTGACTGCGGAATAGGCAGCCTTACAATATATCATTTTCCCGAAAAAGGTGCTAATGAAACATTCAGCGTCCAAAAGAAAAATCCCGCATATCAGATTTTTGATCAGATAATTGACGGTAAAGTGTATTTCTGCATAACCGTTTCGAGCCTCAGTCCGTTTATGATTGTTGATGCTTCGGGCGATATTGATGATAACGAAAAAATCAACTCAACCGATGCGCTTATGGCTCTTCGCCACTCGGCAGGGATAGAACTGCTCACAGGTTACAGCCTTGAGCGAGCTGATGTTACGCATGACGGTGCGGTGAATTCATCCGATGCACTGAAAATTCTGCAATACAAGGTCGGTCTGATTGAAAGTATGGCAGGATAAAACTTAACAGGAGGGTCTTGTGCTCTCCTGTTTTTTTTATTTTTCGCTGATTTTAAAAAAAATAAAAAAATTTTCAAAAAATTTCAAACTTTTTCCATTTTCATCCGTCTTAATAGTAAAGAACATTAAAAGGACGGTGAAAATTGATGGTTTAGCGCAGTTTATACAGAAAAGCGCAGCAAAATACCCTCGCACAAAAATATTGAAATTTTGGAGGTTTTATTATGAAAAAGATTAAGAAATTCACAGCGGTAATTATGACAATCGTAATGATGCTCACAGTCGTACCCTTTACAGGTATCGGCTTCACAAAAGCAGGCGCACTTGACACTGCAGGTCAGCTCTCTGACACAATCAGCTACACATTTGACAGCTCAACAGGCACACTCACAATCAGCGGAACAGGCGATATGCCAGATTATAATTGGGAAAATAGTCCATTTTATTATAATTCTTCAATAGAAAGTATCATTGTTGAAGACGGCGTAACAAGCATTGGCGATGAGGCATTTAGAGGTTGCACCAGCCTTACAAGAACAACAATCACCGACGATGTAACAAGTATTGGTCATCATGCGTTCTATGAGTGCAAGAGCTTTGCAGGCATAATACTCCCTGACAGCTTAGTAAGCATTGGCGGTTGGGCATTTTCTAATTGCGAGAGCCTTACAGCAATAACAATCCCAGCCAGCGTAACAAGTATTGAAGATGGTGTGTTTGCTTATTGTGATAGCCTTACAGGCTTATTTGTTGATGAAGATAATCCTGTTTATGACAGCCGAAACGATTGTAATGCAATAATCGAAACAGAAACAAATACTCTTGTTGCAGGATGTGAAAATACAATAATTCCTGATAGCGTAACAAGCATTGGCTCTTATGCATTTAACGGAAATGCCAGCCTTACAGAAATAACAGTCCCCGACAGCGTAACAAGCATTGGCGAGTGTGCATTTTATTATTGCACAAGACTTACAGAGATAACATTCTCTGCCAGCGTAACGAGCATTGACGATGGTGCATTTTGTGGTTGCAGTAGTCTTACAGATGTATATTACGGCGGTACTGAGGAAGAATGGAACGCAATTGAAATCGGTGAGATGAACGATGACTTGTTAAATACGAATGTTCAATTTGTTGAGCCTGATGACGGCAGAATATATCTCAATGACGCAGTTTATTACACCTTTGACGAAGAAACAGGCACACTCACAATCGGCGGAACAGGCGATATGCCGAATTATGCTCCGCAAACAAGTCCGTTTTTTAATAATTCTTCAATAAAAGATGTCATTATTGAAGATGGCGTAACAAGCATCGGCGCTCATGCGTTTGAATTTTGCGAGAATCTTACAAGTGTAACAATCCCTGACAGCGTAACAAGCATTGGCTATTATGCATTTGAAATGTGCCAAAGTCTTAAAAGCATAACAATTCCAGACGGCGTAACAAGCATTGGTGAGTGGGCATTTTCTTATTGCAGTGGCTTTAAAAGCATAACAATCCCCAATAGCGTAACAAGCATCGGCTATTATGCATTTTATTATTGTACGGGTCTTACAAGCATAACAATACCAAATGGCGTAACAAGAATTGACAATAGTACGTTTTATGGTTGCAAGGGTCTTACAAACATAACAATTCCAGACAGCGTAACAATAATTGACCGTAGTGCATTTTGTTATTGTACGGGTCTTACAAGCATAAGAATTCCAGATGGCGTAACAAGAATTGATCTTTATGCATTTTATAATTGCACCAGCCTTAAAGATGTATATTACGGTGGCACTGAGGAAAATTGGAACGCAACTGAAATTAATGAACATAACGAAAGCCTGTTAAATGCGAATATTCATTTTACTGAACCTGATGATGCTAAAACATATCTCAATGACACAGTTTACTACACTATTGACAAGATAACAGGCACAGTTACAATCAGCGGAACGGGCGATATGCCGAATTATGAATATGGAGAAAGTCCATTTTATAATAATTGTTCGATAAGAAATGTCATTATTAAAGACGGCGTAACAAGTATTGGCGATTGTGTATTTGTGGAGTGCGACAGCCTTACAAGCATAACAATCCCCGATAGCGTAACAAGTATTGGTAATTATGCATTTCTGGATTGCGACAGCCTTAAAAACATAACGATTCCCGATAGTGTAACCAGTATTGGTGAGTTGGCATTTTACTTTTGCTACAGCCTTACAAATGTAACAATCCCCGACAGCGTAACAAGCATTGGCGATGAGGCGTTCGGACATTGCAAGAGACTTACAGATATAATAATTCCCGCTAACATAACAAGCATTGGCTATTTTGTGGGTTGTGAGAGCCTTGGAAGTATAACAATTCCTGCCAGCGTAACCAGCATTGACGCTGGTGCATTTGAATGGTGTACTAGCCTTAAAAGCATAACAATCCCCGATAGCGTAACATGCATTGGCGCTTATGCATTTTATGAGTGCCATAGTCTTACAGAGATAACAATCCCTAATAGCGTAACAAGTATTGGATGTTCTGCATTTGATGGTTGCGAGAGCCTTGAAAGTATAACAATCCCTGATGGCGTAACAGAAATTGGCTCTAATACATTTGATTTTTGCGAGAGCCTTGAAAGCATAACAATTCCCGTAAGCGTAACCAAAATTGGCAATTCTGCGTTTGATTATTGCAAGAGCCTTACAGATGTATATTATGGTGGTACTGAAGAAGAATGGAACGCAATTGCAATCAAAAGTGACAATAATTACCTGTTAAATGCGAATATTCATTTTGCTGAACCTGCTGACTACACAGATGTATTCAGTGCAATAGAAAGTGCAAACAGTCTTAACCAAAATGACTACACCGAAGAATCTTGGGCAAATCTTATTGATGCAATCCACGCAGTTGAATATGACCTCAACTGCGCACATCAGGCAGAAGTTGATGCAATGGCAGACGCAATCAATAACGCAATTGATGCTCTTGATGTTTATATTCCTGCACCCGATTTCACAGAAATTGACGAGCTGTTAGAGAAAATCGCAGTTCTTGATGAAAACGATTACACCCCCGAATCGTGGGCGAATTTACAGAGGGCAGTTGACGCTGTTTCAGCTCTTTACATCGGCACAATAACTCAACCTGTGGTTGACAATGCTGTTGCCGCACTTAAAGCAGCCATTAACGCTCTTGAAAAAGCCCACACCCACACCCTCAAGCACATTGTTGTTCCCTCAACCTGCACTGTTCAGGGTATGGAATATGACATCTGCACAGGATGCCGCAAAACTATGAATCAAGCCGTTCTTCCCCTTGCGGAGCACACATGGGGCGAATGGGTAAGAACTCTTGAACCCACAACTAAAGCCGAGGGTGTTGAAGAGAGAACCTGCTCTGTCTGCGGAGCCGTTGAAACAAGATTTATCGAAAAACTCAATGAAGTCGTTGATGAAAAAACAGGCATTTCAATCACATATAGCGATGAGCTTGCAGAGGGTGTTGAGATAGATGTTGTTGAAGAATTTGACGGCACATCATTCCAGATTTTAAGTGCGGATTATGACGGAAACATTGATTTCAGAATGTTTGATATTACTCCAACCCTTGACGGCGAAAAGACTCAGCCCACAGGCACTGTAACAGTCAGAATCCCCGTTCCTGCAGAGTTTAATGGCACGGATATTTTCGTGGTTTATGTAAACTCTGAAAACGGCACAACCGAGGATATGCCCTGCACTGTTGTTGACGGATATGTTGAATTTCAGACAACACATTTCAGCCATTACGCAATCTGCCAGCTTATTAAGGCGGTTAGAAATGTTAAACTCTCTGACCTTACCATTAAACATAACGGCAAAGCATCTCTCAATCCGAAAATTACTGTTGATGACGGTGCAAAATATACCGTAAGATACGAATCCTATGACACATCAGTTGCTGATGTTGATAAAGACGGTACTGTTAAAGCAGTAGGCAGCGGAGAAACAATAATAAGATGCACAGTCAAAGATGAATGTGGAAACTTATTCAGCGATACATGCACTGTAACAGTTGAGGATTCATTTATTCAACATTTCTTCAGAGTATTTCTTACAAAGCTTTTCGGCGAAAAAATTGCCGATAAAGTAATGGCTTATTTCATAAACATAGCAAAATAAAAGTGATTAAAACGAGGCAGGCTCAAACGAACCTGCCTTGTTTTTATGTGTATATTAAATATTTTTGCTGTTCTGCGAATTTTGGATTTTCCACATTTTTCTGACTCTTGCTACGTGCATAGAAACGCACACAAGAGAATAAATACTGTAAATTAAATATGTAACCTGCTCGTGGTGTGCAGGGATAACTTGTATGTTAAGAAAAACATTGAGAACAGCGTTGAACAAAGTCATATAAGAATATTCAATAAATGTCAGTGCGGTTAAAATGGATGTGAATACTCCAAAAAGCGTAACTGTGTTATCCAGCACAGCGTAGTCAGAACCGAAGTGCTTCAAAGCAAAATACAGTGCAATCCATACGATCACAAACAGTATAACGCACAAAGCAACCTGACCTTTTTTCATCTTTCTGAATTTAACAGTTGTTTTTTCTGTGTTCTTTTTCCAGTTAAAAAATGTTATTATCTGCATGGGGAACGAAAACAGAAATGCCTGCGCCGCTACACCGTATAGCCCGTAATAAAAATAAACAATCGCATATAAAATTGAGTTCAGTCCGCCCAAAAGGTAGGCGTATCTGCTGACCTTTGCTTGCAGAATCATCACCAAAAGTGAAATGTATAAAGGTAATATTCTGAAAAAATTCTGATGAAATATTATGCCTGCGGTGGTGATAAGCACTGCCATAACTGCAAGCGGAATCAAATCTTTTAAATTTAAAGTTTTATTTTTCACATTGCCACCATCTTAAAAAAACGCTTTTGGCATTATATCACTATGCTGTAAAAAATACAAGAAAAATGTGGCTTTATGAAATTAAAAATAAAAATCGGGGTGATTTCATCCCGATTTTGTGCATTGTTTATTCAATTGTGAGAATGTCTGTGAATCCTGTGATTTCAAAAACGCTCATAATCTCTTCGTTAACATTTACGATTTTCATTTCGCCCTGCTTATTCATTGTTTTCTGTGCAGAGAGAATAACTCTTAATCCTGCGGAAGAAACATACTGAAGATTTTTAAAATCAAGAATCAGTGATGTTATTCCGTCAATTGAGCTGGTGATTTCACTTTCAAAGCCGGGTGCTGTTGTGGTGTCAAGTCTGCCCTCAACTGCGAGAGTTAAAGTGTTGCCTTCAAGATTTTTGATGATTTCCATAATAATCCTCCTTAAAATTCCAATGAATCAATTGATTTAAGCATTTCGCTTATTCTTTCGGAATAAACTGCAAGTGATTTTTTGCCGTCCTCTGTTTCGGCGGCACCTCTTTTTATTTTGTGGTTCATGTATCTTACATCGCTGAGAAGCTTTGTTTTGTTTTCAACATCCTTAATCTTTGCTCTGTCGTCAGTGCCAAGGTAAACAGGCAGGAATTTATCCCAGATTTTAACAGCTGTTTCATAAGGTAGACCAAGGAAATTCTCAACAACAGTCGGGTCCTCTTCGCCAAAGCCAACATATGTAATATAAACATTTGCAAGCTCAAAAATGGGATGTCCCTGTGAAAGAGTGTCCATGTCAATGAGAAGTGTTTCGCCATTTTGCATCATAATGTTGTTGGTGTGATAATCACAGTGAAGAATGTTCAGCGTGTCAGGCACAGCATCAATCATTTTGTTAAGTTTTTCAGCATCCTCAGCTTTTAAGAAAGGAGCAGATATTTTAACCCATTTGAAAATGCGTTCTTTAACATCTGCCATTTCACCTTTTTTGATGGTTGTTTCGTGGATTTTCTTTAAAAGAAGCGCATAGTCAGAAACATATTTGTCAAAGTTCTCCGGGTCGCCTGCAATAAGTGATGAATAAGACTCAGCGTTAAGAAGCTCAAAAACAGAGCCGAAGCAATCGCCAACCTTAACAACATCGTAGGGGATAGCGGTGGGAATGCCGAGAATAAACGCCTTTCTTGCAAGCTCACGCTCATTTTTGATTGCGGGCAGGCTGTCTGAATCCTTATAAACCTTAACGATTATGTCGGCATCATAGCGGTAAACAGTGCCCTTTGCACCCTTGCCGATAACCTTGCAGCCGTCAACAGAAAGCTTGCGGTATGCCTTTTCAACAGGAATCATTTCTGTGAAGCCTGTCATATCAAGAATATCATAAACCTCTGAAGAAGCGTTGATTATTTTAAGGGACGGATGGCTTTTGCGTGTTCTCAAAAGCATTCTAAGCCCTGCACTGGATATATACTGAAGCTCTTCAACATCAAAAACAAGGCTGTCAAAGCTGTTGGCTTCAATCAGTGCGTTGACCTCTTTTTCTGTTGCATCTGCGTTTGCAGAGTCTATCTTTCCGCAAAGAAAAATAGTAAGTGTTCCGTTTTCGTTAACGATTTTCATTTATTACACCGTTTCCTTTCCAAAAAGCTCATCAATGCAGGCAGAATATTCTTTATAAGCGTCATATTCTTTCAGCTCTGCAAGAGCTTTTTTAACTTCTCTGTAATACCATTCATGTTCTTTTGGGTCTTTTTGATTGAAATTTCCCCAAAGTCTATCGCCGCTCTTTCTGTATTCCCTGCAAAGTGAGCGGATATTTGAAAGCTTATCACCAAGCCACAGCATTTTAACATCCTTGTCATCAGCTTCGGCTAAATCTGAAAGAGATTCCTCCTTGCGGATTCGCCATGTTTCGCTGGCAGGTCTGTCTTTTCGCTTGTTCTCAGTTTCTGCCTTAACAAGCTGTTCAACTCTTTCACCAAAAAGCTCTTTTATCTCTTCAATGGTTGTGTCAGTGTCTTCAACCGTGTCGTGCAAGATTGCGGCAGAGAGAAGATTCTGGTCGCTGGACATTGTGCCGACTATTGTTGCAACCTCCATAGGATGCAGAATATATGGCGCACCTGTAACCTTTCTGCGCTGACCGCTGTGCTTTTCGCAGGCGAAAGCAACTGCCTTGTCAAATAATTCCATTTAGCACCTCTGTTAAATCAGTTTTTTTATTGTAAGAATGTTTTTGCCATTCTCATATTTGTATCTCATATCGTCCATTGTTTTCTTAACAACGAATACACCAAGACCGCCAATATCTCTTTCGTCTGCTGAAAGTGTAACATCGGGGTCCTCTTTTGTAAGGGGATTGTACGGAATACCGTCATCCTCAAATCGGATAAACACAGACTTCGGGTCGCTGTGATGAATAAATTTAACAGTAACCGAACCCTTCTTGTCGGGGTAGCCGTATTTTACAATGTTGCTGAAAAGCTCATCAATTGCAATGTTAATCTGCATAACCGCTTTCATGGGGCAATTGATTTTTTCAAGCTCAGATTCAATAAACTCAGTAACCGTCTGAACATCGCTTATCTCAGCTTCATCAATTGTTATTGACGGAATGCCGACATATTTTATGGCAACCATTGTTATATCGTCAAACTGGTCTGCTTCACCAACAAAGGTGTCAACATCAGCTTTGATGAATTCGCAAAGCTCTTCCATAGTGGCAAATTCACGGGAGTTAAGTGCATTGCGAAGTCGTTCCTCGCCATAAAGCTCATCTGCGCTGTTGGTGGCTTCTGTTACACCGTCAGTGTAAAGATAAATTATATCGTCAGGCTCAAGCTGTAATTCCTGAGTTCTGTATCTTATGCCGTCCATGCCAGCCAGCACAAAGCCTGCCCTTGATTTCAGATATTCAAATTCGCCGCCCTTATGCTTCACAAGTGGAGGGTTATGACCAGCGTTGGCAAATCTTACAGTGCCGTCTGAAAGGTCAATTCCGCCCTGCCATGCAGTAACAAACATACCTGCATCATTGCCCTCGCACAAAGCGTTGTTGCTGTTTGTGAATACCTCGTTTATGGGCTGACCTGCCTCTGTGAGGCTCTTGAGCTCTGTCATAGCTCTCATCATAAACATAGCCGCAGGGATTCCCTTGCCCGAAACATCTGCAATTAAGAAGTTCAGCGTGTCATTTTTTGTTATGTAAGCGTCATAGAAGTCGCCGCCAACCTCTTTTGCAGGGTTCATGCTTGCAAAAATGTCAAAGTCAGTTCTCTTTGAGAAAACAGTGGAAACATTCGGCAAAGCGGAAGCCTGAATGTTTTTGGCAAATTCAAGCTCTGCGTCAATTCTTGCAGATGCCTCTTCAATGTATTGCTTCAGCGTGTCAACTGTTGAGTTGATGTCATCTGAAAGGGATGAAAATTCCTCGTTAGAGCGAACATTAACAACAGTATCCAGATTGCCGCCTGTGATTTTTGCCAGCGAATTGTTGATTGATTTAATTTTGCTTACAACAACCTTTTTAATAAGAAGATAAATCAAGATGAAGAGAATTGCAAAAACAAGAATTTCCATAAAGCTGTTAACATATGCGGCAATGTTTCGCATCTGAACAGCTTCGGCTTCTGGTAAAACAGAGAAAATATAGTATCCCTCTGCAAGCCTGTATCTGCATCGGCAATCCTGCCCGTCAATATTCATAGAGAATGTTGTGTCGGGGTTGGGAATTTCAATTCTTGGTGCCGACTGGAGCAGATTTTTCTGCTTCATGCTTGGTGGCGCACTGATGATGTTCAGCTGTGAGTCAAGAATCATAATACAACCTGTCTTGCCCACATGGCGGTTTTTGGTGATGCCGATAACCTCTTTATCAACATCATTTTTTAAATTATCTCTGTCATAACCAACCTGCAAAAAGCCATCGTCAGTTTTTACGCCTGCATATTTTCTTGAAATAGATTCATTTGTTGAGATGGGACCGAAATCCTGAACATACTCATAGTTGTTGCCCAAAAGTCGCAAAAACTCTGCCGACTGCCTGCCTGTTGACATATCATAGCCAATGTAATCTTTAACATTGCTTTTAACAATAATTCCGTTTTTGTCAACAATGTTTATCTCTGAAAGATTGTGTGATTTTACAATATCGTCAAGCTTTTCTGTTTCAATAGACTTTTTCACTTCATAAGCAAGGTTAAGAAGATTTTCGTCAGATGCGTCAATAATATCTGCTGATGTTTCGTCAACCGCAAGGCTTAAAAGCTGGTCTGCCTGACGGGAAGCGGCTTCATCCTGAAATCTGAAAACAAACGAAGATGTAAACAAAAATGCCAGCGTAACAGAAAGAAGAAGCCAACGCTGAATCGTCTGAGAAATTCTTGTCTGATTGCGGTGCTTAACAAATTTTTCTCTTGAAAAAAGTGAAATAACAACAGCCGTCAGCATAACAGAAAGTCCGTTTGCAGGTATCATAACAGGGGAGCATACACGAACAATTTCAACTGCCTGCTCGGGGTTATACATTGTGGTGAGGAAAATAGTTGTCATATGGAAAACTTCCATAACAACACCAACGGCAAGTGAAATGAATGCGCTGGGCTTTTTATTTTCAAACATATATTTTCTCAAAAGAGCTGAGTAAATACCTGCAAGGAAAGTTGAAACTGTGCAGGCTAACTGAGTTGTAGCACCTACTCCGTGATAAACTGCAAACCAACGCTCAACTGCGCCGATAATGCCTGCAATCACACCTGCGGGCGCACCAAAGAAAAGACCTGCTGAAAGCACCGCAGCATCACGGCAGTTCATCTGCGCACCGTTCATTGGAATGCCATACTCTGTGCCGATAACTGCAAGACCGCCAAAAATCAAGCCGATAATCAGCTGTTTATATTTATATTGAATCTTGCTGAAAGCCGTGCGTTTTTCAAGAATATAAATCACAGCCGCCGCAATAACAGGAAGAAGTGCGGCTAATATAACTTTTGCATAAGAATAAACCATAAATCCTCCTTATCAATAAACGGTGTTTTGTGAATCAATGTATTCGTTCACATTGTTTTTATCAATAATTTCTGTGGGGATTACCACAACTCTGCCAACATCCTTGCCGTTGCAAAGGTCAATGGCTGCTTTAATTGCATCTGTAACCATTGACGGGCTGTAAATCGCAGAGGAAAGACCAAGATTTTTAAAGCTTTCGTCAAGCATCATTCTGAAATATTCCTGCGTTCCGCCGCCGCCTGTAACAACCTTAATATCATTTCTTCCGCTTTCTTTAATTGCCTTTGCAATGCCTATTGAAATTTCGTCATCCATTGAAAAAACAGCGTCAATTTTTTTGTGTTCTTCAAAGGCTTTTTTCATTGATTCATAGCCTGCTTCAATTGTGAAGCCAGACTCTACAATTTCAAAAATATTTTCAGTGTTGTAGTTTTCTCTTTCAAGGTAATCATAAAATCCCTTTTTTCTCAAAGCGGCAACACTGCCTGCGGAGGGAACATCAAACACTGCAATTGTGGCATCTTCGCCAACCTTTTTTGTTATGTATTCAGCGCACTGGTAACCCATATCATAGTTGTTGCCTGTAACCTTGTAAATTCCACCGGCGTTAATGTCAACATCAAAGCTTACCACCTTAACATTGCGCTCCACAAGAGCTTTCACAGCCTTTTCCATACCTGTCCACTGAGGCCAAAGCACAATTGCGTCAGCACCCCATTTAACAAGGTTGTCGATGTTTTTCTCCATCTCTTCGGCATTTTCAGCCGTTGTGAGGTTGTATTCAATTTCGTTTTGTTTGCAGTATTTCTCTGCATAATATGCAACGCCTGCAACCCAGCCGTGAGTGGCGGCAGGGGCGGCAAGACCAACTTTAATTCCCTTTACGCTGGATTTGTTACCGCACCCAGAAAGCAGGCAAAAAATCATTGTTAAACAAAGCAGGGCAGATAATATTTTTTTCATAATTCCCCTCCAAAACCGATTATAACTAATTATAACATTATTCATAAATAAAAACAAGATAAATAAAAGATGTTGTGTGCAGTATAACACAAAACCTCCCGCAAAAACGGGAGGCTGAATTTATAATTTATTCAATCGAAATCATCTGGTGGATTTCTACTTTTGGAACGGTGAATGATACTTTGCCATTATCATATGTGAAGTCGATTTCTTCCATCTGCGGAACAAGAATTACTTTCTTTGGCTCATCACATTTAACCTTAACATCCACATTGTAAAGGGGAACAACATCCTCAATTACCTCTGTGTCTTTGCCACGCTTTGTGGTGTGAGCATAAAGCAGATGAACAATCTTTCTCTCTCCCTGCTGAAGAAGTGTTGTAACTCCTCTGTCGGGTACAGTTGACTCTATTGTGAAATCATCACCCATAAGTCGGCTGATTGCATATGCTACAAGCTCCTTGATGTGGAAATCGCCATACTCTGCATAGCCTGCAAAAATATCCCAGCCGATGTATGCAACATTGCCCTTAATTGCGGCGGTGGGGTAGGTAAGGCTTCTGTCGTTTGGTGCGTGCTGATGTGAGCAGAAATGCTCTGCGGTGCGGTTGAAATAAGGGTTCTGTCCGTCAGAAATAATCTCTGCGTCAATGTTTTCAAAGCGGTAATTCTTTGCACGCATAAGGTATTCAGTTGTGCCGTTTACTGTGTCAAATTTCGGGATGAAATATGTAGGATTAAATTCGTTTTCGCCAATGAATTTAAGACCTGTGTCAACACAGAAATTGTTGTTTTCATCAACAGCAGAAACACCTGAAATAAGAAGCTTTCCGCCCTGTGCAAGGTATGCGTCAATCTTTGCTTTAAGGCTCTCGTCAAATTTCCATACATCGGGAAGGATGAGCATTTTGTATTTGCTGAAATCAGATTCAAGGTCGATGAAATCGTAAAGTCTGTTTGTTTCAAGAAGAATACGGTTTGCGCCTGTGTCTGATTTGCCGCCCTCGTTCCTGCCAAGAAGAGCTTCGCCTGCAAGCACGGCAATATCTGCAATGTATTTTGCACCTTTGCACCATGGCTCTTTTGCCTCAACCTCACTGTATGCCTTGCCAACAAGACCGAATGTTGATTTGTTAAGAAGTCCCTCAGGGTGCATCTGGTCGCCGATTGAGCATCCGCCGCCCTGTGAAAGAGAAAGTGCCGCCTCATATCTTAAAGCGTTAGGGTGCTTGAATCCGCCAAATTCGCCCCATGTTTTGTGGAACTTTCCTGTCATGCCGAGGAAATCCTCACGAAGATTTCTTACATATGCCGCAGACATGGGGAAGTGGTCATAACCCCATCCGCCTGTGGGCAGACTTTCAAGCTCAAGGCATTCGATTGTGTCAATCAAATCTCTTCTGCCCTTTGTAACATGACCTGAATTTTGGAAAATCGTGGTGTTAGGATTGTGCTTGTGAACAGCCTGTTCAACTCTGTCAAGATAGTTGCGATAAATCTTTTTTCCAAATTCACGCACATCATCATCGTTGTTGTAGTCAAGCCCGAGGGCTGTCATGTCAGCACGGCACTTGTCGCAATAGCAGGTTCCCTCACCAACAATATCAAGGAAAATTTCACAGGGATTGTAGTTTTCCATAACCTCTTCAATCTCTGCAATCAGCTTGTCAAGATAAGGCGTGTTGAAGCAAAGTGCATGGTAAAAAGGTCTTGAAAAATCAGGCTCTTCCATCCAGTTATCCTTGCCACGCTTGAGCCATTCGTGGTGAAGAACGGCATCCTTTTCGTCAAGACCTGCTGAAATATAAACAGGGGCACGAACGCCGATTTCTTCGCAGGCATCAAGCTGAGCCTTGAGCAGGTCGAATTTCAGCGTGGGGTTCATGGTGTTTACCTTTGTTGGGTGATAGGAATAACCGTGATGGCACTTTGAAAAAACTGTGATTGAATCAACATGACCCAGCTTCAAAGTTTCCTGCCATGCTTTTTTATCAAACTCTGCACCAACATCGGGGATGAGGGGAGAGGTGTGAAAATCAAGGTGAATCTGTCTTAATCTGAAATCGCTCATAATAACCTCCAAAATAGTTGTTGATTAAATAATAATATATTCAGAAAAATTTTTCAAGAGCCTTAAAATTATTTAACGGGCAAAGCTTTTGCAAATTGCATTTTTCTTGACATTCTCTTCAGAATAATTTATATTATTTCTATTGTTGAATTTTGTAAAAAGCAGGAGGAAAAAATGAAACATCAGACAGAAACATATGAGCTGAATTTAGACGCAGCAGCCGTTGATGATTTTTCAGACAAAATAAGGCACTTCCTTGCAAAGGTGAAGTGCGACAGTAAGGATATTATCCGCTATGCCATGACCGTTGAGGAGATAATGCTAAACTCTATGGCGGATGATAAAGAGAAAAAAGTTACACTTACAACAGGGTCAAAATTCAGAAGACCTTTTATCTCTTTAAGTGTCAGTGGTGAGGAGCAAAATGCCTTTAAATCAGACGATGAAAACAGCACTGTTTTGGGCAATGAAATTCTTGAGAAATTAGGACTTTCGCCCATGTATTCTTATGAAAAAAATGAGAATAAATATTTATTCAGAGTAAAGAAAAAATCGCTGAATCCGTTTATTTCTTTGATGATAACAGTTGGCATTGCAGTGGCTGTTGGACTTCTGGGTCTTCTTATGCCTGAAAATATCAGAAACATTGTTTTAGAAAATATTCTTAATCCGCTTCAGCAGATTTTTCTGAATCTTGTTGGCTGTATTGCAGGTCCGATGGTTTTCCTCTCTGTTGCGTGGGGAATTTACGGAATCGGCGATGCGGCAACTCTTAAACATATCGGCAGTAAAATTATGAAAAGTTATCTTTCAATCCCTGTGTTTTTCGGATTGTTTGGGCTTGTGAGCTTGCCGTTTTTTAAGCTTAAAATTGCAGGTGCATTTGGCGATGTTTCGGGTAGCTCTGAGCTTATCGGTATGATAACAGGCATTGTTCCCAAAAATATTGTCAGCCCGTTTTCTGACGGCAACACAATTCAGATTATTTTTATCGCTTTTGCGGTGGGCATTGCGTTGCTTGTTACAGGGCAGAAAAGTTCAAGGCTTGCAAAGGCTATTGAACAGCTTAATAATATTGCGCAGTTTTTTATTGAAATTATCGGCAAGCTGATTATTTATTATGTTTTCATTCTTGTGGTTACTATGATGTGGTCAGATACATCAAAGGCGGTTGTCCGCATGGGCAAGTTTTTTGCGGTGGCAGTGCCTATGTATGTTGGAACAACTCTTTTATATGTTATTTATACTTCACTGCGCAATCGTGTGAGCATTATCACAATGTTAAAAAGGACAATGCCGATTTTTATTTTAGGTATAACAACTGCCTCATCCTCAACAGCTTTTGGCAGAATGGATGACCTTTGCAAAAGACAGCTTGGCATAGACGAGTCTTTGTCATCATTCGGCTTGCCTTTGGGTATGGTAATGTGCAAACCGTTTATCGTGTTCACATATATGCTTATGACACTGTTTTTTGCCGAGCATTACGGTGTGAAAATCACACCTGTGTGGATGATTATGCTGATTCTTTCGTCAGTAATTCTTTCGGTTGCAACACCGCCTGTTCCCGGTGGAGCAATAGCATCCTATACAGTTATTTTTGCACAGCTTGGCATTCCCTCAGAGGCACTTGTGCTTGCCCTTGCCTGTGATGTGTTTTTGGATTTCCTCTGCACAGCGTCAGATATTACAACAGTACCCCTCATTCTTCTAAACTGTGCGCAAAAGCTTAAAAAGGTTGATAACAATATTCTAAAATCAAAAAGATAAATTGAAATGCCGAAGTCGTTGCAGGCTTCGGCATTTTTTATGGATTTATGAATAGATTATTTCTGCATTTGTAAATGAATCGTCTAAATCGATTATCACATCAAGGATGTATTTTTCTTTGATTTCTTTTGTGGATTTCACGCCACGGTAAAAGTAGCTGTATTGTTTTTCTGTCATATCAAAACCGAAAAACACGTTGATTGTTTCATAGCTTTCGCCTGTGCAATATAGTGCAATTTCATTCTGATTTTTGACTGAACTTCCGCCTGTGGGATGAATCCTGTTGTTAAAGATTTTATCACTTTCAAACATAACCATCACGGCACTTTTTTTGCCTTGCAAAAGATAAAAATAATACTTACTTTTCTTAACACTTTTTACGATTTTTATTTCTTCATTCTGTTCAAAAAAATCACTTGTATATTGCGAAGCTTTTTTGATAATTTTATCGTCATTATCAGCAGGCACACTGATTAAAAAATGATAAGAAAAAAATATAATCACTGCAATAAATGCAAGCGAAAAAATAATTGATGCGGTGGCAATAACTGAACGCTTTCGAGCTTGTGCATCCTTTTTTATTGTGCTTATAACAACCTCATCACTAACAGATTGATAGCTTTCTTTTTCAATTTTTTTGCCTTGCAAAATCTCAATAACAGAAACATCAAGAATTTCTGATAACGGCACAAGATTGGATATGTCTGGTGCACTTTTGCCTGTTTCCCATTTTGAAACAGCCTTGTCTGTTATGTTGAGCTTTTCTGCCAAATCCTTTTGCGTAAGCCCTTTTTCTTTTCTCATTTCTGCAATAAATTTTCCTGTATTTCTGTTGTTCACTTTATCGCCTCCTCTTTGCAAGAATATTATACAACAAATCTTTTATAATTTCACCCTACTATTGGTTGAATATAAAAAATATTGTAAAAATTTTCTTTTAACTGTCAAAAATGTTTTGTGTTGACTATAAATATAACTTGTGATAAAATTAGGCAAGCTTTTATGTTTATGGAAGTGATTATTTGAAATCGTTAAAGAAAAATAAAGACAGACGGAATACTTCCAACATCGGTCAGACCATTGCCGTTGTATTCTTTCTTATAATTTTTATTGGCACACTGCTTCTTATGCTTCCTGCTTCCTCTAAAAGCGGAGTGTCATGTGGTGCGACAAAAGCACTTTTCACCGCCACATCTGCCACCTGCGTTACAGGTCTTGTGCTTGCAGATACATGGGTGCAGTGGAGCGGACTTGGTCAGGTGGTTATCCTTTGCCTGATTGAAATAGGCGGTCTTGGCTTCATGTCATTTGCATCATCTGTTATTTTTCTTTTTAAAAGAAAAGTCAGTATCAGCGAGCGTATGGCGATTGCTTACAATGTGGGGTCAGACAGTATGAGCGGTGTTGTCCGTGTGCAGAAAAAAATGCTTTTTTTCTCTATCGGCGCAGAGCTTCTCGGTGCAATTGTTCTGACTCTTCGTTTCGCAAGGGATTTTGATTGGTGGCAATCTGTGAAGCTGGGTGTTTTTCATTCTGTTTCTGCCTTTTGCAATGCAGGGTTTGATATTTTCGGCTTCAAGCAAGAGGGCAGCAGTATGATGCTTTATGGCACAGATATTGTTGTTGTAGCAACCCTTTCTTTTCTGATTATTTTTGGCGGTCTCGGCTTCCTTGTGTGGGATGAAATGTTCCGCTGGCGTTCACCAAGAAAATGGAGCGTTTACACAAAGCTTGTTGTTATCACAACGCTGGTGCTTCTTGTTTCGGGTGCGGCTTTAATCTGCATTGTTGAATGGAATAATCCTCTTACCCTCGGGGCAATGGATGTTGCCGATAAGCTGAAAGCAGGTTTTTTCCAGTCCACCACAGCAAGAACGGCAGGCTTCGCAGGCATTGACCAGGGCGGACTTACGGACGCAGGCAAGGCAATCACAATGTTTTATATGCTTATAGGCGGCAGCTCAGGCTCAACCGCAGGCGGTCTTAAAACTGTAACATTTATTGTGCTTGTGCTGTTTTTGTGGTCAACTCTCAGAGGTAAAAAGAATATTCATATTTTTTACAGAACAATCCCCAACGAAAAGGTTCTCAATGCCCTTACAATTTTTGGTATAATGATTTTTCTTGCAGTTTTTGGCGGAATCTTTATCAGTGCAACATCGCCAATAAGCTTCACAGACGGGCTTTATGAATCAATTTCAGCTATTGCAACTGTTGGGCTTACCACAGGCGTTACAACCGCTTTAAGCTTCCCTGCAAAGCTTATGATAATAGTTTATATGTATTTCGGCAGAGTGGGCATTCTCACTTTAAGCCTTGGATTTTTACAGGATAAGGAATCGGGCATAAAATCCAAATATGCAAACACCCGACTTCTGATAGGATAGGAGAGTATTTTATGAAATCTTATGCAGTTATTGGACTTGGCCGTTTCGGTTCAAGCATTGCAAGAAGCCTTTATGAATACGGCGAAGAGGTTATTGCCGTTGATATTCATGAGGAGCTTGTTAATGCTATTTCAGACCATGTTACCCGTGCGGTAACGGCGGATTGCACAAACAAAGATGAGCTTCGCTTTTTAGGTATTCAGGATTGCGACTGTGTTATTATCGCCCTCGGCACAAACTTTGCCGCATCAATTCTTGTAACAATGAATGTTATTTCTCTTAATGCAAAGTATGTTATCTGCAAGGCGCATGACAACACTCACCGTGATATTTTAACAAAGCTTGGCGCAAATAAAGTTATTATCCCCGAAAGGGATGCGGCAGAAAAAACTGCCCGTATGCTCACTTCACCCGACTTCCTTGAATATCTCGACCTTTCAGATGAATACGGCATAATTGAAATTGACCCGCCCAAAACATGGATTGGTAAAGAAATTATCGACATTGGCATCCGCAGAAAATACAATGTAAACGTTATCGCCGTTAAGGTTGATAAGAGAACGATTATTTCAATCCCCCCAAGGTATGTTATTCCAAAGGAATGCAAGCTTGTGCTTCTTGGTGATTACGACGACCTTAACGATGTTAAAAAATTAAAAAGATAAAAAATAAATAAACAAAGCAAAGATGGTTATGAGAGCTTAAACTTTCATAACCATCTTTGTTTGGATAGAAGGATTCCTAAATATATTATTTGTTATTTTTATTTTCAACTGCCGCAGAGATAAATCCTGCAAAGAGGGGGTGCGGTCTGTTGGGGCGTGATTTAAATTCGGGATGATACTGAACACCAACATAGAAGCTTCTGTCAGAAAGCTCAACTGTTTCAACAAGTCTGCCGTCAGGTGAAATACCGCTGAGTGTAAGACCTGCCTGCTGAAGAGCATCACGGTATTCGTTGTTGAACTCATAGCGGTGGCGGTGTCTTTCTGATATTGAATCAGCACCGTAGCACTTTTTCATTGTTGTGCCGTCTTTGATAACACATGGATAAGCACCTAATCTCAATGTGCCGCCCTTGTCGATTTCATCACTCTGACCAGGCATAAAGTCAATAACCTTGTTTTTGCAAAGCTCGTCAAATTCGCCTGAGTTTGCGTCAGTGAAGCCTGCCATATTGCGGGCATATTCAATAACGGCAATCTGCATACCAAGGCATATGCCGAAGTAGGGGAGCTTGTTTTCACGGGCATATTTTGCAGAGAGAATCATTCCCTCAATGCCTCTGTCGCCGAATCCACCAGGGACAATAATTCCGTTAAGTCCGCTGAGGGTTTCGTCAACATTATCTGCTGTGATTTTTTCAGAATCAATCCAATGAATGTTTACATTTGTTTTGTTGGTGTAGCCTGCGTGGTGAAGTGCCTCTGCAACAGAAAGGTAAGCGTCATGAAGCTGTGTGTATTTGCCCACAAGACCGATTTCAACGCTGTCATCTCTCTCTTTAATTGAATCAACCATCTTAATCCATTCAGAAAGCTCAGGCTCTTTTGCTTCAAGTCCAAGCTCACGGCATACAACGCCAGAGAAGTTTGCCTTTTCAAGCATCAGCGGAGCTTCATAAAGGCAGGGGATAGTCATATTCTCAATAACGCAGTCCCTCTTAACATTGCAGAAAAGAGAGATTTTATCAAAGATGGATTTTTCAAGAGGTTCGTCGCAGCGAAGCACAATAATGTTGGGGTTGATACCCATGCCCTGAAGCTCCTTAACAGAGTGCTGTGTGGGCTTTGATTTGTGCTCATCTGAACCACGGAGGAATGGCACGAGAGTAACATGAATGAAAAGGCTGTTTTCTCTGCCGACCTCAAGTGAAATCTGACGCACAGCCTCAAGAAAAGGCTGGCTTTCAATATCACCGATTGTGCCGCCGATTTCTGTTATAACAACATCAGCGTCTGTCTTTTTACCAACACGATAAACAAATTCTTTAATCTCATTTGTGATGTGCGGAATAACCTGAACGGTGGAGCCGAGATATTCACCTCTGCGTTCCTTGTTCAGAACATTCCAGTAAACCTTGCCTGTGGTAAGGTTTGAGTATTTGTTAAGGTCCTCATCAATAAAACGCTCATAATGACCAAGGTCGAGGTCGGTTTCTGCACCGTCCTCTGTAACATAAACTTCACCGTGCTGATAAGGGCTCATTGTGCCGGGGTCAACATTTATGTAAGGGTCAAGCTTCTGAGCGGCTACCTTGTAGCCTCTTGCCTTTAAGAGTCTGCCGAGAGATGCGGCGGTGATACCTTTTCCAAGACCTGATACAACGCCACCTGTAACAAATATATATTTAGTCATTTAATAATTACCTCATTCCCATTCAACGGTTGCCGGTGGCTTACTGGTAATATCATAAACTACTCGGCTGACTCCGTGAACTTCGTTGGTAATTCTGTTAGATGCTGTGGCAAGCACCTCAAAGGGTATCTTTGTCCAGTCAGCAGTCATAAAGTCATCTGTTGTAACAGAGCGAAGTGCAACTGTGTAGCCGTAGGTTCTGGCATCACCCATAACACCGACAGTTCTTGTGTCTGTAATAACCGCAAAATACTGGTTAGCTATTGCAGAAAGACCGTTCTTTTCAACTTCCTCTGTAAAAATAGCATCAGCATCACGGAGTATTTCAAGTTTTTCTTCTGTAATTTCACCAATTGTTCTTATAGCAAGGCCAGGACCTGGGAAAGGCTGTCTGAAAACAAGCTTTTCGGGTATGCCAAGCTCAAGACCAACTTTTCTAACTTCGTCTTTAAATAAGTTGCGCAGAGGCTCAACAAGCTCCTCAAAATCAACAACATCAGGAAGTCCGCCAACATTGTGGTGGCTCTTGATTGTATCTGCATCGCCAGCGCCGCTTTCAATAACGTCGGGGTAAATTGTGCCCTGAACAAGAGCGTAAACGCTGCCGATTTTCTTTGCTTCTTTTTCAAATACTCGGATGAATTTCTCACCGATAATTGATCTTTTCTTTTCAGGCTCTGTAACGCCTGCAAGTGCACCTAAAAATTCCTGTCTTGCGTCAACGCAGATAAGATTCATTTTGAATGTGTTGCCAAAAACATTAGCAACTGTTTCTGCTTCATTTTTTCTCAGAAGTCCGTGGTCAACGAATACGCATGTAAGGTTGTCGCCAATTGCTTTGTGAAGAAGAACGGCTGCAACAGTTGAATCAACACCGCCTGAAAGAGCGCAGAGAACTTTTTTGCCCTCAAGCTTCTCTTTAAGAGCTGCAACTGTTTCTTTTGTAAAGCCAGCCATTGTCCAGTCGCCAACACATCCGCATACGTTGAAAAGGAAGTTATGTATAATCTCTTTGCCAAATTCAGTGTGAGTAACCTCGGGGTGGAACTGAACGGCATAAATTTTTCTTGAATAATCAGCAAATGCTGCACAGGGGCAGTGTGCTGTTTTTGCAACTATCTCACATCCGTCAGGAACTCTTTTTACAAAGTCAGTGTGGCTCATCCAGCAAATGCTGTTATCGGGAACATTCTCAAAAAGAGCATTGTCCTTAATGATGTTAAGTGCTGTTTTGCCGTATTCACTGATTTCGCCTGCGGGGCAGATTTCGCCCTCACCCATATAAGCAATCAGCTGACAGCCGTAGCAGATACCAAGAATCGGGATACCTGCATCAAGAATATCAGGTGAAAAATGGGGTGATGCAGGGTCAAACACGCTGTTTGGACCGCCTGTGAAGATAATGCCTGCATATCCTCTGTTTTTAATTTCTTCTGTTGTGATCTTATTGTAAGGTACGATTTCGGCATAAACATGCTGATCTCGAACTCTTCTTGCAATCAGCTGATTGTACTGACCGCCAAAGTCAAGAACAAGTATTTTTTCGATGTTTGTCATTAGAATCTCCTTATTTTCCGCTTTCGCCGTAGTTTGAAAGAACGCGTGCTGAGGGATCGTTCACATTACAGCCTTCCCAATCTTTGTTGGGCATCCAGAAATCAGCAATCATCTTTGACTGACCGTGGTAATACTTTTCAAATATTTCTCTGTAAAGCAGAGATTCTGCGGTAAAGGGCTTGGCGTGAGTATATTTCTCTGCCTTTTCTTTTACCTCTTCATCTGTATAGAAGCCGTTTGCATACTCTTTAAGATAATCGACCATAGAATGACCAACAGCATCTGAAAACGCTGCTTTTTCACGCCAGAGTATCTCGTCGGGGAGAATGTTGTCTTTCTCAAATGCTTTTCTTAAAAGATACTTGCCTTTGCCGTATTTATTCAGCTTCATTTCGGGATCAATGGACATTACATATTCGGCAAAGTCAAGGTCGCCGAATGGAACTCGTGCCTCAAGTGAGTTTACAGAAATACATCTGTCTGCACGGAGAACGTCATACATATGAAGCTCTCTGATACGCTTTTCAGCCTCCTGCTGGAAAGCCTCTGCTGACGGAGCAAAATCGGTGTATTTATAACCGAAAAGCTCATCAGAAATCTCACCTGTGAGCAAAACACGAATATCTGTGTTCTCGTGAATGTATTTGCAAACAAGATACATTCCCATAGATGCTCTGATTGTTGTAATGTCAAATGTGCCGAGAAGCTTAATAACTTCATCAAGGCTTGAAAGTACATCCTCTTTTGTTATGATAACCTCTGTGTGGTCGCTGCCGATAAAATCAGCAACCTGTTTTGCATATTTCAGGTCGATAGCGTCCTCACTCATACCGATAGCAAAAGTCTTAATCGGCTTATCGCTTCTTTTTGCGCCAATAGCGCACACAAGTGAAGAGTCAAGTCCGCCTGAAAGGAGGAAGCCAACCTTTGCGTCAGAAACAAGTCTTTTCTCAACGCCCAGTGTGAGCTTGTCGTGAATCTTCTGGCATACCGTTTCAATATCATCATGGCAGATTTCAACTGCCTTTGATATGTTGCGGTAGCAGATAAACTCACCGTCTTTGTAATAATGCCCCGGTGGGAACGGCATTATCTCTTTTACAAGACCCACAAGGTTTTTGGCTTCACTGGCAAAAACGATTGTTTTTTTATCGTCATAGCCATAATAAAGGGGGCGAATACCAATAGGATCACGGGCGGCGATATATTTCTTTGCCTTTGCGTCATAAATAATCATTGCAAATTCCGCATCAAGCATCTTAAACATATCTGTGCCATATTCAGCATATAAGGGGAGAATAATCTCACAGTCGCTGTCGCTTACAAATGAATATCCTTTTTGGATAAGCTCATTTTTAAGCTTTTCAAATCCATAAATTTCGCCATTGCAGATTACGTAGCTTCCGTCTGCTTCAAAGGGTTGCATACCTGAATCGGTCAGACCCATAATTGAAAGACGGTGAAAGCCGAAAACGCCGTCTCCGACTTCCACAATTTTGCTTTTGTCAGGTCCTCTTGACACTGTTTTGTTAAAACAGCTTTCAAAAAGTTCAAGGGGAGGTTTAGGACCGCAATATCCCATTATTGAGCACATAAAAACACCTCCGTTATTTTACGCTGAAAACGATGTCTGCATATGAGGGGTAGGGCCAGTATTTTTTAGCGGTGATGCTTTCAGCCTGGTCGCAGGAAACCCTCAGCTCATTCATCTTGGTGATAAGCTCATCACGAATGAGGTATGCTTCTTCTTCGATGCTTTCTGTGCCTTTAACTGTGATAAGGATGTTCTCCAGCTCTTCCGCTGTTTCAGAAATGCTGTCTGCAAGCATAGAGAGCTTTTTAAGTGTTTTGCACTCATAAGCGCAGGGAATGTCTTCACATACAGCTTTTTTGGTTTTTGCGGTTTTTGCAAGCTCAGAGATAAATCCCTCGATGGCAGGAAGAATTTCAGTCTTTGCCATGCCTGTCATAGTGTTCGCTTCTATTATAACAGTTTTACAATAGTTTTCAAGCTGTATTTCACATCTTGAGCAAAGCTCTTTTTCTGTAAACACCCCAAGAGACACTAACATGTCCTTATTTTTCTTATCTGTGAGGTGTGGAATGCAGTCTGGAGTGGTGCGATAGTTAAGAAGTCCTCTCTTTTCGGTGGCTTCCTTAATCCATTCGCTGTCATATCCGTTGCCGTTAAAGATGATTCTTTTATGTTTTTTAATTGTATCTCTGATAACCTTGTGAAGACCTTCTTCAAAATCTTCAGCCTTTTCAAGCTCATCAGCATAAATTTTAAGTGTTTCGGCAACCGCACTGTTAAGCATGATGTTTGCGCAGGCAATGCTGTCTGAAGAGCCCAGCATACGGAACTCAAACTTGTTGCCTGTGAATGCAAAGGGTGATGTTCTGTTTCTGTCTGTTGTATCACGGTTGAATTTTGGAAGAACATCAACGCCCAATTTCATCTGTGTCTTTTTAGTTCCCTCATAGGGTGTGTCTGTTTCAATTGCATCAAGCACTGCTGTAAGCTCATCACCTAAGAAAATTGAAATAACAGCAGGCGGAGCTTCGTCAGCACCAAGTCTGTGGTCGTTGCCTGCACTTGCAACAGAAATTCTTAAAAGATCCTGATAATCGTCAACAGCCTTAATAACAGCACAAAGAAAAAGCAGAAACTGTGCATTCTCATAAGGTGTTTCACCAGGGGAGAGGAGGTTCACACCTGCGTCAGTAGCCATTGACCAGTTGTTGTGCTTGCCGCTGCCGTTTACGCCTGCAAATGGCTTTTCATGAAGCAGGCAAACAAGTCCGTGCTTTGCGGCAACCTTCTGCATAATTTCCATTGTCAGCTGGTTGTGGTCTGTTGCAATGTTTGTGGTGGTGTAGATTGGTGCAAGCTCATGCTGTGCAGGTGCAACCTCGTTGTGCTGAGTTTTTGCAAGAATACCGAGCTTCCACAATTCATCGTTCAGCTCTTCCATAAACTCTGCAACCTTTGGCTTGATTACGCCAAAATAGTGGTCGTCCATTTCCTGACCTTTTGGAGGTTTAGCACCAAAAAGGGTTCTGCCAGAGGAGCGGAGGTCGGGACGCTTGTCATACATCTCCTTTGTGATAAGGAAATATTCCTGCTCAGGTCCAACGCTTGTGCGAACACATTTTACGCTTGTATCACCAAAGAGCTTGAGAATACGCATTGCCTGCTTGTTAAGTGCTTCCATTGAGCGGAGCAGGGGAGTCTTTTTATCAAGAGCTTCACCGCCGTATGCACAGAAAGCAGTGGGAATACAAAGCGTTTTGCCTTTAATGAATGCGTATGATGTGGGGTCCCATGCAGTGTAGCCTCTTGCTTCAAATGTTGCACGAAGTCCGCCAGAGGGAAAGGAGGAAGCATCGGGTTCGCCTTTTATAAGCTCTTTGCCCGAAAATTCCATAATAACTCCACCGTCGGGTGATGGAGCGATAAAGCTGTCGTGCTTCTCTGCGGTTATGCCTGTGAGAGGCTGAAACCAATGTGTGAAATGTGTTGCGCCTTTTTCAATTGCCCAGTCTTTCATTGCGGCGGCAACTGCGTTTGCAACACCTATATTAAGGGCTGCGCCCTCTTCAATGGTCTTTTTCAGCGATTTATAAACATCTGCTGAAAGCTTTGCCTTAATTACTCTATCGTCAAATACCATGCTTCCGAAATATTCGGGTACTGTTTTCATAATTGTTTCCTCCTTAATTTATTTTAATTTTTTGTTTTTGTTTTATTTATTAAACGATGCCCTGTGCAGTCATTGCAGTAACAACCTTTTCAAAGCCTGCAATGTTTGCACCAACAACATAATTCTTTTCAAAGCCATACTTCTTTGCAGCATCATCAATGTTGTGGAAAAGGTCAATCATAATGTTCTGAAGCTTCTTGTCAACCTTTTCAAATGACCAGCTGAGTCTTTCACTGTTCTGGCTCATTTCAAGTGCTGATGTTGCAACACCGCCTGCGTTTGCAGCCTTACCGGGAATAAACAGAACGCCCTGCTCCATAAGGTAATCTGTAGCCTCTGCTGTGGTGGGCATATTTGCACCCTCTGCAACAGCAATTGCACCGTTTGCGCAAAGCATTTTTGCGTCTTCAAGGTCAAGCTCATTCTGTGTTGCGCAGGGGAGTGCAATGTCTGCCTTAACGCTCCAAACGCCCTTGCCCTCGTGATATTCTGAATCGGGTCTGTATTTTTTGTATTCTGTAAGGCGGGCACGGTTAACCTCTTTGATTTCTTTAAGAGCCTCAACATCAATTCCGTCTTTATCATATACCCAGCCGTTTGAATCAGAAGCGGTGAGAACCTTAACGCCTAACTGCTGAGCTTTTTCAATTGCATAAATTGCAACGTTGCCTGAACCTGAAACAACAGCGGTTTTGCCAGAAATATCAATGCCGTTGCATTTGAGCATTTCCTCTGTGATGTAAAGAAGTCCGTAGCCTGTTGCCTCTGTTCTTGCAAGTGAACCGCCGTAAACAAGACCCTTACCTGTGAGAACGCCCTCAAAAAGATTTCTGATTCTCTTATACTGTCCGAACATATAACCGATTTCTCTTGCACCTGTGCCGATGTCGCCTGCGGGAACGTCAGTGTCCGCACCGATATATTTGCAAAGCTCTGTCATAAAGCTCTGGCAGAATGCCATGATCTCTCTGTCTGATTTGCCCTTGGGGTCAAAGTCTGAACCGCCCTTACCACCGCCAATTGGAAGTCCTGTAAGTGAGTTTTTGAAAATCTGCTCAAAACCAAGGAACTTGATAATACCAAGATTAACTGAGGGGTGAAGACGAATACCGCCTTTGTAAGGACCGATTGCACTGTTGAACTGAACACGGTAGCCTGTGTTTATATGAACCTGACCTTTATCGTCAATCCACGGAACTCTGAATTTGATCTGACGCTCGGGGTTTACAAGTCTTTCAAGAAGAGCATCTTTTCTGAAAGCTTCTTCATTTTCAGCAATTACAGGGCGAAGCGACTGGAGCACTTCTTTGATTGCCTGATGGAACTCAGGCTCACTGGGGTTTTCTTTAATTACCCTTTCAATTACTTCATCAACGTATGACATAAAAAATTCCTCCTGTGGCAAAAGAGAAAGGCGCCTTTAAGACTGAATACCTTAAAGACGCCATTGCCTAAAAATATTAAAATAGAATATAAAAAAGAAGAGAGTCTTTGAACCTGTAACAGTTCAAAGACTCCGTTGCCTTTCATGTGTGAGATTCTACACCATAAAGGTTATTTTGTCAACACTTTTTTAAAAATTACTTAAAAACCCGTGATTTGCACAAAATTTATGCACCGAGATAAGCCTTTTTAACATTTTCGTCATTAAGCAGGTCGCTTGCAGAGCCACTCATTGAGATAGAGCCTGTTTCAAGAACATAAGCTCTGTCTGCAATTGAAAGTGCCTTTTTAGCGTTCTGCTCAACAAGAAGAATTGTTGTGCCGCTGTCGTGATAATCCTTGATAATATCAAAAATCTTATCAACAAAAAGGGGAGAAAGACCCATTGATGGCTCGTCAAGCATAAGAAGCTTGGGGTGGCTCATCATAGCTCTGCCCATTGCAAGCATCTGCTGCTCACCGCCTGAAAGTGTGCCTGCAATCTGATTTTTTCTCTGACCGAGAATCTCAAATCTTGTGCAGATTTCATCAATATCCTGCTGGATTTTCTTTTTATCCTTAACTGTGTATGCACCCATGAGCAGGTTGTCATAAACAGTAAGCTCCTGAAAAATTCGTCTTCCCTCGGGAACCTGTGTCATACCAAGGCGAACAATCTTGTTGCCGGGAACCCTTGTGATGTCCTGTCCGTCATATGTTACAGTGCCCTTTTTGATGGGGATAAGACCCATAATGCTCTGCATTGTTGTGGTTTTGCCTGCGCCGTTTGCGCCGATAAGTGTAACGATTTCACCCTCGTTAACCTCAAAGCTGATGCCTTTGATAGCCTGTATCATACCATAGAAGACTTCTAAATCTTTAACTTCAAGCAATGCCATAAATTTAACCTCCTATATATGCCTTGATAACTTCGGGGTTGTTGAGAGCCTCTTTAGTTTCGCCCTGAGCAAGTGTTGTGCCGAAGTTAAGAACTGTAACCTCGTCGCAAAGACCTGAAACGAATTTCATATCATGCTCAATAAGAAGAACTGTAAGGTCAAAATCATCTCTGATTTTCTTGATGATTTCCATAAGCTCTGCTGTTTCGTTGGGGTTCATACCTGCGGCAGGCTCGTCAAGAAGCAGAAGCTTCGGGTTTGTTGCAAGAGCTCTAGCAATTTCAAGCTTTCTCTGTGTACCATAAGAAAGGTTGCATGCAAGGTTGTTTCTTTCGTCAAGAAGACCAAAAACATCAAGAAGCTCCTTTGCCTTATCACGCATACGGATTTCAACATCAAAATATTTTGGTGTGTGAAGCATACCGTCAAAGGGGCTGTATTTAAATTCGGGCTGATTGTGAAGAGCAACCAGAACATTTCTTATAACAGACATATTGTTGAAAAGTCTGATATTCTGGAAAGTTCTTGCAATACCCTTGTGGTTGATTTTTTCCTGGCTCATGCCTTTAAGTTCCTGACCGTCAAGGAAGAATGTGCCTGTTGTGGGCTGGTAAACGCCTGTGAGCATATTGAAAAGGGTTGTTTTACCTGCGCCGTTAGGTCCAACAAGACCATAAAGCTCATTCTTTTTGATTTTAAGGTTAACATCCTGAACAGCCTTAAGACCGCCGAAGGAGATGCCGAGATTTTTTGTTTCAAGCATAAATTCAGACATTATTCTACCTCCTTTGAAGATTTCTTTGCTTTGTCAGGTGTAACATTCTCGTTATGAGGAAGGTCGGGTGTAAGAATAGAATCCATCTTAACCTTTGTTTCAATTCTGTTCCACTCAGCTGCGTCATCAATGATTGTGCCCTTTTTCTTTGCAAGGCGCTTCTCTTTAAGGTTGTGAATGCTGAATCTCTCTTTAATTGGCTTAAGAGCGGGGGCGTTGTTAAAGATAACAACAAAGATGAGGATAAGAGCATAAACCAGAAGTCTGATAGCTGCAAGACCGCCTGAAAGCTTTGACTGAAGAACGAAGTTGATAACTGTAATAAGTGTTGCGGCAATGATTGAGCCGTTGATGCTGCCCATACCGCCGAGAACAACCATAACAAGAATTTCGATTGAATAGTTGTATGAGAATGTGGTGTAAAGAACGGGAGTTGTGAAATGACCGTAAATAACACCTGCGATACCTGCAAAGAATGCGGCAACAACGAAAACAAACAGCTTGTAGAATGTTACGTTGATACCCATTGCTTTTGCAGCGATTTCGTTATCACGGATAGCTGTGATTGCACGGCCGTGCTTACTTCTGATAAGATTCTGTGTGAAAATCAAAACAAGAATAACAACAACAAATGCAATAACAAAAAGGTCTTTCTGATTGTAGGTCTTTGAGTTGTAACCCATTGCACCGCCAAAAATCTCAAGGTTTTTGAAGATGTTTCTAACAATTTCACCAAATGCAAGTGTAACAATTGCAAGGTAGTCGCCTTTAAGACGAAGAGCGGGAAGACCGATAATGAAGCCGAAGAATGCAGCAACAAGACCGCCCACAAGCATTGCAAGGATAAGCACAAGAAGCTTATTGTCAATGGATTCTCTTAAAAGGCTGGCAACGAATGTTCCTATATATGCGCCAAGGCACATGAAGCCTGCATGACCAAGGCTCAGCTCGCCGAGGAAACCAACAACGAGGTTAAGTGAAACTGCAAGAATGATGCTGTATGCGATACGGGAAAGAAGACCGATTGTTGAGCGGTTGAGAAGTCCTGATTCGCTCATAATAACAAGCACAACGGCAACAGCCGCAACAATTACCCAAGTGGCAATGTGCTTGAATTTAAACTGCTTTTTAACGTTTGAGATAAAATTGCTCATTCTTACACCTTCTCTCTTATCTGCTTACCGAGAAGTCCGATTGGCTTAACCAGAAGGATGATGATAAGCAAGCTGAATTCGATAGCTGTTGTGTATGGGCTGATAGCGGGGATGCTGAGGCAGATTTTTTCAATAAGACCAAGCAGAACACCGCCGAGCATAGCACCGGGGATTGAACCGATACCGCCGATAACTGCTGCTGTGAATGCCTTGATACCGGGCATTGAGCCGAGGGTGGGGGTGATTGAGGGAATCTGCATAAGATAGAAAAGGCTTGCAAATGCTGCAAGTGCAGAACCGATTGCAAATGTAATCATGATAATGCGGTTAACATTAACACCCATAAGCAGTGCGGCACCTCTGTCTTCAGAAACAGCCTGCATTGCACGGCCTGTGTTTGTCTTTTTAACAAAGATTGTAAGACCTGCCATAATCAGACCGCCCACAACAAGGGTGATGATTGTGCTGACATTGATTGAAAATTTGCCAATTGCTACCTTGCCAAAATCGGGCAGTGAAATTGACTGTGATTTTGAGCCGTAAATAAGCTGGGCAATAGCCTGAAGCAAAAAGCTTACGCCGATAGCTGTAATAAGAACAGCAAGGGGTGATGCACCACGAAGCGGCTTATATGCAAGGCGCTCAATAACAATACCTGAAACTGTGCAGATAACAATAGAAGCTGCAATTGCAATGTAGGGGTTGCCAGTCATTTCAAGTGTGGTGAGAATCGCATATGCACCAACCATGATAATATCACCGTGGGCAAAGTTAAGCATTTTTGCAATACCGTAAACCATTGTGTAACCCAGAGCTATAAGCGCATAGATTGCGCCAAGGCTCAGACCGTCCATAATAGTACTCATTTTTTTCTCTCCTTAATGGATAACCTGATGATAAATAAAGCTGAAGAAATTCAAACATCACTGGAGTTGTGCCGCTTGAATTCCTTCAGCTAATAAATCCTAAAAAACACTCAATGCGTACGGCCGCAAAAAACGACCGTACGCAGAAAAATAGCTGTTCAAGCTTTTAAAACAAGGTGAAATTATGCACCAAGCTTAACAATCTGAGGAACCTTTGTGCAAGCACCTGAAGCGTCCCAAGTCATTGTGCCTGTTGCACCTTCAAGTTTGAATGAAGAATCTGTGATTGCCTTTACAACCTCATCACAAACTTCGCTTGCATCCATGTCAGATACATCGTCAATACCAGCTGCCTTGAGAGCGTTGAATACTGCATAAACTGCATCGTAACCGTCAGCTGCAAACTGGTCAGGAGCTACACCGTAAGTTGCTTTGTAGTCCTCAACGAATTTTGTTGTTGCTTCTGCTGCACTGTTTACATCGAAGGGAGTGATGTACATAACCTTAACATCAACGCCTTCAATCTGGTCTGCGATACCGTCAAGACCGTCGCAACCGTAAACAACAGCTTTGCTTCCCTTAGCAACAAGAGCTTTAGCTACAAGGCCAGCCTCTGTGTAATAGAAGGGAGTGAATACAACATCACAATCTTTAAGAGCTTCTGCCTGAGTTGAGAAGTCCTTCTTGTTCTCAGCGTCAAATGTCTGAAGAATATATTTTGCGCCAAGCTTAGCCATCTCAGCCTTGAAAGCATCATAGATACCTGATGAATAAGGATCACTTGTGTCATAGATACAACCGATGTTCTTGTAATCCTTTACAAGCTGCTGAGCTGCGAGAACGCCCTGGTCGGGGTCGCCGAAGCATACACGGAAAGAGTTTGTACCTTTTTCAATAACGTTTGATGCTGATGCAGAGGGAGTGATGAAGAAGAGATTGTCGCTCTCTGCTTTATCTGCAAATGCTGCGCATGAGCCAGATGTAACAGAACCGATTGAAACCTTCATGCCTGCGTCCATAAGTGCGTCATAACCAGTTGAAGCATCTTCTGCTGTTGCTTTGTCGTCTTTCATGTCAAAAACGAGTTTTGTGCCGTTTAAGCCGCCTGCTTCATTGATTTCCTTAACTGCAAGCTCTGCACCATTTTTAACAGAGATACCATATGAAGAAGCATCACCTGTAAGAGGGCCTGTGCTGCCGATAAGGATTGTCTTGCTGTCGTCTTTCTTACCGTTATTGCCACAAGCTGCAAAGCTGAAAACAATAACAAGTGCAAGCACTGCTGCAAGAACTTTTTTTGCTGTGTTTTTCATAAATATAACCTCCTTATATTTCAGCAATTCTTCAATTGCCAACTAACCCTTGGTTTACAAAACAAAAGCAACGCTCTGTTATAAAAAAGCGTCTTTAAGATTCCCGATCTTAAAGACGCCGTTGCCTTTAGTATACCTTGAAAATTCTACACCTATAATGTTAATTTGTCAATACATCTCAAATAAAAAAACTTTACAAATTTAATACGCTAACAGGTAAAATAATAGGTGAATAAGTAGAATAATAAACTGTTGACAAGTGATATGCCTATGATGTATAATGTGTACATGAGCAAAGGCGTTCATTGAGGGGAAGTTCCCTGTCGATGAGCGCCCTTTTTAATAAAAGTGCTTTATAAAACAGGCTGTAACAATAATTGATTCTGCGTCTGAGAAAGGGTGTGCCGCATGAACTACACTAAGCAGGAAGTAATGCAGTTTATAAACGAGGAGGATGTTTCATTTATCCGCCTTGCATTCTGTGATGTTTTTGGCAAACAGAAAAATATTTCCATTATGCCCGAGGAGCTTCAGCGTGCTTTTGATTATGGTATAGCCATTGATGCCTCTGCTGTTGCAGGCTTTGGCGATGAGGTTCATTCAGATTTGTTTCTCCATCCCGATCCGTCAACGCTCTCTGCTATGCCATGGCGACCTGAGCACGGTCAGGTTGTGCGTATGTATTGCTCAGTTACTTACCCCGATGGCAGTTTGTTTGAGAATGATACACGCTCAATCCTTATAAAGGCTGTTGAAACTGCTGAAAAAGCAGGTTACAGATTTTATTTCGGCTCAGAAATGGAGTTTTATCTTTTTAAGCTTGATGATTACGGCGAGAATGTTAAAATCCCCTATGACAACGCAGGCTATATGGATGTTGCACCTTATGATAAAAGCGAAAATATCCGCCGTGATATTTGCCTGACGCTTCAGGAAATGGGCATCAACCCCGAATCCTGCCATCACGAAGAGGGACCTGGTCAGAATGAAATCGACTTCCGTTATTCGGATGCTCTTTCAGCGGCAGATGATGCACTTACATTCCGCAAGGTTGTGCAGGATATTGCAATGAGAAACGGCTTGTGGGCAAGCTTTTCACCAAAACCATTTGATGATAAGCCTGGCAACGGCTTCCATATAAATATGTCGGTTAAATCTTTGAATGGAAAAGAAGATATTTCAAGCCCCATGATAGCAGGCATTCTTGATAAAATAAAGGATATGACGCTCTTTATGAATCACACCGATGAATCATATAAGCGTTTAGGCTGTCATAAAGCGCCAAGATATATCAGCTGGTCAAGTGAAAACCGTTCACAGCTTATCAGAATCCCTGCTGCACAGGGTGAATACAAACGAATGGAGCTTCGTTCTCCCGACCCGAGAGCGAATCCATACCTTGCTTTCGCACTTATGATATATGCGGCTCTTTACGGAATCCAAAACGCTCTTCCGCTTGAACCTGCATCAGATATAAACCTTTATAAAGCAGATGTTAATGTGCTGAGAAGCTTCCGTATGCTTCCGCAAAGCAAAGCGGAGGCGGCAAAAATTGCAGCATCAAGTGAGTTTTTAAGAGAGTTCTTACCCGAGTCAATTATTAAAACTTATTGCGAATAAAATACAGGAGGATG
The DNA here is from genome assembly GCA_045598085.1 of Acutalibacteraceae bacterium. Taxonomy (GTDB): domain Bacteria; phylum Bacillota; class Clostridia; order Oscillospirales; family Acutalibacteraceae; genus CAG-488. The sequence goes on from JAZLLI010000027.1 coordinate 185,884, forward strand.
AAACATAATGTATGAGAAGAAAAAATACAGTGTCCTTGTTGTTTCGTCCTCAGAAAAAATGAATGAAGCCATCAAGACTCTGCTCCCTTTAACCAAATACAGCGTTGTTAATTTTGCAGGCAGTATCTCATCTGCTAAAAGAGCAATGCTTGAAAGCTTCTATGATTTTGTTATTATCAACACTCCTCTTGGTGATGATTTCGGCACAGATTTTGCCATTGAAATATGCAGGCATAAAAGCAGTGTTTGTATGCTTCTTGTGAAGTCAGATAATTACGAAAGGGTAAATCATATGGTTATCCCTTACGGAGTTTTCACTTTGCCGAAGCCTACATCATCAACCAATATGAAAATTGCATTAAGCTGGCTTGCTTCTGCAAGAGAAAGAATAATTGCAACCGATAAGAAAAAAGAATCTATCGAAGATAAAATGAAAGAAATCCGCATTGTAAACAGAGCCAAATGGCTGCTCATTGAAAACCTTAAAATGACAGAGGCGGAGGCTCACCGATACATTGAAAAACAGGCGATGGATAACTGCATAAGCAAGCTGATTATCGCCGAAGACATTCTGAAAACTTATCAGAAATAATTTTTTAATAACAGCAAGGTTTTCCCAGCTGATATTTTAAAAGTAAAATAGAAAGGATTTTAAGTATGAAATGTATTTTTTCTGTAACTGAAATCCCGAAATCGAACACACATTCAGATGATTTGATCCACGGATTTGCAGAAACATTTACAGGAAGTATGTTTATTCGTGCAAAGTTCTGGCGCACCCCGCGCCACGGATATTTTAATTAAACCAATCCCAAAAATTTATTAAAATATTAGAAAAGGACTGAAATTATCATGAATAAAATACCCTACAAAATTTATCTTGAAGAAAATGAGATGCCACAGCAGTGGTATAACCTGCGTGCAGATATGAAAAATAAGCCTGCACCGCTTCTTAACCCAGGCACACTTGAACCAATGAAAGCAGAGGAGCTTTCAGGGGTTTTCTGCGAAGAGCTTGTTAAGCAGGAGCTTGACGATACAACAGCATATTTCGATATTCCACAGGAAATCCGTGATTTCTATAAAATGTATAGACCATCACCTGTTGTAAGAGCATATTGCCTTGAAGAAAAATTAAAAACTCCCGCAAAGATTTATTATAAATTTGAGGGTAACAACACCAGCGGAAGTCATAAGCTCAACAGTGCAATTGCACAGGCATATTATGCAAAAAAGCAGGGTCTTAAAGGCGTAACAACAGAAACTGGCGCAGGTCAGTGGGGCACAGCTCTTTCAATGGCTTGCTCATATCTTGACCTTGATTGCAAAGTATATATGGTTAAGGTTTCTTATGAGCAGAAGCCTTTCAGAAGAGAGGTTATGCGCACATACGGTGCATCTGTAACTCCTTCTCCCTCGATGGATACAAATGTTGGCAGAAAGATTCTTGAAGCACACCCCGGCACAACAGGAAGCCTTGGCTGTGCAATTTCAGAGGCTGTTGAGGTTGCTACAACAACAGAGGGCTACAGATATGTTCTTGGCAGCGTTCTCAATCAGGTTCTTCTTCACCAGTCAGTTATCGGTCTTGAAGCAAAGGCTGCACTTGATAAATACGGCGTTAAGCCCGACATCATCATCGGCTGTGCAGGCGGCGGTTCAAACCTTGGCGGACTTATTGCACCTTTCATGGGTGAAAAGTTAAGAGGCGAAGCAGATTACAGAATCATCGCTGTTGAGCCTGCAAGCTGCCCCAGCTTCACAAGAGGTAAGTTCGCATACGATTTCTGTGATACAGGAATGGTTTGCCCCCTTGCAAAGATGTACACTCTCGGCAGTAACTTCATCCCTGCTCCCAACCACGCTGGTGGACTTAGATACCACGGCATGAGCTCAACACTTTCACAGCTTTATGCTGACGGATATATGGAAGCAAGATCAGTTGCACAGACAGAAGTATTTGAAGCAGCAGAGCAGTTCGCAAGAGTTGAGGGCATCCTCCCAGCTCCCGAAAGCTCACACGCAATCAAAGCCGCAATTGACGAAGCAATCAAGTGCCGTGAAACAGGCGAAGAAAAGACAATCCTCTTCGGTCTTACAGGCACAGGCTACTTTGACCTTGTTGCATATGAAAAATTCCATGACGGTCTTATGGAGGATTATGTTCCCACAGACGCAGAGCTTGAAGAATCATTCAAAACTCTTCCAAAAGTTGACTGATAAATAAATTTTTCGCACCCGATGGCATCCGCTGTCGGGTGTTTTTTCGCAAAAAATTTCCCCGACTTTTTACGGTCGGGGATTTTTCGTTTTATAAAGATTTCAGAAATTCAAGCAGTAGTTTTTTCTGATTATTGTTAAGTCTGTTAATCGCCGAAGTCAGCTCATCATTGCTTTCATCTGAATCAAAAAAATCTTTCAATGTTATGCCAAGTCCATAGCAGATATATTCAAGGTATTCCACTGTCGGCTGTTTGTTGCCTAATTCAAGATCTCTCAAATAGCTTTGCGAAACACCGCTTATGTTAGCTAACTTGTTTACAGTTATATTTTTCTGTTCACGCAAAATGCGTATTCTTTCACCAACATTCATCAAACCACCACTTTAGCTTTAGTTTATCTCTATAGATATTATTTTATCAGCATTTTTCTAAAAACTTACAGTTATAGAGTTGACAAGTTATTCTTAAAGTGATAATATGTAAATAAAGGTACTTTGTGACCATTTCTATTATAAAGGAGGGTTTTTATGGAATTTTTTGAAACGTTAGGCGAAAACTATGCAGTTTCATGTACTTGTGATGATCAAGGTTGTCAAGGTTCATGCCATAGCTGTGACGACTAAATATTGAGTGAATTGAGAACAGTGTTTGTCCAAGATGACAAACATTGTTTTATTTAAGAGGTGCAATATGAATTATACTAAATCAAAATATAATATTTTTGTTCCATATAATAGTTCAAAAACGATTGTATTTAATAGCTTTTCAGGTGCTATTGGTTTATTTGATAACGAAACAATGGAGAAATACAATGACAATTCATTTTCAAATGATGAAATATCTATACTGTTAGCAAAAGGAATTTATATTCCTAAAAATTTCGACGAAAAAGAAAAAATGGATGCGGATAGAAGGTATGGCATTAAAGAAAGAAAAGAAAAACTAATAAGATTATGGACAACTTCTGCTTGTAATGCAAGATGTTATTATTGCTTTGAAAAAGGAATTCAATCAATTTCAATGACAAAGGAGGTTGCAGATCAAGCGATAGCTTTTATTACAACGATATTGGAACCAAATGATACTTTAACATTCGAGTGGTTTGGTGGAGAACCTTTATTAAATACTGATATTATTGATTATATTATTGAAAAGATTAAGCCAATTTGTAATTCTCTCAACTGTGTAATTCAAAGTAATATTATAAGTAATGGTAGCTTAATAAATGAAATTATTATAGAAAAAATGCTAAATAAATGGAATATAAAATCCATTCAGATTACTTTGGACGGTGATGAGTATCTATATAATAAGACAAAGGCTTATGTACAAGAAGAAAAATATAATTTTGATAAAGTTATAAATAACATAAAACTTTTATCCGAAAAAAATATCCATGTATCAATAAGAATGAATTATGATACATCTAATTATGAAAGTTTATCAAGATTAATTGATTATCTATATATCAAATTTAGGGACTATAAAAATATTTTTTATTATGTGTATCCGCTGTGGGATTCGTTAAATGAAGATGATGTGAACCCGTTTAAGTCAAATGCTATGGCAGATAACAATCTACTTAAACTTTTTGACAAAATCGCATCATATAATATGACGCCTATTAGAATGTTGGCACGATTAAATTATAAAAAATTCCAATGTGTTTCATGTAGTGAGGGTAGTTTTACTATATTCCCAGACGGTAAGTTAGGTAAATGTAGTGAAACATTTATGCAAAAAATTGGAGATGTATGGAATGGCGTAACAGATACAGCAACATTAAAGAAATGGACAGATGTAAAAATTGATGGTAAGTGCGATAAGTGTGTATACCTCCCTCTTTGTCAAGGTGGTTGCAGATCTTCTCTTTTTACAAAAATGCCGCAGTGTTTTGCATATAAGCCAATAATACCAGATATATTACGTTGGTATGTTGAAACTATTAAGAATACCAAATAAAGTAATTCTGAAAAATAAAAGGGAAAAAACGATTTGTCGGGCATTTTTCTTTTCCTGTTGTTATTTCCTTTACATTCGTATTCTCCTGTGCTACAATTATTTCAGATAATTTTTGGAGGCGACTTTATGTCAGCATTTACAACGGGAAAAATTGTGAACGGACTTGTGGCATTTGTCAGCGCAATTCTGCTCATTTTCAACACCACCACAATTAAAACCTCAAAACCGCAGATAAATCTTGACGATTTTGAGCTGACTTTTTCAGATGAATTTGATGGCGACACTCTTGACACTTCAAAGTGGCGTGCTCATAATTCAGAGGGCGTGCGCAGAGGCGGATACTGGACAACCGATATGGCAAAGGTAGAGGACGGCAACCTTGTTATCACCACAAAATATCTTGAAGACGGCAAGTTTGGCGCAGGCTGGTACACAAGCGGAATTTCAACTCAGGACAGATTTTCGCAGAAATACGGTTATTTTGAGTGCAGATGTATTCTCCCAGAGGGACAGGGTCTGTGGTCAGCTTTCTGGCTCACAAATCCCAATGTTTCAAAGGTGCTTCACGATGCAACAAAGGGCACAGAAATTGATGTTTTTGAGTCGCCGTTCAGCCACCTTAAAGGCGAAAGACGCAACAAGGTTACATCAAATCTTCACTATAACGGCTACGATTTGCAGACAAAATATAAGAATATCAAAATCACAAATATCGGCAATGACCCTTATAAAAACTACAACACCTACGGACTTCTTTGGACTCCCGATGAATATGTGATTTACATTAACGGCTACGAGGTTGCCAAGAGCCACTACGGCGGAGTTTCACAGGAAGAGGAATATATGATTCTTTCATGCGAAATCGAGGGTGCAGCCGCAAGACCCACAGGCGGTTGGTCGGGCAATATTGAAAAGAATGATAAATCCACATTCAGCGCAGAGTATAAAGTGGATTATGTAAGAGCATATAAAATGAAATAAAAAAACAACTGGGTAAACGGAAAGTTCACCCAGTTATTTTTATAGTTAGTCATTGCAGCCGTGCAATTTAAGCATAATAATCTGATTCAAGAAAGTCGAGATCGTATGACTTGCCGTAGCAAAGGGACATAAAATTGTTTGCAGTGTATGCCGCAACAAGAAGTCCTCTTTCGTGGAACTGCTCAATCATTTCTTTTGAAATCTGATTAAGGTTTGCGTCAATTGAAATGCCATAGTCAAAGCAACGCTCATAGTTTGTGTCGCTTGTGCCGTATGTAAGCATTACAGGCAGGTCGGGGAAAAGCTCCTTTGCTTTAAGAAGATTGTCAAAATTAAATGACTGAAGTATGCACTTCTCAAGGCAGTATGTTTCCTGTGCAAGCTGGAAAATTTCTTTAACCTGCTCGTCGGTGAATTCGCCTTTAAGCTCAACGAAGCATACCATATCGTTATCTCTCATAATTTCAAGATATTTTTTGAATGTGCAAAGATAAACCTTATCTTTCGTTTTGTCGTTTTTGAGGGGCTTCTGTGTCAGCTGGTCATATGTGTTTTCTTCAATAATGAGTGTTGAGCCGTCCTCATAAATAACCTCGCTGTCATGGCTTGTTACATAAATGCCGTCTTTTGTTCTGCGAATGTCAGTTTCTGCTCCGCCTGAGCCGTGCTCTGCTGCCATTTCAAATGCAAGGGCAGTGTTTTCGGGGTATTTTCCGCTGTATCCTCTGTGGGCAATCATGCAGATGTCCTTTTCTGGAACGGGAACAAAAATTCCGCCAATCATTGTGAAAATTGCAAGAATCATTGCAAAAAACTGTTTAAAAAAGAATTTAACCTGAAACATAAAATAACCTCATTTCTGATAGATTATGTTTATCCTACCACTTTTTATATAAATTTGCAACAGTTTATTGCATTGTGTTGAGATATATAGTATAATCTGTCAGACAAAATAAGAAAAATGGAGAGATTTATTATGTCAGCTATATTAGATTACATTGTTTCAATGTTTGTTACAATTTCATTGTTATTTAATATTTTGCCTGCTGTTATGAACCGCACACCGCTTTATTCTCCCGAAAGTGAGGATGTTAAGCTTAACTGCGTGGTTGTTTCAGATACTCATTTTGATAACAACTATTTCAGAGACAGAACAGATATTATGCGCAAAACATATCTCGGCATAGGCAAATGCAGTGAAGATATTGATGTGCTGATGAACCTTGGGGACATCACAAACAGTGGCTCAAAGGCAGAGTACAGGCACGCAAATGTTATAACCAAAACATATGTTAAGCCTAAGAATTATGTTGCGTGCATCGGCAATCACGATTCATGGAACGGCAGTGCCGACCCCGATTTTGACACCGCACTTTCTCTTTATTTCAAGCACCTTAAAGCATTTGGCATAAAGACAGACAAGGTCTATTATTCGCAGGAGATTGACGGGTACTGGTTTATCTGCCTTGGTTCAGAGAGTATTGATATAGACGATTGCCCGCTTAATTATTCAGATGAACAGTTGCAGTGGTTCAATGATACACTTGCGCAGGCGGTGCAGAGCGGAAAGCCCGTGTTTGTTCTCAATCATAAGCCGATTGTAGGGCATAACGGTGTTGATTATGATTATAATCTGCCGTCAGAGATAGAAGAAATTATGAATAAATATGCCACAAAAGCAAGCCCTGTGCTTTATTTCAGCGGACACCGCCACACCTTTGCCGCTCCCAATGCTTTTGAGCGTGATGGCGATGTTTATTATTTGAACCTGCCCAGCACAGAGTATAATGATGACACAATCGGTTCGGCAAATGATAACGGCGGTATGGGCGTTACTATGGAGGTTTATGAGAACAGAATTGTTATAAAATACCGCAACTTTATTAAAAACGAATTTGTTGACGGCTTCAGATTTGAAATTGAATTGTAATATAACGAAAGAGCGTAGCTTCGTGCCACGCTCTTTTTGTATTATTTAATCTTATCTTCAATTTCTTTCATAACAGCACTTGGCTTTACATTCATAGCCTCGCAAATTCTGAAAAAGGTTTCGAGTGTAGGCTTTCTGACACCTCTTTCAATGGCACTCAAATGTGTATATGACTTATTGGTTATGCACTACTGTATCATACATTATCACTTCTTATTTGCTGTACGATTTTGCTGTACGATAAAACAATCGATTTTTTACTATCTTTTTTACTGGGGTTGGAACTTTTTTACACTCATCAATTGTATCGAATAATATATCTTTTAATTTAATCCTGTCGTTTGCAACCTTTCCTATTGCTTCTTTTGCTGTAACTTCGCTTTTGGCACTTCTTATCAAAGATTCCATAAATCTTTGAAAGGAATCAATATAACCATCTTTTATACCTTTTTTTACATCAATCGCAATATAGTGTGTAAAGTTTAAAACATTATTGTTTCCAGGATTATTCTGTAAAATCAATACTTCTACTTCGCCAGAGTATTTCCATTGTATTCTTTCTTGAAGTTTTTCTTTAAACTCAACAAAAACTTTATTGCTGAAATACCAATCTTGCTTCATTGATACATCAATTTTTTTAAAAGTATCATCTTTATAAGGATCGTTGGTGTAGCCAATTGCATAAATTGAACAGTACATAGAAGAATTGTAATGGATGTATTCAAACTCTTTCAATATTTCAGATTCAGATGGACGAGAAAAAAGTAGAACAACTATTTCTTTGTTTTCTATCTGTCTTTCTCGTAATTCGATTTCTTCATATGTACATGCAGCAAACATTTTTATTCCTCCAGCGGATATTTATTAACTAAATTTATAGCTTTATTTTTTCTATGTTTAATTGATAAATTGTAATCTTTTATTCTTTATGGTTATATTATACATAAAACGATAAAATTTACAATATAAAACCCAGTTTTTGTTGATAAATCCTCCTTTGCATATAGTAAACTGAAAAAAAGAATGATAAATTACATTAAATTTATCCCCAAAATTAGCAGATACTCTGTCAAAAACTCCTATTTTTTGGGGCGGAGAGCAAGGGATGAATCTTTTGCTTCGCAAAATCTTCCGTCCTCGGCGACCATTGTCATGCAACAGTACCCGCCTCGGACTTCGGAGCTGAAAACAATTCACTGGATTGTTTTCTTATCGCTCCTCACCCCACGCACACGAATCCCTATTATATAAAAAAATCCAGCTATCGCAAAAGCGATAACTGGATTTTTGGCGGAGAGCAAGGGATTCGAACCCTCGAAACGTTTTAGGCGTTTACACGATTTCCAATCGTGCTCCTTCGGCCAGCTCGGACAACTCTCCGTGTTTAATTCAACTATAGTATTATAACTGACCTTGATGCAAAAATCAAGTGTTTTTTCTTTTTATTTGAATTTTATTTTAAACTATTGAAAATCTTTCTTTTTTGTTATATAATTTAGCGTGATAAAGAATGAACGAAAGGGGAAGAACTATGGTATTTTCAACAACTACATTTCTGTTTGTGTTCCTCCCTGCCGTTCTGCTCTTTTATTACATCCCGTTTGTGAGAAAAAGAAGAGCACTCAGCAATCTCGTTCTCACCGCCGCCAGCATCCTTTTTTATGCGTGGGGCGAGCCTGTTTATGTGCTGATTATGCTTGGCTCAATTTTAGCTAACTGGGCATTTGGTCTTTTAGTTAAAAAATATAGCGGCAACAAAAAAGCAAAAATCATAACCGCTGTTTCAGCTGTTTTCAACATATCAATTCTTTTCGTTTTTAAATATCTTACATTCACCCTCAAAAATCTGAATCTTCTTTTTAATTCAGATATGAAAGTGCTTGAAATTACTTTGCCAATCGGCATTTCTTTCTTTACATTTCAGGCAATGAGCTATGTTGTGGATGTTTACCGTGGCAAAGGCTCCGCACAAAAAAATCCGCTGAATGTTGCGCTTTATATTTCGTTCTTCCCTCAGCTTATTGCAGGCCCTATCGTTCGATATGAAACCGTTGCAAAAGAGATTATGGAGCGCCGTGAAAACTTTAATGATTTCAGCGAGGGCGCATACAGATTTGCCGTTGGACTTTGCAAAAAAGTTCTCCTTGCAAATAACCTTGCGTCTGTGGCAGACCTTGCCTTTTCACAGGATAAACCCAGTGTTGTAATGGCGTGGGTTGGCGCAATTGCATATACGCTTCAGATTTATTTTGACTTCTCAGGATACAGCGAAATGGCAATTGGTCTTGGCAGAATGTTCGGCTTCCATTTCCTCGAAAATTTCAATTACCCCTACATCACAAAATCAATCACAGATTTCTGGCGAAGATGGCATATGTCCCTTGGCACCTGGTTCAGAGATTATGTTTATATCCCCCTCGGCGGCAGCAGGGTTGACACAAAAGCAAGGCTCGTTTTCAACCTCTTTGTTACATGGGCACTTACAGGAATATGGCACGGCGCAAACTGGACTTTCCTTGTGTGGGGACTTCTTTATTTTGTGCTTCTGACTATCGAAAAACTCACTGGTTTCCACGAAAAAATCGGCTGGTTCGGTCATATTTATGCAATGCTTTTTGTTATTCTTGGATGGGTTCTTTTCAGGTCAGAAACAATCACATCTGCACTTCATTATATGGGCGCAATGTTTGGCATAGGCGCAGGTGGATTCAGCGACGGACTTGCACTGACCTATTTAAATTACAACAAATTTTATTTTATTTTCGGCATCATTGCTTGCTTCCCAATTCAAAAAATTATAAAGCCAAAAATCAATAAAAAGCTTTACAGTATTTTGTCAGTAATTGTGCTTTGTTTGCTTATAATTATTTCAATTTCTTTTATGGTTAAAGGCTCATATAATCCATTTATTTATTTCAATTTTTAAAGGAGTGAAACAGTATGAAAAAACTTAATCTTACAGGCAAAAAAGTTTTTGCAATACTGTTTTCTCTTTTTGTAGTTTTTTATTTTGTTACAGTTTGTGAGCGATTTGTCAGATCATCTGTTTTGAATATTTTGATTCCTGGAGCTTTGAAAAATGAAACTGCATATTCAGGGGGACAGTCGTCTAATTCTAAATCAACCGATTGGGAACTTGTTTATCCTTTTAAAGAAGAAGACCTTGAAGCAGAACAGCAGGAGGCTTTAAAAGAAAAGAAAGAAGAACCCAAAAAAATCACAGCGGTTGATGCTTATAAAAACAAAGTGGATGGCATAAAATCATCTGTTGAGTATTATACAAGTAAGCTGCTCTTTTTAAGAATGAAGTTTATCGAATTTAATTCGTTTTTTAATAAAACTATCGGAATGAAACTTTTTAGCGGTTCAGATGAAATTGCTGCTCTTTCAGATGGTTCACTTGTTTATTACACAGAAGGAAGAGATATATCCGCTGGTATAAAAAATATGATTTCACTTTCTAAATATGTAAATAACCGTGGAGAAGATTTTTTATATGTTCAGGTTCCGTCAAAAATTGACCCTGAAACAAGTTATCTCCCTGCGGGTATAGTTGACTACGGCAACGAAACTGCCGACAGAATGGTAAATGCTCTTAAAAAAGAAAATATTAAATGTCTTGACTTGCGTGATTGCATGAAAAAGCAGGGCATGAGTTACACAGAGTCATTCTATTTTACAGACCATCACTGGAAAACTGGCGTTGGGATGTGGGCGGCAAACGAAATTTCAAAAACGCTTGCTTCATATGGGATTGATTATAAGCCAGAGCTTCTTTCAAAAGATAACTATACTGAAACGGTTTATAAAGACTTTATGTTTGGCTCTTTGGGCAGGGAGGTTACAACTGCCTTTGCGGACCCAGAAGATATAAGCATTTACACACCGAATTTTGAAACGGATTTTGAAGTTAATTATTATGACCACGGCAAATGCTCAGGTGATTTTAAAGATTCTTTGCTTGATATGAGCGTTTTTGAAAAAAAAGATTATTATAATACATCTGCATATTCTTCTTATATGCATGGCGTTTCGCCCATAGTTTCGATTGAAAATAAAAAAGCGGATAATGATAAAAGAGTGCTGTTTGTTGCAGATTCGTTCTGCCATTGTGTTTTGCCATATGTTGCAACACAGGTGAAATATATTGACAAAATTGATTTAAGATTTTTCTATGGCAGTATCAAAAGATATATTGATGAAACCAATCCCGACATCGTTGTTGTTATGTATTATCCTGGTTCACTTGTTCCTGGAAATTTTGAAACAATGAGGTTAAAATGATGGCTGAATTATTTTTAACTTTGATAATTATTTTTGCATTTATCTGTGTTGTTTCGGTTATTATCAGTATCAACGGCAAAAGTAAAATTTTCCCCATTGTTTCTGTCTGTTGTTCGGTGATGGTAATTGCCCTCGCTTTCTGTTGCGCAATTGATTTGAAGAGTGATAATTCCAGCGAAAACGAAGAAAAAATTTCTGTTTCTGTAACTCACACAGTGGCTTCAAAAAATAAAATTCCAAAGACAACTGAGCAGGATAAGCAGAAAATTGTTTATATTACAAGAACGGGCAAAAAATATCATTATTCTTATGATTGCTCCGAAACAGATTTTTATGAATGTACTTTGGAAGAGGCACTGGAGCTGGGACTTGAACCTTGTTCAAATTGCGTGAAATAAGCATTTATTGTGTATAAAAACAGATAAATTGTCGTTCGTTTTTAGTTGACAAAAGTGGCGAAAGTGTTATAATGTTAATGTAGCAACGAGCTTAATAAAGTTTCGTTGCTTTTTTATGCTTTAAAAATAGATCTTTTAAAAAGGTGGTAAAACAGATGAACAAAATACCAGAAATATTTGGCAGCAGAGTTTTTAACGATAGCGTTATGCGTGATCGTCTGCCCAAGGAAATATATCGTTCACTAAAAATGACAATGAACGAAGGCAAAGAGCTTGATATAAGTGTTGCAAATGTTGTTGCAAGTGTTATGAAGGACTGGGCAATTGAGCAGGGTGCAACTCACTTCACACATTGGTTCCAGCCGATGACAGGCATCACAGCAGAGAAGCATGATAGCTTCATTTCTCCTCAGGATGATGGCACAATTATTATGGAATTTTCGGGCAAAGAGCTTATTAAAGGCGAGCCTGATGCTTCATCTTTCCCCTCAGGCGGAATCAGAGCTACATTTGAGGCAAGAGGATACACTGCATGGGACCCCACATCACCTGCATTTATTAAAGAAAACACTCTTTGCATTCCCACATCTTTCGTTTCTTACACAGGCGAAGCTCTTGATAAAAAGACTCCGCTTCTCCGCTCAATGGAAGAGGTAAGCAAGCAGGCAATCAGAGTTCTCCGCCTTTTCGGTTACACATCAGTTAAGAGAGTTAACTCAACTGTTGGCGCAGAGCAGGAATACTTTATGATTGACAAGGCTCTTCACGACCAGCGCAAAGACCTTATTTATACAGGCAGAACACTTTTCGGTGCTCCCACACCTAAAGGACAGGAAATGGATGACCATTATTTCGGCACAATCAAGCCAAGAATCAAGTCATTTATGTATGACCTTAACGAAGAGCTTTGGAAATTGGGCATCCATGCAAAAACAGAACATAACGAGGTTGCACCTGCACAGCATGAGCTTGCACCTGTTTTCACCACAACAAATGTTGCGGCAGACCATAACCAGCTTGTTATGGAGCTTATGAAAAAGGTTGCTCATCAGCATGACCTTGTTTGCCTCCTTCATGAGAAGCCTTTTGACGGCGTAAACGGAAGCGGTAAGCACAACAACTGGGCACTTTCAACAGACGAGGGCGAAAACCTCCTCGAGCCAGGTTCAGACCCGTTCAACAACACAAAATTCCTCCTTTTCCTTGTTGCAGTTATTAAGGCTGTTGACGATTATCAGGATCTTTTAAGAATCTCTGCCGCAAGCGCAGGCAATGACCACCGCCTTGGTGCAGACGAAGCACCTCCTGCAATCGTTTCAATGTTCCTTGGTGAAGAGCTTCAGAGAGTTCTTGATGCAATCGAAGCAGGGGAGTCATATCATTCAAAGAAAAAGGCAACTCTTGATACTGGTGTTAGCGTTCTCCCTGCATTCAAAAAGGATAACACAGACAGAAACAGAACATCACCCTTTGCTTTCACCGGCAACAAGTTTGAGTTCCGTATGCTCGGCTCAACATTCTCAATTTCAGAAACAAATATCGTTCTTAACACAATCATTGCAGATTCACTTGCAAAGTTTGCAGATTATCTTGAATCAGCAGATGATTTTGATGTGGCTGTAAGAAAACTTATTAAAGATACATATGTTGCTCATAAGAGAATTGTTTTCAACGGCAACGGCTATTCAGAGGAATGGAAAGAAGAGGCTGAAAGAAGAGGACTTCTTAACCTTAAATCAACTGTTGACGCAATTCCTCATTATAAAGATGAAAAGAATGTGAAGCTTTTCACAAAGCACAATATTTTCAGCGAGGTTGAAATCGTTTCAAGAACAGACATTCTTCTTGAAGAGTTTGCAAAAACTGTTAATATTGAAGCTGTTACAATGCTTCACATTGCAAATAAAGAGATTATCCCTGCTGTTGTTGCTTATCTTAATGAGCTTACACAGTCTGCATCACTTAAAAAGAGCATAAATCCTGCATTCAACACAGGTTGTGAAGAGGGACTTATTGCCGATATTTCAAATTATCTCAATGACCTTTATGTCAGCGTAAATGAGCTTAAAGAAATCCTCACAAAAGTTCCGAAGAATGAGGTTCTCGCATTCGCTCAGTATTATCAGAATACAGTTATCCCTGCAATGGAAAAGGTAAGAAAGCCTGCTGATGAGCTTGAGCTTCTTGTTGGCAGAGAGTTCTGGCCATTCCCAACATACGGCGACCTTTTATTCAGCGTTGACTGATAAATAATTTTGCAAAAATATCTGAAAACGGGGGAGTTTAAATGACTTTTTACAGGTTAGGCGGTCAGATGAAAAAAATCGGAATTGATGAAATTTCTGAGGAATTTATTACCGCAGGTTATATGACAAGCAGCGAGCTGACATCGGTTTATGAATTGCTTGGCTTTGACAGTGAAACGGTTGATGCCTGCCAGAAAATGAACCCGTTATTCAGAACAGATGTTGAGGTTCACGATGAATACACATTCACAGAGCTTAGAATAATTTCTGGGGATAATGATGACTGGATGGCAGTTTATCTTAAAAAGAATTTTATTCTTGTTGTTGATATTACAGATAAAGACAGCTCCACCAAAAACGGATTTTTAAACTCTGCAAAGCGATTCACAGGTGAAAAGCTGAAATTTGAAAAAACAATCTGCTCTTTTATTGAAACTCTCATTGCAGGCGATAACAAAACTATCGAAAAAATGCGCAATGAAATTGCTGAAATGGAAGAGGCTGTTGTTAAAGGCTCGGCAGATGATGACTTTAACATTGAGCTTCTTGAACAGAAAAAGAAGCTTCTTAAAATGCGTAATTATTATGAGCAGATAATTGATGTTATTGAAACCCTTGAAGAGAATGAAAATGACATTTTTGAAGAGGATAACATCATCTACATTTCAAACCTTTCAAATAAAGTTACCCGCCTTAAAGATGATGTGGATTCCTTGAGCAATTATGTTGACCATTTGCAGGATGCGTATTCGTCATTCCTTGATATGAAGCTCAACCACACCATGAAAATTTTCACCGTTATCACAACAATTTTCTTCCCCCTTACAATCATTGTGGGGTGGTACGGCATGAACTTTGAATCTATGCCAGAATTTGCGTGGAAGTACGGATACCTGTATGTGATTGTTCTCTCCGCAGTGGTTGTTGCGGCACTTACAATATTCGGCAAAAAGCGTAAATGGTTCTGATAAAAAAATAGTTTAATAGAAAACCCGCCAAAGAAAAATCTCTCTTTGACGGGTTAGTTTTTTATATGGTAATTCTGATTTGTCGATATATAGCCTCCCTCGGGGGAGGTGGCAAAATCTTTGATTTTGACGGTGGGGGTAACCCCCTCAGTCAGCTTCGCAGACAGCTCCACAAAGGGGTGCCTTTTTTTAAAATCTACACATTACTTATTTCAAATCAACTATAACCAGCTCAGGTCTGTTATAAACTCTCGGAACTGACCTTACATCTCTTGTCGCAAGACCTCGGCTCACAACCATTTTTGTGTTGCCTTTTTCATAAAAACCTCCCGCATATTTTGGAAAAATGCCTTGATTTGGGGCTACAAGTCCGTTGATTAAAAACGGTACTCTCCACTGACCGCCGTGGGCATGACCGCTTAACACAAGGTCAAATCCATATTGCGAATACTCCTCAATTCGCTCTGGGCGGTGAGAAATTAAAATTGTATAACTCCCGTTTTCTTTTGCGGTGCTGACTTTTTCTAATTGCTTTTCAAAATTCTCTTTGATAGTGCTTGTATTTTCAACACCAATAGGGTCGTCAACTCCGCAGATGTTAATTTCATTGCCGTTGATTTTAACAGTTTCGCTTTCACCGCTTAACCTTTTTATGCCGTATTTTTTGAGTATTCCCATCATCTCGAAAAACACATTTTCTCCGCCAAAAAACTCATGATTGCCCGTAACATAATAGCAGGGGTATTTTTCACCCACGGCTTTCAAAACAGTTTCAACATTTTTATAGGGCATAAGAACATCAAAAATATCTCCGCTTAAAACAACAACATCTGGCTTCTGCTCATCAACTGCATTTAAAAGCACTTCCATATTTTCGCCGTATGAGCAGGCGTGCAGGTCAGAAATCTGTGCGATTCTTACAGGCTCTTTCACCTTTCCGTTTGTGTCAATTTCATATGGCTGAACTATCATCTTCTCATTTATTCCGCAGGCAAAAATAATCCCTGCAACAAGACACAAAGAAAGGCACACAATAAAAATTTTTTTGATAGTTTTTTTCATAAAATCTGACCTCACTTTTAAATTTCTATTTGCAAAAATTCGTTGTTGTGATATGATTGTATCATACACTTTAGCTGTTATCAATAGCTGTTAGCCGAAAGGGGAAACGAAAATGAAAAAGTTAAAATTTGGTATTGTGGGCACTGGCAATATTGCTCACAGATTTGCAGAGGCAATAAGAAATGTTGATGAAGCTGAGCTTGTGGCAGTTGCATCAAGAAAACAGCAGACAGCCGATATTTTCGGTGATGAATTTGATATTCCTGTTCGTTTTGGAAGCTATGAAGAAATGGCAAAATCAGATGTGATTGATGCCGCATATATTGCCGTTCCTCATTCGGGTCATATGGAATGTTCCTGCCTTATGATGAATAACGGCAAGCATGTTATCTGCGAAAAGCCAATTGCAGTAACCGCCAAAGAAGCTGAAAAAATGTTTAAATGTGCAGAAGAAAATGGCGTTTTTCTTATGGAAGCTATGTGGGCAAGACTTGTGCCGGGAACAATCAAACTTATTAAGATGATAAATGACGGCATTTTAGGCGAAATCAAAGGTGTCGAGGGCAAATTCTGCTACACAATGGATGAGGACGAAATGGATCACCATGTTCTCAAAACGGAGCATGGCGGCGGCTCGCTTCTTGATGTGGGTGTTTATGGTCTTGCTTTTGCAAGCTGGTATCTTGGCAAAAATCCAAAAGAAATCTCTGCATTTAGCGATAAATATAACGGTGTTGACAGCCATACCTGCATTTTGATGCAGTATGAAAACGGTGCAATTGCCGATATTTCAAGTGCCGTGCTTCTGAAAAAGCCAAACGAAGGCTACATTTACGGCACAAAGGGTTATGTTCATCTTAACAGATTTTATGCTCCGCAAAAGCTGGAGTTCCGCCTGAACAACGGCGAAAGCTTTGATGTGGATGTTCCCTATGAGGGCAACGGCTTTGAAGAGCAGATTCGCCATATGTGCGAATGTGTTTCAAACGGACTTACAAAAAGCCCTGTTGTAACACCCGAAAACACTTTTTATATTATGAAACAGATGGACGAAATCAGAAAAATCACAGGCATAGCCTATCCGCAGGATGAAAATGCCCTTTAAACAGGCTCAATTCACAAAAAACAAACCCTCTTTTTGGCTAAAAAATAGATTTTCGTCTATTTTTGTACTATAGTGCAAAAAACGCTTTACATTCCCGAAAACAATGCTATAATAGAATTGTTAGGAGTGTTGCTATGGAACAAACACGGCGAATGCGAAAGAAAGACATGACGCACCGTGCAATAATGCATTCTGCAAAGCTTCTTTTTGAAGAATACGGCATATCTAACGTAACAATTGAAAAAATTGCGGATGGTGCAGATGTTTCCCGTTCCACATTTTTTTCACATTTTGATTCTCTTGACGACCTGCTTTCACAAATTGCCAATGAAGAGATAAACGACATCCTCAAAGCGGCAGAGAAAGACGGCAAAATTGATATTGACGCTGTTTTCACTAAGCTTACAGAGGATACTTACCCTTACCCCTCTCTTATGTGCGAGCTGGTTGTGCGAAGCATCCTGCTGGGTAAAGACAGCTCAGTTTCAAATGTTTTCCGCCTTCTGGGCGAAGAGATAAGCGGCGGCGGATATGATAAGCTCAAAGAAACATTTTCAGATAAAGATATTTCTGCACTTATTTTCGGAGCGTATTTCGGTCTTATTTTCCGCAAAATAACCGATAAAGAAAATTTCGGGAATCCGAAAGAAACAATCAATAAAATAAATAATTTTATAAATTATCTTAAAAATCAGGAGGACAATAACAATGAGTAACGGTTACGCAATCCAGAAATGGCAGCCCGCAAGACCAATTTATGACAAACTCAATCACCTTACCTCTCAGCCTATCTATTGCATAAGCGATGAGGAGCTTGAAAGAGTTCTTGATCATTTTGAAACAAAA
Organism: Acutalibacteraceae bacterium; assembly: GCA_045598085.1. GTDB lineage: Bacteria > Bacillota > Clostridia > Oscillospirales > Acutalibacteraceae > CAG-488. The sequence continues at coordinate 203,888 of JAZLLI010000027.1, forward strand.
TGTGCAAAGTCAAAAGAAATCACAGCAGAGGCTAAAAAGTTTATCCCCGGCGGTGTTCAGCACAACCTTGCATTCAACTATCCCTTCCCCATTTGCGTTACAAAGGCAAACGGTGCATATCTTACAGACCTTGACGGCAACGAGTACATCGACTTCCTTCAGGCAGGCGGTCCCACAATCCTCGGCTCAAACTATGAGCCTGTTCGTGAAAAGGCAATTGAGCTTATCAGAGAATGCGGCCCTGTAACAGGTCTTTTCCACGAGGGTGAGCTTCTTCTTGCAAAAGAAATCAATAAGCATATGCCCAATGTTGAAATGTTCCGTATGCTCGGTTCAGGTACAGAGTCAGTTATGGCTGCTATCCGTGTTGCAAGAAACGCAACAAAAGCAAAGAGAATCATCAAGGTTGGCGGTGCATATCACGGCTGGTCAGACCAGATGGTTTACGGTCTTAAAATCCCCGGTTCAAGAAGCTTCCTTGAATCTCACGGTATCCCCTCATCATGCTACGGCACAACAGATGAGGTTCGCCCCAATGACCTTAATATGCTTGAAAAAATGCTCAAGGTTAACAAGCTTCGTGGCGGTACAGCAGCAGTTATTGTTGAGCCCGTTGGCCCCGAAAGCGGTACAAGACCTGTTGATTTTGATTACAACAAGGGTGTTCGTGAGCTTTGCGATAAATACGGTTGTCTCTTCATTATGGACGAAGTTGTTACAGGCTTCCGTATGGGTCTCGGCGGCGCACAGGGTTACTTCGGCGTTGTTCCCGATCTTACAATCTTCGGCAAAATCGTTGCTGGCGGTTATCCCTCAGCAGGCGGCGTAGGCGGTAAGAAAGAGTTTGTCAGCGGTATGGCAGCAGGTGTTGGCACAATGATGAAGCGTGCATATGTTGGCGGTACTCTTGCAGCTAACCCACTTTCATCATTCGCTGGTTATTGTGCAATTCAGGAAATCGCAAAGACAAACGCTTGCGAAAAGGCTGGCCTTGCAGGCGACAAGCTCACCGAGGGTCTTCAGAAGCTCATTGATAAGTATGAGATTCCCTTCGTAGCATACAATCAGGGTTCAATCTGCCACCTTGAATGCACAGGCGCAATGAGCTATGATTTCAGCTCAATGTTCCTTCCCAAGTCAGTTATCCCCATGCTCAAAGAGAAGCCCGAAATGCTCCGCAGAAAGGTTGCAATGGAGCAGATGGGTGCAGCTTACATGGCACACGGCATCGTTACACTTGCAGGCAGCAGACTTTACACTTCACTTGCTGATACAGATGAGGTTATTGATGATGCACTTAACCGCTTTGAAGAGGTATTCAAAACTGTTGAGGTATGCAAGAGAAACCTTGATAAATAATTAAAACATAAAAATTTCTAAAGAAATGACTGTGGGAGACTCTCACGGTCGTTTTTTATACACTTTTTTAAAATATGTCTTAAATTTTTTAAGATAATTTTAAAGTTCAGATGTAATAATTACCTCAAGGATGGTGCTTGCATGGTGGGCCAATACTTTTTCATTTTCATTTTTCTTTTGTTTACATTCGTCATCACAAACAAAAAAACCACCGCCATCTTTAAGGTCTATCCTCTATTTAAAAAACGAGAAACACCGCTTCTGCTCGGAACAGAAGCGGTGTTTCTCTTTGAAAGGATAGGTTTATCATAAAAGTGAGGAAAGTCCGTTTGATGTAAGCTGGAGACTGAACTCTGCCATTTCTCTTGATGACTTATTCATATTTGAGTTAAGCCAGTATCTTATAAGAGAGATTGCACCGGCAGCCATGTATGAATAAGCTGCGTTAATAAGGTCAATATCAACACTCTTGTTGATTTTTTCAAGGTAAATGCCCTTGATAATGTTCCTTATTTTGTTTTCAATGCTGTAGTCAACGCCGTTGCGAAGAAGAGTTCTGATAGTTTCAGCGTTATCTTTGAGATAATCATAAACATTGGTGATAGATGCAATAAGTGCCTCTTCATCGTTTGCCATAAAATCTCCAAGTCGCTCAAAAATACCGTCAAGAAGCTCGTTAACAATGCTGTTATAAAGATCATACTGATCTGCGTAGTGAGAATAGAATGTTCCACGGTTAATATCTGCCTGTTCGCAGATTTCTTTAACCGTGATTTTTTCAAGGGGCTTTTCGTTGAGTAACTCCGCAATGCTGCTTTTAAGCATCATTTTGGTGTATCGCACTCGTCTGTCAATTTTCTTTGCCATAAAAATCACCGTCATCATCAATAAAATTCACTGATTTTCAAAATTTTCCAATCAGTTAATTATCGTTATTTTAGCACTGTATTGCTAAAAAGTCAACACCGTGTGCGGTATTTAATAATAAAATATTGCAGTTTTTTTAAATATTTATACAATTTTGTTCAATTTTTCATATAATGGTTGACTTTTTGTAAAATTTGTTATACTATATTTTAGCACTCGATAGTCAAGAGTGCTAAAAATCACACATTTTAAGAAAAGAGAGATATATATGCGCAAAAAACAATTCAAGGCAGAGAGCAAAAAGCTGCTTGATATGATGATTAACTCTATTTATACTCATAAAGAGATTTTTCTCCGCGAGCTTATCTCAAACGCAAGTGATGCTATTGACAAAAGATATTACCGCTCCCTGAACAATGCAGGCGAAGGCCTTGCAAGAGATGACTATAAAATTTTCATTGACATTGATAAGGATGCAAGAACCATCACAATCACAGATAACGGCTGTGGTATGACAGCTGAGGAGCTTGAAACAAACCTCGGCACAATCGCAAAGAGCGGTTCACTTGATTTCAAAACAAATAACGATACAAAAACTGATGTTGAGATTATCGGTCAGTTTGGTGTTGGCTTCTACTCAGCATTTATGGTAAGTGATGAGGTTACTGTTGAAACAAAAACCGAGGCTGACGAAATCGGTCATAAGTGGGTTTCACAGGGTGCAGACGGCTACTCAATCAGCGAATGTGAAAAAGATACTGTGGGCACAGTTATCACTCTTCATATTAAAGAAAGCACAGAGGAGGAGAAGTACGACGAATACCTCCAGAGCTACAGAATTGAAACACTTATTAAAAAGTATTCTGATTACATCCGCTATCCTATTATAATGGATTGCGAAACACGCCGACTTAAAGAGGGCAGTGAGGATGAATACGAAACAGTTACAGAGCCAAAACAGCTTAACAGCATGGTTCCTCTTTGGCGCAAAAATAAGAATGAAATCACAGAGGACGAATACAAAGAATTTTATAACGATAAATTCCACGATTACAACGCACCCCTTCATGTTATTCATTCAAAAACAGAGGGTCAGGTAAGCTATGACGCACTTCTTTTCATTCCCGAAAAAGCTCCGTGGGATTATTACACCAAGGATTTTGAAAAGGGACTTCAGCTTTATTCAAACGGCGTTATGATTATGGAAAAGTGCGGCGATCTGCTTCCCGATTACTTCTCATTTGTAAGGGGACTTGTTGACAGCGCAGACCTTTCACTTAACATTTCCCGTGAGGTTCTTCAGCACGATTATCAGCTGAAACTCATTGCAAAAAATATCGAGAAAAAGATTAAGTCAGAGCTTACAAAAATGCTTCGCACAGACCGTGAAAAGTATGTTAAATTCTTTGAAAGCTTCGGCTCACAGATTAAGCTTGGCGTTTATGCAGATTTCGGCAGAAAGGCAGACGACCTTAAAGACCTGCTTCTTTTCTGGTCATCAAGTGAGAAAAAGCTTGTTTCACTTTCAGAGTATGTTGAGCGTATGAAGTCAGAGCAGACATCAATCCTTTATGCCTGCGGTGAAACAACAGATAAAATTGATATGCTTCCTCAGGTTGATTCTCTTAAAGATAAAGGCTACGAGGTGCTTTATCTCACAGACGGCATTGATGAGTTTGCACTTAAAATGCTTCGCACATATAACGAAAAAGATTTTGCAAATGTATGCGCAGACGATATTGACCTTGACACTGACGAAGAGAAAGAGGCTCTCAAGCAGGAGAACGAAACATCTAAAGAAATGTTTGACTTTATGAAAGAGGCTCTGGGCGGTGCAGTTGAAGAGGTTCGCTTCACAAACAAGCTTAAAAATCACCCTGTATGCCTTACAAGTGAGGGCGATGTTTCAGTTGAAATGGAAAAGGTTCTCAACACAATCCCCGGTGAAGAGAAAGTTAAAGCACAGGTTGCCCTTGAAATCAACGCAGAGCATCCCGTTGCAGAGAAGCTGAAAGCTCTTTATGAAAGCGATAAAGACAAGCTTACAGATTACGCAAAAATCCTTTATTCATCTGCAAGACTTATTGGCGGTATGCAAATTGAGAATCCAACAGAGTTGAGCAATCTTATTTGTAACTTGATGGTATAAAAAATATTTGGAATGGCTGTGAGAAATTAAAACTCATAGCCATTTTTTCTTGAATATTCTATCCTTTTTTGCTATAATATAATCAATCTGATTTTTGGAAGTGTTTAAATGCAAAAAGAAATGAAAATAAAATTCCCCGAAAGCGGAAAAATAAAAATCTTACAGGTCAGCGACCCGCAGGATATGCACATTGTAAGAAGTGCAATGATAAAAATGCTCAACACGGTTTATGATAAGGTTCAGCCCGACCTTGTTGTTTTCACTGGCGATAACATCCTCGGCAACCATATTGACGACGGACTTGTTGGCTCAAAACAGCAAAAAAATCCTGCCGTTACAAAACGCAGAATCAGAAAGGCTCTTAATCACATTCTTAAACCTCTTGATAAAAGAAAAGTGCCTTATTGCATGATTTACGGCAACCATGACGATAAAAACTGCCTCACAAAGCAGGAGCAGGCAGATTTATATAAGGAGCACGAATATTTCACAGGACTTAATTCTGACGAAAAAGACCTTGATTGCGATACATATAACCTGCCGATTTATGACAGCAATGGCGAAAAAATCGCATATAACCTTTGGATGATTGACTCCGCATGGCACGATAAAGAAAAGGACAAAAGCTATTGCTATGTTAAACCGCAGGTTGTTGACTGGTATGTTAAAAAGAGCAATGAGCTTAAAGCTCAGAATGGCGGCGAGCCTGTAATGTCTTTGATGTTCCAGCATATTCCTGTTCGTGAAACTGTCAGCCTCTTTACAGAATGTGAAAAGGACGATCCCAACGCAGTTCCTGTAAAAGGGGAGGAGGGCAAGTTTGCAAAGCTTGATCCCGAAAAAGCAAAGGGCTTCGCTTTTGAATATCCCGATGTTTGCGAGGTTGAAATCGGTCAGATGGATGCTATCAAAGAGCAGGGCGATGTTTGCGGTCTTATTTTTGGTCATGACCATGTGAATTGCTTCACCGCAGAGATTGACGGTGTAAACATTATTCAGACCCCTGGCGCATCTTTCAGAAGCTACGGCAATATGCTTTCAAGAGGTGTCCGTGTTTTTGAAATTGACGAAAAGCACCCCGACCAGTTCTCAACATATGTAATCAATTATTTTGATTTGTTCGGCAAAAAGTTCCGCTCCGTTCTTCGCTACATTATGGGCGCAGACGAAATGGAGAAAAAGCGCAACCTTATCTGGGTTCTTCTTGCAGTTTTCGGTGTTGCACTTGTAACATATTTTCTCGGAGCATTTCACTTATTAAATCTCTAAGTATTATACCATTATATACAGCTGTGAACGGTTCTATCGCTCACAGCTTTTTTTCTATATTGAAAAACTATCGATTTGGTGCTATACTGTTCACATCAAAATGCAAAAAATAAAGATTTTGAAAGGGACAGTGCATATGAATTCAATATTTAATACAGATTCATCTGAACCTGTTTACTTACAGCTTTATAATCATTTCCGCTCCCTCATTCTCTCTGGTGCAATGAAGTCGCAGACCCGCCTGCCGTCTATCAGAAAGTGCGCAGAAACCTATGGTGTCAGCAAAACCACCGTTGAGGCGGCATATGTTCAGCTTGAATTAGAGGGGTGCATCTATTCCGTTCCGCAAAGCGGATTTTATGTTGCCGATATGCCCGATTTCACCCCCGCAGGCAAGGTTGCACCTGAAAAATCAAAAAGCGAAAACCACGGCAAAGCGCAGTTTGATTTCACATCCTCTGCCGCAGATAAAGAAAGCTTCGATTTCAACCTTTGGCAGCGTTATGTTAAAAGTGCGCTGAGAACAGGCACACGGCTTCTTGATTATGGCGACCCGCAGGGGGAGGAGGATTTGCGCAGAGCTTTGTGCTCTTATGTTTCAAAATCAAGGGGCATAATCTGCGGAGAAAATCAGATTGTTATCGGCGCAGGCGTTCAGAATCTTTTGCAGCTTTTGTGCGCTCTTGAAAAGGAGCGAAAGTGCGTCAAAATTATGGGCAAGCCTTATAAAAAAGGCGAGGCGGTTTTCACTGATTACGGCAAATCGGTTGAAACTGTCAGCAGCTATTCCTGCAATGATTTTTCCTGCGGAATGATTTACACAAGCCCCTCCCATATCAATTATAAAGGCGATGTGCTTAGCCTTTCAAAACGAATCGACCTTTTAAAGCACGCAAGAGAAAACGATTGCATTATAATCGAGGATGACTATGACAGTGAATTTAGCTACACAGGCAGACCCGTGCCATCACTCAGAAGCCTTGACGGCGGCGAAAGGGTAGTGTATATCGGTACTTTTTCTAAATTGCTTCTGCCCTCAATCAGAATAAGCTTTATGGTGCTGACAAATTCTCTCACTGAAAAATACGAAAAAATCAGAGAGCTTTATAATCAGACCGCTTCAAAAACGGAGCAGATTGCCCTTTGCCGATATATCAGCGATGGTCATCTTGATTCAAGAATTAAGCGAACCAAAAAGCTCTATGCCGATAAAACACGCAGATTTTATAATGGTATATGCGAAAGCAAAAATGAAAAATTCAGAATCAGTATCAGCCAAACAGGCTTCTCTGTTTCAATCAGCGGAAAAAATGATGATGTTGACAGCCTGCTTTGCTTCTTTCAAAAAGAGAATATGCGTGTGAATTGCAAACCTACAGAGAACGAAGATGAAAAGGTAATAGTTCTTTCTGTTTCGGCAATATCGTCAGACAGGATAGATTTTTTATCAGAAAAGGTATATGAATGTATAAAAAATAATAAAAGTTTTTGAAAAAATTCACTTAATTCTCTTTACAAATCGAAAACTTTCTGTTAATATTAACTTAATGATAATAGAGTAGGTGTAGAGGAGCATTCTGCACTTTTTCAACTTATCACAAATTTATTGGAGGTGCTTCAGATGAAACAATCTAAGCGAATGCTGTCAGTGCTTCTGGCTATCATCATGATCTGCTCCACCTTTACTATTGGTGCACAGGCATTGAAAGCCAACATTGACACTGCAAAAGGTTATGACGAAGTTCTTGACCCCGTTATCACCAGTGAGCAGGCAGCTCGTATGATCCTTGACGAAATCGATCCTATCCTCGCTGACGTTGACGTTAACGAAAAGGTTCTCCAGCTTGAGATCAAGATTCAGAGCGTTGATACCCTTCTTGATACTGTTCACAATCTTAGTGATAGCACACTTGTTGGCGCAGCAAAAGCGTTAGCAAACCTTGGCGATATCGAAAAGCTTGCACTTAAAGCCGGCGATGTTAAAGACAGCAAGGGTAATGTTTGCCGTCGTAGAAATACAACTTCAACAGACTTTGAGGTTCTTGGTGCGGTTCTTACATTCCTTGAAACTAACGCAAGTTATGTTGCAAAATTTGCATACAACGGTTTTAACTTCGGTTGGCTTGACGGACTTGGAGTATTCGGTAACGATGACCTTGCCGCTCTCTACGATGTTCATGGCCTCGTTGTAACATTGGTTGACAAGCTTCTCGCAGGCGAAGAGTTTGAATTCGACATTGAGCAGCGTTACACTTCAACCAAAACTCTTGATGGACTCCTTCAGGACTTCATCGATAACAAACTTGTTAAACTTGTTGTTGACGGTTTCGGCAGCAAGGATGGCACAAATGAAGTTGCAGACATCCTTGGTCTTACAGCTTATGTTGCAGAGGACGGTACTCTTAAGCAGGAAATTCCTACAACAAAAGTATTCCCCAGCCTTACAGCAGGTAAGCTTGGTAAGCTCGACCTTAACAAGGACTCTTTCTATGATTTCATTTACAAAATTTTCCATGCAGCAATAAACGACATCATCATTCCTTATGCAGGTACACTTCTTGGCGACCTTCTTAGCGATGATGTTGCACAGTACATTGATATTGCTCTTCCCGTTCTTGACATTGATATGACCTTCCCCGAGGGCGCAACTGGTAAAGAGAAGATTGATATGCTTCTTAACTACCTCCTCGTTGGCGAAGGCAAAACAAAGTTTATTTGCTTCAAAGAGGCTACATCTCCCTCAGGCGTGTCAGTTAAATACCTTTCATTAGCAGACGGATTCTGGACAATGCTTACAAACCTTCTTCGTACAGCACTTCCCATGCTTCCTCCTCTCCTTGGTGATGATTGCCCCAACTTTGATAAGACAGATGCTGAATTATCAGAGCTTACAACACAGGAATTCCTTACATATGTTATCCAGAGAGTTCTTGAAAAGTTCGTTGACGGCGTTGAGTTTGCAGATGACTGCCACTCTATCAGAGAGCTTGCATCACGCACACTTATCGAAGTATGTAAAGACCTTATGCCTGAAAAGAATTTTGAAGAAGAATTCGAAGCAGGTCAGAAAGTATATGACAGTGATGACTGCCTTACACTTGCAGCATATGTTCTCCGTTATTATCTTAACGGTGAAACAACAATCCAGGATAAGACTCCTGACTCAGCAATGAACCTTACAGCAATGCTTAACACAGCAGCTGACTGGGCTCTTGATAAGTTCGGTTCTGTTTTCGGATATGATAAGACAAAATATAGCGGAGCATCAGTATGGAAGAAAGCATATGATACAGCTTTCGCTCTTATCCCCCTTAACCTCTTTGTAGGTGCAACACCTGTATCAAAGAACGGCAAGACACTCTATATGCCTGGTATCCCCGATTCAGCAGCAGGTCTTGAAGCACTTATTCTTGATGACATCCTTGGCGGTGTTCTTGAGTTCAACATTGAAGAGGGCGCACTTGACGATGTAGGTATCACAGGTCTTAACAAGGTCCTTTCACTTATCGGCCGTCGTTCAGACTCTGACCTCAACAAGCCAATTCCTCAGTTCATTATGGACTTACTTGGCAGACTTATTAACCCTCTCTTTGGTCTTCCTACAGAGAAGGATGCTACAGATCAGTTAGCTCTTATTATCCCTTACAACTACACATCACTTGATCAGCTTGTAACTGCTAATCAGAACACAACAACCTGCAGCCTTACAAATACTCTTTACAGACTTTGCCTTAACATTGGCTTCATCAATAAGGGTACATCAAGCCTCTTCTATGCTGGCTGTCCTTTCATTGCTCAGCTTATGACTCTTTGGGGCGCTGAAAAGGGTAAATACAGATATCCGTTCATCGCTGAAAAAGCTCCCACAAGCTTCAACGATGGTAAGCAGTATAGCTATGATGATCTTAAAGCTCTCTATGAGGAGTATGCCGATGAATCAAATGAAGGTATCGAATATGACGATCCTGCATACAGCTACTTCCACATGGTTGACTTCCAGCCTTACCTCTATCTTGATTTCAAGAGCATGCGCAGCAATGTTGCAAGCCTTCTTTCACAGTATGAGAACGGCGAAATCAACCCCTCAGATTTCAGAACAGCAGCTACAGACGCAGCTTACAGATTCCTTACAGTAATCCGCTTCCTTGAGCAGGGCTACAACTGGGATAAGTCTGAATCAGCAAACGAAAACAACTATCAGGTATTCGGTGAAACAACAGCTAACGATAACCAGCTTATTAAGGTTATCAACAAGGCAAATGCTCTCAACTTAACACAGGTTGATAATGGCGATGGCACAAAGACATATTCAGACAGAACATGGAGTGCATACGCAAGAGCAAAGGCATTTGCAGATAAGGTAGAGGCTGAGTATCAGGCAGCAAAGAATGCTGGTGCAGATAGCGGCAAACTCCTTCGTGATCTTCGTCAGTCAAAGATCAATACAGCAAGAAAGAAACTTGTTGATGCTCTTGCAAACCTTAAGGAATGGGTTGACCTTGCTGACTATTCAATGCTTGATAGCTCAATCGAGTTCGCAAGCTACTACACAAGCCTTAGAAAGTATAGCGACAAGGCGATTGAAAAAGCACTTGCAGCTTACCTTGAAGCTTATAAGCTTGACAGAGACTATGATGAAACTGAGCAGTACATCGTTGACCAGAAGCAGGAAGCTCTTGATGAAGCTCTCAACAGATTCAATGAGGATCAGGTTGATTACCTTGAACTCTGGAATGACGGTTACGGTCAGTACATTGACGAAACTAACAGCTACCTCTTCGGTCTTGAAGAAGGCTTCGCAACACCCGAAGCAATCGACGAGTTCGGCGGAACATTCAACGACTACATGCTCCTCTATGGTATGGCTATGTCTCCTGTAGATGGTTATGATCTTGCTACAGGCATCACAAGCACAAAGACTGGTAACGGCACAGGCGCAGTTATCAAGATGTATGAGTATGACGAAGAAGGCAACCTTGTTAACCCCCGTAAGACAGACTACACTGTAGTTATCTTCGGCGATGTTGATGGCGACTCATATGCAAACGCTATGGATAGCCTTATCCTTAAAGCTTTCGCATCATTCAAACTTACAGAAGAACAGATCGGTCAGGCAGCTGTTTATGCAGCAGATGCAGACGATAACGGCGCAATCGAAGTAAAGGATGCAAAACTTTATGAGGCAAACGCTATCATGAGAGATACAATCAGCCAGACTCCCGAAAGCCGTATCTATAAGACATACGGTATTCTTGACAGACTTGGACTTAACAACGGCTGAGTGTCAGATTTGTAATTCTCAAGTTTAAAATCCAATAAAAAGGCGGCATCCTGAAAAGGGTGCCGCTGTTTTTGCAAAAAACAGCCCTGCAAAGCGTGAAACTTGCAGGGCTAAATTTTTAATTTTAGGGAATTATTTCAAACCGAGCTTTTCAGAAAATTCTGCCATAGCCTTTGAAATTTCAATGCCTTGCGGGCAAACAGCCTCACAGCTCTGACAGCCAATGCAGGCAGAGGGACGCTTGCTCTCATCCATTGAGTTAACTCTCATTGGTGCAATAAATCCGCCGCCTGTGAATGTGTGCTCATTATAAAGCTCAAGAAGCTCGGGAATATCCAGCTCCATGGGGCAGTGGCTTGTGCAATAACGGCATTTGGTGCAGGGGAGGGACTTCTTGCTTGTCATATCCTCTGCAATATCAAGGAGCGTAGAAAGCTCTTTGCCGTCAAGCTCTTTGTTTTCACTGAAAATCTCAATATTCTCTTTAACCTGCTCAAATTCTGTCATACCTGAGAGTGTAACAACCACCTCGGGGATAGTCTGAATAAATCTGAATGCCCATGAAACAATGCTCTCGTCTGGGCGCAATGCTTTCAGCTGAGCGGCATATTTCTCGTCAAGATTGGCGAGCTTACCGCCACGGACAGGCTCCATAACCCATACTGGAATTTTATATTCTTTGAGAAGCTCAATTTTCTCTTTTGCGTCCTGAAAATCCCAGTCAATGTAGTTTAACTGAATCTGACAGAATTCCATTCCCTCACCATATTTTTCAAGGAAACGCTCCATTGTTTCATAAGAGCCGTGAACAGAAAAACCAAGATGGCGGATAAGTCCTTTCTTTTTCTGCTCCATCAGATAATCATAAATGCCGTATTTAGGGTCAAGATACTGCTCAATGTTACGTTCGCAAACATTGTGAACAAGATAAAAATCAAAATAATCAAAGCCTGTTTTCTGAAGCTGTTCGGGAAAAATTGTTTCAACCTTGTCCATATTTCTCAGGTCATAACCGGGGAACTTTGTTGCAATGTAAAAGCTATCTCTTGGGTATTTGCTGAGAATTTTGCCTGTAACAATTTCTGAGTTGCCGCAGTGATAACCATAGGCAGTGTCAAAATAATTAACTCCGTTTTTAATTGCATAGTCAAACATCTCTGCTGCCTTTGCTTCATCAACCTTGCTGTCATCACCGTCAATCAGCGGCAGACGCATTGTGCCAAAGCCAAGTGCAGAAAGCTTTTTGTCTTTAAACTGTTTATAAATCATATTTTATCTCCTCTCAGCATTTTAAATATCGCAAAGATAAACGCCTGTTTCGCCGTCATATTCATCAACCAAAACAGAAATCAGCTCAGCCTTTGATGTGGGAATATTCTTGCCAACAAAATCGGCTCTGATAGGTAGCTCCCTGTGTCCTCTGTCAATAAGAACAGCCAGCTGAATTGCGTTGGGTCTGCCGCTTTTGAATGTGGCTTCAATGGCGGCACGCACCGTCCTGCCCGTGTAAATTACATCATCAACAAGCACAACCTTTTTGCCGTTGATGTCGCAGGGAATGTAGCTTTCGCCCGTTGTGGGCATATCGCCTGTAAGCGTAAGGTCATCACGATAAAATGTGATGTCAATATATCCCACAGGTACTTTTTTTCCCTCAAATTTTTCAATGTTCTGTGCAAGCTTCTCTGCCAGTGGCAGACCTCTGCGCTTGATTCCTAAAAGGCAAAGGTCATCAACACCTTTGTTTTTTTCAATAATTTCATGGGTGATTCGAGCCATTGAACGGTTCACTGCCTGCTCATCCATAATTTTTGATTTATAATCCATACAAAACAACTCCGTTTACGGCTGATGAGAAACAGGAAAGTCCTGCTCAGAATATTCAACCGAAATAAAATTATTGCGGGGTACATATGCCCATTTGAATTTAAAAATGTTGCAGAAGCCTTCAAGTGGAATATAAAGCTGGTCGCAGCTGCCACGGTAAACAGGCGCAATCATTTTAAATTCCTGCCCGTCTGCAATGGCTATGTCGCTGTTTTCAAAGAATGTTGCCTTATGGCGCATAAATTCGCAGGTAACTTTGCCCTCTTCTTTAAGAACATATCCGCCTGTGAATGTGCAAAGTGTAGCCATTGGTGCAAACCATGTGCCGTCTTTCTCTTCGGGTGGAGTGCGTACAAGGCAAAGACCGAGGTCAACACCCTTAAACATCATTCTTGTTCTGTTAAAAATGGGCGCAACGGCAAATGGCTGAATTTCATCTTTGTCTTTGTCAATTGTGCATTTGTCAACGATTCTGCCGTCATTGAGCATAGATGTAAGCGTCATTTTGTTGCCGTCAACCTCAATAATGGCAACCATCTGATTTTTTTCCTCCTGCGGATAAAATGCAGGATGCCATACCTTTGCAAGAGTCTTTGACCCTGGAGGATTCTCGTTTGTGTTGCCCAGCATATAGTGGATTGTACCCTGTGAGGGGCGGTCAAACATTTCTTCGTTTTTAATCGGATAACTGCGTGAGAAGTTGTGCTCATGACCTGAGAAAATAATATCGCACATTTCCATGCTCTCTCTCATCATGGGGTAAGCATCATCATTCTGACTTTCGGGGCCTGAATAATAAATGGGGAAGTGATAGGAACCAAGCTTCCATGTCTTGTCGCACTTGCTCAAATCCTCTTTAAGCCAGTCATTAACCTCTTCGGGACCGTTAACGCCGAGAATTGCAATGTGAACATTGCCGTAGTTGAATGTGTAGTTTTCTGTTTTCCAGTTTTCGGGGCCGTCATATGCGTATGAACCCTTGAACTGCTTGTCAAAAAACTCAGCAGGCTCTGCGTAGTATCTGCCCTCGCACTTTTCTTCTGAATAAATTTTAAATCCACGGTTATCGTGATTGCCAACTGTCATCATGTAGGGGATACTTTCAATAACACCCTTTAATCCGCTGAACATTCCGTTCCACTGAACCTCGTGCTGACCGCAGTCAGTGTTGTCGCCGCCTGTGAGAATGAACCTTGTGTCGGGATTCTCTTCAAGAACTTTTTTAAGAAAATCGCCAACCTTTGAGTAATCAGGCTTGTTGAAAGGATGACCTTTCTGATGGTCTGAAATAGCGATAAATTTGAATTTTGTAAGGTTTTCGGGCTCGGTTGTGAAGCTGTATTCCTCACTTCTGAATTCTTCATTACCGCAGGTGTAAAAATACTTTGTGTCGGGCTTAAGTCCTGTAATCTTTGCCCAGAAAAGGCTGCTTGAATCAATATCGCTGTCAAAAATTTCTGTAACGGCGATAGTCTTTTTATATTCGTCAGCTCCGTCCTCACGGCAGAGAACGAAACCCTCTTTAATTGAAGCGTCAGTGCGCCATGTAACTGTCATTGTAGTCTTTGCATCGTCTGAAATGCTCAGCATAATATGGTCGGGCATTTCTGTTGAACCTCTGACAGGCTTTTTCTTAATATCCATAAAAAACCTCCGTAAAATTGCTGGCTTTATTGTATCACAGCATTTATATTTTTTCAATGAAAAAAACGAATTCCGCACGCTGATACGGAATTCATTTTAATTACAGTATTATATTGTCAAAATTAACATGGGGTGAGCGAGGAACCGGTGTCATATAATCACCATATGTGTATTTGAGAAAATCATCATAATTAGACGGAATGGAAAATTCACGCCCCTCAAACTTATGCGAAGTAAGCGGGCGAAGATATGAAACAGGTGTGCTGACAGTTCTCGGCGTAGTCCACCACGAGACAATCGCTTTGTCAGAATTTTTGCTGCTTAACAGAGATACAATGCCGAGAAGAAGCCTTCTAAAAAGTGTAATCAGCGAATGTGGAATAATGCTGAACAGCTTAAGCTTAAGGTCGCTTCTAATATGTGAATCTTTGTTTTTTGACCATTCAGTTAAGCCATCGCCAATATGTATAAAAAGATTATAAAGCTTTATCTGAAGCTTTGCAAACAACGGATTTTTTGAGCGTCTGATAAAATAAAAAATATCAATCCATACGCCGTTATGCACATCTAAATTCTTTACGGACTCCTCGGGCATATGAGTTCCGTCTTTTCTCAGCTTCGCAAAGAGATACGGAAAATCCTTTTGCTTGTCAATCCACGAAAGGTCAAAGCCTGCAACAGGATTTTTTCTGTAAAGCTTAATGAATTTTTTATAGCTCTTGTAATCCATAAGAACATCAACATCATCGTCCCACGGGATGAATCCATCGTGTCTGATTGCTCCAAGAAGTGTGCCGTAATGAATGTTGTATTCTAAAGAATTTTTATCACAAAAATCAGCAAAACAGCATAAAATTTCATATTCGGTTAACTGTAAATCTCTTAAATCGCAAGCCATAAGTGAACCATCCTCAAATAATATGTAAATAATTATAGATTATGTAAAAATAAAAGTCAATAAAATGGTGTTAAAGTTTTTATGTGAATAGTTGAAAAATATAAAATGTAATGATATAATCATTCGGGGTGATTTCTATTATGATAATAAAATTTATAACAAAAGTAATTTCACTGATTCTTTCCACAGCACTTCTTGTAGTTCCCATTCTTGCACAGAATGCTGTGAACAAAAGGGTTGACAAGACAGAGCAGATTGAAAGAATTGCACAGCTTGAAGCAGACTATGAAAGCGGCAAAATAGCTCCCGTTGATATGGCATCTTTCTTTGACGGCGACCTTAACGCTGAAATTGAAAACGGCATCAAGTTCAACGAGCTTTCATACATTGCAACACACAACAGCTATCAGAAAGACGAAACTGAAGCCGCAAAGCAGGTTTTCAGAAATCTTGAGCAGCTCACATTCGGTCTTGTAACCGAGGAGAGAGCACTTTTTGAAAGCGAAACTCTCACTCAGCAGTTTAATAAAGGAATTTTAAGCGTTGAAATTGATGTTGAGCCTGTTGTGAAAAAGGGCGTAACTTCATTTGTTTGTATGCATATGCCCGTGTGGAGTGCCGGCACAACCTGCTATGACTTTGCACTCGCAATGAAAGAGATTTATCTCTGGAGCGAAAACAACCCGAACCATCTTCCAATTACAATTATTATTGAGCCTAAAAAATACGCTTTCCCTGCAAACGGAATGAAAAAATTCAGCTTGCAGTATGCTAACGAGCTTGATAAAATTATAAGAGATACGCTCAAAGAAAAGCTTCTCACACCTGCTGATATGCTCCGTGATTATGAGAGCTTCAGAGAAATGCGCCTTAATGACGACTGGTGCAAGGTAAGCGATATTTTAGGCAAGGTTATGATTCTGCTTCATCCCTGCGATACCACAACAGATTATATCGCACAGGATTATTCAATCAGAACACAGGCAATGTTCCCTGCTCTTACATACGGCAACAAAAATGACAGCTTCGCAAGCTTCCTGCTTATCAATGACCCGCAGACAGCTTTTGACACAAGCACAGAGATTATTGACAATCTTAAATTTGTTGTAAGAACAAGAGCGGATGAATACATGGATGTAACCGAAGAGGGCAGAAAGAACGCAGATTTAAGCGGTGCGCAGATTGTTTCTACCGACTATCCTCAGAGGGACAGAAACACACCTGCGGACGATGTTTTCTCATTTGCCAACGGCAAAAATATTAAGAGAAGCAGATAACAGGAGCTTGTTATGGGTGAAGTAAAAGTTTTAAGCTATAAATATCTTGTGGGTGCGGCAAATGTAGGCTGGAAGAGCAACAGCTATTCAGGCTCCCTGACCCTCGACCCACAGCATCACAATGCCTTTGATGAAGAGTTTAAGTATCGCTTCTTTTTAAGAAAGGAAGATGAAGAGCTTAAAGTGGTTGCCCAGTGCTTTGTGGGCAATGTATCATTTGATTGCATTGAAGAGGAAAAAATCAAAGAGCTTGTTTTTGAGGGCAGTGATGACGGCGTTCAGCAGGCGAGAGAATGGGTGCAGGGCGCATTTGATTCCATAATGGCGAATAGATAAAAAAACTGGGCAGACGAAAGTTTGCCCAGTTTTTGCGTATATGAGAAATTGTTATTGCAGGTAGAACAGCTTCCCCTTGGGGGGAAGTGGCAAAATCTTTGATTTTGACGATAGGGGTATCTTGAAGTAATAAGTTTTAGTGAATAGTGAAGAAGTGAAAGGTTATGTCATTGCGAGCGTAGCGTGGCAATCTATTCTTAAATTATGCACATATTCACTCAACTTGTAGCATAAAAGGCACGATAACACCGTAGGGGAGGGGCTTGTCCTCGACATCCCGTCCTAAATATCATCACAAAGATAAATTCATGCAAAGTTTGTTGGCAATCCACACTTACAACAACTATTATTTCTGCTTGTTTTCCTGCTGATTGATGTATTCTTTCAATACCTTGTTGATGAATTGCGAAAATGAGCGGTCGTCATATTCTGCCATTTCCTTGATTTTTTTAACAATGTCATTGTCAAGGGTAATGCTGACTTTTTCCTTTAACGGTCTCATCCAATCCCTCCGAATGTTTTTGATTATAATAGCATCTTTGCATATTTGATATTGACAAATAGTATAAAGTAGGATAAAATCATATAAAGCAAACAAGCTCCCGTCGCCAAACAACAGGAGAGTGGAAACAGTGAAACCACTCTTCGAAATGTCATTGCGAGGTTGTGAAACAACCGTGGCAATCCATTCTCACCGCAAATTGGTATTAACTGGTTTGCGGAGCTTTTCTTTTTGCACTATGCTAAACGGCTCCTTTGTGTAAAGGGAGCTGTCAGCGAAGCTGACTGAGGGATTGTCTGTTGAAGTTTAAATATCAGCTGATTTCAAACGAACAATTCTCTCAACAGCAGGAGATACTGCAAAAATTCAATCAACAAGGATAACGGAAAATTCTTTTCTCTCCCTCAGTCTTTCGCTGTGCGAAATCCAGCTCCCTCGTCAGAGGGAGCCTAGAAAGCGTACCTCTAAAAGTTGGCAAACTGCTCAAGTGATAGCACCGAGTTACTTGACAAAGGGTTAGAACTTGAAGTAATAAGTTGTAGTGAATAGTGAAGAAGTTCCACTGTGCTAAATTGTGTCATTGCGAGGCTTCGCAGAAGCCGTGGCAATCCACAATTCAAATGAATAATGAATATTGAATAATGAATAATGAATAATTTTGGGCGGGACACCCGCACCCGATTTGAAGTAATAAGTTGTAGTGAATAGTGAAGAAGTTCCACCGTGCTAAATTGTGTCATTGCGAACCGACCCAGGAGGTGTGGCAATCCACGCTCACAACAATCACAATTTATTTCATCAATCAGCTTATGGACTGCCGCAGTCGCTACGCTCCCTCGCAGAGACAAGTTGATTCATCATACACCGCTCCAACCGAAACTTTTAATAAATCTGCACACCACATTTATTTGTAAAAAATATCAAATATTTGAAATTTTCTATTGACAAGCCGAACTAGTTGGTATATAATGTTACAACCATTATAATGGAATTATGTGTCTAAAGATATTTTTGTGTAGAAAATTTTATACAAAAATTAACACAAAAAATCCCTTATATAGGATTTAATCACAATAAATCAAGGCGAAAACATAAAGAAACGGAGTGGTTATAACATGGTGAAGATTTCTCCTGTTACCAACGGCAAGAGAGTTCGCAACAGCTTCAGCAAAATCAATGAGGTTATGGAAATGCCCAACCTTATTGAAATCCAGAAGGATTCTTACAAGTGGTTTCTTGATAAGGGTCTTAAAGAGGTATTCAGAGATATTGCCGACATCACTGATTACACTGGCAACTGGATTCTGAAGTTCGTTGACTACAGAATGGACGACAAGCCAAAGTACACAGTAAGAGAGTGCAAAGAGCGTGATGCTACTTACAATGCTCCTATGCGTGTTACTGCAAGACTTCGCAACAAAGAAACAGGCGTTGTTAAAGAGAGCGAAGTTTATATGGGTGATTTCCCGCTGATGACAGACAGCGGCACATTCATCATCAACGGTGCTGAAAGAGTTATCGTTTCACAGTTGGTTCGTTCCCCTGGTGTTTATTATGATATGACTCATGATAAGACTGGTATTGAGCTTTACAGCAACACAGTTATCCCCAACCGAGGCGCTTGGCTTGAATACGAAACAGACGTTAACGATATATTCTATGTCCGTATAGATAAGAACAGAAAAATTTACATCACAACTTTCATCAGAGCACTCGGTCTTAGCTCAGATACTGAAATTCTTGAGTTCTTCGGCTATGACCCCAAAATTGAGGCTACTCTTGAAAGAGATGAAACTCAGAACACCGAAGAAGCTATTATGGAAGTTTATAAAAAGCTTCGTCCAGGTGAACCTGCCACTCTTGAAACTGCCAAATCATATATAGATAACCTCTTCTTTGACCCATATCGCTACGATATCTCAAGGGTAGGAAGATATAAGTATAACAAAAAGCTTGCTCTTTCTGAAAGACTTGTTGGTGCAACACTTGCAGAGCCTATCGTAAACGCTCTTACAGGCGAGGTTGTTGCAGAGGCTGGCGAAACAATTGCTAAAGATAAGGCATTTGCAGTTGACCAGTCAGGTCAGAAGGAAGCATATGTTAAGGTTCGTGAAGATAAAGTCATCAAGGTTATTTCAAACGGAATGGTTGAAATCGGCGAATACCTTCCTCAGTTCTCAGTTGAGCAGCTTGAAGAAATCGGCATCAACGAAAAGGTTTCTTTCAGCGTTCTTGCAGAAATCCTTGAATCATGCGAGGATGACACAGCTATTCTTGAAGCTCTCCGCACACGCTGTGATGACCTTATTCCCAAGCACATCACAATTGATGATATTTTCGCATCAATCAACTATGTTAACTCCATCGCTTTCGGCGTAGGTAAAACAGACGATATCGACCACCTTGGTAACAGAAGAATCCGTTCTGTCGGCGAACTTCTTCAGAACCAGTTCAGAATCGGTATTGCAAGAATGGAAAGAGTTGTCCGTGAAAGAATGACTCTTCAGGCTCAGGAGGATGAAGACAAGATTACTCCTCAGTCTCTTATAAATATCCGTCCCGTTCTTATGGCTATCCGTGAGTTCTTCGGTTCATCTCCTCTTTCACAGTTCATGGATCAGATTAACCCCCTTGCAGAGCTTACACATAAGCGTCGTCTTTCAGCTCTTGGTCCTGGCGGTCTTTCACGAGACAGAGCAGGTTTCGAAGTTCGAGACGTTCACTACAGCCATTACGGAAGAATGTGTCCCATTGAGACCCCCGAAGGTCCCAACATCGGACTTATCTCTTACCTTGCAACTTTTGCAAAAATCAATAAATACGGCTTCATTGAAGCTCCCTACCGTAAGGTTGTTGACGGTAAGGTACTTGACGAAGTTCGCTATATGACCGCTGACGAAGAGGATGAATACATCGTTGCACAGGCAAACGAACCCCTTGACGAAAACGGAATGTTCAAGAATAAGCGTGTTATGTCCCGTTATCGTGATGAATATCATGAGATGGACAAGAACCGTATCGACTACATGGATGTTTCACCTAAGATGGTTGTTTCTGTTGCTACAGCAATGATTCCTTTCCTTGAAAACGATGACGCTAACCGAGCACTTATGGGTGCTAACATGCAGCGTCAGGCAGTTCCGCTTCTTACAAGCAGCGCTCCTCTTGTTGGTACAGGTATGGAATACAAAGCAGCCGTTGACTCAGGTGTTGCAGTTCTTGCAAAGAGAGCTGGTACTGTTACACACGTAAGCGCAGATTCAATCGAAATCAAAGCTGACGAAGACGGACTTGCTGATAATTATACACTTATTAAATTCATGCGCTCAAACCAGAGCTCCTGCGTAAACCAGAGACCTATCGTAGAAATCGGTCAGCATGTTAACGCTAAGGACGTTATTGCAGACGGCCCCGCAACTGATCAGGGCGAAGTAAGCCTTGGTAAAAATGCTCTCATTGGCTTCATGACATGGGAAGGCTACAACTACGAGGATGCTGTTCTTATTAACGAAAAGCTGGTTAGAGATGATGTTTACACTTCAATTCATATTGAAGACCACGATATAGAAGCCAGAGATACAAAACTCGGACCGGAAGAAATCACAAGAGACATCCCCAATGTTGGTGATGACGCTCTTAAAGACCTTGACGAAAGAGGTATTATCCGTGTAGGTGCTGAGGTTCACTCAGGCGACATTCTTGTAGGTAAGGTTACACCTAAGGGCGAAACCGAGCTTACACCAGAAGAAAGACTTCTCCGTGCTATTTTCGGTGAAAAAGCTAAGGAAGTAAGAGATACTTCTCTCCGTGTTCCTCACGGTGAATATGGTATCGTAGTTAATGTTGAGGTATTCACAAAAGAGAACAGCGACGAGTTAAGCCCCGGCGTAAACAAGGTTGTACGCTGCTACATCGCTCAGAAGCGTAAGCTTTCAGTCGGCGATAAGATGGCTGGCCGTCATGGTAACAAGGGTGTTGTTTCACGCATTCTTCCTCAGGAGGATATGCCTTTCCTTGAGGACGGCACACCGCTTGATATCGTTCTTAACCCCCTCGGCGTTCCTTCCCGAATGAATATCGGTCAGGTTCTTGAGGTTCACCTCGGCTTTGCCGCAAGACATCTTGGCTGGCATGTTCAGACTCCCGTATTCGACGGTGCGCACGAGGAAGACATCCAGTATCTTCTCACAAAATCTGCTTATTACAGATTCGGTGATGATTATATTAAATCACTTGTTGATGAGTATGAAGCATCAAAGGGCAGCGAAGGCTTCGTTCTTGACGAGCTCACAAATTATGTTGAGAGCAACGCTACAGACGAAAAATACGCTCAGATTCTTGCAAAAGCAAGCGCAGCAAGAGACGGTAAGTCAATCCTTACAGACGGCAGAACAGGCAGAAAGTTCGATAACCCCGTTACTGTCGGCGTAATGTATTACCTCAAGCTCCATCACCTTGTTGATGATAAGATTCATGCCCGTTCAACTGGTCCTTACTCACTTGTTACACAGCAGCCTCTGGGTGGTAAAGCTCAGTTCGGCGGTCAGCGTTTCGGTGAAATGGAAGTTTGGGCTCTTGAAGCTTACGGTGCAGCATACACACTTCAGGAAATTCTTACAGTTAAATCAGACGATGTTGTTGGTCGTGTTAAGACATATGAAGCAATCGTTAAAGGTAACAATGTACCTCAGCCAGGTATTCCCGAATCATTTAAGGTTCTCGTTAAAGAGCTTCAGTCCCTCGGTCTTGATGTTAAGGTTTATGATGCTGATGAGCAGGAGATAGACCTCCGTCAGAACTTTGACGACGAGCTTGGCTTCGGTTCTTCAGATGATAAGGCATTCACTAATGTTAATGATGCTGATTCTGCTGAAGGCTACAGCCTTGAAGACGAAGAAGGAAATCCGATTTACGAGGATGAAAACGAAGACGAAGATGATTTTGCTGATGAACTTGGCGAAACCATGTTTGACGCAGACGAGGATTTCAACGACGATTATTTTGATTGATAAAAAATCACTGCTCAGACAACCACACTAATCTTATAGAAAAGGGGAAGTTACATTGGAAAACAATACCTTTGAATCAATAAAGATAGGCCTTGCTTCACCTGACCAGATCCGTGAATGGTCATATGGCGAGGTAACAAAGCCTGAAACTATAAACTACCGTACACTCAAACCCGAAAAGGACGGTCTTTTCTGTGAGCGTATCTTTGGACCCACAAAGGACTGGGAGTGCCACTGCGGTAAATATAAGAGAGTTCGCCATAAGGGTATCATCTGCGACCGCTGCGGCGTTGAAGTTACAAAATCCAAGGTTCGCCGTGAGAGAATGGGTCATATCGAGCTTGCAGCTCCCGTTTCTCACATCTGGTATTTTAAGGGTATCCCATCAAGAATAGGTCTTATTCTTGATGTTACACCCAGAAACCTTGAAAAGGTTCTTTACTTCGCATCATATATTGTTGTTGACCCGGGCGACACACCTCTTGACAAGAAGCAGATTCTTGACGAAAAGACATATAACGAGTATCGTGAAAGATACGAAGACGATTTTAAAGCTGGTATGGGCGCAGAGGCTATTAAGGCACTTCTTCAGGATGTTGACCTTGATAAGCTTTCAGAAGAGCTTCGTGAGGAGCTTAACAGCAACTCAGGTCAGAAGAGAACAAAGGCTCTCAAACGCCTTGAGGTTGTTGAGGCATTCCGTCAGTCTGGCAACAGACCTGAATGGATGATTATGGATGTTGTTCCCGTAATTCCGCCCGAAATCCGTCCTATGGTTCAGCTTGACGGTGGCAGATTTGCAACATCAGACCTTAATGATCTTTACAGACGTGTTATCAACAGAAATAACCGTCTTAAAAAGCTCCTTGAATTAGGCGCTCCCGAAATCATTATCCGCAACGAAAAGAGAATGCTTCAGGAAGCTGTTGACGCTCTTATTGATAACGGCCGCCGTGGACGCCCCGTTACAGGTCCTAACAACAGAGCTCTTAAATCACTTTCTGATATGCTTAAAGGTAAGCAGGGTCGTTTCCGTCAGAACCTTCTTGGTAAGCGTGTTGACTACTCTGGCCGTTCCGTTATCGTTGTTGGTCCCGAACTTAAACTTTATCAGTGCGGTCTTCCCAAAGAGATGGCTCTTGAGCTGTTTAAACCCTTCGTAATGAAGAGACTTGTTCAGACTGAGCTTGCAGGCAATGTTAAATCAGCCAGAAAGATGGTTGAAAAGGCAAACCCCGTTGTTTGGGATGCACTTGAAATCGTAATTAAAGACCACCCTGTAATGCTTAACCGTGCTCCTACACTTCACAGACTTGGTATTCAGGCATTTGAACCCGTTCTTGTTGAGGGCAGAGCTATTAAGCTTCATCCTCTTGTATGTACCGCTTTCAACGCTGACTTCGACGGCGACCAGATGGCTGTTCACGTTCCTCTTTCAGCAGAGGCACAGGCAGAGGCTCGTTTCCTTATGCTTGCAGCTAACAACCTTCTCAAACCCTCAGACGGCAGACCTGTTGCAGTTCCTACACAGGATATGATCCTTGGTTCATATTACCTCACCCTTGAAAAGCCGGGCGAACCTGGCGAGGGCAAGGTATTCCGTGATGTTGAAGAGGCTCAGATGGCATATGACGAGGGCGTTATCGGTCTTCATTCAGCTATCAAGATCAGAATGAGCAAAGAAATCAACGGTGAAATGGTTACAAAGCTCGTTCCAACAACACTCGGTCGTGTTATCTTCAATAATCCTATTCCTCAGGATTTAGGATTTGTTGACAGAAGCGACCCCGAAAACGCATTCAAACTTGAGATTGACTTCCTCGTTAAGAAGAAGAATCTCGGTACTATCATTGATAAATGTATCCGCAAGCACGGCACTGCAATCGCTGCTGAAATGCTTGATAAAATCAAGGCTCAGGGCTACAGATACTCAACACGAAGCGGTATCACAGTTGCTGTTTGCGATGCTACAATTCCTCCACAGAAGGCAGAACTTCTTGCAGAGGCAGAAAGCAAAATTGATAAGGTTAACAGAAACTATTCAAGAGGTCTTATCACAGACGCAGAACGCTCAGACAGAGTTATTGAAATCTGGGAAGACTGCACAAAGAAAGTTGCCGATGAACTTAAAGCAAACTTTGATGCTTACAACCCAATCAACATGATGCTTGATTCTGGTGCTCGAGGCAATGATTCACAGCTTCGTCAGCTTGCTGGTATGCGTGGACTTATCGCTAACACCGCTGGTAAAACAATCGAAGTTCCCATCAAGGCTAACTACCGTGAAGGTCTTAACATCCTCGAATACTTCATTTCGTCCCGTGGTGCTCGTAAAGGCTTGGCAGATACAGCTCTTCGTACCGCTGACTCTGGTTACCTTACCCGCCGTCTTGTTGATGTTTCTCAGGAATGTATCATTCACGAAGAGGATTGCGGATGCACAGAAGGTCTTCAGGTTTATGACATCTTCCACGGCAACCGTAAGATCGTTGACCTTCAGGAAAGACTTTCAGGCCGTTTCCTCCTTGAGGACTTCGTTGACGAAGAAACAGGCGAGCTTATTCAGAGCAAGGATGTTATGATGAGCGATGCTGACGCTGAAAGAGTTGCAGCAAAGGTTAAGGCTGACTATGCAGCAAGAGAGGCTGCTGGTCTTGGCAATATATATGACAAACCCACAATCGTTATCCGTTCACTCCTTACCTGTAAGGCAGACCACGGCGTATGTATCAAGTGCTACGGTGCAAACCTTGCAACAGGCGGCGCAGTAACAGTTGGTGAAGCAGTTGGTATTATCGCTGCTCAGTCAATCGGTGAGCCTGGTACACAGCTTACCATGAGAACATTCCATACTGGTGGTGCTAAGGACGCAGGCGATATCACACAGGGTCTTCCCAGAGTTGAAGAGCTTTTCGAAGCAAGAAAGCCCAAATCACTTGCTATCCTTGCTGAGATTGACGGTAATGTTTCAATCCGTGAGATTAAGAAGAGCCGTCATATCGTTATCACAGGCAGCGACGGAACAGAAAAAGCTTACCTTATCCCATACGGCTTCCGTGAAATCGTTCAGGAAGGCGACTGGGTTTCAAAGGGTCAGGCACTTACAGATGGTGCTCCCAACCCACACGATATACTTGCTATCAGAGGCGTTGATGATGTTCACGATTACCTTATCCGTGAAGTTCAGATAACTTACCGTACACAGGGCGTTGACATCAACGATAAGCACATTGAGGTTATCGTTCGTCAGATGATGCGCAAGGTTAAGATCACAGATCCGGGCGATTCAGATCTTCTTCCCGGAATGCAGATCGAAAAGACAGAATTCTACGCAATTAACAGAGAGATTGAGAAGAAAGCTAAGGAAGAGGGCAGAGAGCCAATCTTCGCTCAGGCAGCACCCACACTTATGGGTATCACCAAGGCTTCTCTTGCAACAGAATCATTCCTTTCAGCAGCTTCATTCCAGGAAACAACTCGTGTTCTTACTGATGCTGCAATCAAGGGCAAGGTTGATCCTCTCATGGGTCTTAAAGAAAACGTTATTATCGGTAAGCTGTTACCCTCAGGTACTGGTATGCGTTGCTACTCAGAGGTTGAAATCAACCGTTCCAGCTTTGATTATGATGTAAATTCAGAAGAAAATCTTTGATTAACTATTGACAATTTACGCATAATATAGTAAAATATCAAACTGTATGTTGAGCAAAATGGCTTTACCGTAAAAATGATGCGGTAGAGCATTTTGCCTTGACTATATATTTTTGAAGAAAGGAGATGTTTGTGTTTGCCAACCTTTAATCAGTTAGTTAGAAACGGCAGAGAAACACAGGAAAAGAAGGCTAAAGCACCCGCACTTTTAAAGGGACTCAATTCTAAGAAGAACGTTATGACCGATCAGAATTCTCCCCAGAAGAGAGGCGTTTGCACAGCAGTTAAGACAGCTACTCCCAAGAAGCCCAACTCAGCTCTTCGTAAGATAGCAAGAGTTCGTCTTACAAACGGAATCGAAGTTACTTCATACATTCCCGGCGTAGGTCATAACCTTCAGGAGCACAGCGTTGTTCTTATCCGTGGCGGTCGTGTTAAGGACCTTCCCGGCGTTCGTTACCATATCGTTCGTGGTACACTCGATACCCAGGGCGTTAACGGTAGAATGCAGGCTCGCTCAAAGTATGGCGCAAAGCGTCCTAAGGCAGCCAAAAAATAATCAATAACTGTTATTGATTCAACTTATTAACGACAGAATCTTCTTGCAGGCTGCGCAGATTACTGCGTATCAATGTGAGATGTGTATATATATATTATACGCCTCTCCATTGGCGCCACGGGGTTTTGTCACTCGAGTACCTATGATATCATTATTATGAAGGAGGGAAGCGAAGTGCCAAGAAGAGGCCAGGTAGCAAAACGTGATGTTTTGCCAGATCCGCTTTACAATTCAAAGTTAGTAACACGACTTATCAACAGTGTTATGTATGATGGTAAGAAGGGCGTCGCTCAGAAGATTGTTTACGATGCATTCGACATCATCAAAGAAAAGACAGGCAAAGATCCTCTTGAGGTCTTTGAAGCTGCAATGGAAAATGTTATGCCCGTACTTGAAGTTAAGGCTCGCCGTGTTGGTGGTGCTACTTATCAGGTACCCATCGAGGTTCGTCCCGACAGAAGACAGACACTCGGTCTTAGATGGATAACACTTTATTCTCGTCAGCGTTCAGAAAGAACAATGAAAGAACGCCTTGCAAACGAGATTATGGATGCTGTAAATTCAACAGGTTCAGCATTTAAGAAGCGTGAAGACACTCATAAAATGGCAGAGTCTAACAAGGCTTTTGCACATTTCAGATGGTAATTTGTTTTACACGTATTTTAGGTTTAAAAGTCGCCGTAAGGTGATTATGGAGGTTTATAATGCCAAGAGAAGTATCGCTTGAATATACAAGAAATATCGGAATCATGGCACATATCGATGCAGGTAAAACAACTACCACAGAGCGCATTTTGTATTACACTGGTATCAATCATAAAATCGGTGAAACACATGATGGTACTGCCACCATGGACTGGATGGCTCAGGAGCAGGAGAGAGGTATTACGATCACTTCTGCTGCAACTACTTGCTTCTGGCAGGGTTCCGAGCATCAGTATAAGAGACACCGTGTTAATATTATTGATACTCCCGGCCACGTTGACTTCACAGTTGAGGTTGAGCGTTCACTTCGTGTACTTGACGGTTCTGTAACCGTTCTTTGCGCAAAGGGTGGCGTTGAGCCCCAGTCTGAAACAGTTTGGCGTCAGGCTGATAAGTACCATGTTCCAAGAATGGTTTACGTAAATAAGATGGACATCATGGGCGCTGACTTCTACAGAGTTATCGACATGATGAAAGAGCGTCTTAAATGTAACGCCGTTCCGATTCAGCTCCCAATTGGTTCTGAATCAACATTCAGAGGCGTAATTGACCTTGTTAAGATGGAAGCAGAGGTTTATTACGACGATCAGGGTAAGGATATGAGAAAAGAGCCTATCCCTGAGGATATGAAAGAAATAGCTCAGAAATATCATGATGAGCTTATCGAAGCTGTTGCTGAGCAGGATGACGAGCTTATGGAGAAATTCTTCGAGGGTGAAGAGCTCACAATCGACGAAATCAAAAAGTGCATCCGTAAGGCAACAATTGCAAATGATATGGTTCCCGTTACTTGCGGTACATCATATCGTAACAAGGGCGTTCAGATGCTCCTTGATGCAATTATCGATTATATGCCCGCTCCTACAGACATTGAGGCTATCAAGGGTGTTAACCCTGATACAGAAGAAGAAGAAGAGAGACCCTCATCAGACGATGAGCCTTTTGCAGCTCTTGCATTCAAGATTGCAACTGACCCCTATGTTGGTAAACTTTGCTTCTTCCGTGTTTACTCAGGTACTGTTGATGCAGGTACAACCGTTTATAACTCTGTAAAGGGTAATAACGAGCGTATGGGTCGTCTTCTTCAGATGCACTCAAACAACAGAAAAGATATCGAATGCTGCTACGCTGGTGATATCGCAGCTGCTGTTGGTCTTAAGAACACAACAACTGGTGATACACTTTGCGATGCTAAGCATCCTATCATTCTTGAATCAATGGAATTCCCCGAGCCTGTTATCCGTGTTGCTATTGAGCCCAAGACTAAGGCAGGTCAGGAGAAGATGGGTATCGCTCTTGCAAAGCTTGCAGAGGAAGACCCCACATTCCGTTGCTATACAGACGAAGAAACAGGCCAGACCATTATCGCTGGTATGGGTGAGCTTCACCTTGAAATCATCGTTGACAGAATGCTTCGTGAATTCAAAGTTGAAGCTAATGTAGGTAAACCTCAGGTTGCTTACAGAGAAACCATCACTGCTCCCGCAGATGTTGACTGCAAGTATTCTCGTCAGTCAGGTGGTCGTGGTCAGTACGGTCATGTTAAGATTAAAATTGAGCCCAACCCCGAAAAAGGCTTTGAGTTTGTTAACTCAATTGTCGGCGGTGCTATTCCTAAGGAATATATCCCCGCTGTTCAGGCAGGTATTGAGGGCGCAATGCAGTCTGGCGTACTTGCAGGTTATCCCGTTGTTGACGTTAAGGTAACACTTTATGATGGATCATATCATGAGGTTGACTCTTCAGAAATGGCATTCAAGATTGCTGGTTCTATGGCATTCAAAGATGCAATGAAGAAAGCAGCTCCCTCACTTATGGAGCCTATCATGAAGGTTGCAGTTATCGTTCCTGATGAATACATGGGCGACGTTATGGGTGATGTTAACTCACGCCGTGGTATGATTCAGGGCACAGAAAGCAGAACAGGTGCAGTTCAGGTTAACGCAACAATACCTCTTGCAAATATGTTCGGCTATGCTACAGACCTCCGTTCTAAGACTCAGGGACGTGGTCAGTACGCTATGGAGCCCAGCCACTATATGGCAGTTCCAAAATCAATTTCGGACGAAATCATTACATCTCGTTCAAAAGGTTAATTATTTGAAAAAAACTCTTGCAATTTGCACATAAACTTGATAAAATGTTTATGTGCAATGCGCATAGTTATAATTCGTAATTTAGTTAGGAGGAAATTCCAATGGCAAAAGAAAAATTTAACCGTAGTAAAGCTCACGTTAACATTGGTACAATCGGCCACGTTGACCATGGTAAGACAACACTTACAGCAGCTATCACAAAGACCCTCGCAATGAAGGGCGGCGCTGCTTTCGTTGACTATGCAAACATCGATAAGGCTCCCGAAGAGAGAGAGCGTGGTATCACAATCAACACAGCTCACGTTGAGTATGAGACAGCAACTCGTCACTATGCTCACGTTGACTGCCCCGGTCATGCTGACTATATCAAGAACATGATCACTGGTGCTGCTCAGATGGACGGTGCTATCCTTGTTATCGCTGCTACAGACGGTCCTATGGCACAGACAAAAGAGCATCTTCTTCTTGCTCGTCAGGTTGGTGTTCCTTACATCATCGTATTCATGAACAAGTGCGACCAGGTTGACGACGAAGAACTCATCGAGCTCGTTGAAATGGAAATCCGTGAGACTCTTGACGAGTATGAATTCCCCGGCGATGATACACCTATCATCAAGGGTTCAGCTCTTAAGGCTCTTGAGTATGCTGGCAACGACGTAAACGCTCCCGAGCTCGCTTGCATCTGGGAACTCATGGACGCTGTTGACTCATACATCCCCACACCTGACCGTAAAGCAGACCTTCCCTTCCTTATGCCTGTTGAAGACGTATTCACAATCACTGGTCGTGGTACTGTTGCAACTGGTAGAGTTGAGCGTGGTCAGCTTAAGACAGGTGAAGAAGTTGAAATCGTTGGTCTTCAGGACGAAAAGAGAAAGACAGTTGTTACTGGTATCGAAATGTTCCGCAAGATCCTTGATTATGCAGAAGCAGGCGATAACATCGGTGCTCTTCTTCGTGGTGTTCAGAGAACAGAGATCGAAAGAGGTCAGGTTCTTTGCAAGCCCAACTCAATTCACCCCCACACAAAGTTCGCTGGTCAGGTTTACGTTCTGAGCAAGGATGAAGGCGGTCGTCATACACCTTTCTTCAACAACTATCGTCCTCAGTTCTATTTCCGTACAACTGACGTTACAGGCGTGATCACTCTTCCCGAAGGAACAGAGATGTGCATGCCTGGCGATAACGTTGTTATGAACGTTGAGCTTATCACTCCTATCGCTATTGAAAACGGTCTTCGTTTTGCTATCCGTGAAGGCGGCCGTACAGTAGGTTCAGGCGTTGTTACTGAAATCTTTGAATAATAAAATAGCATAGATTAACGGCTAACACTTTAGCGGCAATCCGAAAGGGTTGCCGCTTTTTTCTGTTTATTTTAAATTTATTCTGCTATAATCATATAAATGACGGATATTTTATTAACATAAAGTTAAAAGTGGATATATTTTCTTGAAAGCGTCAACAATATGTGATAGAATTAAATAGAAATTTTCGGTAAATCCGTTTATATAAATTTGCGAGGAATAATTATGAAACACAAACAGAAAAAAGAGAGTAAGTTTAGTCGCTTTGTTAGCGAAAATATATTTTTGGTGATGGCGTTCGTTGCCGCCGCCGCAATAATGATGATTGTTTATTTCTGCAACGATGTTATCCCGTTTGGCAACCGCACCGTTTTGCGAATGGATTTGTTCCACCAGTACGGTCCTCTTTTTGCGGAGCTTTATGACAGAATCACCCACTTCAAAAGCTTTGCCTTTTCGTGGACTTCGGGCGGCGGAAGCAGCTTTTTAGGTAACTACTTTAATTACCTTTCAAGCCCCGTTGCAATTATAATTCTTGCATTCGGTCATCTGAGAATCCCCGAATCAATCGGCGCAATGGTGCTTATTAAAAATGCTCTTGCCGCCTCAACAATGGCATATTTCCTTAAAAAGACATTCAAAAAGAACGATTTCACAGTTTCAGCCTTCGGTATAATGTATGCTTTCTGCGGATTTTTCGTTGCATACTACTGGAACATTATGTGGATTGACGCAATGTATCTGTTGCCCCTTGTGGCTCTCGGCATTGAAAAAATCATTGAAGAAAACAAAGCAAAGCTCTATGTTGTGAGCCTTTTTGTTACATTCTTTGCCAACTACTATATGGCATTTATGGTTTGCGTTTTCTCGGTTGTTTTCTTTTTTGCATATTATTTTGCCAACCATTCGATTAAAGATTACGCAAAATCTCCCAAAAAATATCGCACTAAAAGCGGTGAAATCAAAGTTGATACCCTTGACAGCATTAAGAAATCACTTTTCTTAAACCGTGCTGTTGTTTTCGGCTTTTCTTCAATAATCGCAGGTGCACTTGCGGCTTGCTTCCTTATTCCAACTTACCTTATTCTCAAAAGCTGCTCTGCCACATCAGGCGTTATGCCCGAGGAACTTACATCTTATAACGCTGTTTTTGATTTTATCGCAAATCATCTTGCATCTGTTGAGCCGACTATCCGCAGCAGTGGCGACCTTGTTGTACCAAATGTTTATTCGGGTATGCTCACCCTCGTGCTTCTGCCACTTTTCTATTTCTGCAAAAAAATCCCCGTTTCAGATAAAGTTGCAACCACGCTTACTCTTGGACTTTTCTTCCTTGCGTTCAATTTCAATATTCCCAATTATGTGATTCACGCTTTCCACTTCCCCAATGACCTGCCTTTCAGATTTTCGTTTATCTATTCTTTCTTTATAATTCTCACCGCTTACAAGGTGCTTACTAACCTTAAATCTTTCAGCGGTAAGGAGCTTCTGGCATCTGGTCTGGCGGTTGTGATTTTCACAATCCTTGTGGAAGCAAAAGGACACGAAAATGTTGACGAAAACACCGTGCTTATCAGCATCGTTTTTGCGGTGATTTATACATTTGTCCTGTGGCTTATGCGCCACCCCGATTATCATCAGCCAACTGTTGCGCTTCTTTTGATGTGCTGTGTTTTTGCAGAAATCTCTGTTGCCGAAACAGACCGATTTGAAATCACACAGGAAAAGCCAAATTTTGTTAACGGCTATGAGGAGTTTACCCGCCTTAAATCCACCCTTGATGAAAAAGAGCATAACGGCTTTTATCGTATGGAGCTGACCAATCTTAACACCCTTATGGATAACTGCTGGTTTGGCTACAACGGAATGAGTATGTTCTCATCAATGGCATATGAGAGCTTTGCCAATATGCAGGATGACCTCGGCATCAAGAGCAACTATATAAACAGCTTTGTTTATAACAAAAACACGCCCATTTATGACGCTATGATGGGGCTTAAATATATCGTAAGCAATGATGAAACTCAGCTTAACCCCGATTTTTATGAGTATGTTGCTTCCTCAGGCAAGTTCACCGCCTACGAAAACAAATACACCCTGCCAGTTGCATTTTGCGTTGATAAAAACATTAAAAAATGGAACGCAGGGGATTACAGCAATCCGTTCACAAATCAGGTCAATTTCTTTGATAGCGCAACAGGTGTAATGGATATTTTTAAGCCTGTTGAGATTACGGATTACACCCTTTACAGCATGGACGAAGAAAATTCAGCGTTCACAGGCACACTTTTTAACTTCGTAACAGATGGCTCTGATGATGATGCTTCGGCAACTGTTGCCTATAACCTCCCCGAAGACGGCAATGTTTATGCCTATGTTGATTCAGATGCCCTTGACGAAACAACAATCACCTGCAACGAATTTTCTGTAACGCAGGATTTGACCGAACCTTATATTGTTGATTTAGGCTTTCACAAGGCAAACGAAGTTGTAGAAATCAATATGCCTGTCAATGAAGATTATAACGCAGGCAGTATTGACTGCTATGTTTACACTCTCAATGATGAAAATTTCAAAGCAGGGTACGAAACATTGAAGAACGGTGCAATTCAGATTGATGAATTTACCGATACCCGTTTCAGTGGCAAGGTCAACGCAAAAGAAGATTGCGTGCTGTTTACATCTGTTCCTTATGACGAGGGTTGGCAGGTTAAGATTGACGGCAAGGATGCAAAGACATTTTATCTTAGCGACAAGGCTGTTGTTGCGGTGAATATGCCCGCAGGCGAGCACAATGTCGAGTTCTCATATCATATTAAGGGTTTGATGCTCGGTGCCTGCATTTCAGCAGGCGCATTGCTGTTCCTTATACTTTTCTTTGTTATAAGAGCAATTGCAAGGCTCGTGAAAGACAAGAAAAAAGCTGTTTATTTCTCTGAAATGAAGCCGCAAAATTCAACTCCTATTGAAGAGAGCGAAGAGCCGAAACAGTTAGATGAAGCCGAAGTAGAACAGCAAGAGGCGGTCGAAGAATCCGCAGAGGGCGAGGGCGAAAACACTGCACCTGTTGAAGAAGTGCAGGTGCAGACAGAATCAGCGGAAACTGTAGAAGCCACAGAAGATGCTTCAACTGAAGAAGAATCAAACGAAACCGAAACAACAGAAGAAACTGAATAATAGTCATAAGCCGCACCCTTTGGTGCGACTTGTGCTTTAAATGGAGGTAACTATGAGCAGAATAATCTCGATAATTTTATCTTTGATGATGCTGTTGTCGCCTGTAGCTTTTAGTGAGAATGAGGAGGAATACGAAAAAATGACAAGCTTTAAAGAGTCTTTGTATGTTCTTTTTAACAAAAAGGATGTGGCAGGGGAGTACCACACAGGCAAGGTGTCAGATGAAATTTTTGATGAAAACGCAAAATTTACATCTGATATGATGCAGACAATCGTGAAAGAAAAGGGCAAAGATTTCAAAATCCTCACCCTTGCCGATATTCATTATTCAGATTATGGCTACAGAGTGTTTACCTCATTTTTTAACACAGCCAAAATAAAAGATCTTGTTAAAAAGACGAATCCCGACCTTATAATTCTCCCTGGTGATATTGTTTGCGGAGCTGACGGCAACTCAGATTATTATTCAGTTCAGCGAATTACCGATATGTTAGAGAGCTTCGGTGTTCCGTGGGCACCTGTTTTTGGTAATCACGATGACGAATCAAACTGCGACCTTAACTTTATTGCGGATGTGATGATGCAATCGCCCCATTGCCTTTTTAAAAAGGGCGACAGCCGTATGGGCATTGGCAATTACATTATCAATGTTGCCGAAAAAGACGAAAACGGCAATCTTTCAACAGTTGAGTGCATTTTTATGATGGATTCTCACCATTCACAGCCAAATGAATTACAGCAGAAATGGTATAAGTGGGCAACAGACGGTATTCGCCGCCTGACGGGCGATAATGTGGAATTTTCGCTTTTTATGCACATTCCACTGCCCGAGTATCAGTATTTTTATGAAAAAGCGTGGAACACCGAAACCAAAAGCTGGAATGACGGCTATGACGCATACGGCAGGCTTCACGAATCTGTCTGTTGTGAGCTTGACGCAGATGAAAACCCTGTTCAGCGTGGATTTTTTGACATTATTAAGGCAAGCGGCGCAAAATATGTTTTTTGCGGTCATGACCATAGAAACGATTTTTCGGGTGTTTATGATGGTGTCCGCCTTACATATCTTATGAAGCTGGGTCTTTCTTCTGGCTTTCAGATTTTTTATAATGGCGGGAGCGTTGTAACAATTTCTGATAAGGGCATTAGCCGAATCACCCATATCATGTCTATTATGGGTATGTCAATAAAGCTTGTAGATTTCGCAACCAACTAAAGGAGCAAAAATGAATTTTAATATGTATATCCCAATCGGGATTATTGTCTTTTCAAATGTTTTTTATCACATCTGTTCAAAGTCCATGCCCGAAAAGCTCAATACCTTTGTGGCATTGCCGATTACATATCTTGTGGGCGCAGTTATTTCGTTTATTCTCTATTTTGTGCTTTACCGTGATGGCAATTATTTTGCAGAGCTTAAAAATATTAACTGGACAACATGGGTTCTGGGCATCGCAATTGTAGGCCTTGAAGCTGGCAATGTTTATATGTATAAAGCAGGCTGGAACATCAGCACAGGTCAGTTGATTTGCAGTTCAGCTCTTTCAATCTGCCTTATTCTTGTGGGCATTATCCTTTATAAAGAGCATCTTAACCCATCAAAAATTGCAGGAATTATCATCTGCATGATAGGACTGTATTTCATAAATAAATAAAGGTAGGACTGTCGCCTTTAGCGTAGATCGAAAAGTAAATAAGAATATGATGTAAGACGATTATGAATTGTTTATTTAATGGTTCATAATCGTCTTTGCTTTTTAAATTATTTACTTTTCTAAGAATTTTCCCACTCTTGGAGTATCGCATACACCTTCGAGTGAAAAAATCCTTTCTACATCTAAATTCGACAGCCCTGTTTCAGATGATTATAAAAGGCTTGTTTAATTTGCTTGTTCTATTTCAGGACAAGATTACATATCTATAATTGAGATTAAAAAAGGAGACGGTGAAATGCAGAGATTCAAAAAAGCAACAAGCTATCTTTCAAAAAAAATCAATTCAGCCATAAAGCCGTTGAATGAGGATTTTTTAAAAACCGTTTGTGAAATCCGTATGAGGACAGGCAAGCCTCTATCCTTTGTAACCTTTGAGGGCATAACATATCTCACAAAATCGGGTCGGCTGACGGGCATACCAAACAGCTCCGCTTTTGTAGTGAGCGGTGCGGATATTAAAGAGAGCTTTCAGCGTATCTGCGAATATTCTGTTTACAGCTACACAAAGGATATTTCACAGGGGTTTATCACCGTTGGCGGCGGTCATAGGGCAGGCATTTATGGCACAGCGGTTTATGAGGGCAAAAATATCACGGGGCTTCGTGATGTCAGCGGCATAAACCTGCGTATTTCCCGTGAATATAAAGGCTGTGGTGCGGAGCTTACCTCAAAAGCGTTCGGTGAGAATGTGCAGGGACTTTTGCTTTGCGGTGCGCCCTCAACGGGTAAAACAACAATGCTTCGTGATGTTGCCCGCCTTGCTTCTGATATGCTCTTTAAAAAGGTTGCGATTATTGATGAACGGGGCGAAATAGCGGCAGTTTCAAAGGGTGTGGCACAAAATGATGTTGGCATCAACACAGATGTGCTTGATGGCTACCGCAAAGGTGAGGGCATTTTACAGGCGGTGAGAACCCTTTCGCCAAACATTATTATATGCGATGAAATCGGTGGAAAAGACGATTGTGATGCTATCAGGCAGGGTATAAATTCGGGTGTAGCCTTTGTGGCGGCGGTGCACGCTTCAAGTGTTGATGAATTAAAAAATAAATCGGCTGTGATGAAGCTCTTAAAAGCAGGAGCTTTTCAGCAGATTGCCTTTCTTCAAAGCGGAAAACCCTGCTGTGTTGGTGAAATTATCACCGCAAAGGAGCTTTTAAAATGAAAACTGTTGCGGTTTCGGCTCTTTCTTTTGCCGTTGCCTGCGGAGGTTATTTATACTCAAAACGGCTTGAAATGCGTGTGCAAAAAATAGAGAAAATCCTCATTTTTCTATCGCAGATAAAAACCGCCATAGAGTTCACCGCCGATAATGTTGAGGGGATTTTTAACTGGCTCACCACCGCCTGCGATTTTTCATCTTTGCCGTTTGTGTCAGTTTGCACGGCAAAAATGGGCGAGGGAGCGTCATTTTTCTCTTCGTGGAGCGAGGCTCTTTCAAAAAGAGAAAACACTGTTCCGCTAAAAAAAGAGGATGTGGCATTGCTTCTGTCATTCGGGTCGGCACTTGGGGCAACCGATTCCGCAGGGCAGATAGCAAACTGTGAAATGCACGAAAAGCTGTTTAAAGAAAGGCTTTCAGCCGCTGTCAGTGAAAAAAACACACTTTCAAAGCCTGCGAGGGTCGTGGGGATTCTCACAGGGGCGATTGTGTTGATTCTGTTTTTGTGAGGGATTGTATGGAGCTTGTAATAAAAATTGCACTGATTGGCATAATCGTGGCGGTGCTCAATCAAATTCTTGCCCGCTCAGGCCGTGATGAATACGCAATGCTCACCGTGCTTGCAGGCATTGTGGCGGTGGTGCTGATGCTTATGCCCGAATTAAAAGAGCTTTATTCGTCAATCACCTCCGTCTTTCCGTTTTAATGAGCGAGATTATAAAAGCGGCAGTTGTGGCGGCGGTTTGTGCCGTTATGGTGGTGCTTATTAAAAAATATATCCCTGAATATGCCCCTTTTGCGCAGATAGCGGCAATGATTGCCGTGGTTTTCTCTGTTTTGAATGTTGCAAAAACAGTGGTTTATTATTTCAGCGATTTTTTATCGTCTGGTGTAATTGATGCAGGCTACGCAATGCTCCTTTTTAAAGCTTTGGGGATAGCCATAATCGCTCAGTTTGGCGCAGAAATGTGCAGGGACAGCGACAATTCCGCCCTTGCGTTTACCCTTGAAACGGTGGCGAAAATCGCAATTATTGCAATGAGCCTGCCTATGTTTAAGGCTCTTGCAGATATTACCGCAGGACTTCTGAAAGGATGAAAATATGAAAACGATGTTAAAAATCGTGGCGGCACTGTGCCTTATTTTCTTATGCTCTTTCTCTGCTTTTGCAGTTGAAAAAGGCGAATATTTTGATTCTCAGCTTGAAGCGTCGGGCGCAGAGGATATTTACACCGCTTTCGATAACGAAACAAAGGACACGCTCTCTGCCCTCGGCATCAACGGCGTGGATTTTGATTCACTTTTTGATATTTCACCTCAAAGGGTTTTCAGCTTTATAAAAAATATCATTGCAGGCAAAATCACTGAGCCGATAAAAGCCGTTGTCAAGGTGATGGGTATAATCCTCATTCTTTCGGCAGGGGAGTCGTTTCTGCCCGACAATCAAAAAATGAAAAGCGTGCTGAACACTCTTGGGGTTTTGCTGATTATTTCAGCTTTGAGCATACCTGTTTATGAAATTATCGGCTCCGCTGTTTCGAGTGTGGGGATGTGCTGCACTTTTATGAAAACGCTCATTCCCGTTCTTGCAGGGGCGGTTATCGCTTCGGGAAATCCTGCCCTTGCGGTGAGCTTTCAATCGTGGGCTTTTGCCGCCGCTCAGCTTATTTCTTCCGTCTGCCAGAGCTTCATTATCCCCATTGTGGGCGGAGTTATCGGCATCGACATATCAGGTGCGCTGATTCCCGATTACAAAATTGACGGCATAACAAAGCTTATTAAAAAGACGGTTATCACCGTTCTTTCTTTCACTGCAACGCTTTATGTTTCGTTTCTCGGCATCAAGGGTGCGCTTTCCACTGCGGCAGACAGCGTGGCGGTCAAGGGCATAAAGCTTATTATCAGCTCCGCTGTGCCTGTTGTGGGCGGTGCTTTAAGTGAAGCTTACAGTGGCATAATCGGCTCATTAACCCTTGTTAAAAGCACCCTCGGCGTGTTTGGCATAATCAGCGTTGTTGCTATAACCTTGCCGTCTGTTTTACAGCTCCTTTTGTGGATTTTCGCCCTTAAAATCTGCTCGGCGGCAGGTGAAGTCTTTTTGCAAAATGAAACCTCAAAGCTTCTTGAATCCCTTTCATCTGCCCTGACGCTTATGAATGTTGTGCTTCTTTTTAACGGAGTGCTTTTTATAATTTCAATGGCTTTGTTGCTGAATATAAAATAAAAAGGGGAAAAATAAATGAGCATTATTCATTCGTGGGCTGTCGGGATGTGCTCGGCTGCGGTTATCGGTGCGGTTGTAACAGCACTTATTCCCTCTGGTTCTTTAGAAAAAAGTGTAAAAACAGTTGTGTCTGTCTTTTTGCTTTGCTGTATGGTTTTGCCGTTCTTTAAAGAAAATTTGGCTTCACAGCGTTATTTATCGACAAATTTCGATGAAGCACTTGAAACGAAAACGGCACTTTCTTCTGAAATTGCCAATCAGACAGAGAAATATCTAAAATCATCGATAAAAGAAATTCTTCAAAAAAATGGAATATCCTGTGGGGACATCCTCATAGAAATGGAAGTAAAGGACGAGTCAGTTAAGGTCGGCAGTGTGGTTATCAAAACCACGGCAGACAGCGAAAAAGTGAAAAGCATAATTAAACAGGAGCTGGGCGTTGAAGCCACAGTGAAAGCTGAATGAACTATATGAAAAAGATAATCGAAAAAGCGGCAGATAAATTTAATACGGATAAAAAAACTGCGGTGATTATTCTCATTGGCATTGCAGGGGTGATACTTCTTGTGATTTCTGAAATTATCCCCCTTTCAGCTTCAAAAGAGAAACACAGCGAGCAAAATGAAACGCAGGCGGTTTCTTGCTCTGATTATGAAAAAGAGGTTGAACAGCGTTTGCAGGGCATAATCTCAAAAATAGAGGGCGCAGGCAATGTGAGCGTTATGGTAACACTTGAAAGCACTGTTGAGAGCGTCTATGCGCAGGAGGAAAAGCAAAGCGGAGGCGAAAACAAAAATTATGAAAATCAATATGTAATCGTCAAAACGAATGACGGCGAGGGCGGAATCCTCCTTAAAACAACCGAACCGCAGATAAGGGGCGTTGCCATTGTCTGCACAGGGGGCAATTCAGCGGTTGTCCGTCAGAATATCACAAACACCGTTACTGCGGTGCTGGGCATCAGCTCCGCCAGAGTGAATATAACGGCAATGAAAAAAGATAACGGAGGATAATTTATGAGCATCAAAATCAAAAAAGGTCATGCGGCATTGCTTGCAATGGTTTTGGCTTTGGGAGCGGCGGTTTTTATTAACTGGTATTACACCTCGCCAAAGGCAGAAACAAAGGTGAATCAGGTTGACACAACATCCCGTCAAAGTGCAAATCTTGGGGATGCTGAGCTGGTTGGCGCAACGGCAGTATCTCAGCAGGATGAATCCTTTGCAAAATACACCGTTGAAAGGCAGGCGGCGCACGATAAAGCCAAAGAAACGCTTCAGCAGGTTATCAAGGACAGCAACGCATCACAGACGGCTGTTGCCAACGCTTCAAAATCCCTTGAAGAGCTGAGCGAATCAATCAAGCGTGAAAATGACCTTGAAACGCTTATCAATGCCAAAACAGGCAGCGAAAACATAGTTATTATTGACGGCAGGGATGTTAAAGTCATCACCGCAAAGGGAACGCTCACCGACAATGTAACAATGCAGATTAAGGAGCTTATTCTTTCTCTTGGCGATTTCACTCCCGAAAAAATCTCAATTTTTGAGCTGAAATGATTTTTCAATGAAAAAATGCACAATATAATAAGGATGCACTTCACAGCGTGATGCTTCTGGCATTGCGCTGATTCTCTTTGTATATGCTTTAGGAAAATTTCCCCACTACAGGCATTTTTGAGTGCAATTTTCAGCTTTCTCACTCCATTTTATATAAAAAACTCTCCACGACTACCTTGTAACAGCTAAAACTTTACGATACTATGCGGCATCTGATTTCGCCATGCTGCGTTTTCCTCCTTGAAGGGCGTCAGCCCGTCTGCGTCGTCAGCCTTGCCTGACAAAATCATATTTGCATCCTATGTAAATTTTTAACTGTTACAAGGTACTACATATTTTTTTGGAGCTGATAAAATGAATTTTTTTGATATATTGCGCCTTGCAGGAGGGCTTGCACTTTTTCTTTTTGGTATGCGCTATATGGGCGAAAAGCTTGAAAAGCACGCTGGCAAACGGCTTGAACCGCTTTTGAGCAAATTCACAGAGAATAAATTCAAGGGCTTTCTCACTGGCACAGCAGGGGCGGCACTTATGCAGTCGTCCTCTGCCGTAACGGTTATGGTAGTGGGCTTTGTGGATTCAGGTCTTATTACTCTCCACAATGCAACAGGGGTGATTATCGGCTCCAATGTTGGCACAACGTTCACCTCGTGGATTCTCTCACTTTCGGGTGTGGAGGGCGGCACATTTCTGCTTGATTTATTAAAGCCATCATCTTTAGCTCCCATTGCCGCCGTTGCAGGCATACTTCTTTTTAACGGCAAAAAATCAAACAGAAAGGATGTTGGCGGCATAATTTTAGGCTTTGCGGTGCTTATGACGGGGCTTAATGTTATGGCGGATTCAGCCTCGGGCATAAAAAATGAACCGTGGGCAATGGAGATGCTGACGCTGTTTTCACACCCTGTTTTCGGTGTAATTGCAGGTGCGCTTCTTACCGCAATTGTGCAAAGCTCCTCTGCGTCTGTCGGTATTCTTCAAACTCTCTCGCTCACAGGTGCAATTTCTTATTATTCCTGCGTGCCAATCGTGTTGGGGCAGAATATCGGCACCTGCGCCACAACTCTTATTGCAGGGTTGGGAGCTTCACCAAATGCACGGCGGGCGGCACTGATTCACCTCTATTTTAACACATTTTCGGCGGCGATTTTTGGCGGATTTTTCTTTCTTATTCAAAGATTTGCAGTTTTTTCGTGGATTCACAACCCAGCGGACGCAGTTGGCATTGCGGCAATCCACACAGTCTTTAATGTGTTTTCAGCAATTATAATGTTGCCTTTATCAACATTTCTTGAAAAAACGGCTATAAAGTCAGTCCCTCAGCTAAAAAATATTTGACAATTGAGTTGTTTTTGATTAAAATATACAATAGTTTATAATGGGGGAGGGGTATGAACTGAATAAGGAAAGACGACACGGCTTAACCCGTGGTTTGCTCAGATTGGCAACCTTTGGCTGCACAGTGCTTGCAATTGTTTTTTTGATACTTCTCATCCTCTCGTGGAATGACCATGTTCAGATGTGGTGGGCAACTTATCGGGAATATCTTCTTGATGCCCAACAGCAGGTTGAGGAGCTTGATAACAAGCTTTATATTATTTTCACAATATGGTTCCTCTTTATTTTTAAGGCATTTATTCCGCTTTATCCGCTTTCTCTTGTGGTTGCGGCAACGGGTGCTGTTTTCCCCGTTTATTTTGCAGTGCCTATCAATTTAGTCGGAATAATCATCCACTATACATTAAAATATATGTATGGCAAAAGGCTCGGTCAGGGCGCAGTTAATAACATAGTTCAGCGAAGCGAAACTATCCGTGTTATTATGAAAACAGATGATACGGGCAACCCATGGCTTCTTGTGGTTTTCAGGCTGATTCCGTTTTTCCCTGTGAACCCCGTCAGCCAGCTTTACGGTGCCCTCGGCTTTACTTACTGGAAGTTTTTGCTTTTATCCCTGCTTGGTTATACTCCGCTTCTGATGTCTTACACCATCGTCGGCAAAAACATCTATAACCCCCTTTCAGCAGGCTTCCTGTTACCGCTTATTGTATTATCTGCCCTTGGGGCAATCGTATCATATGCCATAAGAATGTTATGGTTTTACACTGAAAAAAGGAGAAAGAAAAATGGAAATATCAATGTTAAAAAAGAATCTAAATGAAGGTAAGTTTGACGAAAAATTGCTTGAGGTTTATTCACCCTCAGCTCTCGAATTTCAGAAAGAAAGGCATCTGAAAGTTCTTGATACATATGTTGAACTTTACGGAGAAAACGATGATGTTTCTGTTTTCAGTGCTCCTGGCAGAACAGAA
Organism: Acutalibacteraceae bacterium; assembly: GCA_045598085.1. GTDB lineage: Bacteria > Bacillota > Clostridia > Oscillospirales > Acutalibacteraceae > CAG-488. Next base: position 246,770 of record JAZLLI010000027.1, read on the forward strand.
GTTGGCGGCAACCACACCGACCATAACCACGGTAAGGTTCTTGCCGCAAGTATAAATCTTGACACTATCGCCGTCGCTGCAAAAAGAGATGACGGCATGATTTATGAAAAATCATCAGGTCATGGCATGAATAAGGTTGACACAAGCGACCTTGAGCCAAACGAAGCAGAGTTTGGCAAATCATGCGCTCTTATAAAAGGTATGTGCGCAGGCTTCAAAAAGTATGGCTACAATATTGGCGGATTCAACTCAACAGGCGTAACACAGGTTCTTTCAGGTTCAGGACTTTCATCATCTGCCGCATATGAGGTGCTTATCGGCACAATCCTTAACTATCTTTATAATGACGGCAAGGTTTCAAGTGTTGACATTGCAAAAATCGCACAGTTTGCAGAGAATGTTTATTTTGGCAAGCCCAGCGGACTTATGGACCAGATGGCTTGCTCAGTTGGCGGATTTATTTCAATTGATTTTAAAGATAACTCAAACCCCGTTATCACAAAAGCAGATTTTGACTTTGGCAAAACAGGTCATTCTCTTTGCATTATTGACACAAAGGGAAGCCACGCAGATTTAACAGATGAATATGCCGCTGTTCGTGGCGAAATGGAAGCAGCCGCTTCTGTTTTTGGCAAGAGCGTTTTAAGAGAAGTTGACGAAAACGAGTTTTATAAAAATATCGCCCTTGTAAGAGAGAAATGCGGCGACAGAGCAGTGCTTCGTGCAACACATTTCTATAACGAAAATCACAGAGTTGAAAGGCTCAAAAAAGCTCTTTCAGAGAATGATTTTGAAGAATTCAAGAGCATTATTATTGAAAGCGGACATTCTTCATTTATGTTTAATCAGAATGTTTTCTCAACAAAGGCAACCGCTTCGCAGCCTGTTTCAGTTGCACTTTGCATTTGCGAAAGAGTGCTTGCAGGCAAGGGTGCATGGCGAGTTCACGGTGGTGGATTCGCAGGCACAATTCAGGCATTCGTTCCCGATTGTGTTCTTGATGAATTTAAAGCAGAAATCGAAGCAGTTTATGGCGATGATTCATGCCACATTCTTAAAATCAGAAATGTAGGCGGAACAAAGCTTTATTGATAAAGCAGAATTTGGTGCGAAAATTGTTCTATGGACATATCAAAAAGAAAACCAAATAGATTGAAAAATTATGATTACAGCCAAAACGGAGCATATTTTATAACGATTTGTACGCATAGCAGAAAGCCGATTTTGTCCCGTGTTTCCGTAGGGGAAGGGCTTGCCCTTCCCGAATCAGTTTTGCTCCCGTTTGGAAAAATAGCACAAGAACAATTATTAGATTTGCAAAAGCGTTTTCAAGATATATCTATTGACAATTATGTAATTATGCCAAACCATATACATATTTTGATGCAATTGAGAAATGCGGGAAGGGCAAGCCCTTCCCCTACGACAGTATCAGATATTGTTCGTGTATTTAAATCATTGACAACGAGAGAATGCAAAAAGATTTCGCCTGTAGAGAAGCTGTTTCAACGCTCTTTCTACGACCACATAATCAGAGATGAATATGATTATCAAATCAGGTGGCAGTATATTGACAATAATCCAGCAAAATGGCGTGAGGATTCATTATATATTGAGAATAATCTTGAATAAGAATATAAAAACATCGTAACAATACATGGTTTTTGACTTGATTGAAAATTAGAATTTGCAGGGTGAGATACAATATGAAAAAAGAAGACAAAATTGCTATCCTTGATAAATGCAAAAGTGGAACAAGTATAGCTCGTGTGTATTTGAAATACGATTCAAATTATTTCTATTACTATCCTAATGACGTGAATGAGCATTTTTTACTTGCTCAAGAAGAAAATGATTTTTTACTTGATGGATTTCATATTAGAAAAATTTCTCATATAACAAAAGTAGAAATGAAAGATGATTTGTGCCAGAAAATAAACATATGGAACGGAATCACGAAGCAAGTTTATAATCCTCATATTGACTTATCATCTTGGCAGTCAATATTTATGAGTTTGAGGGATTTTTCGGGTTTTTTGATTATTGAGGACAATATCAATGAACAATTTGCCATTGGAAAAATAATTAAAGTCAATAAACGCAATCTGATATTTCGGCAATTTGGTGCAGACGGCATTTGGCAGGAGGGTACATTGACAATACCGTACTCGTCAATAACCCATGTTGCATGGGATACCAGATATTCAAACAATTGGTTTGATTATTTGAATCATCGAAACAAAGATCAACAATGACTTTATCGCTAAATCCCAATTTGTCAAGCTAAAAAAACAACCCGTTGAAAAGTTTTTTCAGCGGGTATCTTTGTGTCATACCATAATCTCCCTGTCGGAAATCCGATGGGAGCTTTTTAAAAGAAATTTATAACAGAGAGATGATATTATGAATGTTAAAAACACACTTTTTTCACTTTGCAGTGCTTCATCTGCTTCAGGGGATGAGATTTTCACTGCCCCCCTTGCAATGAAGCTTTTAAGCGATTTTATGCCCGCTCACATTGACGCAATGGGCAATGTTGTTGGCGAAAATGGCGGTGAGGGCGAGGGCATCCTCCTTGACGCTCACCTTGACACAATCGGCATGGTTGTTACCGGCATTGAAGATGACGGCTTCCTCCATGTGGATAAATGTGGCGGTGTTGACATTCGCACCCTTGCGGCGCACGATGTTGCAATTCACGGCAAAGAAACCGTCTATGGCGTTGTAACCTCCACCCCTCCGCACCTTGCAAAAGACCATAAAGAGGCTTCGGATTTTGACACGCTTATGATTGACACAGGTCTTACCTCTGGCAAGGCAAAAGAAATTATCTCCCTTGGTGATAGAGTTACCTTTGCCACCGCTTACAGGGAACTTCTTGGCGACAACCTCAGCGGTGCATATTTTGATGATAAGGCAGGTGTTATTGCAATTCTCCGCTGCCTTGAAATCCTCAAAGAAAATAACTGCAAAGAGAAAGTGTCTGTTCTTTTCTCTGCACAGGAGGAAACAGGCTCATCTGGCGCAATTGCCGCAGGCTTTAACTCTGATGATACAGAGTGCATATGCGTTGATGTGAGCTTTGCAAAGAGCAAAGGCACACCCGAAAGCGTAACCGCTTCTTTGGGCGGCGGCACAATGATTGGCATTGCCCCTGCATTAAATTACGGCATGGCAAATAGCCTTAAATCAATTGCAGCACAAGAAAAAATTCCATTCCAGCTTGAAATTATGGGCGGCAAAACTGGCACAAATTCAGATTATATCGCCGTCAGCAAAGGCGGAAAGAGAACTGCACTTCTTTCAATTCCACTTAAAAATATGCACACCCCTGTTGAGGTTGTGAATATCAACGATATTGAATCAACAGCACAGCTTATGGCACGCTACATAATGAATAAAGGAGGCGTCAGAGCATGACAGAGCTTATAAAAACACTTTGCACCCTTTGCGGAACATCTGGCAGAGAGGACGAGGTAAGAAATTATATAATCAACGAAATTAAACCATTTGCAGATAAAATCACAGTTGACCCCATGGGCAATCTGATTGTATTCAAAAAAGGCAAAAATCCTGCCAAGAAAAAGGTTATGCTTGACGCTCATATGGACGAGGTCGGCTTCATCATCACCTCAATAAATAATGACGGCACACTTCTTTTTGATTGCGTTGGCGGTATCAACACCGCTGTTATGACAGGCATCCCCGTGCTTGTTGGTGAGAAAAAAATTCACGGTGTTATCGGCGTTGTGCCTGTTCATCTGCTTTCCGCCTCACAAAAGGGCGAATACCCCGATAAAAAGAGCCTTGTTATTGATATTGGTGCATCCTCAAAGGAAGAGGCAGAGAAATTCGTTACCCTTGGCGATTGCGCATATTTTGATTCATCTTTTGTGAAATTTGGCAACGGATTCATAAAATCAAAGGCAATTGACGACCGTGCAGGCTGTGCAATTCTTATTGAGATGATTAAAAAAGAACAGCCGTTTGATTTGTATTTCACATTTTCCACAGGCGAAGAGGTGGGGCTTGGTATGGTTGACACTGCCGCATACACCGTTGCGCCCGATTACGCTATTGTTGTTGAATCCACCACCGCCGCCGACCTTGCAGGCGTTGAGGGTGGCAAAAGAGTCTGCTGTCTTGGCGAGGGCGGAGCCGTTTCATTTATGGACAGACGCACAATTTATAACAAAAACCTCTATAATTTTGCCCTCGACCTTGCAAAGAAAAATAATATAAAAATCCAGTCCAAAACAATGGTTGCAGGCGGCAACAACGCAGGGCATATCCACAAAATCGCAGGCGGAATCAAAACCCTTGCCGTTTCTGTTCCATGCCGTTATCTCCATTCACCATCCTGCGTAATCAAAGAGGAGGATGTTTATTCCTCATACGAAATTATCACCGCCCTTGCAAAGGAGCTTGCAGATGATAAGGCTGATTGAAAATAAAACTGCCGACCTTGACCTCATTTGCAGTCGGGATGTTTTCGGCACAAGAATCCTTTCTTATTTTAATACTTACGGCGCAAGGTTTGACTTTTTAAAGGTGTGGGTGCAGTATGATGAAAGCGGTGCGCCCTGCGGAGCAATATCCCTTATGGATGCTGATATGACCCTCACCTGCAATGAAAATGCCGACTTTGAAGAGCTTGAATTTTTTATAAAGGCAACGCCATTTTCATCCCTACAGTGTCAGCGTGATGTGATGAAAAAAATCGGCATAACAGAGAGCATATGGGGCTATGTTGTCCGTTATGAAAAGGCACAGCCTGTGAAAAATTTTGACATCACATTTTCAGTGGATTATAAAAAAATGTATTCACTCATAAGCGGAGCAAAGCTCATTGGTGTTGGCGAATACCTGCCGTGGCTTTCGGATATTTCATATAGAGTTAATCACGGCACAGCCATAACCGCAGGTATAACGGAGGGCGAAAATCTCTCTGCCTGTGCGGCGGTGCTGTTTATGGCAGAGCATTCCGCACTCCTTGGCGCAGTTGCCACCGACCCCGACCGCAGGGGCAACGGTTTCGGTGGCGCAATAGTGAAAACCCTCGGCAATAAAATGCTGAAAGAGGGCAAACGCACCGAACTCCTTTGCAAAAACGATTCCATAGTGGAATTTTATAAATCCCTCGGCTTTATCGTTGCCGACCAGTGGGGGATAAAATATAATTAAGTGAAAGGATGTAAAAAATGGGGAAGATAGATTGTTTAGAAAGATTTTATGTTGTTGAGCAGCTTTGTGATCTTGTGATAAATTTATCAAAACAAACAACAAATACTTCATTTGCTATTGATGGTGAATGGGGTGTAGGTAAAACATTTCTTTTAGGTATGCTTGAAGATACATTAAAAGAATGTCAATCTGAAGAAACTAACAATGACAGGTTTGCAGTTTTTCATTATAACTGCTGGCAGTATGATTATTATGAAGAACCGTTAGTTGCTATTGTTTCTATGATGATAAATGAAATAGAAAAAAATGAAAAGCTTCTCACAGAAAAGCAAAAGAAAAAGACGCTTGCTATTTTAAAGGGCGTTGGAACCGTTGCTTTGTCCTGCTTCAATAAAACAATTGAAAGCAAAACAGGTGTTGATATAAATGCACTTTTAGAAAACATAAGAGCTGTTGAAAATGGAACGAAAGAAACACTTGATAACATCGGTAATTTTGACCCGTTCTGGTCATTTAATCAGGCACTTGAGTCAATGAGAGAATCACTTAAAAAAATTTCAAAGGACAAAACAATAGTTTTTGTTGTTGACGAGCTTGACCGTTGTTTGCCACAATATGCTATAAAGATTCTTGAAAGACTTCATCATATTACAGAGGGTATAGACAATTTCATTACCATAATTGCTATTGATAAAAAACGGTTGCTACACAGCATTGCTGATGCTTTTGGCTATGATAAAAACGGCGAGTTTATAGATTCCGAAAAGTATCTAAAAAAATTTGTTAGATTTTATTTTCCTTTGGATGCTGGAATTATTAGTCATGATATTGCAGAAAAGTATCAAACATATCTTAAAATGTTTGATGAATCTTTATATGATTGTGAAATCGAATTTTGGGAGTATTTTTCAGAGCTTTCTCATAATATTGATATGCGTGAACGGGAACAACTTTTAGAAAAAGCAGAACGGGCACATTATATGGTTTCTGATTTAATAAAAAACTACGATTATACAGTAATGTATATGGAACTCCTACTAACAGTTTTTACATGTTACTACCATATAAAAGGAGAAAATATAGCTGAAATTCTTCTTGAACCTTATGGTTCTTGGCGTTTTTTAAAAGAAAGTTCAAGAAATATTGTAAAAGATAATCTAGAGAGCTTTAACAGTTTTTTTGGTGATATACGATATAGGCTTACAAATAGAATAGATGATAAAGTAAACAACGATTTGTTTGAGGTTTTATTTTGGTATGCAACATTTTTGATAAAAGGGAATAATCATAATAAGTTGCTTTCTCGTGATACAAGTATGGTTAAAGGCATAGATATGGAAGAAAATCTAAAATTCCTATATCACTTCTACCAAGAGCTAATTAAATTATAACCCCCTCGGCTTCATTCGTTTGAATGGAGCCTTTTTTGCGAAAATATAAATTTTAGCTGTTGTTTTTCTCTTTTTTGTGATATAATTATTTGTTGGGGTGTCTTTGACTTTTTGTCTTTATTACAAAAAATCGGGCATTTTCTTATATATTTTTCACAAACATCTTGACTTTGTTGGTTTATCGTGTTACTATGCTAAAGCAACTAAAGAATACCTGAATCGGAGGAAAAAGGACTATGACAAGCAATCTTCCTTTAAAGGCGAATGAAAACATCATCTTTTCACTTCGTGCGCTTTATAATTCCTACGGCTATTCCCACTACAAAATGAGCAAGTTTGAGGAATACGACCTTTATTCAAAAAACAAGGATTTCCTTGTTTCAGACAGCGTTATCACTTTCACAGATACTAACGGCAAGCTTATGGCTTTGAAGCCTGATGTTACCCTCTCAATCGTTAAAAACACCAAGGATACGGACAAGGCTATTGAAAAGCTCTATTACAACGAAAATGTTTACAGAGTTTCAAAAAGCACCCACACTTTTAAAGAGATTATGCAGGCTGGTCTTGAGTGCATTGGCGATGTTGATGATTACTGCATCTTTGAGGTGCTGAGCCTTGCACTTAAAAGCCTTTTCACAATTTCTGAAAACAGCGTTCTTGATATTTCTAACCTTGCAGTGCTGAAGCAGGTGGTTGATTATATCGGCATACCCGACAGCGAAAGGGCAGATGTTGTCCGCTGTATCGGCGAAAAAAATCTTCACGAGCTTTCGCAGAAATGCAAAGAGCTTGGCATCCCCGAAGAGAAATTCAACATCTTAAAGGGCATTGTTTCACTTCACGGCACACCTAAAAAAGTTTTCCCGAAAGCGGAGGAGCTTTTAAAGGGCACAGGCTGTGAGAAAACTATCGAGAATTTCAAAAAAATTGCCACCGCACTTCCAAATCAGCAGGCGGTGAATGTTGATTTTTCTGTTGTTGATAATGTTCATTATTATAACGGCATCGTTTTCAAAGGCTTCATTCAGGGCGTGCCAAACAGCGTTCTTTCAGGCGGTCAGTATGACAAGCTCCTTAAAAAAATGAAGCTTAAAAAGAATGCAATCGGCTTCGCAGTTTATCTTGATATGCTGGAGCTTCTCAACACAAATAATAACGATTATGATGTTGACACCGTTCTTGTTTATGACAGCGAAACTTCATTTAGCGAAATTGAGGCACAGACCGAAATTTTAAGAATGAAAGGAAGCGTTTTAGCTCTCTGCGAGCTTCCGCAAAATATCAGATGCAGAAAAATTGTTACAGTTAAAAAAGGCGAGGTGATTTCAATTGAAAACAATGCTTAATGTGGCTCTGCCCAAGGGACGGCTCGGCGAAAACGTCTATGCGATGTTTGAAAAGGCGGGCTTTCCCTGCCCGTCGATCATGGAAAACAACAGAAAGCTGATTTTTGAAAATGAAGAAGTCGGATCGT